>NZ_WTVS01000050.1 GCF_012911005.2 Aromatoleum toluolicum | reverse complement strand
TCGGCTGCGCCGGCGCCATTTGCGCTTGAGCACCCCTGCCATGAACGATCCCTCCATTGTTGACCCTGGAGGCAATTGTCCACGTCGATCACGTGCCCTGGAATAACGCCGGTCAGTTACCGCTTACACACGTACTGGTATCTGACGGCCGTTCCCGAGTTGATGACGCTGGCCGGCGGCAAGTTCGAGCGCTTCGCCGATCTCGCGGGAGACGGCGATGAGTAAGGTCAAGCCACCGAAACCGCCGCCGTCATTTGCCGCGCTCGTACAAGCTTACTTCGCCGAGCATCTGACGCAGCACCGGGCCTTGAGCCCGCAAACGATCGCCGCTTACCGCGATGCTTTCCTGCTGTTCCTCGGATTTGCCGAGTCTCGTCTCGGCAAGGCTCCGACCGCGATGGCACTGGCCGACATCACGCCGGATCTGATCATGGCCTTCCTCGACCATCTCGAATGCCAACGACACAATTCCGTGCGTAGCCGCAATGCCCGTTTGGCAGCACTGCGGTCATTCCTGAGTTTTGCCGCCCACCGTGTCGTGTCGTCGCTGCAGGTGATCGAGCGCGCGCTCGGGGTTCCGGTGAAGCGCTTCGAGCGACCAATGTTCGGCTACCTGACTCGCGATGAGATGCTCGCTGTGATCGGCACGCCAGACGGAACTTGGATTGGCCATCGGGATCATCTGCTGTTCCTGATGCTGTACAACATCGGCGCTCGCGTTTCCGAGATCACCGCGGTCAAGGTCGGCGATGTCGTGCTCGACGCCGGCGCTGCCTGCGTTCATCTGCTTGGCAAAGGCCGCAAGCAACGCAGCGTTCCGCTGTGGCGCTCGACGGTCAAGGCAATCCGCGCCTGGATGCGCTTGAATCCGCAGTTCGACGCGGCGTCACCCTTGCTGCCAAACCGAAACGGCCAAACCATGACGCGAACCAATGTCACCTTGAGACTGGCGTTGGCGGTGCAGTCGGCAACCGATGCATTCCCTGACTTGGCGAAGCGGCGCGTCTCGCCTCACACCATCCGGCATACGACAGCAATGCACCTGTTGCAGGCCGGCATCGACATCAGCGTGATCGCACTCTGGCTCGGACACGAGAGCCCTGCAACCACCCATCACTACGTCGAGGCCGACCTGACCATGAAGGAGCGTGCCTTGGCGAGGCTTCACGAACCGGCGACCACGATTCAGCGCTACCGGGCACCCGACTCGCTCATCGGCTTCCTGAAGTCTCTGTGATTATGTGAAGGTCGGAATCCTTACCTGCCGCTGCCAATCCGCGTTCGGGACGCGTTCCGACCCATCACTTTCCATAATCGGGCACTTTGCATAATCGGCCAATGCTGACCTTGGGCCCGATGCCGGCGTCGGGCGGCAATGCGTCGGTCACCCGTCGCTCGCCTGCTTGTGGCGGCCAATGACTGCTTGTCACTTCACGCTATAGCCGGACCCGACCCGAAGCGGGCATACAGACTTCCCGGAAGCCGCCGCTCAGGCAAGGGGGCCTTTCGTGAGTTTCGCTGCCAGGAAGCAGCCGTTCGTGATCTCACACACCCGGCCACGACCGGTCATTCACCCGATCACCCCAAAAGCCGTCACTTATCCATCCTTGAACCCCAGCATCCCTTCAGCGAAAGTTCTGCTTGGGAAGGTTGCGAGCCCACCCGCGATAAGAGGTTGATTGAACGTCGGAGAACTGAGGAAGCCGTAGGTGAACAACCCGGATAAGTGACACGCCATCGATGTCGCTGAACTTTACATATTAGCCACGCTGCATGTATGAAACGACAAAAAAACAGTCATTTGCAACGCGCGCTCGAAATATGCTTCAAGATAGCCAGTGCGGATTTGTCCACACGCGGACATGGTAGAAGATGCCGCGCGGACTGTCGCCCAGTTCAGAGATAGCGGGCTTTCACGTTATTGCACAACCGCCCGGTGAGCGCTACGCATTGAACGTTGCACCGTAAAGGCATCCATGCGGTTGCCAAGTTTATGCGACATGTCCAATAACACCTTTCGCACGACGCGTGGTGTCGACCATACGTTAGGCCTTCGTTCTTCGACGCGGAAGGAGGCTATTTTGCAAAGCGTCACATGAGGAGATGAAAATGGGTCGATCAGCAACTCTGTGTAGAGCAAAGGGCGGGCTTGTAGCTCCTTTGGATTGGAACGCAATTCGAGATAGTCGAGACCACGTCAACAAGAATCTGATGGCGTATTTGAAGGGCGCCTCTTGTGTACAAGGGGCACCTGTTAAGGTGCCCCGCGAAGGTTCATATCTTGATGAGCTGTCCAGGGCATTTGTTTCCATCTTGATCGCTGAACTCAATAACTTGGATAACCCAGAAAAGTATGAGTCATCAGTCAGCTTTGCGGTTATTTATACAGAGATGTGGAGGCAAGCAACACTGATCGGCACACAGCTGCCCCCCAACGACGACACTGTGAGCTGGATTAAACAGCCTACTGGTGAAGTCAAAGAATTGGTTTCAGTCGAGCAGCTGCGGAAGCTGAATGCAAAGTGGAAAGATTGGTCATGCTCTAAGTTGGAGTCCGACTATTTCCTATCCTTCGCCGTCAATTTATCTGACGGCTATCTTAAGGCAATGGAGGAGGCCCGAATCGCCGCAGAGAGCGGAAATGAGGCTTCTGGTGCACATCACGTAGCAGTGCTTGGGGACATATTTCATGAAATGCTTACGCTTCACGAGACTTTGATGCCCAGAAAAAACTCTCGGTTTTCCCAGGTAATCGAGTAGCTCAAATTGGCCTAACAATCCCTAAGGGACTTCCCGTCAACTCCACTTCCTTGCAGACCGGCCGCAGGCCGATCATGACCTCGATCACGTACTCAATTTCAGACCTCCGCGATCACGCACACACGTGACTGGTTTTCGACTGCCAACATCGCCATGGACAAAGACAGAGCAGACTGCCTTTCCCTAATCGGCCTTGTTCGGCGCGAACCGCGCCGGGGCCATGCGATTAACCGCACCGTTCGGCGCGAACCGCGCCGGGGCCATGCGATTAACCGCACCGGCTGGCCTCGATCGTTCGTCGGCTCGGCCGGGGCACGGGGATCAGCCGCGACACCCTGTTGGTCGGCCATCAGGTTAGCCAGGCTCTCAGCCGGTCGGTCTGACCTGTTTGTCTATCGCGTGCGTGCAGTCATGCGAACACCTTCGGGTGATGCGGTGGTCTCAGCGCGCCGGTTCCGCGACCGAGTCGTGCCCCTGACGCCATGCCTCGGGGTTGTAGGCTTCGCCCTTGGCGAGCACCGCCCACACCTGGCGGGCGTGCTTGTTGGCGATCGCTACCAGGGTTTTGTGGTAACCGACGCGCCCGTTGAGTGTCACGATCCATTGCTGCAGCCGGGTGAGCGCTTCGGGTGTATTGCGAGCCTTGCGCAGGGCGGCGGCGAGCACGCTGCGAGCCCCTTGTACGAGCAGCGTTCGCAGGTAATCGTCGCCGCGTCGGGTAATGCGACCGAGTTTGGGTTTGCCGCCACTGGAATGCTGGCTCGGCGTGAGGCCGAGCCACGCGGCGAACTGGCGACCGTTGTGGAACATGGTGGCGTCGCCAACGCTGGCGACCACTGCATCAGCAGTGAGCACGCCGACGCCGGGCAGCTCGCGTACCCGCCGGGCGGCGGCGTCATCCGCTTGTTGAGCGGCAATCTGCCGGTCGCATTCGGCGATCCGCAGATCGAGGGCGTCGAGCTGGTCGCGCACGCTTTGAATCAGGTGGCGGATCGGCGCGGGCTGCGCGGTGTCGAATTCGTGCTCGGCAAGCTTACGCCGCAGCCGAATCGCGCCGGTGTCGACCACCATCCCGAATTCGGCGAGCAGGCCCCGGATGCGGTTCAAGAGCGCGGTGCGCTCCTCGATCCATCCGAGCCTCAAGCTGTGCCAGGCGAGCCGCTGTTGCTGCGCCTCAGTCTTCACCGGGATGAAGCGCATTCCCGGCGCGAGCAAGGCGGCGACGACCGCGGCCGCATCCGCCCGGTCGTTCTTCACCGCCTGGCGCTTGCGGTACGGGCGCACGAACTCCGCTGCCATCAGCCGCGGTTCCAGCCCCAGCGACTGCATCGTCCGTCCCCAGCAATGCGCGCCGCCGCAGGCTTCCATGCCGACGAGCGTGCCTCGCGGCAGCGTCGACAACCACGCGAGAAACCCGGCGCGGTTGAGCTCGCGCGTCTCGAGCACCCGCCCGGTGCCGTCGGCCATGCAGGCCACGAACACGTTCTTTGCCAGATCCACGCCGACCGTCGTAGTATTCATTTGGACTTCCCCTTTCGCGATCTCAGATTGAACTTCAGCAATTCAATCTTGGCACTTCGATGCCGTGCGGCCAATGCCGCGGGCGGAAGTGGGAAGTCCCTTTGTAGTCATTCCACCGGACCTGCGCAAAAAGCCGCGCAGACCGGTGAATTCAGACGTTGAGAGTCCGCTTTCGCAGGGCGCGACCGTCTGCTCAGGGTCGTTATGTAGAGGTCTACATAGCGACCCCTATGTGCACATCGCCACTATGTCCAGTTATCCCGCGGAATCGAGGTCTGGGGCGCCTAACGAGGCGACTGGCCTATGCATAGTTTTGTTGGCTCATCGAACACAAGAAATGCTTCCGGGCGACCATTGCCAGCGCATCAACGTGGCAGGCTGCCGTGAAGCCGGCGTGTCGGGCGGCGCGACGCGTGACCGAAGTGAAAATTCGAATTGCGGGCACATAGGAAACTATGTGCAGCTCCGGACCGCTCTCGTTTCCGAAGTCAAGCAAGCACGCCGTGTTCAGCCGACTGCACTGTTGGCGCTGCCCATAGTTCGGTTGTGCGCATAGGGGTCGGGTTGCGACCGACAACTCTTCGGATTCATCGCCGGAAAGCCGACGTTGAAGGTTCGCTTTCCGAAAGCTGCCACTGACTGGTGAGTCGTTTCGACCCACAGAGACCGGTCGATCCCGCGCAGGCAGGATGGCAGGAGGCGCCGGTTGCGAACCATCCACGAACTACGGGTCGTCGGCCTTTGGGGGGACAGTCGTTGAGGCAGGTAAAGGTCGACTTTAGATGCCCCCCATTTTCGAAAGCGCCGAGGAAGCGCCTTGAACCCATGGCGGCCACTGATTAGCCGTACGCGTTGCTAGCCGACGTTCCGCTCATGTCGTGTCGCTGCTCTGGTTCTATCTAGCGAACAAGAGTGGGGCAGTGGTCCCACGCCACCCTCAAAAAGATACTCGACGCAGCAACAACGCTAGGGTTTCTTGACGTCTTTGCCGAGCGCTTCACACAAGGGTAGAAAATCGACGAGATTGCTCGTCGCTACCGCGGAGCCTGGCGGACACATGGCTGCGAAATACGCGTCGCCTAGGGCACGACAACGGCTCTTGTTGAAGTTGGTGGGCCCGTTGCTCAACAGTTCTTTCAATGCCTTGCGCCGCTGTGAGTTCTCGTTTTTTCCGGCGGCCGCTCCCAGATTCGAAGGGTGAAGTGCGTCAACCAACTTTGACAACGCGGCTTGGTCGTCATAGAGATAGGCTGCAGCCGCGCAGCGCTCCGTCTTACAGCAGTTGAAAGAATCGCCCGGGCCTCGCAACTCCCCGGCAGGTCCGCGGTCGAGTTTGCCGCCGTAGAAGCAACCTAGCGGTTGCACCGCGTTCACACCGGTCAGTCGGCGTGCTCGGCGCCACAACTGCGCGGCTCTCATCGAGAGATCTTGGAGGAGTTCCCGCTTCATCTCGTTCCGAGGACCGCCGGGATTTTCGGCGAACACTGCCTTCAGCGAATCGGCGAGGACTCGGAGCCTTGCTTCTTTCTTACGTCCTTCTGCTGGCGAAACACTATGAAGCGCGAGCAAAGCTTCAGCGTGATTTTCTGAACTCAATACGCGATTATGTGTTTCGCATATCAGTCTGACGCGACCCGCTAATAACTCACGCAGCGCATAGAAAGCCATTGTTGCGGGCTGATTCGCTGCAACGAAGGTTTGCGACGGCTCCGACTCAATGCCTTCTGCCAGTTGGACGACGATAGTCGTATCAAGAAAGGTACCCGCCAATACGGTCTCCTAATCGCACTGCGTTGGGATAACATCGAAGAGGGCAGCCTGTCTGTCCCCGCCCTCCAAGTCATCCACATCGCCCAAGACAGCCGCGATCAGCATGGCGCCCAACTCATGCTCGCCGCACCATCCCTCATGCGACAGAATATCAATCAATTCACCGGCATCCTCGAGATCAATAGCGGGATTCTCGGAGAGGGATTTCAACACATGCATTAGTGCGTTCAATGCTGGGCGCGACGTATCTGCACTGTTTGCTACCAACGTTGCCCTACGAATGAAGGACACAACCGCGCCAAGGCTCTCATTAAAATACGTAAGCCGGTGGGCTTCTGCCATTAGCGCTGCGATGGCAGCTAATCGGCTTCCGATCGAATCGAGGTCCGCTTCCCCAAAGGCATCTAGGGCGAGTCTCGCGTCATTAAGGGCTCGGACGATCAGGGTCCGCGCTTGACCAGCAGGCCCCTCGTCGTCGAATAATTGCGGGTAGACGCGTTCAACTGGCGACGGCGGCAACCCGTCCGAATGGAACTCCTTCACAACCGGCGTAGTTGCATCGGATTCCGTGACCATTGTCGTTTTCTGCTCCGACCAAACCAGCACCGTACCGCTCGACAACGCGGATCGAACGCCAAGAGCATTTGGCGGATCGCTAGCCGTGACACGCATTTGCAATGGGACAAGCGTCTCGGTCATGACTGACTCCCGATGACTTTCTCTAGATCCCTGCGTAACAAGTGCTGGAAGCCCTTCAACCAATCATCCATTCTAAATTTATCTGTACTAACAGACCCCAAGAGCCCTCGATCAAAATCGATCACGAGTCGGCATTTTTCGCCTCGAATCTCAGTCTGATCCACAAACTCGGCGTCGAGATCGACTTCGTATTTGACATGTTCTGACTTTAGTCGCAAGAACGAAAACGAGTTTGTATCCTCGAACCGGTATTGCAGGTCTACCGAATTCAATTCAGCGTCCAATGGTTGATCAAAAACCTTCGTGGTAGGCCATCGAATAAGGTTCATCGCGAACAAAGCGGCGTTTGCCTCACGTATCGACCGATAGTCCTTCGCATAGACCCCTCTAGTACTTACCCGTTCGGCATTTTCCAACTCAAGACTCTGACGCCAGACGTCGAACGTCTCCTTGATCTGCTGGATTTTGCGAGCATCAAGGGTCTTCGGCCGACGCAGCGTTACGGTGGCCGTGTCAATGCTCGTCTGAAGCTGGACACCGTTGCCGCGCAGAGTTTGCTGGCGAGGATCCGCGTCGGTGAGCTCCAAACCGGGCCAGATTGCGGCCACCCGTCGAGCGATAGCGCCGGCTCTGTCCCACAGCTCGAAGGCGTTCGGGTACCGAAATTGTACGATTAACGAGTGAAGGCTGTAGGAATCGAGAATCATCAGTGCGCCTCGGGGTTGCGCGAAGAAGGGCGTCCCCTCGTAAGGAATGTCTGTCCGGAGGGAGCATGGTATTCGAATAGGAGCAACTCGGAAACTCTCGTCGCATCCGTACCATGGCATCCGGCGAGATCAACAGCAAGTACCGGCGGTGTGGCGAGGCGTTGTGCGATCGAGATTCCGCGTAGCGCGTGGGAGCGACGGGCGCGATGGTTTGGACTCCGAGGTGCTCGCGAGGCTACCGCCTTCGGCCCAATCACCCGGATTCCGTTCTGGTAGGGCATTGAGCCGAGGGCTAATGTGCGAGGACAGAAAATGGTGAATGGGCGCATTGCCCAGCTTAGCGGCGAACCGGTCGAGGGCCATCCGCAAAAGCCGAAGAGCAGGAGGGAGTGACCTTGTCGTGACCGGCAGGTTCCGTCGTGGAGCTGACGTCCAAGTGACCGGTCCACAGGAGGAATGACGGGCAGCTCCAGGCCGAGTTGAGCCAAGGCGGGGTTCAAGTTGGTCGCCGAAAACCGGTCATCCAGGACAATCCGACGAGGGAAATTCTGACGGGATCTCCAACGGCAGGTGATGGCCGGCTGCCGCTATTGGGACCCGCTTCCGCATAGCTGCCGTTGATCGTGGATCGAGGCAAATCGTGAGTGTCGGGTCCGGCCGATGACCGGAAGCTAGTGATCAGCACAACGAACTGAAGACAGATGTCGTTCCTCCAGACCGGAGGGACGCAGTGGCACTATCTGCTCAGGAATGGTGAGCCCCAGCGTTGCGCAATCGACTGAGCTGTGGATGGTGCCGCACTTGCATACCCCGAGCGGTAGCAACGAGTTGATCTCGTAGTAAAGATCCATCGACGAGTCTGTTTCGCTTTAAGCGCCGCCGCATGACGCAAACCTGAAGAGATCGGCTGCAAAACGACCTTCCAACGCTGCTTTCACTCGACGATGCATCGAACGGCATCGCCAACGCGAATATTCCCACCCGACAACACGCGCGCAGTCACGCCACCGTGCCCCCGCATCGCGTTGTAGCGTCCGTAATCGAGCACTTCCTCCATTCTCGAGCACGGCTCGCACAGCCCCGTCACTTCCAGCCGCACCTCCTCCCCTACGCAGTGGATCGCGTCCTGCCCTTTGAGCAGCGCGCGGGCCGCCAGCACATTGAGGCCCGACACCACCAGGTTGCGGCGTGACAGCGCCGCGTCGATGTCACGGCGACCCAGGAAGGCCGCGATGGCCACCAGGTGCTCATGCTGGATCAGCGTAACCTGACGGTTGCCAGGCGGAGCATTTCTGCGCCGGAGGCTCGCACGATCGCCTTCGAGGCCCAGGCCGGCGACGGCCTGAACCCTATCGACCGAACGCGCCGGCTCGCGGCGCCCCGGTCTGACATAGATCGCTTCTATGCGACCCGGCTGCGCAAAGTGGCTCATCAGCGGTTGCAGCAGCGATTCTGTGGCCATCGAGACACCTCCCAAGCGCCAAACTGGCGGCATTCCGCCCGTTTGGCACGGGCGACACCATCGTCTGCGGAAGGATGTCCCGGCGGCCGCTTCGGTTCCCGTTCGCTGAGCCCGAAGCCTTGTGCCGGCGCACGACGCGCCAATTCGAACGGCCGCCCTGCGGTTGATTCCCGGCATCGATGTTCTAAGGTTAGTCGACGGCCCAACAGGCCGTCGAAACGGGAAGGTGCAGTCAGCGCGCGGCGCGGAATCGCGCCACGGCCCCATTTTGTGAACGGACCACAAAATGGGGCTGGGTTATGCGCACCACCGAACGCACGACCGCCGGCAATGCCGCTTTGCGCGGAGAACCGCGCCAGACAGGGCTTTCCGGCACGTTCCGCGCGATGCGGAACGAATTAGTCGGTCCGATCCGTCGTCTCGCGCGGCGTGGCACTCCTGAGTCGCAGCTCCTGCCCCATCGCCGCCAGGCAAGCGAGCAGAAACCCCGCACTGAAATTGCCGCGGTTGATACGCCGGTTGATAACCGTGGCGCTGCGGCGGACACCCATCGCACGCAGGGCCGTGGCGAGATCGGCGTAGGTCCATCCCGACGCGCGCATCGCACGCTTCACCAGCAGCCCCGCCTCAAAGTTCAAACGGTCCATCGTCTCCGATTCGGTCGCGACGGGGCGCGCCCGCGGATCAAGGCAAAGCGGTCGGCCGGGCTTCTTCATCAAGGGATCCCAAGTCATCGCACACGCCGGGCGGCGGTGCCATTAGAGTCAATTTTGACACATGGTGACGCCTCGCCCCTATACCCCTGCCCAACGTCAATGAGGGCAACCCTCCATGCTTGATAACTCTGCGCGCGAGCGGCTGCTCGACCGCCTCGGGCTCCCGGCCGCCGGCAGGCGGTTCGCCCTCGACGCGGCCAAGTACGCGCCGATCCGGCAGGTCGCCTCGCGCGGCGGCGGCAACGTCGTCACGCCGTACCAGAGCCGCAAGATGCAGCGCACGATCGAAACGGAAAGCCGCCATCTCGAGTTCCCGGCCGCAGTCGGTCACGAACACGATCCGAGGGTTCTGGAGTACTTCCCGCAACCGTGCCGGCTGAAGTTCGAATTCGTCGACGCCGATGGCGAGATTCATGCCATCGATCACACCCCGGACTTCCTCGTCATCACCGAGCGCGAACTCTGGCTCGAAGAATGGAAGCCGTGGTCCAAGCTCGAGCGCCTTGCACGACGCTTACCGTGGCGGTATCAACTCGATGCGAGCGATCGCTGGCGATCCGATGGCATCGAACAGTGGCTGGCCGAGCGCGGCATCGGCTACCGCATACTCTCCGACCGCGACATCCCCCAGCTCAGAGTCGAGAACACGCTCTTCCTCGAGGACTATCTCGACCCTGCGGCGCCTCCCTGCCCGCTTGAGGTCGAGCTTCGGCTCAAGGCGGCACTGCAGGAAGAGGCGACGCTGTATCTGGCCGAAATCTACGAACGCCTGGACTGTCGTCCGGACGACCTCTTCAAGCTGGTTGCCGATGGGCTGATCGTCACCGAGCCCGACCATGCCTTGCTGAGCCAGCCCACGCGCTGCCGGGTCTTTCGTGACACGGCGGTCCGCGATTTCGAGCACGCCCGGCATCGTCCCGCCCCCTTTGCCCCTCCAGGCACCCTCGACATCACCGAAGGCACCCGCCTGACGTACGACGGGCAGCCCTATACGGTCACGCTGGTCGGCGGGAACAAGGTCGTTCTCCATTCGGACGACCACAAGTCTGTCGAGGTGCACCTCAAGACGCTGGAAGCCTTGGCGCTCGAGCAGGACGTGCGGATGATCCAGCCCCCGGCGCCCGGCTCGGCCATCCGGCTTTCGGATTTCACCGAGAACGAGCTGGGCATCGCCCTCGCACGACACCGCGCATTGGAGAGTGTCAGCACCCCCAATCGCACCCAGCGTCGCCAACTGAAAGCGCTGTCGATCGCGAAGCTCGCGGGCACCGATGAACTCGTTGCATTGATCCCGGCCCTGCGCCACCGCGGCAATCGAACGCCGCGCCTGAGCACCGAGCAGGAGGCCGCGATGGACGAGATCATCCGCCGCGAGTTCGAGTCCAATCGTGCCCCGAACCTGAAGCACTGCCACCGGCAGCTGAGGATTCTCTGCGCCGAACGGGCCATTCAGCTGCCGTCCTATCCGACGTTCATTTCGCGAGTCAGGGCTCGCCCGCAGCCGCAGCAAGACCGGGCGCGGCACGGCAACCGCGTGGCCTACCAGAACGCCGAGTTCGTCCATGTGCTCTACGCGGACACGCCGGTGCACGGCTGTCGCGCGTTTCAGTACGTGCATATGGACCACACCGAGCTCGACCTCGAACTGGTGTCGCTGCGCACCGGGAAGTCGCTCGGCCGGCCGTGGCTGTCGATCGCCATCGATGCCTACACGCGTCGGATCGTCAGCCTCTACCTCTCGTACGACCCGCCCTCGTATCGCTCCAACATGATGCTGCTGCGCGACATGGTGCGCCGCTACCGGCGCCTGCCGCAGTTCATCGTGGTCGACAACGGCGCGGATTTCCGCTGCGCCGACTTCGAGCGCTTCACCGAACTCATGCGCATCCACGTGCGCTACCGCCCGGCGGGCCGCCCCCGCCACGGTTCGGTGATGGAGCGCATCTTCGGCCGCCTGCACACGGAATACATTCACAACCTGGCGGGCAACACGAAGGCCCTCAAGGAGGTGCGCCGCACCACCGGAAAGTTCCTGCCCTCGCGGCTTGCCGAATGGTCCCTGGGATACCTCTACTACGGGATCGAGTACTGGGCCTTCACCTATTACGACAACGCCCCGCATTCGGCGCTCGGGGTGAGCCCGTGCGAGGCCTTCGATCGCAGCATCGCCTCCGCGGGCGGCCGCGCGCATCGCATCGTCACCCTGACCCAGGACTTCCTCGTCCTGAGCTGCCCGACCGTCGGTCGCGTCGGCACGCGCAAGGTCGACCGCCAGCGTGGGATCAAAGTCCACAACCACTTCCTCTACTGGTGTCCCGAGTTCCGCGACCCGACGCTCCATGGCCGCAAGCTGCCGGTGCGTTACGACCCGTGGGACAGCGCGACGGTCTATGTGCAGATCGACAAGCGCTGGGTTCCGGCGCACTGCAAGGCGCTGATCGCGCTCGGACAGCTCACGGACAAGGAGCGCGAGCTGGTCTCGACCGAGATGCGCAGCTGTTACCGCCTGCGCGAGGACGCCGAGCTCTCGACCCAACAGCTTGCCGAGTTCCTGCGCGTCTTCACGCCGAAGGGTGCGGCCGAACTGGCGCTCGAGCGTCAGCACGAAAACCGCGAGTTGTATCGGGCGGTCGGCATCGGCGCGATTGCCAGCCCCTCGCAGTTCGCCGCTCTTCCCGCGCCGACGCAGGCGCTCGACCTTCCCAAGCCCCAGAGGGTTGCGCCGCCGGCCCTCGCGCCGACCGCGGCTCTGCAGCCCCTCGATCTTCCCGACTTCGACACCTTCTGACCATTGATGCTGACCATGACGAACACGACTCACTCGAACACCGCCTCGACCGACGCGCAACGCATCGGCGGACCCCGCATCCGTCACTCGCGCATCGCCGCGGCGATCGAGGAATGCTCCCTTCTCCTCGAAGCGGGCAACAGCGCGAATCTCCTTCTGCTGTGCGGCCCCACGGGCGCGGGCAAGACGACACTGGGCAATTTCCTCGTGGAAACCGCGACCAAGCATCACGCAGAGAACCTTGCCGCCGATCCCGGCTGTATCCCCGCCATCCGCGTCGAAGCGCCCGCTTCCGGCGAGCGCGAATTCTCGTGGCGGCTCTTCTTCAAGCGCATCCTCGATGCGCTCGACGTCGAGCTCGACGCACCGCGCACGGCCTACGGCATCGACCCGGCCACCGGGCGGGTGGCACGGCCGCGCGGCACGAACCCGAACAGCCTGGCTGGCCTGCGAACCGCGGTGGAACGTTCGCTGAAGCAGCGTGGCACCCGTTTCATCGTGGTCGATGAGGCGGCCCATATCGCGCGTCAGTGCCACCCGACCCTGCTCGAGCTGCAGTTCGATACGCTCAAGTCGCTGTCGAACGAGTGCGGCGTGCAGTGGATCCTGCTGGGTTCCTATGATCTGTTCGAGCTCATCTCGCTGAGCGGGCAGCTCGCGCGTCGTTCGCACACGATCCACTTCAGTCGCTACCGCGAAGACGTTACCGAGGATATCCGCGCCTTCCAGGGATGCCTCAAGCACTTCGGGCAAACCCTTCCTGCGCTCAAGCAGGTCGATCTGCTCCGGTACGCGGAGGTGTTCCACCGGAACACCCTCGGCTGCATCGGCATCCTGCGCGACGTGCTGGTTCGCCTGGACCTCCTGGTCGGCCGGTGCGGTTGGTCGGAGGACACCTTGTGCCGGGCGCTCCTCACCGAGGCTCAGGTGACGCAGATCCTGCGGGAAATCGTGGAGGGCGAGGAGCGCATCGCGCCGGGCCTCACGCGCACGCTGAGTGCGCCGCAACCGGCCACGCCGCGGAGGGTTGCGTAATGCACACGATGCCCAATCCCCGCTCGACGCTGCACGCGCTGGCTCCGATGGGTGCCGGCACCCCCGAGGTCGAAAGCCTGACCAGCTACTTCTGCCGCCTCGCCCACTCGCACGGAATGACGGCGCAGAAGCTTGCCGACTGGGTGCTCCAGCGCTTCAACCATGAGGTGTGCGAGAAATACGGCTGGCACCAGCGCAACCTCTCCAGCATGTCGCCCGAGAGCGAGCAATGGGCCGCCTGGCTGTCCGAGCTCACCGGCGTTGGGGAGCTGGACCGCCACACGCTCGCACCGTGGCGCACCGTGCTGGGTAAATCGGGTCTGGCGCCGAAATCGGATCGCTGGTGCCCATGCTGCCTGGCCGAGGACAAGGCCAAGGGTACCGACCCTTACCTGCGCCTGTCGTGGGACCTCGCACCGGTGACCGCGTGCCTGCGTCACAAGGTGGAGCTCACCTCGACCTGCCCGCACTGCCAGCGCAGCAACGTGCGCAATCGCTCGTCGATCGTGGTGCCGGGCTACTGCACGTCATGCGGCGGGTTCCTGGGCGACGCGGAAACCGGGCCGGCATCGCCGGAAGGCTTGTGGATGGCCCGTCAGGTCGGACAGATGCTGCAGGCGCGCCCCAAGATTGCCGATACCGGCCTCGTGCCCTTGCTCGAGACGATCATCGAGCGCATGGCCGACGGGCGCCCGAGTACCTTCGCGAGCCGCTATGGGTTCTCGAAAAGCGGCATCTCGCATTGGCTCAACAAGGGCGGGATTCCCACCTTGAGTGCGTGGCTCACGATTGCGCTGCACGGCGCAATCGGGCTCGATCAACTCTTCGCGGGCGAGGTTTCCGACTGGGTGCCACCCCTCGAACCGGTCCAGATGCCCATTGCGCTCCCCGAATCGCCGCGTGCTGGCATTCAGTCGCGGGCGCTCGATTGGGACGCCATCCGGGCTCAGCTGCGCGAGATGCTTCGGGCGCCGCAGCCGGTGTCGGTGCATGAGGCGAGCGAGCGCCTCGGCGTCGATCGCAAGAACCTGTACTTGCGCGCCAACCTTGAAGCCCGCGCCCTCGCGGAGCGCTACCAGCGCCACCGCGCCGCCCTCGGCGAACAGCGTCAGGCACGCCTGCGCACGCAAATCGGGCAAGTGCTCGACGAGCGCTTGGCGGCGGGCTACGCAGGCATGAGTGCGCGCGACATCTGGAATCGGATCGACACCGAAGCGCAGTCCGTTTCCGGCATCTTCCGCCACATCTCCGCGGTAAGGGACGAGCGCCTCAGCTAGCCCCGACCATCCCCGGGGGGCCACCCCGAAACGAAAAACGGGACCTCGCGGTCCCGTTTTTTTGACTCTTGCGCCTTCGCGACCGCTGGCCGCGAAGGCAAATCGAGCAGACTACTATGCCGCGCCCAATAAACCAAAATATGGCCAATCGGGAAATAAAGCATAAATTGGCCTGGTGGCCACTTTATGCTTAACGGCACACTTTCTCCGGAACATCCCGGACTTGTTCGTGGTGGACCGAAGGAGGATCGAACTCCCGACCTCTGCATTGCGAACGCAGCGCTCTCCCAGCTGAGCTATCGGCCCAAGAGCCGCGAATTATAGCGATGCTTTTTCCGATTTGGAAGGGCGAATTTTCGGTCAGGTTTCGTCGTGCTCGTCGGGCGCTGCTTCGCCATCGCCGGACCCCACGGCAGCTCGGCCGAGGCGGTCGGCGATGGCTTGCCAGTCGGGGGTTTCGGGCAGCGCTTCGACGACGATGAAGTCCGCGCCGCAGGCGTCCAGTTCGCGCAGGCTGGCGTAAAGCTCGTGCGC
This sequence comes from Aromatoleum toluolicum, assembly GCF_012911005.2. Lineage (GTDB taxonomy): Bacteria > Pseudomonadota > Gammaproteobacteria > Burkholderiales > Rhodocyclaceae > Aromatoleum > Aromatoleum toluolicum. The sequence goes on along the minus strand of NZ_WTVS01000050.1, from coordinate 28,485 downwards.
GAAGCCGGCGGGATCTGCCGGGGCGTTGCGCCAGATCAGGCGGGCGTCCCGGGGGTCCGGGCAGGTTCGTGCCAGTACGGCAACGCGGCTGCCTTCGCCGGCGAGCGTGGCCGCTTCCTCGACCAGACGGGCGGCGGGAATGAGTTGCAGCGGCGTGCGCGGCGCATAGTGCGCGGCTAGCGAGCCGGAGACGCGCGGCTGGTTGGACTCTGCCGCGGCGGCGCCCTCCTCCGCGTGAGCTGTGCGCGTCGCGGGCCGGCGGCCGATGACGCGGGCGATGTCGTCGGCGGAGATCGCGCCGGGGCGCAGGATCACGGGCGTGCCGCGCGAGAGGTCGAGAATGGTCGATTCGATGCCGACCTGGCAGGGGCCGCCGTCGAGCACCAGCGCGACCTTGTCGCCCAGCTCCTCGCGCACGTGGGCGGCGGTGGTGGGGCTGATGCGGCCGAAGCGGTTGGCGGACGGCGCAGCGATGCCGGAATCGAATGCACGCAGCAGCGCGAGCGCGACGGGGTGATCCGGCACGCGCAGGCCGACCGTGTCCTGTCCGCCGGTGACGGCGTCGGGCACGCCCTCCTCGCGCTTGAGGATCAGCGTCAGCGGGCCGGGCCAGAAGGCGTTCGCAAGGGCGATCGCTTCCTTCGGGATGGCACGCGCCCAGCGCGTGAGGTGTGCGGCATCGGGCAGATGGACGATCAGCGGGTGATCGGCCGGCCGGCCCTTGGCACTGAAGATCTTGCCGACGGCGTCGACGTTCAGGGCGTCGGCCGCAAGGCCGTACACCGTCTCGGTCGGCATGCCGACGAGTTCGCCGGCGCGCAGCAGGTCAGCGGCGCGCCGGATGTCGTCGGCGTCCGGCAGCAGCGCGGGATCAGTGCCCTTCATCGCGGATGCCGATCGCCTCGCGAGCCTGCATCGCGGCGGCGAGAACCTGTTCCGCGTCCGTGCCGATCACGGTGAAGTGGCCCATTTTGCGGCCGGGCCGGGCGTGGTGCTTGGCATACAGATGAACGCGCAGGTTGGGTACGGCCTGCAGCACCGACCAGTCCGGTTCGCGGTAGTCGCCGGCCTCGTCGTACCACAGCTCGCCGAGCAGGTTCACCATCACCGCGGCGCTGTGGGCGCGCGGCTCGCCGAGCGGCAGCCCGCACAACGCCTTGACCTGCTGCTCGTACTGGCTGGTGACGCAGGCGTCGATGGTGTGGTGGCCGCTGTTGTGCGGACGCGGGGCCATCTCGTTGACGAAGAGCTGTCCGCCGCAGACGAAGAACTCGACGCCCAGCGTGCCGACGTAGTCGAGATGCTCGGCGATGGCCTGCGCCACGTCGCGTGCGCGCTCGGCCAGCACCGGCTCGATGCGCGCCGGCATGATCGTGACGTCGAGGATACCGTGGCGGTGCCTGTTCTCGCCGGCCGGGAAGCAGCGCACCACGCCGTCCTCGTCGCGCGCGAGCACGACCGACATTTCGCTGTCGAGCTTGAGCATCTTCTCGAGCACGCAGGATTCGCCGCCGAACTGGTGGAAGGCGTGCAGCGCCTCGTCGCGGTTGGCGACGCGCGCCTGGCCCTTGCCGTCGTAGCCGAAGCGGGCGACCTTGAGCACCGCCGGGAAGAGCGCCTCGTCCGCGCTGCGCAGGTTCTCCTCGCAGCGGATCACCGCGAAGGGGCCGTGCGGCAGGCCGTTGTCGGCGAGGAAGGTCTTTTCGGCGACGCGGTTCTGGCACACGGCGACGGCGCTCGCCGACGGATGCACGGGAATGAACTTGGCGAGGTAGTCGAGCGTCGTCGCCGGAACGTTCTCGAACTCGGTCGTGACGGCCGCACAGCCGTTCGCCAGTTCGTCGAGCGCGGTGTAGTCGTCGTAGCCGGCGACGATGTGGCGGTCGGCGATCAGCCCGGCCGGGCTGTTCGCATCGGGGTCGAGCACCCAGACCTTGTAGCCCATTTCATGGGCGGCAGAAACGAAGAAGCGGCCGAGTTGGCCGCCACCGAGCATTCCCAGGGTTGCGGGAGGCAGGATCATTGTTCATCCAGCGTCATGTCGAGCACCGTTTGAGTCTGGCGGGTGCGGAATTCCTCGAGCTTCTTGGCCAGCGCCACGTCCTCGTTGGCGAGCAGCGCGACGGCGAAGAGGCCCGCGTTCGCCGCGCCGGCCTCGCCGATCGCGAAGGTCGCCACCGGGATACCCTTGGGCATCTGCACGATGGACAGCAGCGAATCCTGACCGGACAGCGCCTTGGACTGCACCGGCACGCCCAGCACCGGCAAGGTGGTCTTCGCGGCGACCATGCCCGGCAGGTGGGCAGCGCCGCCGGCGCCGGCGATGATCGCCTTCAGCCCGCGGCTGCGGGCGGTGTCCGCATAGGCGAACATCAGGTCCGGCGTGCGGTGGGCAGAGACGACGCGCGCCTCGTAGGGGACGCCGAATTCCTTGAGGATCTTCGCCGCGGCCTGCATGGTGGGCCAGTCGGAGTTCGATCCCATGATGATCCCGACCAGGGGTTTATCGTTTGCTGGGCTCATGATTTCAAGCTTTCCTGCGCAGCGCGCGTTCGGCCGACTCTACGGTGTTCGCGAGCAGCATGGTGATGGTCATCGGCCCGACGCCGCCGGGCACCGGCGTGATCGCCGACGCGACGTCCTTCGCCGATGCGAAATCGACGTCGCCGCACAGCTTGCCGGCATCCGGCCCTTCGGTCAGGCGGTTGATGCCGACGTCGATGACGACCGCGCCGGGTTTGATCATGTCGCCGGTGACGAAGCGCGGCTTGCCGATCGCGGCGACGAGGATGTCGGCGCGACGGGTGTGGAAGGCGAGGTCGCGCGTCTTCGAGTGCGTCACGGTGACGGTCGCGCCGGCATTGGTCAGCAGCATCGCCATCGGCTTGCCGACGATGTTCGAGCGGCCGATGACGACGGCCTCGGCGCCCTGCACCGGCACGTTCTCGGCCTCGAGCATCTTCATGACGCCATGCGGCGTGCACGGCAGGAAGGCTTCCTGGCCTTGCGACAGGCGCCCGACGTTCTCGGCGTGGAAGCCGTCGACGTCCTTGTCGACGCTGATCGCCTCGAGCACTTCCGCCTCGTTGAACTGCTTGGGCAGCGGCAGTTGCACGAGGATGCCGTGCACGGCAGGGTCGGCGTTGAGCGCGGCAATCTTCGCCATGACTTCGGCGGCATCGACATCGGCCGGGAAATCGTAACGCAGCGACCGGATACCGGCCTTTTCGCAGCCGGACACCTTGTTGCGGACATAAACGGCGGAAGCCGGATTGTCGCCGACCAGGATCACGGCGAGACAGGGTTGCACCCCCTGTGCACTCAGCGTTGCCGCGCGGTCGGCGATTTCGCCGCGCACGCGCGCCGAGAGGGCGTTGCCGTCGATGATGCGAGCAGTCATGGAAGATGCCCTGATGGAAAAACCCGCGATTTTATCGCAGGATCAGGGGTTTGTGCGAACGGCGCGAGGCGTGCGCGTAGGGCGGGAGGAGCCGAAGGCGTATCCCGCCATGCGATCGTCGGGCGAGCTTCGGCTCCCGGATTGGCGGGATGCGCTGCGCTCCTCGCGCCCTGCGTCCTACGCCGCCAGCGCCTCGCCGCCGACCGCCCTGCGTCCCGCCTCGAAGGCCCCGCGGTTCGCCTCCACGAGCTGCGGCTTGCGCGTGCCGAAACGGGCCAGCACGGCGTCGCGCAGGACTTCTGCCGGGAAGGGCAGCCTGTCGGCGCAGGCGCCGAGCATCACGGTGTTGCCGAGGCGGATGTTGCCCAGCTGGATCGCGAGCGAGCTGGCGTCGAACGCATGCACCGTCAGCCCCAACGCGCGCATCTGTGCGACCGGATCTTCGGGATAGTCGAACAGGCCGAGATTGACGATCGGCGGCACGATGCGCCCGGAGTTCACCAGCGCGACCCCGTCCGGGCGCAGCATGTGACTCCAGCGCAGCGCTTCGGCCGATTCGAAGCCGATCAGGAGATCGGCCTCGCCCGGCGCGATCTGCGGCGACAGGACGGCGTCGCCGAAACGCAGGTGCGAGGTAACGACCCCACCGCGCTGGCTCATGCCGGCGACTTCGGTCTTCTTTACATCGAAGCCGAGCGAGATGGCCGCTTCGGCGAGGATTTCGGTCGCCGTCATGACGCCCTGGCCGCCGACGCCGCACACGAGGATGTTGGTGATCTTGGACATGGCGGCGCTCACTTCCTGACGAACTGGACGGACTGGACGTTTTGCACGGGATCGGCGTGCACGATGGCCTCGGGCGCGCAGGGCTGCACGCACAGGCCGCAACCGGTGCACGCGGAGGTTTCGATGCGCACGAAGGAGAGGTCGACTTCCTTGCCCGACGCCTTGACCACCTTGTCGCGGCGCGTGACGTGGATCGCCGGGCAGCCGACCTCGACGCAGTTGCCGCAACCGGTGCAGCGGTCCTCCTCGACGGTGTAGGACTTGGCCGGCTGGTAGTGGTCGATCAGCACGCAGGGGCGGTTGGTGATGATGACCGAGGGCTCCTCGATTTTGGTTTCCTCGCGCAGCGCCTTGAACAGCACCGGCAATTCGTAGGGATCGAGGACGTGGATGCGCTCCTTCTTCACGCCCAGCGCCTCGCACAGCTTGGCAAAATCGACGCGCGTGGTTTCCTCGCCGTGGATGTCGCGCCCGGTGCCGGGGTTGTCCTGGCCGCCGGTCATGCCGACGGCGCGGTTGTCGAGCAGCAGCACGGTGACGTTGCCGCGGTTCCACGTGATGTCGAGCAGGCCCTGCATGCCCATGTGCATGAAGGTCGAGTCGCCGATCACCGCGACGATCTTCTTGTTCTCGTCCACCTTGCCGCGCCCCTTGTCCATGCCCAGCGCGGTGCCCATCGACGCCCCCATCGAGATGCAGGTGTCGAGCGCGTTCCACGGGTGGCCGGCGCCCAGCGTGTAGCAGCCGATGTCGCCGGAGATGATGACGTTACGCATCTGCGACAGGGTGTAATACACGCCCAGGTGCGGGCAGGCGACGCACATCGTCGGCGGGCGCGGGAAGACCTGCTGCGCCGGGACATGCTCCGGCGCGGGCACGACCTCGCCGCGCAGGCGCCGGACCGCGGGTTCCAGCACGTCGGGGGCGAGCTCGCCGATGCGCGGCAGCACGTCCTTGCCGTGGCAGGCGATGCCGGCGGCCTTCATCTCGGTTTCGAGCAGCGGCTCGGTTTCCTCGACCACCAGGACGGTGTCGACCGTGGCGGCAAAGCGCCGCAGGCTTTCGAGCGGCGGCGGACAGGAGAGGCCGAGCTTGAACACCGGCGCGTCGGGGAAGGCCTCGCGCACGTGCATGAAGGTGGGGCCGGAGGTGACGAAGCCGATGCGGCGGTCGCTTCCCTCGACATGAAAGTTGAGCGGGGAGACTTCGGCCTCGGCACGCGCCGCGGCCTCGCGTTCGAACATCGTGGGCAGGCGCGGCTTGGCGTTGCCCGGCACCATGACCCAGTGGCGCGGGTCCTTGACGAAGCCCTTGGGTTCGACCTCGTTGCGCTCGCCGGTGTGCACCACGCCTTTCACATGGCAGATGCGCGTCGTCAGGCGCAGGATCACCGGGCTCTTCAGGCGCTCGGACAGGTCGAAGGCGGCGAGCGTCATCGCGTAGGCTTCCTGCGAGTCGGCGGGCTCGAGCACCGGCACGTGCGCGAAGCGCCCCCAGTAGCGCGAATCCTGCTCGTTCTGAGACGAGGACATGCCGACATCGTCGGCCACGGCGATCACGAGTCCGCCTTCGGTGCCGGTGACGGTCATCGTCATCAGCGCATCGGAGGCGACATTGAGGCCCACGTGCTTCATCGCGCAGAACGCGCGCGCGCCGACCATCGAGGCGCCGAGGGCCACTTCCATCGAGACCTTCTCGTTGATCGACCATTCGGTGTGCAGACCGGAATAGCGCGACAGGATTTCGAGGATCTCGGTCGACGGGGTGCCCGGATAGGCGGCGGCGACGCGGGTGCCCGCTTCCCAGACGGCGCGCGCAACCGCGTCGTTGCCGGAGAGGAACATGCGGGCGGCCGCGGGAACGGTCTGAGTGGCAGGCATGGGATGACCCTGGATGAGATGAATCGGAGAGAGCAAAGTTTACCGATCGGTCAACTTTGCTCTATTGACCAGGATCAAACGGGGCAAAATGCCCCGCATTGGACGGGGCACTAGCCCGGCAAGCAATTACGTGAGTCAGGTTCAGTGCTGCACTGTCGCTCCCTCCCCTTCAAGGGGAGGGTTGGGGTGGGGATGGGTTAACCAGACGTGGCCGAAACCCATCCCCCTCCTAACCTCGCCCTTGAAGGGGGAGGAACAAGGAGCCCGAGCAGACTATATATATTTGAGCGGGCAATTAAGCGCTCAATCGACGCGAAACCCTGCGGTGAGAGCTTCAAGCGCTTCGGCGCTGTGCCTGAGCTTCTCGGTCGATTCGGTGCTGCTGCGGATTTCGCTGCTGCTGCGCTCGGCCATCTGCGCGACTTCCTGCATGTTGGTGGCGACGCTGTTGCTGGCAGCGGTCAGTTCCTTCATCGACGAGACGACGTCCTCGAGGCGGCCCAGCGTATCGCGTGCCCCCTCGCGGATCTCGCGCAGCGCATCGGCCGCCTGCTGCGAGCGGCGTGCGCCGGAATCCACCTTAGGCACGATCTGCTCGATGCTCGCGACCGCGCTTTCGGTCTCGGCCTTCACCGCCTGGATCACCTGTGAGATCTGCGCCGTGGCCGCGCCGGTACGCTCGGCGAGCTTGCGCACTTCGTCGGCGACGACGGCGAAGCCGCGCCCCTGCTCGCCCGCGCGGGCGGCCTCGATCGCGGCGTTGAGCGCGAGCAGATTGGTCTGGTCGGAGATTTCGCGGATCACGTCGGCGATCTCCCCGATCTCGCCGGAGCGGTCGCGCAGCACCTGGATCTGCTTCGCCGCACCGGCGACCGTCTCGGAGATCTGGGCAATGCCCTCCGAGGCGTCGCGGGCGAGATCCTCGCCGCGTTGCGCGACCTCCGCGGTGCGCTGCGAGTTGCCGCGCGCCTCGTCCGTGTTCTCGGACACATGGGCGATGCTCACGGCCATCTGTTCGATGGCGGCGGCGGTGCTGCCGGCGACTTCGGTCTGGTGCAGCGCCGCGTCGTGGATCGCCTGCCCGGCATCGGCGGCCTGGCGCACGGCGTCGGTGACGTCGTGGGCATTGTCGCGCACGCGCCGGATGACTTCGGCCAGCCGCGACTGCATCTGGTTCATCGCGTAGTTGACGCTGCGCGTATCGCCCTGGATCACGTGCAGCGACGACGTCAGATCACGCTCAGCGATGCTTTCTGCCGCGGCCTGAAGCGCGGACGGCTCACAGCCCAGTTGGCGCAGGATGCCGCTCCCGATACGCCACGAAAGCAGAAGCAGCAGCACCGTGGCAACCCCACCGAGGATCAGGGAATGCGACGCATGCACCCAGAAGAGCGAGTCCAGATCGTTCACATACACACCGGTGCCGACGATCCAGCCCCAGGGACCGAATGCCTTGACGTAGGAAACCTTCGGCTGCGGCTCGCTCGATCCGGGCTTGGGCCACAGGTAATCGACGAAACCCGCGCCGTCCTTGCGCACGACTTTGACAAACTCGACGAACAGGCGCTTGCCCTTGGGGTCGGCGGTGTCGGTCATGTCCCGCCCGTCGAGCTCCGGCTTGATCGGATGCATCAGGGTGCGCGGATGCATGTCGGTGATGAAGAAGTACTCACCATCGCCATAGCGCAGGCCCTTGATCACCGCCATCGCCGCCTTCTGCGCATCCTCGCGGCTGAGTTCGCCCGCAGTCTCGCGCTTGTGGAAATGATCGAGAATGCCGTGCACGACCTCGACGGAATGCTTTGTCTGGCTGCTGCGCTCCTCCCCCAGCACTTCGCGCAGCGAGCTGACCGCCTCGAACAGCACCGCGGCAAACATCAGCAAGGCCAACACCACGATCAGGCGCAGACGAAAACCCACGCTCAACTTGTACAAATTCAGCACTACACACCTCCGGGGATACGCATATACAAGCCCTGTGGGCAACGGTCGGCTTAACGGATCGCTCGGCGGAAACTTGAGGAGAAGCGCTCCGCCCGCGCAAGGAAGTCGCATCCGGCTCGACACGGCGCGGGCAGAGCGAAGGCGGAGCCGGCACGCTGGCCAGCGTCACTCCATCACGCTGAGAAATTTCGCGACCGCCTCGATCTCCGCGTCGGCGATGTTTTCCACGACCGTGTGCATGACCATGTTGGGCGAGGTGCGCGAATGTTCGCGGAAGGCACGCAGTTGCGAGGCGAGATATTGCGCGTGCTGTCCGGCGAGGCGTGGCAGGTACATCGCCCCGCGGCCCTGCGGACCGTGGCAGGTCGTGCAGGCCGTGACACCTTTTGCCGGGATGCCGGAATAGTAGATGTGGCGGCCGATGTCGACCTGTGCCGGGTCGGCGCCCTGCTCCGGCTCCATCGGCTTGGCGCTGAAATATTCGGCCAGCGCGCGCATTTCGCCGCCGGAAAGGTCTTCGACGCGCTGCTTCATGCGCTTGCTGGTGCGCACGCCCGTCTTGAAGTTGGCCATCTGCCGGGTGAGGTACTCGACGTCCTGACCTGCGAGCTTGGGAAACTCGGCCTCGCCGCTGAGGCCGTTCACACCGTGGCACTTGCGGCAGCGCTCGCGGACCAATTGCTCCACGGGCCGGTCGGGGGCGGCGATGGCCGGTGCCGCGCACGCGAGGATGAGGACTGCGACCAGACACTTCCCGACGCTCATGTTTCCCCCTCCTCAACAGGCGGCACGTCCGTCAGCGGCCGCCACCTCCGGGCGCCGCCAGCACGTTCTGCACGAGTTCGGCCAGCGAGTTGGCGTCCATCTTCTCCATCACGCGCGCGCGGTGGACTTCCACCGTCTTGATGCTGATGCCGAGCACGTCGGCAATCTGCTTGTTGAGCTTGCCCGCGATGATGAGATCGAGCACCTCACGCTCGCGCTGCGTCAGGTGCATCAAGCGCCGCGCGGTCTCCGCCTCGAGCTGCCGCTTGTCCCGGCTCTGCTGCTCGGCGGCGAGGCACTCAGCGATCAGGTTCAGCATGTCGCGCTCGCTGAACGGCTTCTCGATGAAATCGACGGCTCCCTTTTTCACCGCCGATACTGCCATCGGCACATCACCATGACCGGTGATGAAAATCACCGGCAGCGTGAAGTGGCGGCGCTTGAGTTCCTCGAAGAGTTCCAGCCCGCTCATGCCGGGCATGCGCACGTCGAGCACGAGGCAGCCCGTCATCGCCGGATGGAAGTCGCGCAGGAAGCTTTCGGCCGATTCCCATGCGCGCACGTGATGTCCGCTGGATTCGAGCAGCCACACGAGCGAGTCGCGCAGGGCTTCGTCGTCATCGACGATGTAGATGCATTGTTCAGGCGCGGCGGACGGTGCGGTCACTGGCGATCTCGGTGGGCAAGGTGAATGAGAAGATGGTACCCCCTTCCGGATTGGAGTCCACAATCAGCCGTCCGTCATGAAATTCGATGATGGAGCGGCAGATGTTGAGGCCCATCCCCATGCCTTCCGTCTTGGTCGTGTAGAAGGGCGTGAACAGGTGGCCGCGCTCCTCGTCGCCGATGCCGTGACCGCGGTCGATCACGGCCACTTCGACCGCCCTCGGCCCCAGCGCGCGTGCGCGCACCGTCAGCACGCGCTGCTCGGGCGACAGGTCGGCCATCGCGTCGATGCCGTTCTTGATCAGGTTCAGGACGACCTGCTCGATCATGATGCGGTCCGCGAACACCGGCGGCAGGTCGGGGGCGACCTCCGACACGATGCGCGAACTCATGCGCCGGGCGTCGATCTCGGCAAAGCCGATGGCGTCGTCGAGCACGTCGGAAATCTGCACGGCGCTTCGGCGCGGCTCGCTCTTCTTCACGAATTCGCGGATGCGGCGGATGATCTTGCCCGCGCGCTCGGCCTGGAAGCTCGCCTTCTGCATCGCCGCCAGCAGGTCCTCCTCGCGCGCGTTGCCGCCCTGGATGCGCGTGACGCAACCCATGCAGTAGTTGGCGATGGCCGACAGCGGCTGGTTGAGCTCGTGCGCGAGCGTGGACGCCATCTCGCCCATCGTGATCAGGCGCGAGGTGCGCTGCAGCCGCTCCGCCTGCTGGCGCGAGACCTCCGCGGTCTGCTTGCGTTCGGTGATGTCGGTGGCGATGCCCATGCGCACGACGCGCCCGTCCACCCAGCGCGTGGCGTGCTCGCGCACGTGGTACCAGCGCCCCGAGAGCGGGTGCTGCAGTTCGCCGTCGAAGAGTTCGCGCGGCAGGTCGGTGGGCGTCAGGCCGCGCGGATCGATCTGGTAGTCGCCGCGTTCGGGCTGCGGCACGGCGACGCCGCGCACGGTCCGTCCGACGGCATCGAAGCCGTGGATGCTCTTGAACGCACGATTGGCGAACAGGATCTCGTCGGTGCGCGCGTCGGCGACGAACACCGCGGCCTCGAGTCCGTCCAGCACCGCCTCGAAGCGCTCGTGCGCGGCTTCGAGCGCGGCACGGATGCGCTTCGGTTCGGTGATGTCGGTGACCGAGGCCATCCAGCCCGTCTGCACACCGTTGGCGTCGATCAACGGCGAAAGGTAGAAGCGCGCGTCGATGCGCTCACCGTTCTTGCGCCGGATGTGCATCTCGAAACCGCTCGGGGGGGCGCGTCCCTGCAGGGTCAGGTCGAGGTTCTGACTGCACAGCTCGAGTTCCTCCGGCGCCCAGTAAGGGAAGGGTCGCATCGCACCGAGAAGCTCGTCCTGCTCGAAGCCGACCATGCGGCAGAAGGCGGAGTTCACATAGATGATCCGCCCCGTGAGGTCGATCGCGCGCATGCCGGTCATCACCGACTCTTCCATCGCCTTGCGGAAGGCCGACTCCGCCCGCAGCGCCTCTTCCCCCGCCTTGCGGCCGGTGATGTCGTGCGCGACGGCGTACACCAGCTTTTCCTCGCGCACGGGGTTGATGCTCCAGTCGAGCCAGCGGAAGCTGCCGTCGGCGCAACGGCAGCGGATCTCGAAGCTGACCGGCTGCCCGTCCGCCAGCCGGCGCATCTGCTCGACCGCGAAGGGCACGTCGTCGGCATGCACGAGATCGAGCAGCGGCCGCCCGGGCAGCTCGTCCGGCAGGTAGCCGAGGATGCGCTCGAACGCCGGGTTGGCACGCCGGAACACGCCGTCGAGGCCGACGATGCACAGCAGATCGAGCGACAGGTTGAACAGCCGGTCGCGCTCCTTCTCGACACGTACGCGCTGCTGCACGTGGGTGCGCAGCAGCCACAGCGTCCACAGCACGATCACCGACAGCCCGACGATCATCGCCGTCGGCAGCGCCTGCGGCAGCTGGCTTGCAGTGCGGAAGGCCGTCGCGCGCAGCACCAGCCCGGTGCCCGGCGGGTCGAGCGGGATCGAATACGAGATGCTGCGGTCGAGATCCGCAACACTGGAGTTCACTGCCAACGTCTCGCCCTGGGCACCGATCAGCGCGAGGTGGTACTTCTCGCCGAACCAGCTAGGCACGAGGTACTGCAGCACCCGGTCGATCGAGTACACGCCGACGATCGCGCCGAGGAATTCGCGCCCGTGGCGCACCGGCACGAACACTTCCAGCATGAAGCGCTTGCCTGGCGTCTGGTAGGCCTCGCCGTAGGCTGCGTGCCCCGAATCGCGGGCGCGGTAGAACGTGGCCGCCTGGACGCGGGACAAGGCGTCGCCCGCCAGCCAGTCGGTGGTATCGAAGGGGGCCGTCCAGCGGACGAGCTCCTCCGGGCCGACCCAGGCGACGTTCACCAGTTCGCCGTTATTGGCGATGTGTTGATTGGCGCGGACCTGGAAACCGTTCAGATCCAGCGTCGAGACCGCCAGGTCGCGCGCGAGCTGGGTCAGGAATTCCTCGGTGCCCTGCATGTGCAGGCGCATCGTCTGTTCCGCCCACTGCACGTCGCGGGCGACCGCATTGCGCTGCGTTTCGGCGTCGCGCAACTGCAACAGCCACACCAGCCCCAGCATCGTGAGCGCGAAGATGCCCACCGCCACATAAGGAGCGGTCCAGTACAGGCGGGTCCGCGCAAGGCGGCCGGATTCGGCAGAGTCGGGCATCGGAATGCGGAGCAGGCGGCAGGATCGGACGACACACGGCCAACACGCGCACCTGCGCACGCGGCCCGGTCCGCCGCAATTGTCATGGTCGCGGCCCGCCTGCGTCAGTCGGGTTTTCCCCTAAACCTGCACGCGGCGGGATGCTTCGGGTTTTCGCCAATTCTGCCGGATCGACACCGAACGTACATTGTGGGCCTTGCCGACCTGACGTGAGATCTCCGCGTGCTTCGCCTGATCCTTGCACTGCTGTATCTCCTCGCCCTCCCCGCACTGGCGGCCGATCCCATCCGTATCGGGGTGTCCGGGCCGTTCACCGGCGGATCCAGCCCGATGGGCATCTCCATGCGCGAAGGCATCCGCATCGCAGCCGCCGAACTCAATGCCAAGGGCGGCGTGCTCGGCCGGCCGATCGAACTGATCGAACGCGACGACGAGGCGCGCAACGAACGCGGCGCGCAGGTCGTGCAGGAGCTCATCAACAAGCAGCACATCGTCGCCGGGCTGGGCATCGCGAACACCGGCGTAGCGCTCGCGACCCAGCGCTTCTACCAGGAGGCGCGCATCCCGGTGATCACCTCGGTGGCGACGGGTTCGGTCGTCACGCAGCAGTTCCTGCCGCCGCAGCATCCCGACAACTTCATCTTCCGCGTCTCCGCCAACGACACGATACAGGCGGCGATGATCGTCACCGAGGCGGTCGACAGGCGCGGCCTGAAGCGCGTCGCGATCTTCCATGACGCGACCAACTACGGCCAGCTCGGACGCGAGGACCTCGAACGCACGCTCGCCGAGCGCAACCTGAAACCGGTCACCGTCGAGCGCTTCAATCTCCAGCAGACCGACATGACGATGCAACTGCGCCGCGCGCGCGAGGCCGGCGCCGAGGCAATCCTGACCTACGGCATCGGGCCGGAACTCGCGCAGATCGCCAACGGCATGGCACGCATCAACTGGCGCGTGCCGCTGATCGGCAGCTGGACGCTGGCGATGTCGAACTTCATCGACAACGCCGGACCCAACGCCGAAGGCGCGCGCATGCCGCAGACATTCATCCCGGAGCCGACGAGCCCGCGACGCAAGGCCTTCATCGAGGCGTGGCGCGCATCGACCGGCGGTGGGCGCATTCCCGTCCCCCCCGCCGCCGCGCAGGGGTATGATTCGCTCCTTCTGCTCGCCGCAGCGATCCGCCAGGCCGGCACCACCGATGGCGACCGCGTCCGCGAGGCGCTGGAAAACCTGAACGAGAAGATCGAGGGCGTGGTCATGACGTATCGCACCCCCTTTTCGAAGGACCGCCACGAGACGATCACCAGCGTCCACGATATTTTCATGGGCGAGGTACGCGACGGTCGTGTGGTGTTTGCCTACGATGAAGACCGTCGCAGAGCATCGGGCCGCTAGCCCCTCCGCATTCCGCTTTCCGAGTCGGCCGGGAGATCTTCCTCTCCCTCCCTTTCTCCCGGCCGATTTTTTTCCCGCCGCCCCCCGGGCGAACCGTCTTTTCCCCGCCGCACCCTTCCCGCTCAAGCCCACCGCGAACGCACCCGATGCCGTTCGCGGCACGGCTTTTCGCGCGCTTTCCGCGTGCCCGTTTCCATGCCCGAAATGAGCACCCGAGGTTATTGCACATCCTGAAATCTCGTTTTAGAATGCGAAAAATGCTGTTCGACGACCTCGACCGGCGCCTTACGGATTCGACCCGAATCACCTAGCCAGGGCGGATTCGCCAAACCGCGAAGCTCAACACAAGGAGACAGAGCATGGCCGCGACACCCAACGTAACGCTGCAGACGGACCCGGACACCGTAGAAACCAAGGAATGGCTGGACGCCCTCCAGGCCGTCGTCGCCAACGAAGGCCAGGACCGCGCGCATTTCCTGATCGAGAAGCTGATCGAAGCCGGTCGCGAGGAAGGCATCGACATCCCCTACTCGGCGACGACGCAGTACATCAACACCATCCCCGCCAGCCAGCAGCCGAAGTACCCGGGCAACCCGGACATGGAGATCAAGCTCCACTCGTACATCCGCTGGAACGCCATGGCGATGGTCGTGCGCGCGAACAAGCACACCAACGTCGGCGGCCACATCGCCTCCTTCGCCTCCGCTGCCGCCCTCTACGACGTGGGCTTCTCGCACTTCTGGCGCGCCCCCACCGCCGAGCACGGCGGCGACCTGATCTTCTTCCAGGGCCACTCGGTCCCCGGCGTCTATGCGCGCGCCTTCATGCTCGGTCGCCTGAACGAAGAGCAGATGGACAGCTTCCGTCAGGAAGTCGACGGCAAGGGCATCTCGTCCTACCCGCACCCCTGGCTGATGCCGGACTTCTGGCAGTTCCCGACCGTGTCGATGGGCCTCGGCCCCCTGTGCGCGATCTACGCCGCGCGCTTCATGAAGTACATGGACAGCCGCGACATGGCCAAGGCGCAGGACCGCAAGGTCTGGGCCTTCCTCGGCGACGGCGAGACCGACGAAGTCGAGTCGCTGGGCGCGATCGGCATGGCCGGGCGCGAGAAGCTCGACAACCTGGTCTTCGTCATCAACTGCAACCTGCAGCGTCTGGACGGCCCGGTGCGCGGCAACGGCAAGATCATCCAGGAACTGGAAGCCGAATTCCGCGGCGCCGGCTGGAACGTCATCAAGCTCGTGTGGGGCACGCACTGGGATTCGCTGCTGGCGCGCGACACCAAGGGTCTGCTGAAGAAGCGCATGATGGAATGCGTCGACGGCGAGTACCAGACCTTCAAGGCGAAGGATGGCGCCTACGTGCGCGAGCACTTCTTCAATACGCCGGAACTGAAGGCGATGGTCGCCGACTGGACCGACGATGAGGTGTGGGCCCTGAACCGCGGCGGCCATGACCTGTTCAAAATCTTCTCCGCCTACAAAGCGGCGGTCGAGCACAAGGGCGCTCCGACGCTGATCCTCGCCAAGACCGTCAAGGGCTTCGGCATGGGCCAGGCCGGCGAGGCGATGAACATCTCGCACCAGCAGAAGAAGCTCGACGAAGAGGCGATCCGCCGCTTCCGCGACCGCTTCGGCCTGCCGGTTCCCGACGACAAGCTCGCCGAGCTGCCCTACCTGAAGTTCGCCGAGGATTCGCCCGAATACAAGTACATGATGGAGCGCCGCGTGTCGCTGGGCGGCTTCCTGCCGCAGCGCCGCCGCACGGCCGACCCGCTGGCGGTGCCGGCGCTCGACAACTTCGCCGCGCTGCTGAAGGCCTCCGGCGAAGGCCGCGAGCTGTCGACGACGATGGCGATCGTGCGCATCATGAACACGCTGCTCAAGGACAAGCAGATCGGCAAGAACATCGTCCCGATCGTGCCCGACGAGTCGCGCACCTTCGGCATGGAAGGCATGTTCCGCCAGTACGGCATCTGGAACCAGCAAGGCCAGAACTACGTGCCGGAAGACCATGACCAGCTGATGTTCTACAAGGAATCGAAGACCGGCCAGGTGCTGCAGGAAGGCATCAACGAAGCCGGCGCGATGGCCGACTGGATCGCCGCCGGCACCGCCTACTCGGTGCACGGCGTGCAGATGATCCCCTTCTACATCTTCTATTCGATGTTCGGCCTGCAGCGCACGATGGACCTGTGCTGGGCGGCAGCGGACCAGCGCACGCGCGGCTTCCTCATCGGCGGCACCGCCGGCCGCACGACGCTGAACGGCGAAGGCCTGCAGCACGAGGACGGCCACAGCCTGCTGCTCGCCAACATGATCCCGAACTGCATCAGCTACGACCCGACCTTCCAGTACGAAGTCGCCGTCGTCGTGCAGGACGGCATGCGCCGCATGTTCGCCGAACAGCAGGACGTGTACTACTACATCACGGTGATGAACGAGAACTACGAGCATCCCGAGATGCCTGCCGGCGCCGAGGCCGACATCATCAAGGGCATGTACGCGTTCAAGAAGGGCGGCGAAGGTAAGCTGCGCGTGCAGCTGCTCGGTTCCGGCACGATCTTCCGCGAAGTCATCGCCGCGGCCGACCTGCTGAAGAACGATTGGGGCGTCGAGTCCGACATCTGGGGCTGCCCGAGCTTCAACGAACTGGCCCGCGACGGCCAGGACGCGGAACGCTGGAATATGCTGCACCCGATGGAAGCGCCGCGCCTGTCGCACGTCGAGAAGTGCCTCAAGGACACCACCGGCCCGGTGATCGCCGCGACCGACTACATCCGCATGTTCTCCGAGCAGATCCGTCCCTTCGTCAAGCGCACCTACTCGACGCTGGGAACCGACGGTTTCGGCCGTTCGGACACGCGCGAAAAGCTGCGCCACTTCTTCGAGGTGGATCGTCACTGGGTCACGGTCGCTGCGCTGAAGGCGCTCGCCGATGACGGCCTGATCCCGCGCGACAAGGTTGCCGCCGCACTACTGAAGTACAACCTCGATCCCAGCAAGCCGAACCCGATGAGCGTCTGAGCGCGCGAGGGAGACAAAGAACATGAGCCAAATCATTGAAGTGAAAGTCCCGGACATCGGCGATTTCGACGAAGTGCCGGTCATCGAGTTGTTCGTCAAGGTCGGCGACACGATCAAGGTCGAAGACGCGATCGCGACGCTGGAGTCCGACAAGGCAACGATGGACGTGCCGTCCTCGGCCGCCGGCGTCGTCAAGGAAGTGCTGGTCAAGCTCGGCGACAAGGTATCCGAGGGCAGCGTGCTGATCCGCGTCGAGGCGGCAGGCGCAGCCGCCGTTGCCGCACCGGCTGCGGCGCCCGCGCCCGCCCCGGCTGCTGCAGCGCCCGCCCCGGCCGCAGCGGCACCGGTTGCTGCTCCGGCAGCCGTCGCTGCAAGCGGCCCGATCGAAGTCACGGTCCCCGACATCGGCGATTTCTCGGACGTGCCGGTGATCGAGCTGTTCGTGAAAGTCGGCGACACCATCAAGGTCGATGACGCGATCGCGACGCTCGAATCCGACAAGGCGACGATGGACGTGCCGTCGTCGGCCGCCGGCGTCGTCAAGGAAGTGAAGGTCAAGCTCGGCGACAAGGTGTCGATGGGCGCCGTCCTGATCGTCGTCGAAGGCGCTGGCGCCGCGCCTGCCGCCGCCCCGGCGCCGGCCGCCGCGCCCGCCTCTGCCTCGACCCCGTCGGGCGCAGTCCCGGCCGCGTCGACCGCCGCGTTCGGCCAGTCGGCGCTGTCGGCCCCCGCCGTCGCCGTACCGGCCGCGCCGTCCGCCGTCACCCTCGGCGGCAGAGTGCACGCCAGCCCCTCGGTGCGCGCCTACTCCCGCGAACTCGGTGTCGATCTCGCCCAGGTCAAGGCCACCGGTCCGAAGGGTCGCATCCTGAAGGAAGACGTCACCGCCTTCGTCAAGGGTGCGATGCAGACCGGCGTCGTGCCGGGCAAGGCCGTGGCCGCCGCGGTCGGCAGCCTGGGTGGCGGGCTGGATCTGCTGCCCTGGCCGAAGGTCGATTTCGCCAAGTTCGGCGAAGTCGAATCGAAGCCGCTGTCGCGCATCAAGAAGATCTCCGGCCAGAACCTCGCCCGCAACTGGGCGATGATCCCGGCGGTGACCTATCACGAAGACGCCGACATCACCGACCTCGAAGCCTTCCGCGTCCTGATGAACAAGGAAAACGAGAAGTCGGGCAAGAAGCTGACGATGCTCGCCTTCATCATCAAGGCCTCGGTGCGCGCGCTGCAGGAATTCCCCGAGTTCAACACCTCGCTCGACGGCGACAACCTGGTCTACAAGAAATACTTCAACATCGCCTTCGCCGCGGACACCCCGAACGGGCTCGTCGTGCCGGTCGTGAAGAACGCCGACAAGAAGAGCGTGTTCGAGATCGCCGCCGAAACCGGCGAACTGGCGAAGAAGGCCCGCGACGGCAAGCTCGGCCCGGCCGACATGTCCGGTGCCTGCTTCACGATTTCCTCGCTGGGCGGCATCGGCGGCACCTACTTCGCGCCGATCGTCAATGCACCGGAAGTCGCGATCCTCGGCGTCAACAAGTCGGTGATGAAGCCGGTGTGGGACGGCAAAGCTTTCGTGCCGCGCCTGACCCTGCCGATGTCGCTGACCGCCGACCACCGCGTCATCGACGGCGCGCTGGCGACCCGCTTCAACGTGTATCTCGCTCAACTGCTGGCCGACTTCCGTCGGGTCATGCTGTAAGGAGGCCGCACCATGAGCCAAGTTGAAGTCAAGGTTCCGGACATCGGCGATTTCGAGTCCGTCCCCATCATCGAATTGTTCGTGAAGGCCGGCGACACCATCAAGGTGGACGACGCGATCTGCACGCTCGAATCGGACAAGGCGACGATGGACGTGCCGTCGTCGGCCGCGGGCGTCGTCACCGAAGTCCTGGTGAAGGTCGGCGACAAAGTCGGTGAAGGCGCGGTGCTGCTGAAGGTTGAAGCGGCGGGCGCTGCTGCCGCGGCTGCACCCGCAGCCGCTCCGGCTCCGGCCGCCGCCCCCGCGGCACCGGCTGCCGCGCCCGTCGCGGCCCCGGCCGCGTCGAGCCACGCCGGCGGTGCCGACATCGAGTGCGACATGCTCGTGCTCGGCGCCGGCCCGGGCGGCTACTCCGCCGCATTCCGCTCCGCCGACCTCGGTCTCAAGACCGTCATCGTCGAGCGTTACGCGACGCTCGGCGGCGTGTGCCTGAACGTCGGCTGCATCCCGTCGAAGGCGCTGCTGCACGTCGCCGCGGTGATGGACGAGGCGGAGCACATGTCCGCCGCCGGCATCACCTTCGCCAAGCCCACCGTCGACATCGACGCGCTGCGCGCCCACAAGGACAAGGTCGTCGGCAAGCTCACCGGCGGTCTCGCCGGCATGGCCAAGGGCCGCAAGGTCGACGTCGTGCGCGGCTACGGCAGCTTCCTCGACCCGAACCACGTCGAAGTCGAAGTCACCAGCGGCGACGCGCAGGACAAGACCGGCGAGAAGAAGGTCATCAAGTTCAAGCAGTGCATCATCGCCGCCGGTTCGGCCGCGGTGCACCTGCCCTTCATCCCGCGCGACCCGCGCATCGTCGATTCGACCGGCGCGCTGGAACTCCGTCAGGTGCCGGCGAAGATGCTCGTCATCGGCGGCGGCATCATCGGCCTCGAGATGGCGACGGTGTATTCGACGCTCGGCACCCGTGTCGATGTCGTCGAGATGCTCGACGCCCTGATGCAAGGCCCGGACCGCGACGCCGTCAAGGTGTGGGAGAAGCAGAACGCCCACCGCTTCGACAGCGTCATGCTGAAGACCAAGACCGTCGCCGTCGAGGCGAAGGACGACGGCCTGTGGGTCACCTTCGAAGGCGAGAAGGCTCCGCAAGGCCCGCAGCGCTACGACATGATCCTGCAGGCCGCCGGCCGCAGCCCCAACGGCAAGAAGATCGCTGCCGACAAGGCGGGCGTCGTCGTCACCGACCGCGGCTTCATTCCGGTCGATGCGCAGATGCGCACCAACGTGCCGCACATCTTCGCCATCGGCGACATCGTCGGCAACCCGATGCTCGCCCACAAAGCGGTGCATGAAGCGCACGTCGCGGCGGAAGTCGCAGCCGGTGAGAAGTCCGCGTTCGACGCCACCGTGATCCCGGGCGTGGCCTACACCCATCCGGAAGTGGCATGGGTCGGTTACACCGAAGAGCAGGCGAAGAAGGAAGGCCGCAAAGTCGAGACCGCCAGGTTCCCGTGGGCCGCTTCGGGGCGCGCGATCGCCAACGGCGCCGACTACGGCTTCACCAAGCTGATCTTCGACGCCGAAACGCACCGCGTGATCGGCGGCGCGATCGTCGGCCCCTCGGCCGGCGACATGATCGGCGAAGTGTGCCTCGCCATCGAGATGGGCGCGGACGCAGTGGATATCGGCAAGACCATCCACCCGCACCCGACGCTGGGCGAAACCGTCGGCATGGCGGCGGAGGTCGCACACGGCAGCTGCACCGACGTGCCGGCACCGCGGAAGAAATAAGCAACGCACAGAGTAGGTTCAAGGGGCGCTTCGGCGCCCCTTTTTCTTTGTGCACGCGCCGCCGCCGTCCGGGGCGCGAACGCCGCACCCATCGCTTGCAGCCGGAGCCGAATACTGTATATACTTACAGCACTCGACCAACACGGCCCCGCAGAGGGCTCTCTTCCCGACGGAGACCAATATGGAACAGTGGATCAATCGACTGCTGATGGGCTGCGGCGGCGCGTCCGGCCTGATGCTCGGCACCGGTCACGTCGTCGAGGCGACGACCCTCGCGGCGGCAACGATCTTCGCAGTGTGGTTCATGCGCATGCAGGCTCGCAGCGCCGCAGAAGAGCACTGAACTCCGGCCCGACCGGTCGAAGCCCTCCGGCGCGGGCCATGCATGGTCCGGCAGAAATTTCACGCGCAAGCCCCTGCCCGCATGTCCGGTATTGCGCCGATCTCCCTATAATCGGCGCTCAACCTGCCCGCGTGAAAGCCGCTGTCGATGCCCGCCCCAACCCAGCCATCGGAAATTGCCCGCGAAGTCCTGCGTCTGTTCGCGGCACGGCGCATCTCGCCGACACCGGACAACTTTCGCGCCCTCTACTACGAGGTCGCGGGCGCGCCTGACGCCGAAGGCGCCTTCCCCGACAAGTTCGTGCGCGCCCTCGCGCGGCAATTGCCCCGCGACACCGCCGAACGCGCGCGGATCGCCCGCCAGCTGGACCAGGCTCTGGCGGACAACAACCAGGACACCAGCCGGCAGGCGCTGACCGACTACCTTGCCAGCCTGAAGACCGAGCAGCCGCCCGCCTGGAACGAACTGATCGCCAACCTGCTCAGGCAGTGGGAAGCACGCCAGCTCGGCTGGACCACGGCACGCAAGCGCGAATCGCTCGAACGCGTGCTCGCGGCCAACGATCCCGCAACGCTGCACGCCCGTCTGCAGGCCCTCGTCCGCTCGTGGACGCAGGCTCCGGTCGATCCCGAAGCGCCGGCACCCCGCGAACCATCCGACGCCGCAAACGCACCAGCGAACGCGCCGTCCGCCAGCGCCCCCACGCCCCCTGCCGGCGCAGCACCCGAAATGCGCCAGGTCGCACCCGGAGAAGCCGGCGAACTGCTCGCCGCACGCCAGGAACTGCTGCAACTCGCGCTCGAAACGGTGCTCCCACCGCTGCTCACCGAACAGCCCGAACTGGCGCAGGAAGCCGACAGGCTCGCCGGATCGGTCAAGACCGCCGGCAACGCGGACGATCTGCGCAACATCGCCACGCGCATGCGCAAGTTCGCCTACCGGCTCGAGATGGTCGCGGGTGACCGGGCCGAGATCAACGCCGGACTGCTCAACCTGCTGCGCCTGCTGCTCGACAACATCGACCAGATCGTCGTGGACGACAGCTGGCTCAGCGGCCAGATCGAGGTCCTGCGCGACGTCCTCGGCAAACCGGCAAACGTGCGCCTCATCGACGACGCCGAACGCCGGCTGCGCGAGATCATCTACAAGCAGAGCCAGCTCAAGCACAACCACTCCGAAGCCCAGCGCTCGCTCAAGGAGCTGCTCGCCGGCTTCGTCGACCACCTCGCCAGCTTCGCCGAAACCACCGGCGCCTACCACGACCGCATCGGCAACTGCGCCGACCGCATCTCCACCGCGCGCGACATCACCGAGATCAGCGGAGTCCTCGGCGAAGTGATGCGCGAAACGCTCGCGATGCGCGACGCCGCCCGGCGCTCCCGCGACGAACTGGACGCCACACGCGAACGCGCCCGCGACGCCGAAGAACGCATGAACGAGCTGCAACGCCAACTCGACGAAGCCAGCCGCCTGATGCGCCACGACCAGCTCACCGGCGTGCTCAACCGCCGCGGGCTGGAAGAGACCTTCGACAAGGAAGCCGCCCGCGCCCGCCGCCACGGCAGCCCCCTGAGCCTCGCCCTGCTCGACCTCGACAACTTCAAGCAGCTCAACGACACCTTCGGCCACCGCACCGGCGACGACGCCCTCGTCCACCTCGCCACGATCATCCGGCAGAGCCTGCGCCCGCAGGACACCGTCTCCCGCCACGGCGGCGAGGAATTCATCCTGCTCTACCCGGACACCACGCTCGAACAGGCGCAGGCCGCCCTGGTGCGCCTGCAGCGCGAACTCACGCGCAACTTCTTCCTCACGCACGAGCGGAAAGTGCTGATAACGTTCAGCGCCGGCGTCACCGAATGGAACCCCGACGACACGGTGGAAAGCACCGTGCAGCGCGCGGACGAGGCGATGTACCGAGCGAAGCAGGCGGGCAAGAACAAGGTCGTCGCACATCCCGTCGTCTGAACCGGACGTGCCCCCGCAAGGGCGCCGGCACCCACGAGTGATGCGCGAGCGGGCCATGTGGGGGCCATCACAAGCCCCCCGACAAATCTCCTTGCAAATTCCCTAAAGATTTTTCCGGGCCCTCCGTTAATGGATTCAACGGCAGACAAAACGCCCGCGCAGATGCAAACAGGGCATGAAGCCGGGATAACCGAAGTCATCTCTCTCTAGGAGAAATATCATGGCAATGACGATCAACACCAACGTTGCGTCCCTCAATGCACAACGCAACCTGACCACCTCCCAGAGTTCGCTTGCCTCGTCGCTGCAGCGCCTCTCCTCGGGTCTGCGTATCAACAGCGCGAAGGACGACGCTGCCGGTCTCGCGATCTCCGAGCGGATGTCGGCACAAGTTCGCGGCCTGAATCAGGCTGCTCGCAATGCAAACGATGGCATTTCCTTGGCACAAACCGCCGAAGGCGCCCTTGGAGAGATCGGCAATAACCTGCAACGGATTCGCGAACTTGCGGTTCAAGCTTCGAACGGCACGAATTCGCAGGAGGATCGCGATGCACTCAACGCGGAAGTGACCCAACTCAAGGCAGAAATTCAGCGTGTGGCCGAGCAGACAAGCTTCAACGGCACCAAACTAATTGACGGCAGCTTCTCTGGCGTTAGCTTCCAAGTTGGTGCTGATGCAGGTCAGACGATTACGATCTCGTCTATTGCCAACGCACAGACTGCATCGTTGGGAGGTACGCTGACCCGCTATACTGCAAACGTCAATGCCTCGTCAATGACCAGCTTCGCGACGGCAATCGCAGATGGCTCCCTCACGCTTGACGGCGGCGGCGGGTCGGGCCCGGTGAATCTCGGTGCAATCGCCGCAGCCTCAAACGCGCAGGAACGAGCCGGTCAAGTCACCGAGGCGATCAATCGCGTGTCGGCACAAACCGGTGTAGGGGCGTCGTACGACGCGGTCACTGGGGACATCACCCTCACAAACTCCAATGCGAGCGCGATGACGTTTGCAGGCGCAAGCGCAACGGTGGCAATCGCCGGTTTTACCGGTGCTGTCGGTGCCTCCACTTCGACCACCGGTATCAACGCATTGACCGTGAGTTCCTTCACCAATGCACAGCAAACGATTACGCAGATCGACAACGCACTGAAGTCGGTTAATACGTCACGCGCAAACCTCGGTGCGATCCAGAATCGCTTCAGTTCAACGGTGGCAAACCTTCAAACCAGCAGTGAAAACATCTCTGCATCGCGCGGTCGCATCCTGGATGCCGACTTTGCTTCCGAAACCGCAAACCTGTCGCGTACGCAGATCCTGCAGCAGGCGGGGACCGCAATGCTCGCACAGGCGAACTCGCTGCCGCAAAACGTGCTGAGCCTCCTCCGCGGCTAACCGGTCTGGTAGTCTCACGATCACACGGCGCGGAGCTCGCAAGGGCTCCGCGCCGTTGCCCCATGAGGGAGAAGCATCATGGCCATTCAAACCACCCTGCCGGCGACCACCACCATCACGCCGCAGCCCTCTCGCGCAGAGGCATTGCCTCCAGGCGTCAGGCGCACACCGACCGCAGCGGTCGATTCGCTGCCTCCCACGGGGTTGCAGAAAAAGCCCGAAGTCACGAACACAACAGACTCTGCCCAAATCAATCAAGCGCTCGAGGAGGTTCGCAAAGCCATCTCACCCGTGGCACAGGACTTGCGGTTCTCGATAGACGACGACACCGGACGCACGGTAGTCAAGATCATTGACAGCAGTACCGACGAGGTGATCAAGCAGATCCCGTCGGAAGAAGTGCTCGCAATCGCCAAAGCGCTCGATAAACTGCGGGGATTGCTGGTCAGACAAGAGGCCTGAAGGAGACGGACATGGCGCTCACCGCAAGTGGGATTGGATCTGGACTGGACATCAACGGACTGGTGAGCCAATTGATGTCTCTCGAGCAGCGTCCGCTGACGGCGCTCGCAACCAAGGAGGCAAGCTATCAGGCCAAGCTGTCGGCCTTCGGCCAGCTCAAGAGTGTCCTTTCCGCCCTGCAAAGCGCGACAGGCGGCCTTAAGGATTCTGCAAGATTTTCCGCGACGAAGGTTACCGTCGGCACCGATGCCGGCTTTACCGCCACGTCGACCACTTCTGCTGCCGCAGGTAATTACTCGGTTCAAGTGACGAATCTCGCCACCGTCCAGCGCGCTGCAACGAACAAGGACGTGACCTTTGTGCCCGGTAGCGGCACGCTGTCAGTCACGACGGGCGGCCAGACGAAAACGCTTGAATTTGCCGGCGGTTCGATTGAGCAATTGCGCGACGCCATCAATGGTGCCGATCTTGGTGTTGCAGCCAATGTCATCGACAATGGAACCGCGAAGCAACTCGTACTAGCTGGCAAGAACACCGGAACATCCAACGCGTTCACTGCTACCGGACTGGGCATCGAATCCAGTCTTTACGAGATCCAGCCAGCCGAAAACGCGACGCTGACGATCGACGGGATCGCAATCACGCGTGCGAGCAATACGATCAGTGACGCCATCGAAGGCGTGACGCTGAACCTGACCAAGGAGACCGCGACGGCCGGGAGTCTGACGGTCGCCGAAGACCCCAGCAACGCCCGCAGCGGAATCGAGGCGTTTGTGAAGGCCTACAATGACGCCAACAAGGCGATCAGGGACCTGACTGCATACAACCCGGAAACCCGCAAAGCTTCGACCCTTACGGGCGACTCGACCGCGCGCTCCATTCAAGGGCAACTGCGGAACCTGATAGGCGGTGCCTTGCCGGGGTTCACGGGTGTCAGCCGACTTTCCGATATTGGCGTCTCCTTCAAGGCCGACGGGACTCTTTCAATCGACAGCGCCAAACTAGACGCCGCGCTCAAGGATGCTGGCAAGGATGTTGCGGGATTTTTTGCCGGGAGCAGTGGGATAACCGGTTTTGCGGAAACGATATCTTCCACGCTGGAAGATTATGTCAGCGGCGGAGGTATGCTCGCCGGCCGCACCGATGGGATAAACGCCTCCATCAAGGCGATCGGGAAACAGCGCGAGGCGTTAACAGCCCGCCTCGAACAGATTGAGAAACGCTTTCTCGCCCAATTCACGGCGCTGGACTCGATGGTGGCGAGCATGACGCAAACAAGTAATTTTCTGACCCAACAACTCGCAAATCTGCCGCAAACGGGCGGGTAATTAGGAGTACGCATGTTCGGTTCATTTCCCAATCGGGCCGCCGCTTACGCTCAAGTGGGCGTCGAAACCGGCGTAACCACCGCCGACCCGCACAAGCTTATCCTGATGCTCTTCGACGGTGCGCTGCTCTCCATCGGCACCGCCTCCGCGGCAATGGAAAATCAGGATATCCCGGCGAAGGGCCAGGCGATCTCCAAGGCAATCGAGATCATCCTCAACGGACTCAAGGCGAGCCTCGATCTGAACGCAGGCGGCGAACTCGCCGCGCGGTTGTCCGCCCTGTACGACTACATGAGCGAGCGACTGGTCTACGCCAACCTGCACAACAGCCGTCCCGCCCTGGACGAAATCCACGGACTGCTCGAAAGCCTACGCGAAGCCTGGGCCGGCATCGCACCCGGCACCACAGCGGCAACTGCGGCTGCCTGAGGAGACCACCATGTCGTCGCTCGCCCTGTACGAATCGATGAGTACCCTGTCGGCGGCGATGGTCGAAGCGGCACGGGCGAACGACTGGGATCGCCTCGTGAAGCTGGAACGCGAGATGGCCGCGTCGCGCGACGGAATCTTGCGCGCCGCGGGTGCGTCACAGGAGCCCCTCGGCGCCGCGGAGGCGGCACGCAAGGCGGAGCTGATCGCCGCCATGCTCGAGAACGACGTCGAAATCCGCCAACACGTCGAACCCTGGCTCACCAGCGTGCGTAAGCTGCTGTCGGGCACCGCACGCGACCGTGCCGTGCGCGCCGCCTACGGCGCCTTCGGCCCCTGAGGATCTGACCGGCCTCCGGACGGTCTGACGACACAGGAGCGCACACGATGATCCCCTCCGATCTCGCCGCCCGCCTGCGTCTGATCACGGAGGCGAGCCTCTTCGACAGCGAGCCGCCGATCAACGGCACGTCGCGCGTGCGCGAGATCCAGGCTCGCCTTCCCGAGCTTCTGCCCGGCGAGCGCTTCGTCGCGACGATCGACCGCCGGCTGCCCGATGGCACCTTCAAGGCCATCGTCGGCGGACGTGATTACACGCTCGCGCTCAACCACTCGGCGAATACCGGCGACACGCTGGAACTGGTCGTCACTCAAAGCACGCCCAAGGCGGTGTTCGCCCAGCTCGCCGAGCCGATGCTCACGGGCAATGAAGGCGCTCGCCCGACGCTCAGCGCCGCGGGGCGGCTGATCGGATTCCTGCTCACGGGGCAGCCCGCTCCGCAGCCTGCGTCGCTGGCGGCCGGAAAACCCATCCTTGCGGCGCCACCGACCAACAACGCCGCCGCGACGCTCGCCCCGGCCCTGCAGCAGGCGCTGTCCCAGAGCGGCCTGTTCTACGAATCCCACCAGCTGCAATGGCTCTCCGGCAAGCTCGCGACCTCGGCGCTGTTGCAGGAACCTCAGGGCGAGCATTTGGGGGGGACGGCGGCCCAGCCTGCCGGCCCGGCCGATGCCGCCGCACTCGCTCGTTCGCCAGTTCCGCTGCGGGCCGGCGCCGAGATGGCGGCGAACGCGCCGGCACAAGGGGCGGGCGCGACGGCGGTGGCAGCGAACGAATCCGACGCCGCAGGCGGCACGAATCCGGCACAGGCTCCGGGCATGCGCACAACCGCCCTTCCCGAGCGGCTCGTCCCGGTTGTTTATCAGCAACTCGACGCGATGGCGACACAGAACTACGTCTGGCAGGGACAGGTCTGGCCGGGACAGGCGATGGAATGGGAGATCGAGGATCCGCAGCGCGACCGCGAACCGGGTTCGGACGAGCCGCCGACGGAATGGAAGACCACCCTGCGGCTCAGCCTGCCGCGGCTCGGCGGTGTCGAGGCGCTGCTGATCCTGACACCCGCAGGCGTCGCATTGCGCCTGATGGCCGACGACGACGCGACGGTCGCGGCGCTCGCCAACGCCCGGGCGGAGCTCGACAGCGCCCTCGAAGCAGCCAACGTCCCGCTCACGGGCTTCGTCGCGGAGCGCCGTGATGGCGAACACTGAACACGATCCGACACCGCGCGGCGAGGCCGTCGCGCTCGCCTACAGCAAGGGCGACGCCGCGCCGCGCGTCGTCGCGAAGGGGCGCGGGCTGATCGCGCGCGAGATCATCGAGCGCGCGCGGGAAGCCGGGGTGTTCGTGCACGAATCCCCCGAACTGGTCGGTCTTCTGATGCAGGTCGACCTTGACGCGCGTATCCCGCCCGAACTGTACGTCGCGGTGGCGGAGCTGCTCGCGTGGATCTACCGCGTCGAGCAGGGCAGCGCGGGCGCGCAGGCGCAAGCACCGGGCGGACCGGCTCGCCCCTGATGAGGCAGCAATCGAATACCTCCGTTCGCCCTGAGCCTTTCGCAGGGCAATCGCAGGGCTTCGACAAGCTCAGTCCAAACGGTATTCGTTGCGGTTTCGCAGTCGTGCTATAAATCCGGCTTTGCCCGGACTCGTTGCCGATGCCCGAACCGTCCGAAACCACGACGCCGCAGCGACCGCTGGATGCTGACGCCCTCGCCCGCTATGCGGTGCGCGACCCGCTCGAAATCATCCAGTTGCTCCGGATGCTGGTCGATAAACGTCCGCTCCTGACTGCCTTCATCGACGGCGGGGAATCCTTCGTCACACTGGCGCTCGCGCTGACCGACGACGGCGCCGTGATCGTCGATGCCTGCCCCGACGAGATACGCAACGCGAAGGCAGGGAGCGCCGCCCAGCTCGTCTGCGTGACCCGCCTCGACAACGTGAAGCTGCAGTTCGCGCTGGAGGCCCCCGCCCGCATCGTGCATGCGGGCAAACCTGCGCTGCGCGCGACGCTTCCCGACAGCATCATCCGCCTGCAGTAAGCGGTAACTGACCGGCGTTATTCCAGGGCACGTGATCGACGTGGACAATTGCCTCCAGGGTCAACAATGGAGGGATCGTTCATGGCAGGGGTGCTCAAGCGCAAATGGCGCCGGCGCAGCCGA
>NZ_WTVS01000004.1 GCF_012911005.2 Aromatoleum toluolicum | reverse complement strand
GTCATAGGGGGCGGGAGAGGTGGGGGGGACGTGAATTGGTTTACCGGAGCGCTACGAGTATGGGGCACGCCTAACCTGCAAGGCCGTTACCGTACATTACGCACGGCATATGGAGACCGCAAGGCCGGCCTCCTCCGGGGGAGCGCTACCGGGATGAACCGCGTGGCGGACGGACGATCGAAGGGGCATGAGCGGGGCGGCCGGGATCAAAGAGGTCATCGACACATGAAACGTTTGGTTGTGGGGCTACGCACCGACGAGCCCGATCCTGATCCGCGGGAGGAGCACGCCGAGGACGTTGCGCGGCTCGTGGCGGTGGCCACGTCGGGCGGCTATCACGTTTCGCCGCAGAGCGCGGCGGCACTCTGGCGTCGGTACGGCGAGGCCCTGTGTCCAGACTGGGTGCCTGTTGCCGGGCTGTCGGACGCCGCGCTTATGCAAACGATGCTTCGGTACGCCACGGTCGAGGACGTGCCTGACGGGAGGACGGATTTGACGCCATGCCAAGACGCATCGTGCAGCGTGGCCGTGAGCCGACGGGAAGAAGTTGAGGCGCTGGCGAGATTTGTCTGGAACGACGGGGCGCTCGCGGAAAACTTCCTGACGATGCCACATCCGCTGTTGGGCGGTCGAACACCCCGCAGCATGCTGGAGTCGGAAGACGGGTTGTGCAGGGTCGAGACGATTCTCAAGCAACTGTTCTACGGCCTCCCGGTGTAGGTGGGTGTTGGCGAACCGCGGGCGGACGCGAAGGAGGGCTCTCGATGACGAGCGGTGAGACGGCGAATTCAGGCGGCGTGGCGGTGACGGCCATTACGGATCAGGGGATTTCGCTGGTGCTGGACGGCCAACGTCTTCATCTACCCTACGACCAGTTTCCGTGGTTCCGTGCAGTGCCACGCGAACTGATTGGCCGCGTCGTCCGACCGACCCCCGGTCACCTGTACTGGCCCGAGTTGGACATCGATCTGTCGCTCGAGTCGATCGAGCGGCCGAACGCTGCACCCTTGTGTGCGCGCTAGCCGGAATCCCGAAAGCGTGTTGATTGCTGGCGCGACATTCGGAACGTCTCTCGGGAGGTCTCGATGGGGACTCTGTCGGGGGCGATGGCGCTGGTCGAAGCTCACCAGCTGGAGTGACGGAGTGCTCGCAGACGGTTTTCGGACCACGTTTCAGCCGCTGCGGGCCGGTCACGCGAAGCAAATAGCGATACCACGTCGCGCTGGTGATGAACCGGATTTCAGGATCGTGCCTTCTGCAAGTGCAGTCCGAAGGGAGGGACGACATTTGTCTGTCGTTCGTCGTGCAATGTCGAAAATGGGCGGTGTTCGATCAACCCGTGGTCGCTCCAAACGCAAGGTCAAGCCGGGCTCGAATACGACTGTCGAGGACACGCTCGTTGCAACGACCATCAACTCGTCCGACGATTTTTTTGTTCGTGTGTATGTGGCGATCTGCTAGGACACCTTGGAGAAGGGCCAGCGTCGTCTGAGACGTCGGCTTGCCTGGAATAGCCGCTCAAGGGCATCGGCAAGCATGATGAGGGGGCCGGCGTCAGGCGGCAGAATAATGTTGGGCGGCGATCGCAACGAGCGCCCCCTTCAGGACGGTAGCGAGTCGAGGCGGTCGACCATCCCCTGAATTACGGCATCCGGGAGCCGCGCCTGCGCCATGAGTAGGAAGAGGCCTTCCTCGCTTTCGATGCCCAGCCCCTCCATGGCTGCCTGGCTTTCCATCCGCCCTAGGGAGAAATCGAGCAGGATTCGGAGATTCTGATTGCCCGACGCTTCCGCAGCCTCGAAAGTTTCGACCAGGCAGCGGAGTTCGGCGTTGAACCGGGCATTGATTGAGGTATCGGCCTGGGCAGCGATGACCTTCGCCCGCTCGAGCAGGTCGCCGTCCACGACCGTCGTAAATTTCACTGTGCGGGCCACCGTTGCCTCCCTTGAACCCATGATCAAGCGTAGCACGTGAGTCTGTGTCGATTGGACATCACGCCTTCTCTCCGCCACCCATCCCCCCACTTGGACGTTGCCTTTGTCGGCTTGCCCGCTGGCGTACCGGGCTCCCGCGGACCAGGGTGAGCGGGTTGATGGTGGCAACAGGCGCGATCGTGCGGAACCAATCTGCGCGGTCGAGTGCGCGAACGACACAGATGAGCGTTCTTAAGGACGACCCTTGGCCGGATTCGAGCCGTTTGAGCGCATTGACGCTCACGCCCGCGCGTTCGGCGAGCGTCGCCTGCGTCAGGTTCCTTTGCAGTCGGCGGGTGCGCAGGTCTTCACCGATTTGGTTCTCGATTTCCTCCGGGGTTTGCAGAGGGGAAGACATGGGACTCCTCGGTTCTGGAAACGGTTTGCCTTAAAGGCTCAGATTTGGACCATTATGGCCTGTTTTCTGACTTAGTGGCTCGAATTGGAGCTCTTGGTGGCGGCTCCTGATCGGACAGCGTACCTTGGCGTCGTGCCGCGTCAGATTCGCTCAGACACACAGAATCGATGGCTGATGATTCAGCTTCGGCTCGCATGGGGAATCGAGGTCGCGCGGGCGATGGCAGCCCTGTGGCCGAGTTTTTCGCCGGACGCGGCCAATTTCACGCAAGGCACGTTTAGATGTGCGACGCAGCTTGTGCCTCGTGGGGTCGAGGCACCGCGGCTCATCGCAGAGTGGGGCGCGGCGGTTCAGGACGGACGCATCAGTGTTGAGGCTTCAGATGAGTACGGCGGGCAGGTCTGCTGCGAGGGCGGGCTCGACCCTTCGTCCGACTGGTGGCGCATTGCCCTTGCCGCGCAGTGCATGGTGACTTGGTCGGCCGCCGTTCTTCCGCCGTGGCCGAAACCGTTCGATGTCCCTATCCGGACTGACGACGGGACGCCCTATGTGCAGGGTGCCGAAATCCCCGAGCCGGCGCGGACGGCTTTCGGGCGGAACATGTACCATTCCTGCCGCCCTGTGATCGCGGGCGAGGGGCCGTGTTACTACGCATGGGATTGGAGGAGTTTTCACAATGGATTGCGGTAATGCGGGGGCAATCTTGGGCCATCTTGCTCACCGCAACGCGTCCGTGTTCGTCGCGAAGCTTAGAAATGTCCTTGCCGCAGGGATTACTTCTTGGCGATTAGTTGCATTATTTCGTACCGATTGGCCAAGATATGCTGTCCGCTACCTGGAACTGCGCGGTCCGGTCCATGCGTTGACGGAGTCCTTCGTCGGTCATTGGGGGCGGAGCGAGCGGTCGTCGGGCGGTGTTGGGGATGTTAGCGGAGCCGGCTGTCATCGCGCCCGCCCGATGGATAATGTCTATGATGGGAATGTATCGCACAAGCGTCAGGCAACTTCGTTCGGGTGGCTGGCGCGGCGCATTGGACCTTCGGTGGCCACCGTTCCTGAATTGATTGGTCATGCCGCCCTAGAATGAACGCCGGGCGCCGCTATCAGCAGATGTGGACGGGAGTCGGATGAAAAAGCTACAGGTCGCTCCGTTACCCGAACAGGTTGCGCCGGACTTCGCGGCCAAGTTCCCGGACGATATCGCACGCCTGGTGGCGACCGCGGCGAACGCAGGATTCGAGGTTTCCCCGGAAGTGGCGGCACAGCTTTGGGCTCGCTACTCAGATGGCCTGTGCGCGACCTGGCTTTCGATGTCGGAGGGGAGCGATGAAACCGTGCTCGAGTGCCTGCTGAAGCACGCCGTAATCATCGACGCTCCCTCCGGCGTGCCGGCGATGCCCGCTGGTTATCAAACGTGGCTCGACTACGCCGTCGCAACAATGGAGTTGCCGGCGCCGGAGGTCGGTGCGCTGACTGACGATGAATTGGCCGCAGCGAGGCTTGCCATGCGTGACGCAGCACGCACCGAACTGAGCATCCTCCGGCGGCTGGCAGATTGCGCGCGGCGCTGACGTCTCCCCGCTTCGTGCTCGATAGCCCGCTGACGGTGGCCGGCATCGACATCGGCGGTGCGCGGAAGGGTTGCCACCTGGTCGTCGTGCGCGGCAACGATATTCTCTGCAACATCCGTAGCGGCGACCCGGAACATCTGGCGCGCACGTGCGAGGAGCTTGGTGCGGTAGCAGTCGGCATCGACTCGCCCTGCCGATGGGCGCAGCCGCAGTCGGGCCGGCTGGCGGAAAGGGCGCTCGCCAAGGAGCGGATATTCTCCTTCCCGACCCCGACCCCGACCCCGACGCGAGAACGCGCTGCGGCAAACGCATCCGGGTTCTACGGCTGGATGTTCTGCGGCGAGCGCGTCTTTCAGGCCTTGGGCGCCACGCACCCACTGTTGAATGACGTTCGCTACGCCGGCGGGATGGTCTGCTTCGAGACGTTCCCGCATGCCGTCACATGCGCCATGCTCGGCACCGCCGAGGCCTCGGCGAAGCGCAAGCGCGTGCAGCGCCGACAACTGCTGCAGGATGCGGGCATTGACCCGACGCCCCTGAAATCCATCGATGCGGTCGATGCCGCCCTGTGCGCGCTGACGGCCCAGTATGTGCTCGCTGGTCGAAGCAAGGCCTATGGGGATGGGGAGTGCGGCTACATTTTCGTTCCCGCGAGTGGTTAACAGGCATTTCGTGCTGAAGGAAACCCACGTTCCGCTCATCCGGAAATCGCCGCAGGAGCATGCCTTCACCGTGTGCAGCATAGGGGGACAGGTGATGAAATGGCTGCAGGGGGCAATCGTTCTGGTACTGCTTAACGTAAGCCGGCGTTACGGAGCGAGTTGGGAAATGGCGGCGGGTACGCTATCGGACGCGGTCGATGAAGTTGAAGTGAGCCAGCGGCGTGGCGATGCGGCCGACAACGGCGGAAGGCCCATGTTACGGCGGGTCACGTGAGCGGCTCGTTCTCCTCGGCGAGGACGGTGCGTGGCGGGAGCTCATCGTTATTCGCGGACCTCCTCACGCCCCTCGTGCGGGAGCGTCAAGAGGCGCTTAAACTTGAGTGCTATGAACGACGCCAAGCTCACCGACGCCCTGATTGCGCTACAGGCGGAAAACGCTCGGCTGGTAGCGTTGCTTAAGGCGCATGGCATCGAGTGGCGGGCGCCTAGGGCTGATGCGTCGGCGGAATCGGTGCGCGACGGGACACCGACGTCGGCGGAGGAAAAGCTGGCACTGTTCCGCCGCCTTTTCCAGGGGCGAACCGATGTTTTCCCCGTCCGATGGGAAAGTGCCTCGTCCGGCAAGTCGGGGTACTCGCCAGCGTGCGCGAACGACCGAAGACCGGGGGTCTGCCAGAAGCCCGCAATGAAGTGCGGTGACTGTGCCCATCGCCAGTTGCTCCCGGTCACGGACAAAGTCATCTACGAGCATCTGGCCGGCAGACGTACGCTGGGTGTCTACCCTCTGCTCGGCGACGACACCTGCAACTTCCTCGCGGTCGATTTCGATGAAGCTGATTGGCAGGACGATGCGAAGGCGTTCGTTCGCTCCTGTCGCGAACTGGGTGTCCCGGCGGCGCTGGAAATCTCGCGCTCGGGACAAGGGGCGCACGTCTGGATTCTCTTCCGTGCGCGTGTACCCGCGAGGGATGCGCGCCGGCTGGGCACGGCGCTCATCAGTCACACGTGTGCTTCGACGCGGCAACTGCGGCTCGCCTCCTACGACCGGCTGTTTCCGAATCAGGATACGTTGCCGAAAGGTGGCCTTGGCAACCTGATTGCGCTACCGCTACAGAAGAAGGCGCGGGAGCGTGGCTGCACGGTTTTTGTCGATGAAGAACTGCGACCCTATCCGGAGCAGTGGGCGTACCTCGCGACGCTTGCGCGGATGGCCCCGGAGGACATCGAGGCAACCATCCTTAGGGCGACGGACGGCGTCCATCCGCTTGACGTCACCTTCGTCGATGAAGAAGCCAACGCCAAGCCGTGGCAGAAGCCTGCGCCGAGCGCGCGGACCGTTGCCGGTCCCCTTCCTGAATCGCTGGAGGTGACGCTGGCGAACCTCATCTACCTCGAGAAGGCGGCACTCCCCCAGCCGCTGGCTAATCGGCTGATTCGACTCGCGGCCTTTCCGAACCCGGCCTTCTATCAGGCACAGGCCATGCGCTTCTCGGTGTGGAATATCGCGCGGGTCATCGGGTGTGCGGAGAATTTTCGGCGCCATATCGGCCTGCCGCGTGGCTGCCTCGATGCGGTGAGCGAGCTGCTGAAGGAAAACGGCGTCCGTTTGGAGCTTCATGACGAGCGCTATCTTGGGACCCCCATCGACATTTCCTTTACGGGCATTTTGCGCATCGACCAGGAGGCGGCGGTTGCGGCGATGCTGCATCACGACACAGGTGTGCTCTGCGCGCCGACGGCGTTTGGCAAGACGGTGACGGCGGCCGCGATGATTGCCCGTCGCGGCGTTAATACGTTGATTCTGGTGCATCGCACAGAGCTTCTGAAGCAGTGGCAGGCCCGGCTGGACGCATTTCTGGCGACCAGGAAGGGTGACATCGGTGTCATCATCTTCATGCAGTGCGGCCCCATCCGTTACATCGCCGCCACGCCCGAAGGTGCCCCGAGGGACCTCCAGGTCATCCCCAAGATGTTGTCGGGTTTCCTCGAACTTCCCGATGAAGCGGGTATTCAGGACGTGTTCCGGTGCCTGGCGAACGACCCTCGGCGCACCGCAATCATTGTCGACGAGGCGCGCCAAGCGTTCGAACAGGGCAGGAAGGTGCTGATTCTGACTGAGCGCACCGACCACATTCAAGCAATATACGATGGCTTGTCCGAGGTCGCACCCGCACTCTTCATGCTGCATGGAAGGATGTCGCGAAAGCAGCGCGCCACAGTGATGTCCGCACTCGAAGCGCTTCCTGCGGAGACTCCACGGATTCTGCTTGCCACAGGGAAGCTGGTGGGAGAAGGCTTCGACCACCCGCCCCTTGACACCCTGCTGCTGGCGATGCCCATTTCCTGGAAGGGGACGCTTCAGCAGTACGCCGGTCGGCTACATCGGGAGCACGAGGGCAAGACGGACGTCCGTATCATCGATATCGTCGATATCGCCCATCCGGCTCTGTTGCGGATGTGGGACAAGCGCCAGCGCGGGTACAGGGCGATGGGGTACCGAATTGCGTCCTGATGGGCTCGAGACCGAGGGCGTGTGGATGGCGCCATCGAACCGAACCTGCCTCTATGGGACAACCGGGGGACGTTGCCCCGAGCTCACAGTTCGGGATTTTTTGCACGGGTCGGCCAGAGCACCGCGAAATTTTGCGTGTGGCCAGCTACCGCAGGTATTACGGAACCGACTTGCGCAGTTCGGCCGTAGAGATGTCGTCGATGTGTCGAAACGCTGGGGCAATCTTGTCCTGCTCCGCAGCGGGTACGCCAGCGTCGCTGAAGTAGACGCGCCACTGACGCACCACGCGCCAGACCTCCCCCATCAACCGACTTGCCGTTACCCGTGAAAGCGTGAACCTGTCATGCGCGGCGAGTGCATTGTCGAGGGTCGCCAGTCGGCCTTGCGGCCCGATGCCCAAGTGCAGGAAGCGCTCGGTCGCAAGGCTGGGTCGTGGCAGCACATCGTAGAGGGGACTCAATCGCCAGCCGGGCAACCGGGGGTCCCGGACAAAACCGTGATTCCGAAGGTGGTCGTCGTCGTTGCTCACGAAAATGTTGAAGACCATGCGCTTGAACAGCTCTTCGTTGTCCCGGCGAATGACCGCCGGGTGGCAGTACCGTCGTATGGCCTCGGCGAGGTCCGCGTAAGACTTGGTGTATGACTCGGTCTCGTCGCAGGCCACTAGCGTCAGCCCACTGACGAAACCCATTCGGTGCTCTGCGCAGCCGTGGCCCGCGCCTGAGAAAAGCAGTTCTGCGCTCGGGTCGACCACGGCGCCGGGTGCGGCCCAGTAGCGGTCGAATCGCCGGATGAGCATGACGCGCCGATTGCCCAGCAGGAGGGTGCGTACAGGGGGAACAGTCAGTCCAGCATGACGGGCTAGTTCGAGCGCTGCGCACTCGATGCCGGGCACGTCGAACGCGTCGTGCCGACTCGCGAATTTGGCCAGCCAGAGTACGCCGGCTTCGTCGCGTACCGACGCCTTGGGACGCGCGCCGCCCAAGGCGGTGCCGTCAACGAAGATGCCCTCCAGATGTGCAGGGACGGGCTGACCCTCGTCGATGCGTTCGGCGGCTTCCACCAAGTGCTCCAGCGTGTGCCACCCACTCGCGCCGGGAGAGGGGCCATCGTGGATGCTGCTGCGGATATCCAGCGCCCCGACGCGCTCGCTGCCGGCGTGCAGGAGGTACAGAGATTCCGGGAGACTATTGGCGGGCACCTTCAGCTTGGCCTCGATGACCCGGCGTCCCCAAGCATCGGGGGCAGCATCCCGGATGCCACCGAAGAACGGGAGTTGGTTCGCCGGCAGGAGCCGCTTGGCGCGCACCGTTTTCGGGTCGGAGAGGCCCAAACTCACCGGGTCCACCTCGAGCGCATCGCTGCGGTTGATGTAGTTCAGGCCATACGCGAAGCTCGACGCCAGCAGGCGGTCGCCTTCCTCTGTGAGTGCGAGTTGGCCACAAGGCGCCCAAGTTGTGCCCAGGTGCGCGAAGACCATCAGCTTGGTCTCTTTAGCCGTCATCGGTATCAGAAGTCCAGTTCGTCACGCTCGGCGACGGTCAAGTCCCGCACGCGCTTGGATTGCTCGCGTGCCTTGAGGGCGGTCAGCGCAGGGTCTGACTCAGAGAGGAGGTCCAGCAGGGTGCTGCCCGGGGCAATTGCGTCGAGGTAACGCAGCACTTGGCCGATGGCAAGTCCAGGGTCGCCCCGCTCGAGCCGATAGGCGGTGTTGCGCGACAATCCCGCGCGCAGGGCAGCATCGGTCTGCTTCATGCGGCGGGCGAGGCGTAGTCGTGCCAAACGGTGGCCGAGCTGCGCGCTCTGCTCCAGCTGATAGGGTGAAAGGGTGGCGGACTGGCTGACTTTCATGTTCGTAAAAACGAGGCTCTACAACCTTGTGCTCGAAATTACGAACAATGTGACGGTCGAGCGGCGACTTGTCAAGGTAGTGCTCGTTATTTCGAGCACAGTGTCTTTAAACCGCGAACTAACGAGCATAACTTTGCGATGCGCGCTATATCGCCGATGCTGCGGGTACTGCGAGAGCCGGCGCGAGCGGACCTGTCCACGACACCTGTCTGTCGGTTCAGACCATCGGCGAGATTCGTCGAAGACTCGAGAACATCCGCGGCCGCGGGGACCGGGCGCAAGCCGAGCGGCTCGAAGCTTGGCTCGATAATGTGGTCGCCGACTACTCGGACCGGATTCTGGGCTTCGACCTCGACTGCGCACAGGTTTGGGGCAAGCTCATGTCACCGAGCCCCCAACACCCCATCGACAAGCAGATTGCCGCCATCGCCCTCATCTACGACCTGATGGTCGTTACGCGCAACACGGAAGATTTCAAGTCGACCGGGGTGCGCAGCATCAATCCGTTCAGCTCGCCCTTGTCGACGAACTGAGAGGCAGGGCCGCACGCTCACCAGTATCCTGGGCGCTTCGGTTCCGGCGCATCGAGAATCGGGTCGGAAACCTGAATGAGCGGGTCGAGCCAGTCAGCCTTGGCGCGCGCCCAGTGAAGCCAGTCGTCCAACTCCGCCGTGAGGCCGCCTTCGGTTCGCTCACGGTGTTCGACCGCATCGGCGTATGCCCGAAGTCTTAACGCCCGTTCCAGGTTGGTCGCTTCCGCCTCGAGCTGCTTGAAGCGTTCCGTTTCATCGGCTCGGCGGCGTGTCAGGAACTCGTAGCGCTCAATGGCCCGCCGCCGCTCCTCGGCTTGGCGTGCTTGTTCGAGCTCCCTGGCGTGAGTTTCGCTCGCAAGGACGAGGATGCCGGCGATTATCTCCTCGAGCCGGTTCTCGAGCTGTGTTCTGGGGGTGTCGTTCCACGTCCTTGACGGCCAGCGGCCGACCTGGAGGGTCAGTTTTCCGGTTGGATGGTAGTCATACTGCGGGACGTGGGGGAAAGGGACGGCGCTATTCCAGAGGGAGCGGTCGTGGTAGCGCTTTCTCGCACGTTCTTCTGCGGACGTAATCTCGTGTCGGGTACGTCGGACGTGTTCGGTCAGCGAAAGCTCCATCTTCGTGCCGGTTTCCCGGGACTTCAGGAGCGTCACGCCGCGACCGCTGTCGATTTCGACATCGAAGGCGTGGGTTGCCAGCGCTTTCAACAACCGGTCTGCGAGTTGTAGAGCCCTGTCCAGGGCATCCCGCGTGACAGCGACGTTCAGCACTTCCTTCGGCGCGGAGCGCACCAGCGAGCCTTCCGGCCAACCGTCACGCCGTCGCAGACGCTTGGAGGCGGCATTGACCAGCGGATGGGGCGGGCCAGGGTCGTCGGGCACAGTTACCTCGGTGAGGCCCTTGCGAGCGTCAATCGCGATGCGTCGAGTTGCTTCCCGTGCGGCCTGCTCTCCGGATGAAAGCTTTTTCAGGCGGAGGGGAGCACGCGTAGATTTGGTGAGGGGCGGAAGTGGCGCGCGTTTCATGACCTTGCCGGCCTTCACCTTGGCCCAGTAGCCACGGCTCGGCAACGGTATCGCGAGCGAGCGGCAAATTTTGGCAAGTCCGACATCGGACAGCCCGTACCGCGGTGCGACAACGCTGACGGGCTCCGCCCAAACCTCGCCGTAGAGAGTCTCGCGGTCGATGGGACGGTCGGTGGTGTCGTTCATGAACAGCGCTCCGGGCAGCAGGGGCAGTGACTCCACGAATCGTGTCATCGCCCATGCGACGTCGAGTATAGGAGCTCTCGGCCGAGCGGGTGGTGGCCGACTTTTTACGGTCGCTTCGGTGACACCTCTCCCAAAGTGACAGCAGTAGCCTCGCGTCTGTTATTTGTCCTCGGACCGATACCAGATTTTCGTCGAGCGGTTTGGGTCCGTCCGCTCCTTGCGCACAAGGAACTGCCGCGATTCGTGCAGCACCTGACGCCAACTGCTGCAGCCGTAGCGCCGAGGCGTGTGTTCGGGATGCTCCTTCTGAATGGACGCGATGGCGTCACTTAATGACGTCCAGTTGTCCTGTGCGAGGGCAGTCTCGGCTTTACGAAGCAATTTGACGATGGTGCTGCATTCCCATTCGACTCCGGCGCCCGCGGGCAGGATGCCATGGAGGATAAAATCCATGAACTCCGGCGTCTGCATCAAGCTCGCCATGTACTCGCGCGCTTCCACGCTGCTCTTCGCCCAGGCATGTAGTTCCATATAGCGCTCATCAACCTGCTCATAGCAGGCATCTAGATACGCTTGGGCCTCCACGCATCCGCTCTCCGTCCAGATGTCGTGCTTCTCGAGAAAGTGATGAACGAGTTCATTGCGCAGGTCGACCAGTGCACGAAGGGCGACCAATGTGTCCTCATGATGTTCGACGGGAACCTCGATATTGAATCGGGTCCGGAAACGAATTTCATCGAAGTCGCCAGGGTCATCGTCTTCCCCGACTTCATCCGCAGCGGGTGAATTCGGCATAAGGACGTTTTCGGTTAGCTCTCCCATGACTTGCCCAAGGGTCTTCTTCGATTGCTGGTGCAGACCCTCGACCGAGGGAATGCCGCGTGCTTCGCGGGGCTGTGACATGGAAAGACTGCTGGAAGCCGTCACAGCCGTGGTCTGTCTCGTTTCGCCGGAGAAGGTTCGGGCGCTGGCGGGAAGAGTTCGGAAGATCGAGGACGTGAAGGCGAACGCCTCCCTGTCGGATGTCGTCGGCACGGCCACAGCAAGAGCCGTCGTCGATCGGCTCGTCGATGCGTGGCGGTCCACGTCGGTCGGTTCCGACGAGTTGGCCTCGATGCTGCTCGCAGCAGGCCATGCCTTCGAGAACGTATCGAGGCACCAGTCCACCGAACTCGTGGTGGACGGGGCCGACGACGCCCTTCGTCTCTGCCCGTCGAACGGAGCAGGCGCTATTGCAAGTCATCGGCGCGGCCAAGCAAATCCTGTTCGTCACCAGCTTCGTGGCCTACGACGTCTCGACCATCGTGAAGGCGTTTAACGACGCCAGCGCACGCGGTGTGAGCATCTCCATGCTGCTCGAATCGTCGCAGGATCACGGAGGCAGCATCTCGTTCGACGTGATCGGCAAGATGCGGACGCTGGTTCCCTCCGCGAAGCTCTACGCTTGGCGCGAACGAACTGCCCCGTTCGCGGATGGGCGGGTTCACGCCAAGGTCGCTGTCGCGGACGGTGATGTGTGCTTCATCACCAGC
Organism: Aromatoleum toluolicum; assembly: GCF_012911005.2. GTDB lineage: Bacteria > Pseudomonadota > Gammaproteobacteria > Burkholderiales > Rhodocyclaceae > Aromatoleum > Aromatoleum toluolicum. The sequence continues at coordinate 142,638 of NZ_WTVS01000004.1, read as the reverse complement.
GCAAACCTGACCGGCCACGCGATGGAACAGAACATGGAAGCCGGTGTGCTCCTCGCAGGCGGGCAAATCCCGAGGTTGCTGCACGATCATTTGCAAGCATTGGTCGACACGAAGACGGTTTCATCCGTCTGACCTGTCACTTCGCAACCTATCCGCCACGACGAACGTTGCCTGCCGGGTCACTCCCAGACGATTTCACAGCCGAGATATTCCCGAAGCACGATCTTCACGGTCAGCCCGTTGGCTTGGCTGATACGAAAGCGATAGTTTCCCTCTTGTACGGCCAGCCAGCCCTCGACGAAAGCATCGGTGCCCGCCACGAGCACTTTCTGCATCGCCCGACTTCCGACTTCGGGCCAGACATCGAACGCGTCTTGATCACGTTCGAAGGTTTCGCGCTCGTCTTCCGTCATGAGCGGCAGCGGCTTGAATCCGAGATGTGATGGCTCTTGGAGTTGTGGTTCGTTAAGTTCGAACGCTGCATGGCAGCGAGCCAGTTTGAGGACGACGCGATTCACGCGATCGTTTTCGGGTGCCCAGACAGGGCCTTCTGCGCCATCCGTTCGCGCCCGTTGCAATCGGGCCGAGAGCGAGGAATTGTCCCGCAAGATACGGGTGATCTTGGCCCTGTGCAGCTTTTCGGGCTCGGTATCTCCGGCGATGACGCATTCGAGCAGGCAGGCCAGATATTCTTCGTCGAGTGAAAGGCCGTTGTTGCATTTGCGGCACGCTGACGCCGCCATGAGATTCTCCGGATACGGCTCGTCCAAAAAAACTTTCGACGGGACATGATCGACGGTTTCGCTTGGCCCGCCGCAATGCACGCAGAACCCTTTGTTTCTGTCATCGCCGTAGCATCGCAACTGCTGCATCTGGCCTGCCTCCGAATCTGTAGGTGCGAATCGCACCGCATGCTTTGGGCGACCCTGCTGATTTCAGATGGTAGAGCAATCGACGAAAGCACCTGCGAAATTAGCGAAATCGCCGAAATTAGTGCCGTGACAAGCACTTGCGGCCGATCCGCCTCGGCGAAATCAGCGAAAAATCCCCGCGCTACCCCGCCGCCAGCCGGTACACCCGCAGCGGCGCGCCCGGAGCTCCGTCGGCGCGCTCGACCCACTGCACGGTGATCTTCGGCGGCGTGCTGGCCAGCAGGTGCTCCAGGCTGGCGTCGATCCGCGTCTTCGACACCTTGCCCCGAAAGCATTCAGCGCTGATCTGGCTGCGCGTGGCCTGGCCGCGCTCGCGCAGGAACGCCAGTACGCGGTTCGACAGTTCCAACACCTGCGCCAGCTTCACCTCCTCGGCGGCGCTGACGAACACGAAGCGCACGGACGCCGTGGCGTGCCGAATCCACGCCATCGCGGCGTCGATGTGCTGGGCGTCGATGCGGGTTTGTAGATCGGTCAGGGCCATCAGCATGGCCAGCCGGAGCAGCATCGGTGCGCGGCGCTCCAGCAACGCCCCAATCGCACCATCGTCGATGCCATCGTGCAGTTCGCCCCGGTAGAGCTGCGCGTAGCGCCACTGCGCCTGCGGCGACAGTTCCATCCGCAGGTGTTCGCACTCGTCGTGTCGGTCGGCGTGGACGAAGGTCAGAACTTCCAGCGTTCGGCGCGCCAGATGCTCGACCACCGCCTGCGGCGTTTCCCTCGGGAACGGTAGCATCCGCGTGCGCTCGGCCCAGATCATGAGGAAGCGATTGGCGAAGCCGTTGGTGAGTTCGCGGGCGCTCATCAGGCCGGTCAGTTCACCCGGCGAGATCGCGCCACTCAAGCAGACGTGCGGATCGCTGGCGTAGAGCCGATTCGACTTGGTGGCTGGCTTGAGATCGACGCCATCCCAACAGTCGCGCAACGCCGCCGACAGTGTGTTGCCATCGCGCCGTCCCTGATGCAGTACGTTGGCGAATTCGGATTCGACCACCCACAGCCGCTTGTCCTCGATGGCCGGCACGTCCTGCCGCCCTTGCCGATAGCCGCCGTGGATCAGCGCCGCCAGACCTTCGCGCGTGGACAGCCCGCCTCGGTGAACCTGAGGCGCGAAGGCATCATCGATTGCCCGCAAAGCCGCGTCGATGCGCAGCACCAGCGACACCGCGTCGCCCTTGCGGCCACGGCCAGAACGCCCGATGTGCAGGTAGAACAACCGCGCGTGGTGCCGCGTGTTGCCGATGGGCAGGTACACGCCACGCCCGACGGCGCAGGACAAATACGCCATGAAGTTTGTGGCGATGGCGTAGGCGTTGGTTTCCGTGCCGTCGCTGCCCGCGCGGGCGACGTCGCCGATCAGGCCGTAGAGGCAGGCGGGATCGGGCTGCGGCGCGTTGCGGTGTGCGGCCATCGCCGCTTCGTCGTGCTCATCGTCAGGCGGCGACGCTGCGTGCGATGGTGTACTGGCATCGGCAACTCGGCGCATTCATTTTCCGTCCAGTGTTACCGTCTGGACGATGTTCTCGAATTCGGCCAGCACGTCGGGCTGGCGCTGGGACAGAAAGCGGAACACCGCCTTGTTGTCGATCAACTTGCCGAGGTAGCCCCGCGCCAGCACGAGCAGCAGCACGTCCTGCCCGTACGACTTCTCGACCAGCTTCAGTTGCCCTTGCAGGTTTCCCATTTCGCGCTCCATTTTCGCCATCTGTCGGCGCCACGTACGCCGGTTCATCGTCAACTAAGGCAACCGGTCGCCCGCCAGAACTAGACGATGTGCGTCGTTTGTACTAACATTGAGTCAGTTGATCTGACAAACGAGGTGCCGTGATGGCTGCTATCGCATCCTCTCCTTCCGCCCGGTCTGCCCGCTTGGGGCTACGCGCCACTCACGAACAGGAAGTGGTGTTGCGCCGCGCCGCCGAGGTGGCGCATAAATCCCTGACCGACTTCATCCTGGACAGCGCCTGCTTGGCCGCCGAGCAGACTTTGCTGGACCAGCGCCTGTTCATGGTCTTCGGTAGTCAGTACCAAGCCCTGATGGATTTGCTGGAACAACCGGAGCAGCCCAATGAAGGCTTGCGTGATCTGTTTTCGCGCAAGGCGCCTTGGGATGCGAAGTGACATTGCGCGGACCTGAACCCCTGAGCATTCAACATCGGCTGGACGGATTCGACTGTGGCAAACTGGCCTTGAACGACTGGCTGCTGCGTCACGCCCGGCAGGCCCAGGGCAGCGGCTCAGCCAAGACCTTCGTCGTGGCCGATGATGACCGGGTAGCAGGCTATTTCAGTTTAACCGTCGGCCAGATCGATACGCTGGACGCGCCGGAGCGCATCCGAAAAGGGATGGCGCAGTACCCGTTGCCGGTGGTGATCCTGGCGCGGCTGGCGGTTTCGGCGCAAGATCAGGGGCGAGGCATAGGCTTCGGTCTGCTGCAGGATGCGATCCGACGCACGATGCTGATTGCCGAGCAAGCCGGCATCCGGGCGATGCTGACCCACCCCATCGATGAAGACGCGGCGCGGTTCTACACCCGGTTCGGGTTCATCGCCTCGCCGCTGCGTGAGCAGCAACTGCTGTTGCTCCTGAAGGATGCCCGTCGCTGGGTACGCTGAACTATGAGTTGAAGGCGCTCCATTCCTCGTCGGCGCTCGTTGTGAACGTGTTCGACGACTGGCCGGAACGCAATACAGCACCGCTCATGGCCGCGCTCGCCTCCCGTGGCCACTGTCGGGAGTGGCGTAGGCGTGATGCATCTCCGATGCCGCGTCAATAGCGCGAACTGCACTTGTACTTAAAGCCACCCGCGACTACGATTGCGGTTTCATACGGGGTTAGTTACTGATCGCCCCAGCACCACCAAGAACAAGTCCGGGATGTTCCGGAGAAATGTGCCGTTAAGCATAAAGTGGCCACCAAGCCAATTTATGCTTTATTTGACGATTGGCCATATTTTGGTCTATCGGGTGCGGCATAGTAGTCTGGCTAATTTGCTTCCGCGGTCTGTGACCGCGGCCTCAGCAAGCGTCAAAAAAACGGGACCTCACGGTCCCGTTCTACTTTCCAGGTGAAGTTGGTGTCAGGTGCGGCGGCTGTCCATCACTGCGGTGATGTGGCGGAAGATGCCGGGTGCCGGACTCTCCGAGTCCTCGGCGGGGCAAAGGAATCCGGTGCACTGGCTTGCCCACGGCATGTGCCGCCCAGTAACCGCGAGGTGGAACCGGGACGCGGGCAGCTGCGCAGGCTTTTCCGAGCGCGACGTCGGACAGCCCGAACTCCTTGGCCACAGCGGTCTTTGGCTTGCTCCATACCAATTCGTACAGCTCTTCGCGTGTCAGCGTTCTCGACATGGGACGTGCTCCTCGAGGTCGTAGGCGTGATGGTCTAACTCGCCGACCACCGCGACTAGGGTGAGGGACTATGTCCCGTTCTCGCTGTTGTGCATTTCACGGAGGATTGAGAGTCAGGGGGGCGGTGGAGGACGGGCTCGAGGAGCCGCGTCGGGCGCACCGACAGCGCCGACATGTGTTGGCCGGCGTTGGCCGGCGCCTCTGCACGACTTCTCGAGTCGCTTCAGAGCCTGAAAAGAAAAAGCCCGAGCAACGGGGCCCGGGCTTAAATCCACACCAAGGAGGAGGGTGGAGGAGACAGGTGAACGATACGCCCACGTATTGATGCGACGCAACAAATAATTTTTATCGTCCCATTGCTGAGGCTTTGGTCGTCTCCGTTCCCCTTTGGGTCACCGGTCGAGGTTGCGCTAGCCGCCAAGCTTCCCGTTCACCTGGTATCGGCACTGAGTCTGAATCCGCGCGGCGACCTACATTTTCGTTCCCGCCTAGCTGTAGGCCATTTGATTTTTGAAGGGCCTCGACGGGAAAGCGGGGCCGTCGGTGGTGATTGCAATGATTGCATTCGGCGCTAAAATGCAAGCATTGCAATCGTCAGGAGAGCGCCATGGCGACCAATCTTGTTGTACGCAACGTTGAGCCCGAGGTCGCGCAGGCCTTGAAGGAGGCGGCGGCGCGGCACGGGCGTAGCGCTGAAGCAGAGCACCGCGAAATTTTGCGGGTGGCCCTTTCGCGACCGGGCCGGCGGAGCTTCAAGGACGTCCTGGCCGACATGCCGGATGTGGGCACCGACGAAGACTTCAACTTCAGGCAGGGCTGATGTACCTGCTCGACACCAACGTCATCAGCGAGCTGCGCAAAGGCGGGCGGGCCAATCCGGGTGTGACCGCCTTTTTTGCCACTCTCGCGGTGGAGGACATCTATCTATCGGTGCAGACCATCGGCGAGATTCGTCGCGGCGTCGAGACTGTCCGAAACCGAGGTGACCGCGAGCAGGCACGCCGCCTCGAGACCTGGCTGGATTCGGTGGTTTCCGACTACTCGGACCGAATTCTGGGCTTCGACCTCGACTGCGCGCAGGTGTGGGGAAAGCTCATGTCGCCGGGCGCCCAGCATCCCGTCGACAAGCAGATTGCCGCCATCGCCCTCATCTACGACCTGACGGTGGTCACGCGCAACACGGAAGATTTCGAGTCCACCGGCGTGCGCAACATCAATCCCTTCAGCTCGCCGTTGTCGGCGACCTGAGCAGCGGTCACACCAGTGGCCGGCTCAGCCACAGGCACCATCAGCATGGAAAACGAGAAAAATACCTTGGTCTCCCGCGTCGCGGCCCATATCGCCGCGAGGTTCGCAGAGGAGAGCTCCGGCCACGACTGGCACCACATCAACCGGGTCTGGAAGCTTGCCGGGCGCATTGCCAATGACGAGGGCGCAGACCAAGAGGTGGTTGAATTGGCCGCACTTGTCCACGATATCGCCGACTGGAAGTTCCATGGAGGCGATGACGCCATCGGACCGCGTCAGGCGGAGCAGTTGCTCAGGCAGGAAGGGGCTTCCGAGGAAGTCATCCGCCACGTTGTCGATATCGTGGCGACCATCTCCTTCAAGGGGGCTGGCGTTCGTGCCGAGATGAAAACCCTGGAGGGGAAATGTGTCCAGGACGCGGACCGGCTTGATGCGCTCGGTGCCATTGGTATCGCCCGTTGTTTCGCCTACGGTGGACATGCCGGCCGCCTGATGTATGACCCGGATGTGCCGCCGGTCCTGCACGGTACCGCGGAGGCTTACAAGGCCGCCAAGGGGACCAGCCTCAATCACTTTTACGAGAAGCTCCTGCTTCTCAAGGACCGGATGAACACCGCGACGGGACGCGCGCTCGCGCAGGAGCGTCACCGGTTCATGGAAGAGTTCGTGGAGCGCTTCCTCGAGGAGTGGAACGGGGCGAGGGAAGTCCACGTGTAACGGACGGGGCGAACTGGGGCAAACGGGTACGCTCGGTAGGTCGAGCAGGTGGGTGTCTCCCCGCGGGTGTCCGGGAGGAAGCGACGCCCGCGTGGGAAGCAAGAGCGCCTGCGCCTCATCGCGTCGCGAGATGGGTGCGCAAAGGCATGTCGTGGCCTAGGGAACGGACGCGTTCGCCTTGCCATTCCGAGGATATCGCTCAGTACGCGCCCTGGCCCCCGTCGGTTGCAGCACTCAAAATCCGAAGCACATCAGCGCCGCGGCCCGCGCGAATCTCGTCCAAGGGCATGCGGCCGACCAGCAAAGGCTCCGCGTACGTCAAGAAGTCTTGCGCCTGCCACGCCCCGTGCTTCCCGAAAGCCGCCAGGATGTCTGGCAAAACCCGCAGGACACCGGGTTCGAACTGCCACGCCGGGTAGCGAACGCCTGACCTCCCGCCGCGTATCGAGAGCGCCAGGGCCTGACCGCCAGACCGCATGCGCTGGAGGGTTCGCTTCGGAATCCCGGAGAACTGGGTCGCCTCCTTGGGTGACAACATTCCTGGGGCGCGAAGTTGCGCTCGTTGTCGCCGTCGGCCGCGAGCCAGCAGCGAGCGCTCAAGCCGCTCACAGTCGTCAGGATGGAGTACGCCGTCGTAGTCCAGAAAGAGTGCCGGACGGTGCGCTTCTCGCTGCCGCATTCTCCCACTGCTTTCCATTCTCGCTCCCTCCTCAACCATCCCAGCCAGAGTGTGCGTGTGGCGATTTCACGGAGGAATGCGGGATTATCCCAATGTATTATCTGAAATGGCGGTTTTGTCAAGCACGTAGGCCGTTCGAAGCGCGAAGGTCGCACTGCCCGAGCACAGTAGCGGGCTGAAGGGCACGTCTGCACGCAGCCCGAGGCTGCGTGACTTCCTGTTTGCTCGCCAGATGCTCCGCGTCGCACAGGCAAGAGTTCCAGGGCTCCACGCGGCATTGCGGCCGCGCGCGCGGGCGAGGCTAGCCCGCGCACGGTTTAAGTTGGACGAGACGAAGGTGCTCAGCCTGACATGGACAGTCCGTCGGTGTGCCGGGGCAGTATGGGAGTGGAGCGCACTCCGCAGGGGTTCGAACAAGAGCGGCGGCGGGAGGCGAACGACAAGGTGTGTGCGGCGCTGAATCGCTTTCACGACGAGCATGGTTCACTTGCCGCCGAATATTCGAATCTATGAGTCGGTCAGGTTCGTCACGGCGGGGCGGAATCCGGAGCACGTCCGCGGTGAGGCTCCCTGTCCTGTTCGATGGACTCACGGTCGGTCGGTAATGGCTCCGTAGTAGTCGAGGTCGTTCTGGGTTTGTTCAAATGAGATAGACCGTTGCCGTGCCTCTGGTGGGCATCGCGGCGACGTCCCTCTCCGGTGGGCGTTGCGCGAACAGCTTGGTGGATGATGCGCGGGCCGAGGCGGTCGCAAACAGCTTCGAGGTCGTCGCACGCGAGTGGGTCGCGAAGCAGGTGGCCAGTTGGCGGCAGACCCACGCCGACAAGATCGTCCAGCGCCTCGAGAAGGACTTATTCCCGTGGCTCGGGGGAAAGCCTATTGCCGCCATTGGGGCGCAGGAGGTGCTTACGACCGTCCGGCGCGTCGAGGCCCGCGGGGCCGTCGACACGGCCCATCGCATCTTGCAGAACTGCGGGCAGATCTTCCGCGGGACAGGTCGCCGACATCGATTGTGCGCACGATTTGATCGCCGATATGCCGTGCGCCGCCCTTGTTGCGGACAAAGGATACGATGCCAACGCCTTGGTCATGAGTATCGAAGCATCCGGTGCGCAAGCGGTCATCCCGCCTCGCTCCAACCGTATCGCGCCCAGGCAATACGACCGCTGTGTATACCGGGCGCGAAACCTGATCGAGCGCTTCTTCAACCGCATCAAGCATTACCGTCGGATCGCCACACGTTACGACAAGCTCGCATGCAGCTACATGGCATTCGTCCGAATCGTTTGTGCGGTAATTTCATATCGCTATATGTGAACAGAGCCTAGGTGAACCTCGGCATCGGTATACCCACCCTGGTTGCCAACTTCATTACCAAAGGGATGCACGTCACCCTCCAGTCCGAAAACGGCCTGCTCGGCATCGGACCATTTCTGACCTAAGACGCCGTCGACCCGGACCTCATCAATGCCGGCAAGCAGACCGTGAGCACGCGGCCCGGCAGCAGCTTCTTCTCCAGCGCCGACTCCTTCGCCATCATCTCGCATTGCTCACGATGAGAGTCAGGGTCCGTGCGTCGGCACGGCCGAAGCACACCAGTTCCGCCGCTGCGATCAGCTCGCGGAGCTCGGCGGCCGATTAGTGCGTCGTCACCGAACCGTTTGAGTGCCCAGTAGAACCTGACGAGTCTCGAACCCGACCCCAGCAGCACGAAGCCGCCTACCGAATGTGTACTTAAGGTCGTGCTCGCGGACTTCAGCAAACCCCTCCGGTGGGTCGATACCGATTTCGCTGCGATAGCGAGCCGCCGCCCAGGCGCGCGCGCCACGCCACCCACTATTATTTAGTCGGTAGAGCGGCGCGTTCCTAGAGGCCCGTCTGCTTCCTTGTGCCCTTTGTTGCGAGTACCTTCTTCTGCTTCCTGCGCTCGGAATCTGGCTGAGACGCAACGGGATGCTCACGGAGGCATTTGTCGACTCGGGATCGGACATGGCCAACGTGCTCTAGCACGCAAACGCGTCGGTCAACTCGTCGCGCGCCGGTGGCCGCCTACGACCGGAGTCGAACCTCTTCGAGGAACGATTTCGCCCTGCTGCCATAACTTTCGTCGAGCAGCCGGGGGCTATGAGTTCGCCAAGTGGCGAGTATCGCCTCGAACGGGACATCTGCGAAATGGCCGCGATCAAGCACATATTCCATATGCTTGCGATTGCGTCGGTCGTAGGGATGGAAGATCGAGTCGATGCGTCCATCGAACTGCAGAGGTTCGATTCCAACCCGGTTACACAGTGACATATCGAAGGCGGGGGTCGCCTTCACCCATTTCCCTTCCAGATGCAGTTCGGCGTAGGCATGCCAGCGAAACACATCGTCTTCGTTGGCCTCGATCAGGTGCGGCGAAGCGAGATGATTGCGTACGTCTGCGAACCCCAATCGTCCCGGAATGCCAAGGGCGCGGGCACATGCAACCAATAGTGCGGCCTTGGGGATGCAATAGCCACGGTTGCGCATGAGCGCCCGCTTCGCCGAACATGACTCCGCATGGCCCAGCCTGTCATAGGGATCGTAGGTGATGCGATCCCTCACTGCTTCATAGAGCGACACGGCCCGGCTGATATCGTCTTGCGCCTGGCCGGCGGCCTGTTGGGCGAACGCAATGATTTCCGGCGTGTCGCTCTCGACGAACTGCCCCGGCTCCAGATACTCACGATCAATCACGGTTTCACCTTTACATTTCAATGGGGCTCACCTGCGAGACTGCGTGGCGCACCCGAACCATACAAAGAAGGGAAGTGGCTGCAATCAGCCGACCCGTTCGAAGATCGCCGCGATGCCTTGGCCACCGCCGATGCACATCGTAACCAGTGCATAACGACCCTTGATACGCTGCAACTCGTAGATCGCCTTGACCGTGATGATCGCGCCGGTTGCGCCGACCGGGTGACCGAGCGAGATGCCGGAGCCATTCGGATTCACCTTTGCCGGATCGAGATTTAGTTCCCGGGCCACGGCGCAAGCCTGCGCGGCGAAGGCTTCGTTTGATTCGATTACATCGAGGTCTTCAACCCTCAGGCCAGTGCGTTTCAGCACCAGGCGCGTCGCCGGTACCGGGCCGATACCCATGTATTCCGGTTCCACCCCCGCGTGGGCGTAACCGACGAGACGTGCGAGCGGCTTCAGGCCGAGCTCTTTGGCGCGGTTGGCGTCCGACAGAACCACGGCGGCAGCGCCGTCGTTGAGCCCGGATGCGTTTCCGGCTGTGACCGATCCTCCCTCGGCAAAGGCAGGCTTCATCTTTGCGAGCCCGTCAGCGGTCATATCGGCACGCACATGCTCGTCCGTCTCAAACAGCGTTAGGCCTTTCCGCGTCGTGATGTCGACAGGGGCGATCTGCTCCTTGAAATAGCCGGCGGCGATTGCCTTCGCGGCGCGACGCTGGCTTTCCAGTGCGAGCTCGTCCTGCATTGCACGCGAAATACCATAGCGCGCCGCCACATTCTCCGCGGTAATCCCCATATGGATTCTCTTCCACGGGTCGTGCAGGATGCCCAGCATATAGTCTTCGAATCGGGTGTTACCCATGCGCGCTCCCCAACGCATCGCCGGGGCGATGAAAGGGGCACGGCTCATCGATTCAGCACCGCCGCCGATGGCGATATCGGTGTCTCCGAGCATGATCGCCTGCGACGCCGAGATGATTGCCTGAAGGCCTGAGCCGCATAGCCGGTTCACGTTGAATGCGGGCACCTCTTTTGGCAGGCCTGCATCCATCGACACGACGCGAGACAGGTAGGCATCGCTCGGCTCGGTTGGGATTACGTTGCCCATCACCACGTGGCCGATTTCGTTCGGGGCGACGCCGGAGCGTTCCACGGCGGCCCGGGTCGCGATCGTTCCGAGGCGGCCCAACTTCTCGTCCTTGAGCGATCCCCCGAAGGTCCCGATCGCTGTCCGCGCTGCACCCACAATCACTACTTCTCGTTGTGACATTTCGAAATCCTGTTCCTTGCTGTCTCGACCGTATTGAAAATCTCTCCAGCAACAGGTTGCGTGGGGAGCCCCCAGCGACATCCATGCCCGCCGCCGATCCTGTGCGCGAATCCTCCGGATGGCGACAAGGCCGAGCTGGATGACTAAAGATAATACCAAAGCGTACGGTATGCAAGAATACCTAGTGGCGAGGCCGTGCTTGCGCCGGATGCGCTGCACCGCTTACCTCCGCGTCAACGGGTTGCTGGATGTGGAGGCAGGATTGCTCGACACGAAGGTGGTGGATGTCGTCGCAGCGATGGTGCGCAGCCTGTTTCGCTTGTGCAGTGCCATCGAGGGAATACCGAAGATTCGTTGGCCTGCAGATCAAAGCTCGGCTTTCACCCGAAATGCCGGCATCAGTGACTCTTGACGTCGATGGTATGGCATCGTATCATAGCTGTGCGTACTGATTTGCGTTGCTCGACAACGCATTGCAGCAGCTTGAACAATCGCGGGGGAGTCATGGCGGGTAAATATTTTGATGAGCTCGAGCCGGGACGGGTGTTCGAGCACGAGATTCGAAGGACGGTAACCGAGGCCGATAACGTGTGGTTCTGCGGCGCCACCTGCAATCCGGCACAGATTCATATCGATGCGGACTACTGCGCACAGACCGAGTTTGGCCGCCCGCTGATGAACAGCATTTTCACGCTCGGCCTGGTGATCGGTCTGACCGTGCAAGACACTACTCTTGGGACCACAATCGCGAATCTCGGCATGACCGACGTGAAGTTTCCGAAGCCGGTGTTTGCTGGCGACACCATTCGTTCGGTGACGACCGTCGTGGAAAGGCGGGAAAGCAAGACGCGACCGAACCAGGGCATCGTCACATTCAGGCATCAAGGCTTCAATCAGCGCAATGAAGAAGTGACGAGTTGCTTGCGGCAGGCGCTGATGCAGAAGGGGCTCGCATGAAACTGCGCTCCCTGCTATTCGTTCCGGCGGACAGCGAAAGCAAGCTGGAAAAGACGCGTGACTCGAATGCCGATGCGTTGATTTTCGACCTTGAGGACGCTGTGGCGACTGCACGCAAGCCGCTTGGGCGACAATTGGCGGCCTCACACCTCGAAAAACTCCAGGGCCAGCACCGCTGGAAGGGCTTCGTACGGATTAACCCTTTAAGTACTCCGGAAGCCCTTCTGGATCTGGCGGCTGTCGTTAGGTCGGGGCTCGACGGGATCGTGCTGCCAAAGGCCGACGGAGTTGCCGACGTGATCCGTCTGGGCGCCTATCTCGATGCGCTCGAAACCCGCGCCGGCCTGGAGTTGGGGTCTGTGCGAATTCTCGTAGTTGCAACTGAGACCGCCAAGGCAATGCTCAATCTCGATGGCTACGCGACGCAGCTACCGCGGCTCGTGGCGATGACCTGGGGTGCGGAAGACCTCTCGGCGGCCCTAGGAGCGGCAACGAATCGGGAATGCGATGGAGCCTATTCGCATGTGTACCTGATGGCGCGGTCCTTGTGTCTCGTAGCCGCAGCCTCGGCCGATGTCGCGGCTGTCGATACGCTCTACACCGATTATCGCGATACCGAGGGCCTGGAGCAGGACTGCATCGATTCGCGGCGAAGAGGCTTTGTCGGAAGGATTGCCATTCATCCCGACCAGATCGAAATCATCAACCGATGCTACACGCCAAGTAGTGAGGATGTCGCATTTGCGCGCACAGTAGTTGACGCATTTGCCGCTGCGCCGGACGCGGGCACGGTCGGGATCAATGGAAAGATGTTTGATCGTCCTCACCTCGTACAAGCCTTCAAGACACTTGCAGCAAGCGAATCCGCCTACTGACAACGCCCTCACGTCGCCAGCCGAATGTGACAGCGCCGTGCCGATACAAGGAATGACTGCCATGGATTTCTCTTTCAATTCTGATCACGAGGCTATTCGCGAAGGCGTTGGCGCCGTCGTCAAGGATTTCACCGACGACTATTGGTTGCAGCGGGACGAAGATGGTGTGTTTCCGCACGAATTTCACACTGCCATGGCAGATGCCGGATGGCTCGGTATCACGATGCCGCAGGAGTATGGGGGGGCAGGTCTGGGCGTGACCGAAGCGGCAATTATGATGCACGAGGTTGCCTCGCACGGTGGCGGCATGACCGCGGCCTCGACGGTCCACATCAATCTGTTCGGCCCGCACCCGATCGTCGTATTTGGTTCGCCGGAGCAGAAGGCACGATGGATTCCGCGGCTGATCAGCGGCGAGGATCAGTGCTGCTTCGGTGTTACCGAGCCGGATGCAGGCTTGAACACCACCGCAATCAAGACCTTTGCCGAGCGGGTGACCGGCGGTTACATCGTCCGTGGCCAGAAAGTCTGGACGTCGACGGCGCAAGTAGCGAATAAGATAATGCTGCTCACGCGGACGACGCGTCTTGAGGATTGCAAGCGCCCCACCGACGGCATCACGGTTTTCTATACCGATCTGGATCGCAGCAAGATTGAAGTCAAGCGGATCCCAAAAATGGGCCGCAAGGCGGTCGATTCGAACGCGATCTTCATCGACGACCTGTTTGTGCCGGACGAGGACCGCATCGGAGAGGAAGGAAAAGGATTCAGTTACTTGTTGCACAGCCTGAATCCGGAACGAATCCTCATCGCTGTCGAGGCGATTGCGATCGGCCAGGACGCGTTGCGTCGGGGAACGCGTTACGCGAAGGAGCGCCACGTCTTCGGGCGACCGATCGGGCAGAATCAGGGAATTCAGCACCCGCTCGCCGAACGCTGGATGGCCCTCGAGGCCGCCTACCTGATGGCAATGAAAGCGGCGTGGCTATATGACAACAAGAAGACCTGCGGTGCGGAGGCCAATACGGCGAAGTTCCTTGGCGCGCGAGCCGGCTACGACGCTTGTCTCCAGTCGCTGATGACGCATGGCGGCTTCGGCTACGCGAAGGAGTATCACGTCGAGCGCCTGCTGCGCGAAGTCACGGTAACGCGGATTGCGCCGATCACCGAGCAACTGATCATGTGCTTCATTGCGGAAAAGGTGCTCGAACTGCCGGCGTCGTATTAGGCCGAAGGCCCCGGCAGGTGGCTGGTTTTCCCCAGGGCACGATCGACGTCCGGACGGGGGCGAGATTGGCTCGGGATCGTGGCTTGAGGTGAGTCCGACCCCGGTGGCTTTGCGAATGGTATTAGGAGGAGACGATATGCTACAAGACAAGGTTATGGCGGATGGGGATGCTGCCGCAGGTGAGCGCGGTCCGTGGCTGCCGGGTGGCGAACCGCAGGCTGGGCGCATTGCGCGAGCCTGGCTGAGGAGCGATGCTGACAAGCGGGCGATCGAGGAGGTGCAGCCGGAAGACCTCCTGCCCGGTCGGACGACTTATGAGTGCATCAGCGCAGCGGCCGCGCTCGAACCCGCGAAGCCCGCGCTGATACAGCTCCTGTCCGCGGATCTTGCAGTTCCGCCGCGGATCATCACCTATGCCGAGATGATGCAACGGATCGTGCAGGCAGCCAACCTATTCAGTGCGGTGTCCGGCAGCGAACGGCCGTCGGTTGCGCTGATCCTGCCGATGGTGCCCGAGGCGCTGATTGCGACCTGGGCGGCGCAGACAGCCGGAATCGCCTGCCCGATCAACCCCTACCTGGAAGAGCGGGTCGTCGTATCGATCATGAATGCGGCACGGGCAACGGTGCTCGTGACCAGCACCGCAAAATTCGGGTCGGGGGTGTGGGACAAGCTCGAGGCCATCTGTGCGCAGGTGCCGACCTTGCGGCGTGTGCTGATAGTCGAATCGGACGACCAGGCGAGCGACTTCATGCGTGCGCTCGAATCCTACCCTGCCGACCGCTTTGTGTTCGAACCGACGGACGATCCTCACGCGGAGGTCATGTATCTGCCGACCGGCGGTACGACCGGCGCGCCGAAACTGGTACGCATGACACATCGCGGTCAGTTGCTCAATTCGTGGATGGTTGGCTCGGTCATAGGACCGGAGCGCGATGGTGTGGTCGGTCACGCGATGCCAAACTTCCATGTCGGCGGCCTGAACGTAATCGCGCTGCGCACAATGCTTTACGGGCAGACCCTGCTGACCCTGACAACGGATGGGTTCCGAAATCAGGGGGTGATCCGGAATTTCTGGGACATCGCCCGGCACTACCGGATGACTTCGGTCCTCGCAACGCCTACGACGGCTGCTGCCCTGTTGGCGGTCCCTGAGGTGTCGTCCGAAGGTCATTCCATCGTCACGTTCAATTGCGGTGCCAGCACCGTACCGCTCGAACTGATGCGCGCCTTCCATAAGCGATTCGGAATCTGGCTGCGGGAGATCTGGGGCATGTCGGAGATTCACGGCGTCGTCACGATGAATCGCAATGACGGCCAGCAGCCGCTGGTTGGTTCGGTCGGAAGCTGCCTGCCGTTCCACACCGTGAAGGCCTTCGAAGTGGATGCGAGCAACACATTTTTGCGCGAGTGTGCGCCGGGCGAACGCGGGGTCCTGTGTGTCACCGGGCCAGGTGTGACGCCTGGCTACGTCGACGCGAGTGTCGATGGTGAATTCTTCGTCAAGGGGGCGCCTGGCGGCACTCGTTGGGCAAATACCGGCGATTTGGGTGCATTCGACGCACAGGGTTTCGCATGGATCTTTGGACGTGCCAAGGAGCTCATTATTCGAGGCGGTCACAACATCGACCCGAGACTCATCGAGGAGGTCCTGGTGTGTCATCCCGGTGTTCAGACTGCGGCGGCCGTCGGGCGACCTGACGCGGCAAAGGGGGAAATGCCGATCGCCTACGTACAAGCGAGGGCCGGTTGTTCCGTATCCGCCGATGAACTGCTTCAGCTATGTCGCGAGCGGGTGCAGGAGCGGGCGGCGGTGCCGGTCGAAATCATCGTCATCGATCAGATGCCGTTGACGGCGGTGGGGAAGATCTCCAAGCCAGCGCTGCGTGTCGATGCAATGGTTCGCGTATCGAGGAACACAGCTGCCGCCATCGTGGGCGAGAGCGGTTCGATCGACGTGGGGGTGGATGAAAGTGGTCGTCGTCCGCGGGTTGTTCTGACGGTCATGCTGCGTTCGGGCGATCCAGCAGTGCTCTCGGAGCGCTTGCGTCATGCGTTCCAGCAATTCGAGTTCGAAGTGTTGGTCGACGTCGTCAATGGGACGTCCGCCTCGATCGCCTGAAATCGTATTTTCCTTCTGCGTCAGCGCGGCGCCTGAGTTTCGCTGGCGTGGAGCAAGGGGCGCACGCCAGCCAGGCGTGCGCGCAACCCTCTCGGCTTCGTCCCTGATTTCTTTCTCTTTGTGACCTGCGCACCTGCTTGATGGGGGTGTGCCCGCATCGCATGGGCGCGGAAAGCTCGCGAGCACCGTGATTTTAATGTTGACACAGATGATATGTAGCAATACGATATCGCTGCGTACGAGATTTCACGCTCGATGCGATGATCTTCGAACTGCGCAAGCCGGAGTCTTCGAGCAGTGGCAGCTGAGGAAGGCGCTTGTTAATCAAGATATGGCCCGAAGGGGTGAAAAAAATGCCTAGAAAGCAACGGAAGGAGACAAGGACCGCAGGGCAGGGGCTTCCGAAGTTGGTTGCCATTGCTGCGGCGTTGAGTCTGATCGGGTCGGTCAAGGCGGCCGAGATCAAGACCGACAATCCCGACGTCCAGATGCGTTGGGACAACACCGTGCGCTACAACCTCGGCGTCCGTGTCGAGAAGGCTGGAAATGTCGCCAACAATCCGAACTTCGACGAAGGGGAGTCGAAGTTCGACCAAGGCGATGTCGTCACGAATCGAGTCGATCTGCTGACCGAGTTCGACTTCATCTATCGGAAAAACTACGGCTTCCGCGTAAGCGCGGCAGGCTGGTACGACAATGCGTATCAGAATGGCGAGTCCGAGCGTAATTCGCATCTACCGTCTTCCATCGCTGGCAGCTATGTCAACGACAAATACAGCAGTTT
The DNA here is from genome assembly GCF_012911005.2 of Aromatoleum toluolicum. Lineage (GTDB taxonomy): Bacteria > Pseudomonadota > Gammaproteobacteria > Burkholderiales > Rhodocyclaceae > Aromatoleum > Aromatoleum toluolicum. The sequence goes on along the minus strand of NZ_WTVS01000004.1, from coordinate 125,756 downwards.
CACCAAGCGCTTTTATCGCGGGCCGTCGGGCGAATTCCTCGACGCATTCGTTTTCGGGCGCTTCGACCTCGGGGACATGCCGCTTACGCTGAAGGCTGGCCAGCATACTGTGTTCTGGGGTGAGTCGCTGGGACTGAGCGGCGCGCTGCACGGCGTTTCCTATTCGCAGATGCCCCTCGATCTGCGCAAGGCCTTCGCAACGCCGGGCGTGGAAGCGAAGGAGCTGTTCCTGCCGCTCAACAACGTTTCCGCGCAGCTCGTGGTCACGGACGACCTGGCAGTCGCCGGTCAGTATTTTCTCGACTGGGATCCCACCCGCATTCCAGAGGGCGGTACCTATCTGGGGCCGGCCGATTTCCTTATGTACGGATCGGACCGTGCGAGCGCTGCCTTGATCAATGGGGGCGTGAATAAGCCAAAGCGGCAGGGTGACTGGGGTGTCAGTGCAAGCTGGAGCCCCGAGTGGCTTGATGGCAGCATGGGTCTCTATTATCGGAATTTCACCGACAAGATTCCCTCGATCTTCGTCACGGGATCGCAGTACCGTGAATACTTCGGTGAGGATATCGACCTGTTCGGCATAAGCTTGTCGAAGCAGATCGCGGGCATCAGCGTCAGTACCGAGATCTCGTATCGCAAGAACATGCCCTTGACTGCGCAGACGCTCGGCTCCGCCACGGCATCGGGCGCGTTGGCTTCAGTGCTGTATCCGAACGGTGCCCCCTCGTTGAAGGGCAATACCTACCAGGCGCGTGGCGAGACTCTGCATGCCGTGGTTAATGCTTTGGGCGTGATCTCGGACACGGCACTATTCGATAGCGCGAGCTGGTCGGCGGAATTGAGCTATGCCCGTCTGCAGAAGGTAACCGACAACCGCGACATGTTCTTCGGCGAAGGCTATGGCGTGTGCGACGAAGGTCGGCGAGCGGCGCTGGGGGCTCGCTTCCGGGACAAGTGGGATCAGTGCGCAACCCGGGAAGTGTTTGCGCTCGCGCTCAATTTCACACCGTCCTGGCTCCAGGCACTGCCCGGTGTAGACCTGTCGCTGCCGATGTCCGTCTCCGGAACGTTGAGCGGCAATGCCCCTACGCAGCTGGGCGGCAATGAAGGCAACGGCAACTACAGCATCGGGATCGGTGCGGACGTCTATTCCAAGTACCGCTTCGACCTGAAGTTTGTGGACTATTTCGGCAAGGTGAAACAAAGGGCCGGCATCGTTCCCGGCACCACCCAGGTCACCTCGGCCAACGGCTTGAGCACCCTGCTACGAGATCGTGGCTGGGTGAGCTTCACCTTCAAGACAACATTCTGATTTCCGCAGGAGACGACAGATGAACATCAAATACATGCTGATGGGTGCCGCGGCAGCCACATATGTGGGTGTAGCGGCGGCGGCAGTCACTGCGGACGAAGCGGCCAAGCTCGGCAGCACGCTAACGCTGGTGGGGGCCGAAAAAAACGGTAATGCGGGTGGCACGATTCCCGCGTATGGGGGAGGGCTCACGAGCGCTCCGCAGGGCTACCAGAAGGGCAGCGGCATTCGCCCCGATCCGTTTGCGAATGAGAAGCCGACCGTTTCCATCGACGCCAAGAACATGGATCAGCACGCCGACAAGCTGACGGATGGAACCAAGGCGTTGATGAAGAAGTATCCGTCGTATCGCATCGACGTGTATCCGACCCATCGTACCGCGGCTTTTCCAAAGTACGTCACCGATAACACCTTGAAATGCGCGACGACGGCAAAGGCCACAAATGGCGGTTTGTCGCTGGAAGGCTGCCACGCCGGCATTCCGTTCCCGATTCCCAAGGACGGCTTCGAGGCGATGTGGAACCACCTCACCCGCTTCGGCGGCCGTAGCCTGGTGTACGACTACAAGGGACTCTACGTCGATTCGTCCGGCCGACCGACGCTGACATCCGGCGGAACGTATTCGGCCGACTACCCTTACTGGGAGGACGGCAAACCGTCCGATCTGCTGCTGCGCGTGAAGAGCGAGTACAAGGAGCCTGTACGGCGCAGTGGCGAAGTCATCATGATTCATGACGCCATTAATGCCGCGGAGAAGGGGCGCCGGGCCTGGGCCTACCTGCCGGGGCAGCGTCGCACCAAGCTGGCGCCGTCGCTCGCATTCGATACGCCCAACCCCTCTATGGGCGGCAGCGCCACGTATGACGACACCTGGCTGTTCTTCGGTTCGATGGAGCGTTTCAACTTCAAGCTCGTGGGCAAGAAGGAAATTTACGTTCCTTACAACACCTACAAGATGGCCTACCAGTCGAAGGCGGATGATCTCTTCAAGCCGATGCACCTGAATCCCGATGAGGTTCGCTGGGAGCTGCATCGGGTGTGGGTCGTTGAAGCGACGCTCGCCGAAGGTAAACGTCATATCTACAGCAAGCGCGTGCTCTACCTCGACGAGGACTCGTGGGTAGCGGTCGCAAGCGATCAATACGACTTGCGCGGTCAGCTTTACCGCGCCGGCTTCGCCTACATGACGCCGAGCTATGAAATCCCCGCGCCGACGGCTGATATGCATGGTTTCTATGACCTGATCTCAGGTATCTACGCGGTAAATTTCTACACTGCCGAAACCAACGGTATGCGCCAGGTGCAACCGCTTCCCGACCGCGAATGGGCGCCGGAAGCCCTGGCTGGTGGCGGAATCCGCTGATTTTCCGGAATGGGCTCCCGGCGGCGTCTCGCTAGTCGTCGGGGGCACGAATGAGTCGGGGTGGCGAGGACATCGGTGCCCGGAGGGAATGCAATGAAATTTCGTGAGCGAATCCGGACGCTGTCGAGCGTGCTCGTATTGATGACCGTCGCGTGTCCATCATGGGCGTTTCAGGATCCACTGGACCGACCGGCAACGAAAAGCGCGCTTGCGCAACGAAGCTTGCTGAATGCGGTGGCCCGTGCGGGCGCGCGGCTGGTCGTCGCAGGTCAGCGCGGCCACATTCTTTATTCTGATGATGCGGGCAAGACCTGGATGCAGGCCGAGGTGCCGGTAAGTTCGGACCTGACGGCGGTGCACTTTCCGACGTCGCAAAAAGGGTGGGCGGTTGGACACGACGGTGTGGTGCTGGCGACAACCGATGGCGGAGAAAGCTGGGTCAAGCAACTCGACGGACGAGCGCTCGGGCAAGTCATGCAAGAGTACTACGCCAGCTTTGAGGGTAAGGGTATCGATGCCAGGCAGCTGGAAGAACTGCGGGCGGCGGCGCTGCGTTTTGCCGAGGAGGGGGCTGACAAGCCCTTCCTGTCCGTGTGGTTCGACAGTGAGACCGACGGATATGCGGTGGGCGTGTTCAACCTGATTTTCCAGACGAGCGACGGCGGCAAGACCTGGACCCCGTGGTTCGATCGCACCGAAAATCCGGAGCAACTTCATTTCTCCTCGATCCAGCGTACCGGAGAGGGCCTGTACATCGCAGGCGAGCGCGGCATGGTGCTCAAGCTTGACAAGGAAGCGCAGCGTTTTCGTTCGGTGTCGGTCGACTACCCCGGAACCTTCTTCGGGCTGACCGGAAGCGAACAGTCGGTTGTCGTGTTCGGCTTGCGCGGCAATGTGTTTCGGAGCGAGGACGGCGGTGCGCAGTGGCACAAGGTGACGACCGGTTTGAACGTGACGATCACCGGGGCGACGCTGACCGAAGACGGCCGCATCGCTCTCGTGAGTCAGCGCGGCGACGTGCTCATGTCTGCCGATAACGGTCGGTCCTTTACGTCCTCGCCAATGGCACAGGCGCTGCCGGCAAGCGCCGTGGCCCCGGTCGGTACACATGCATTGGTGCTCGTCGGAACCCGCGGCGTCAACATTCAGCCGCTCAAGAAGTAGGCGCTGTCCCCCCGAACACGAGATAGAGAATCCGCCATGGCCGTTGGAACGAATAACCCTGACGTAATGCCGGTTGTGCCGAGCTTGAAGGATTTCGATTCGAGCTCGGGGAGCTGGCTGGAACGACTTCTCTTCAACAACCGCTTGGCGGTCATGCTGGTTTGCCTGATCGCTACGGCGGTGCTGGGATATTTTCTCGCTACCCAACTGGTGCTGAATGCCAGCTTCGAGAAGATGATTCCGCAGAATCATCCGTTCGTTAAGAACTACTTGGCCAACCAGGCCGACCTGCGCGGTCTCGGCAATGCCATCCGGGTGGTGGTGGAGAATACTGAGGGGGATATCTACGATCCCAAGTACCTCGCGACGCTGCGCGAGATCAGCGACGAACTGATTCTGACCCCCGGGGTGGACCGGGCGGGGGTGAAGTCCCTGTGGACGCCGGCTGTGCGCTGGGTCGAAGTCACCGAGGAGGGGTTTCAGGGCGACCCGGTGATGGCCGACGACTATGATGGATCGCCGCAGAGCATCGCGCAGCTGCGCCAGAACATCGCCCGTTCGAGCACCGCCCAGAATCTGGTCGGGAATAATGAAAAATCGAGCATGATCGTCGTCCCGCTGCTCGATCGCGATCCGCAAACCATGGCGCGGCTCGATTACCGCAGCTTTTCGCACACACTGGAAGAGAGCATCCGGACCAAGTACGAAAATGCGATGGATGGTCCGAAGCTCAAGATCCATATCATCGGGTTCGCGAAGCTGGTCGGGGATCTGATGGATGGCCTCGCCCAGATGGCGACATATTTTGTCGCTTCGGCCCTGATTGCCACGGCAATCATCTTTGCCTATACGCGTTGTGTGCGCAGTACGCTTGTGGTGGTGGTCTGCTCGCTGATTGCCGTGCTGTGGCAACTCGGGCTGGTGTCGGCGCTCGGCTTCGAAATCGATCCGTTCTCGGTCCTCGTGCCCTTCCTCGTTTTCGCCATCGGCGTATCCCACGGCGCACAGAAGATGAACGGGATCCTGCAGGACGTGGGGCGGGGGACACACCGGCTGGTGGCCGCTCGATATACGTTCCGGCGGCTGTTTCTGGCGGGCCTGACGGCGCTGTTGGCGGACGCCGTGGGGTTTGCGGTGCTGATGGTGATCGACTTTCCGGTCATCAAGGACTTGGCGATCACGGCGAGCATCGGCGTGGCGATCCTGATCGTGACCAACCTGGTGCTGCTGCCGGTGCTGCTCTCCTATGTCGGCGTCAGCAGTACGGCGGCCGAGCGCAGCCTGCGCCTCGAGCGGGAGGAGTCGCGCGGCAAGGGGTTCGGCAAGTTCTGGCTGTTTCTCGAACACTTTACCGAGCGGCGCTGGGCGTCAAAGGTGATCCTGGTCGCCGCAGTGCTTGCGGTGGGCGGATTTGTCGTCAGTCTTAACCTGAAGATCGGCGATCTCGACGCGGGGGCCCCCGAACTCAGGCCCGAATCCCGCTACAACCGCGACAATGCCTACATCACGGGCAACTACTCGCTATCCAGCGACCAATTCGCAGTGATCCTGAAAACGCCGCCCAATGGCTGTGTCGATTACAAAGCTCTCACCGAGGCCGATCGTCTCGGCTGGCAACTGCGGCAGGTTCCCGGCGTGCAGACCACCGTGTCGCTGGCCGATTCCGTGCGCGTGGTCACCGCCGGCCTGTACGACGGCAGTTCCAAGTGGCTGACCGTCGCGCGCAATCAGGAGACCGTCAATTTCGCCGGCAATCAGTCCCTGATCAACAATCCCGATCTCGCAAACAAGGAATGCTCGATCATGCCGGTGGTTGCCTATCTGGCAGACCATCGGGCCGAGACGCTGGAGCGCGTCGTGCAGGCGGCGAGTGAATTTGCGGCCGAGCACAGCGTCGATGAACGCCAGTTCCTGCTCGCGGCGGGAAATTCCGGCATCGAGGCTGCCACCAACATTACCGTCAGGGAGGCCAACCGCACGATGCTGCTCTACGTCTATGTGGCGGTCATGGCCCTGTGCTACATCGCGTTCCGCAGCTGGCGTGCGGTGCTGGTCGCAGTCGTTCCGCTGGTCCTTACGTCGATTCTTTGCGAGGCCCTGATGGTCTTGCTGGGCATGGGCATCAAGGTTGCGACCTTGCCCGTTATCGCATTGGGCGTGGGGATCGGCGTCGATTACGCGCTGTACCTGCTTTCCGCGCAGCTTGCGTATCAGCGCAGCGGGCTCAGTCTCGCGATGGCCTACAAGAAGACACTGCAATTCACCGGCCGCATCGTCGCACTGGTGGGTGTCACGCTCGGTGCAGGGGTCGTAACCTGGGCGTGGTCTCCGATCAAGTTCCAAGCCGACATGGGAATCCTGCTGACCTTCATGTTCATCGTGAACATGTTTGGCGCACTGGTACTGGTTCCCGCACTGTCGTACTTCCTGCTTTCAACAAAGCCGGTAGCGACGCCGATTTTTGACGGAGAGGCGGAGCGGCTAGTGGCATGACGGAGCGACGGGCTTGAAGTGCGAGCGCGGATGAGGCTCCGGACGCGCATCGGAACCATTCGATGCGCGCCGCCGCTTCAGACAAGCGGGGAGGTTTGCCGAGCGCTGGATCGGTCGCCTGCCTGCGCTATTTTCCTTGCTCTGACGAAGGCGAGACGTAGAAATGCGGCTCGTATTCCTTGACCACCGGCCCATCGAGTGCCCACACCATGCACTTGTCGAGAAAATGCGGTCTCTCGCCTTGGGTCATGGCCGAGTTCCTGTCATTGAGGTGCGCATGCAGCGCATGTGCGGAAACCGACTGGTACGCTGCGGTCGCTGCATTGGATAGCAGGTCGCGGAGATGAGTGCATCCTTTCACGCCGCCGATGCGTTGTTCGATTTCCTTGCGCCAGCCTGGCCCGATCGTAACGCCGACCATCGCCTGCATCGGACCGGCGGTCTGCATGCAGTCCGGAAATGGAGCATGTGCTGTCCTGGCGACGATTTCCTTGATCGTCAGCGAATCATCGACAGTCAGGCGTATGTGCATGTTGTGCACGGGTTCGTGTGGCGGAATCTCGCCGGAGTGAAGCATATATGGGTAATCCTTCACGTCGCTGAGTTCGCCGTCGATATCCCATAGACCGTCATCGCGGAGGTAGCACTGATAGACAAACTTTCGCGTGTGGAGGCGTGTGCGGGGTTGTGCGTCAGGTAGTGTCATTGTCGATGCCGCCTTTCGTGTTTTGGGGACTCCGCCGCGTGTGGTCAGCGGGTCGAAGGTCTGTTTTGCACAGTGAGTACTGCCAAGGAGGTGGGGATGTGGCGAAACCGTGGGTGGGCTTTCATCGCCCAGCGCGGATCACGCAGCAACGGCCATGATCGGGTCAAGGCAATCGGCTTGCCCATGATGCGCTAAAGGTTTGTGCGGGCAGCGGATCGTCGATTAGCGTAACAAGGTATCAACGCCGACGACAAGGCTGTCGATGCAAGTCAAGAGCGGACGGGTCATGGCTCCGGCCGTCGGAAACGATCCGACGATCGTCGTGAGGGCAAGGAAGCGGTGTCGGACGGCTTCCTTGTCCTTGCTTACAGGCTGCGCGAGATGAGTTCGCGCATGATTTCAGAGGCCCCGCCGTAAATCCGCATGACCCGGGCGTCGGCATAGAGCCGGCAGATCTCGTACTCGCGCATGAAGCCGTACCCACCAAAAAACTGCACGCACTGATCAACCATCCGCCCCTGCATCTCGGTCGCCCACAGTTTCGCCATCGATGCATCAACTTGGGTCAGCTCGTGCTTCACGTGCTTCGCCAGACACTGGTCGATGAAAGCCCAGCCGACGGCGAGTTCCGCCTTGATGTCGGCGAGCTTGAAGCGGGTATTCTGCATTTCGGCGATCGCCTTGCCGAAGGCCGTACGCTGACGGACGTAATCCACGGTAATGTCGTAGGCCTTTTGCGCCGCCGCCATAGACTGGACCGCGATGGTCAGGCGCTCCTGCGGCAACTCGGTCATCAACTGAGCCATCGCCCCACCCTCGGCACCGAGCAGATTCTCGACCGGGACGCGGACGTCGTCGAAAAACAATTCCGACGTATCGGCAGACAGGTGCCCGAGTTTGTCCAGATTGCGGCCGCGACGGAAACCGGGACGGTCCGTTTCCACGAGGATCAGGCTCATGCCGCGCGAGCCGCCTTCGCGGTTCGTTCGGGTCACGACGATCACCAGATCGCACATCTGGCCGTTGGAAATGAAGGTTTTCTGTCCGGAAATGACATATTCGTCGCCCTCACGCATGGCCCGGGTGCGAATGCCTTGCAGATCGCTGCCGGTGCCCGGCTCGGTCATCGCGATGGCGCAAACGGTCTCGCCGGAGATCATCCGCGGTAGCCACTTTTGCTTCTGTTCCTCCGTCCCGTAGGACATGAGATAGCCGCAACAGACGTCGTTATGCACGGAAAAATCGGCAGCCGGTCCCGCGAAGCCGGCGTACCAAAGCTCTTCGATGATCACCGCATTGAAACGGAAGTCACCGCCGAGTCCGCCATAGCTTTCAGGTACCTGAGGGCAGAGGAGTCCGGTTTCGGCGCCTTTCGCCCAGTAAGAACGATCGACGATGCCTGCCTCCTCCCAGCGTGCGAAATGGGGCGCAATTTCCTCCGCAGCGAAACGGCGAACCGTGTCGCGAAAGAGATTGTGTTCCTGATCGTAAATGGGGCGCTGAGCGAGCATGTTCACTTCCTTTCCGTTTCGTTTCTTGAGGTGGCATTGCGTGTCCTGTGGCGTGGGCACGCGCGCCCGCGGCCGTGCCTGTGTGGCCGTATCTAGCGCCTGTCGGTGTCCGTCTCCGTTTTCGGGCCGTCGACAAGCAGCTTCGGTTCAGCGTCGAGATGGAATCCGTTGAACGGTCTGGATTTGTGGTGGGGCGTGAAATCGTTGTAACAGACGCGTGCGTTTGGCGCGCCGCCGTCAACACGGATGCAACTGCCTGTAATGAATGCTGCAGCGGGGGAGAGCAGATAGACAATGGCGGCGGAGATTTCGGAAACGGTCCCGTAGCGTTGCATCGGGATCTTGGTGGGGAATTTTAGGATTTCCTTTTGCGCTTCGGGTGTGTAGGTATCAAAGCCGCTGCTTGCGACGCCGCCGACCGCCACCGCATTGATGCGCACACCGGAAGGGGCCCATTCGGACGCCGCACTTTCAGTCAGATTCCACATCCCCGCCCGCGCTGCGCCGGAGTGGGCGTAGTTCGGCCAGCCGTTCCACATGTCGGCGATGATGTTGACGATGGCTCCGCCATGGTTCTCCATCCAGCGGTTGTAGGTTTCCCGCATGAAGATGAAGCCCCCCGTCAGGTTATTGCGCACCACTGCCTCGAAGCCTTTTGTACTGATCTCTTTCAAGGCCTTTCGGTATTGACCGCCGGCGTTGTTCACCAGCGCATCGATGCGGCCGTGGGTCGCCAGCACCGCATCGATCGCTTCGATGACTTGCGACTCCTCGCGGATGTCGCAGACATGCGTGCTCACACGTCCGCCTTCCGCCTCGATTTCACCCTTCACCGTTGCGAGTTTCTCCGGGTCGCGACCTACGATCGCAACCGTCGCGCCCAAGGCACTCAGCTCATGAGCGGTGCAGCGTCCGATGCCGCTGCCTCCGCCTGTGATGATTACAACCTGACCGTCGAACACGCCTTCACGGAACACGGACCTGTATCCCATCACCTTCTCCTTTTGCCTGATTCGTGGTTGCAGTCAGTCGTTTCGCAGTGAGTCGCGCGTAGCCGGGGCTGCCGCGCTGTCCGCAGGCGAAAAGCTGTTCTATAGCGAACAGTAAGCATGGATACCATATATGTCAAGCAATCTGTGCCCTGGCTGTCTGCGGGTGACGCATGCAGCACGGGCGTGCCATCTGCTGGGATCGCTGCACTCGGAAGCCTCTTATTGGGTGATATGTAGTGTTACGAGATGGTGACGCCTTTCGCTGAACAAACTTTTGGCTCCGCTATGTTGACTTAATGAGTAATGCTCACTAATCTGGAGTTAATGAGCGTAACTCACTAGCGCCCCGCATGTCGAAACACGCTGCGCAGGGGTGTGAGGGGCGTGCCCGTTTGACTGTCGAGAGCAGGAGAAAACTGATGAACACGGTTCTGGATAAATTTGCGCAAGCGGCGCAACGGCCTTACGAACACGTCAAGGCGTGGAAGCAGGAGCGCGGCGTCAAGGCGGTGGGGACTCTTCCGATGCATTTCCCGGCGGAGATCATTCACGCCACCGGCGCCTTGCCGGTAATCGTCCAGGAAATGCCCGACGCGATCACGAGCGGTGGCGGCGCGATGTACCCATTCTTCTGCGGCTACACCCGCAGCATCGTGGACCAGGTCACTGAGGATCAGCTCGGCTTTCTTGATGCGATCATGTTTACCGACCACTGCGTCCAGTTGCTGAGTGCCGCCGACGTGATCCGGATTTCGCGGCCGGAGACCACGATCCATTTTCATCAGTTGATCGCCTCCCTGCGCCAGCCCTGGTCACTCGAAAGCTCGGTCAAGACCTTGCGTGAGCTCGTCGCCGACCTCGAAGAGGTGCTCGGCGTCGTCGTGACCGAGGAGGCACTGCGTCACAGCATCAGCGTATTCAACGAAAACCGTCGCCTGATCCGTGACCTGTACCAGATGCGCAGGACGGGTCAGATTCAGCTCCGTGCCTCGCAGATGCAGCACATCGTCAAGTCGAGCATGGTGATGGATAAGGAAACGCACAACGCGTTGTTGCGCGAGCTGATCGCTTCCCTCAAGACGTCGACGGCGCCCCGCTCGGACGAGGTGGCGATCTTCGTGTCGGGGCACTTGTGCCACGCCCCGCGACCCGAGATTCTCGATCTGATCGAGGACTGTGGCGCGACGATCGTCGACGATGACCTCTACACCGGCTATCGATATGTTTCCACCGATGTAGACGCGGGGATCGGTGACCCGATCGTCGCCCTTGCGACGGCCTACATCCGCAAGAACGACAACGTCCCGTGTCCGACCCGGATCGATCCGGAGGTCGATTGGGAGGAATGGCTGCTTGGCGCCGTGGATCGGTGCGGTGCGCAAGGACTGGTGGTCCTGCTGGTCAAGTTCTGCGAACCGCACTACTTCGCCTATCCCCGCATCAAGGCAGCCTTCGAACGCAACGAGGTGCCGCACCTCATGATCGAGACCGAGCACGATGGCGTGGCGATGGAAAACGTGCGTACGAAGGTCGAGTCCTTCGTCGAGATGATCAAGGTACAGCGCGCTGCAAGAGCCGTCGCAGCCTGACCCCCAACGAGCGAGATCCGGAGAAATAGACATGAGCGCGATCATTACCCCCGAACAGAGAATACTGGGTGCCGAGCCGCCCATCGCCAAGAAGGCAAACCGTCTGCAGGCGACCAAGCTGAACAACCAGATGGTCAATGCCTACTGGGAAGACCTCTTCCGCGCTAAGGAGGAGGGCCGGCTGGTGTGCTGGACCGAAGGCATCCAGCTCAACCCGATCCTGCAGGCCGCTGACATCGCCTGGTGCCACGGCGAGGCCGCTGCTGCCCTGCTGGCCGCGCGCAAGGAATCGGCCGCGCCGCAGGCCCACATGGAAACGCTCGGCTATGACCGCGAGCTCTGTTCCTATGCCCGCACGCACATTGGCTGCGGTGTGATGAATCAGAGTTCCACTGTTGAGGCCCAGACACTGCTGAACGTCGACGCACGCACACTGGGCTCGCGCATTCCGGCGCCGGACATGATCATCAGCGCCTACCCCTTCTGCAGCACCGGCCAGCAATGGGACAACGAGCTGTACCGCACCTTCGGCAAGAAGGTGCCGATCTTCAATATCTCGATGGACTGGGTGTGGGGCAACAAGTCCTCAGCGAAGTACATGAGCGGGCCGGAGTTCCGCGAAAAAGTGGCGTTCCTGAAGAAGCAGCTGCAGGACTGCGTGCGATTCATCGAGGGCATCACCGGCAAGCCCTACGATTGGGACCGACTGTCCGACATCATGAAATACACCAAGCGGGCCGCCGAGCTGCGCCTGGAGGCCATGCGCCTGTGCAAGGCCCGGCCGTCGCCGGCCAGTTTCTTCGAGTGGACCAACAGCATCGCGCCGGTCAACTTCCTGCCCGGCGGGCCGGAGATCGTGCACTACTTCGAGCAGAAGAAGGCCGAGATCGAATCGCGCATCGCCCAGGGCATCGGCTCGGTGCCGGTGGAGAAGTACCGCCTGTGGTGGGACGGCATCATGAACTGGAACAAGATCGGGTGGCTGTCTGACAAGTTTGCCGGCTACGACGCCTGCATGGTCGCCGGTCGCTACACTCACATGGGCTTCTGGCAGGAACCGCAGGTCATCGACTTGCGCGACCCGCTCGACGGCATGGCGCAGAACTACATTACCTGCCCCATCAGCATCTCTGCACCGCAAGTGATCGAGAAGATCATCGAGCACTGCGAGTACTACGAGATCGATGGCCTGATCCTGCACGGCGCGCGAACCTGCCGGGCCTTCTCTTACCCGCAGTACATGATCGCCGACGCCGTCGGCAAGCGCCTCGGCCTGCCGGTCGCGATGTTCGAGGGCGACATGGTGGACGAGACCTTCTACAAGGACGAGGTGGTCAGCAGCCGCGTCGAAGCGATGCTGGAGGCGATCGACGCCAGCCGCGCCCGGATGCGCTGATCCGGATGCCCCTGCAGAGGAAAAGATCATGAAGTCCCATGTGCTAGGTATCGACTTTGGCTCCACGACGGCCAAGGTAGTCATCCTCGACGAGGATGGAAACACCGTCGCCTCTTGCGTCTCCCAAAAGGGGGCAGTGAGCGATGAGGGTGTGAGGGCCGCTCTGCGGGGAGCGTTCGAGCAGGCGGGCATCGACCTGTCCGCCGTCGTCAGGGTCGTCAGCACCGGTTACGGTCGCCGCATGCTCGACATCGCCGACCGAACCATCACCGAGATCACCTGCCATGCGCGCGGCGCGCGAGCGCTTGTTCCCGAGGCGCGGCTGGTGATCGACATCGGCGGGCAGGACAGCAAGGTGATCGCGCTTGACCGTAGCGGTCTGGTCGCACGTTTCGCGATGAACGATCGCTGTGCAGCCGGCACCGGGAAATTTCTCGAAGTGCTCGCGCGCGCCGTCAATGTCGAGCTTGAGGATATGGGCGCCGAGGCGCTCAAGGCGGAGGACACGGTTGCCATTACGAGCATGTGTGCGACCTTTGCCGAAACCGAAGTGATTTCGCTGCTTGCCGAAGGTCGGCCGAAGCAGGTCATCCTCGCAGGCGTCCATCAGTCGATTGCAAGTCGCACCGTCGGCCTGGTCGGGCGCGTCGGCAAACACGACCCCATCGTGATGACGGGGGGCGTCGCACAGAACATCGCAGCCGTGCATTTCCTTGAAAAGGCGTTGGAAACGCGTCTCATCATCCCGACCGGGGCGCAGATTGCGGGCGCGCTGGGCGCGGCGTTGTTCGCGCTGGACGATCTGCGCAGCGCAAGCAAGGTCAAGCGCGACGACGACGATGCGGTCGAGGCGAAGCTCGAACAACTGCTTGCCGATCCGCAGCGCTGCACGCCCGCCTGCGGCAAGAAGGAAACCCCGGTCACCTTCAAGGGCTGAACAGGCCGGCCATATTCACAACCGCTCGCCGGTCGATTGGCCGGCGAGGATACTTATCGAAGCGAGCGATTGCCATGGGACCGCTACACGGAATACGCGTTATTGAAATGGCCGGAATCGGGCCGGGACCTTTTTGCGGCATGTTGCTGGCGGACATGGGCGCCGACGTCCTGCGAATCGACCGCCTTGTCGAGACTGACAGAGGCATCGACTTTCCATCGAAGCTCGATCTTCTGAACCGGAACAAACGTTCGGTCGCCATCGACCTGAAATCCGCGCAAGGTCTCGCCACCGTCCGGCAATTGATCTCGGGCGCCGACATGCTGATTGAGGGCTTCCGGCCCGGTGTGATGGAGAAGCTCGGGCTCGGGCCGGAGGATTGCCTGCGTGGCAATCCGCGACTGGTCTTCGGACGCATGACGGGATGGGGCCAGGACGGGCCGCTGAACCGCGCTGCGGGCCACGATCTCAACTTCATTGCGCTCACCGGCGCACTCGATGCCATCGGCCAGAAGGGTGCACCGCCGACGATTCCGCTGAACCTCGTCGGCGATTTCGGTGGCGGGGCGCTTTACCTTGCGATGGGGCTCCTCGCCGCGGTGATCGAAGCGCGTACCTCGGGTGCGGGGCAGGTGGTCGACGCCGCGATCGTTGACGGGGTTTCCAGCCTAATGACGATGCAGTATGCGCTGAAGCAGATGGGCGCGTGGCCCGGCGAGCGCGGGAGCAACATCATCGACGGCGGAGCGCCTTTCTACAATGTCTATGAGACAAAGGATGGGCATCACGTGTCGATCGCGGCTGTCGAGGCGAGGTTCTACGAAGCGCTCCTCGAACACGTCGGATTGAATTCGGACGACCTGCCGGATGAAGAGGGCCGATATGCGGCCGACCTGCCGGAGCAGAACGACCGCGCGAGCTGGGAGCACATGCATGCGCGCTTCGCCGAGATATTCAAGACTCGGACTCGCGACGAGTGGTGCTCGCTTCTCGAAGGCACCGACACCTGTTTCGCCCCCGTCCTCACGATGGACGAGTGTGTGACACATCCGCATAACGTCGCGCGCAAGGCATTCGTGGAGGTGGGCGGCGTGCTCAATCCGGCGCCGGCACCGCGATTCAGCCGCACATGTTCCGAACTGCGCCGTCCGCCGCCGCGCATGGGGGCGGACACGGAACCGGCGCTGGCGGACTGGGGCTTGTCGCCAGACCAGATCAGCAAGTTGGGAGAGTCCGGCGTCATCAAGCTGAACAAGGCGTAAGGACTTGTCCGCTTGATTACAACGGTAGGCATCTTTGACAGGATATGACAATGACCAGCATTCACGAAGAATTCCGCGAACAGGTTCGGCGACTGGCGGAGGAGGCGATCAAGCCTCACGCTGCCGTGGTGGATGATGAGGCCCGCTTTCCCGTGGCTTCGATCGACGCCTACAAGGCGCTCGAGCTGAACGGGCTGCCGTTTCCGGAAGCGCTTGGCGGTGGAAGTGGCGACTTGCTCTCGCAAGTCATTGCAATCGAAGAGATCGCACGCGTTTGCGCCTCGTCTGCCCTGGTGCTCTTTATTCCGTGGGCGGCGCTGACCCCGCTGGTCTGGTTTGGCAGCGACGCCTTGAAGCGGAAAATCGTGCCTTCTGTCGCCGCGGGTCAGTGTGGAGCGAGTTTTTGCCTGACCGAGCCGGGGGGCGGCTCGGACCTGCCGGGATTGAAGACGCGTGCCGAGCGCGTTAGTGACGGATGGCTGCTCAACGGGCAGAAGCGCTTCATTTCCAATGTCGGGTGGTCCGACTGGTATGCAGTTCTCGCGCGCATATCGGAAAAGCAATTCGGCGTTTTCATGGTGCATCGTGACGACCCCGGATTCTCGATCGGCAGGCACGAGCGAAAGATGGGCATGCGCGGCAGTCCGACCGCCGACATCCTTCTCGAGGATTGCCTGATTCCGGACGATCGCGTCGTCGGCGACCCCGGCAAGGGCTACGAGTACATGATGCAGACGCTCACCTACACGCGCCCGCTGGTGTCGGCGCAGGCGCTCGGGCTGGCACAGGGGGCGCTGGACGAAGCGGTGCGTTACACGTCCGAACGAACCCAGTTCAAGAGCAAGGTTTCGCGTTTCCAGATGGTGCGAGGAATGGTTGCCGACATGGCCATCGCGGTGGAGGCCGCACGGTCGATCCTGTACCGCGCGGTGGACATTGCGGGCGCGAATGACGATCGGGCGCGGTGCTTTGCGTCGATGGCGAAGACCTTCTGCACCGATACGGCCATGTCGGTGACAACTGATGCCATCCAGCTTCATGGCGGATACGGTTACATGAAGGATTACCCGGTCGAACGCATGATGCGCGACGCCAAGGTCACGCAGATCTGGGAAGGAACAAACCAGATCCAGCGACTGCTGGTCGCCAAATACGTCTACCAGGACTGATCGACGGAAGGCTCATCACGGGTCTTCCGCCATAAGCTGTGCCGGGCAGCGGACTGCCTGACAAGGATTCAACGCTTCGTCTTCGACTGCGGTGACGCGCCCTCGTCTTGCACACCCGGCATCAGCATACCGCGATAGATCACATTGGTGATGCCGTCGGCGGCTTCGTCGACCGAGAAGTCGCCTTCTCCGCGGAGGTACGCCCAAGTCCGATGTTCGATGCATCCGAAGATCATGTCGCGCAGCAAACGCACCGACACGTCCGCGCGAAAGACCCCTGTGGAAACCGCTTCCTGCAGCAGGTCGCCAATCCTCGCGGTGAAGCGCCGATTCAACTCGTAGATGCGCATCGTGCGGTAGGTCGGGTCAGAACGAAGTTCCATGAGCACAAACCGGCTTAGAGACGGTTCCTGCCGGATGATGGACAGGCCCTTCCAGACAAGCTGGCGAAGGCGCGTGCGTATTCCGGCGCCCGGCGGCGGGTTCTCGTCGGCGCCGAGAATCTCCTCGAACCACTCCTCCGCGACGCGGGCGAGCAGCTCGCGCTTGCTGTCGAAGTACTTATAGATCGTTCCCTCGGAAATCCCGCAGCGTTCGGCGACTTCGGATGTGACGACGTTCTGATAGCCCTTTTCCGAGAGCAGTTGGCGCGTTACGGCCATGATCTCCGAAATCCGTTCGTCGGGTGCCAGTCGGGAGCGCGTCCTGACGGGGGGGCTAGCCATATTGAAAGTCCTTGCTGCGGGATGCTGAAAACGTGCGGAAAGAGCCACCTAGGCGGCGCTGTCCGCATGCGAGGTCGCGAGGCCGCAATGAAGCTGGTCAGCGTCCTTCAGGCCCTCACTCCTCGTCACTCGAGGCCTCGCCAAGGTCCATCTGCGCGAGCGACTGCTTGAGGGTGGACAGAAGGCGAACCAGATTCGTCCTGTCCTCGGCCGTCAGGCCTTGCAGCAGTTGCTCGTTGAACGTGTGCTCGGACGCAATCATTTTCTCGAGCAGCGGCTGGACGTTACGCGAGAGGTAGATCCGTTTTGCCCGTTTGTCAGTCGGATCTGCACGCCGCTCCACCCAGCCGCTCGTTTCCAGGCGCTCGATCAGGGTGCCCAGGCTGGCCTTGCCTACGTCCAGAATGTCGGCCAGCTGCGTCTGCATCATCCCGTCCTGTCTCGTCAGATGGGCGAGAACCCACCACTGAGCCCGGGTGACCCCCAAGGGTTTCATGATCTGATCGAAAGCCTTGCGGCGCATTCGTGATACGTCGTGAATCAGGAAGCCGAGCCTGATATCCCGGCGAACGCTTTCGCCCATGCTGTCCGCCGTCGGGCCCTTGCTACGTTTGCCGGCTTTGCCGCGAGCGGACATTGTCCCCGCTTTGTTTGTGACGTCCGTATCCATGGATGTGTCTACCTATTCGTATCCATATCATTCTACATCAATATTATCCGCCGTCGACGCAGTGCGAAAAGCACTATAAGACATGCTGATTTGGCCCCACGGCGTAACGGACTATTCGTTGCTTCGGTAAATGGGGGTTGACCTAATAGATACGCAACAATACCATATACTTGCGTAGTAATTGAAGCGCCGGCAGATGAGACTTTCAGAGAGAAGCGCCCGCGCGGCGTGAATTACAAGACATTTTCAAAGGTATCGTCATGACTAGTACACAGAATATCTGGGTTCCGGCGCTGAATGAGTGCGGTGTCCTGATCGCCGGGGGAACGTCCGGTGTCGGGCTCGCCACGGCCGAGCAGTTTGCCGCAGCTGGCGTGAGAGGGATTGGGCTGGTCGGACGCAACGCCGATCGCGGCGAAAATGCCCGTTGCGCGCTCGCAGAGCGGTACCCGGGGGTGCGCGTCGTGTTTATCCAGGCCGACGCGAATCGGGGGGATGAGGCGGTCAGGGCGGTTGCCGAGGCGACCGCGCAGTTGGGAAGCGTCGATGTCCTGGTCAATGCTACGGTGGGTCCATTTGGCCCGATGCTTTTCCATGAAACGCCGATCGAAGACATTCCTTCGATCGTGACGCAGCAGTTGATGGGGCCGCTGGTCATGAGCCGGGCGGTCATGCCGGGGATGCGCGAGAAAAGGGGCGGGGTCATCGTCAGCATCTCGTCCGACGCCGGCAAGGTGGCTACGCCCGGCGAGTCCGTCATTGGCGCCGCAATGGCCGGAATCAACATGTTCTCCAGGGGGCTCGCGATGGAGGCGAAGCGAACGGGGATTCGCGTGAACGCTATCACGCCATCCCTGATCGAAGGCACGCTCACCTACGATCGCATCCGTGCCGACCCCTTCAGCTGGAAGATCTTCGAGCGCGCCGCAGCGCAGGCACATCTCGGCGTTGTGCAGCCGGATGATCTCGCAAGTCTGATCGTGTTCCTGGCAAGTCCGCAGGGGGCGCGCATCACCGGCCAGGTGATCAGCGTCAATGGCGGGATCTCTGCGGCCTGATCGTCGATCGCCGCCACGCCCGTCACCGATTCTGGCCGACAGCAATGTGGTTCGCGTGCCCGGGACGGGCGGGGCCTGCAAGTCAACTTTCTTGTTGAGGAGAATGATTCGTGTTTGGTCATCTGCTAGTTCCCACCGATGGGTCAGAACTATCGCAGCAAGCGGTCGAAAAGGCCGTCGCTTTTGCGCGGGAGATCAATGCGCACATCACCTTCTTCTTCGTGCGGGCTGATGCGGAGGCTTCAGTCTACGGCGATGCAGCCTTGCTGCGCTCCACCGATCCGGAAATATTTGAGAAGGCAGCGGATGAAGCGGCGCGCAGCATTCTGACGCGAGCGCAGGTAGTGGCAAATAGTGCTGGCATCAACAGCGAAGTGTTGTCCGCCATCTCGGATGACCCATACGAGGCGATCATCGCAGCCGCAGAAGACCGCGGTTGTGATCTGATTGTCATGGCCTCGCATGGGCATCGCGGCATCAAGAGCGTCGTGCTCGGTTCACAGACGCAGAAGGTCCTGACGCATTCGAAATTTCCGGTGCTCGTGTATCGCTAGCGTCGCGGACAGTTGGCTTTGTCACTGCCGTCGCGAAACACACCGGCGGCGCGTTCGGCTGACGTAAGCAAACGTACCAGAGCGGCCAAAGTCCGAACAAATTTGACAATGCCGTTTGGCAGAGAGGCTCGACTGGCGAGCGGGGTCGCTGATCTCATGTCGTCCCACGCGAGATCGCGGTCTTCCGTGAACGAGCGTGAGCGTGTCCAATTCCTGATCCCATTCGCACGACACCCTGTTGTACGGTGGTAGGCGCTGCGTCCGAGCAAGCCCAGCCCAAATCGTCTCAATAATAGTATTGATATTTACTATATAGTAGTGTAGCGTACTGCTTGTGAGTCAACTTGGGGTCTGACATGATTGCGCGTACGTTATTCAACGAAGAGCACGAAATGTTTCGTCAAACCGTTCGAAAGTTTATCGAACGGGAGATCGCGCCGTACCACTATCAATGGGAGCAGGATGGCATCGTGCCCCGCGAGCTATGGCTCAAGGCTGGCGAGGCGGGGTTGCTCTGCTGCACGATTCCGGAAGAGTACGGCGGGCTTGGGCTCGACTATCTGTTCGATGTCGTGGTCTTCGAGGAGATGGCAAAGAGTGGCTTCACCGGCCCGGGCTTCCTGATCCATTGCGATCTGGTCGCCACTTATGTCAAATCGTTCGGTAGCGAGGAGCAGAAACGTTTCTGGTTGCCCAAAATGGTGAAGGGAGAGGCAATCGGTGCGTTGGGGATGACCGAGCCTCACGCGGGATCGGACCTCAAGAACATCCGCACGCGTGCCGTGCGTGACGGTGACGACTTCGTCATCAACGGGCAGAAGGTTTTCATCTCCAATGGCCAGATGTGCGATGTGCTGGTACTCGCAACGAAGACCAGCAGTGATGCCGGGGCCAAGGGCGTCACGCTGTTCCTGGTCGATACCAGTTTGCCGGGGTTCAAGCGGGGCAAGAACCTCGACAAGCTGGGGATGAAGGCTCAGGACACTTCAGAACTGTTCTTCGATGATCTTCGCGTCCCCGCGAGCAGCATGCTCGGGGAGGAGGGGCAGGGTTTCGCCTTGATGATGACCAAGCTTGCGCAGGAGCGTCTGGCGCAGGCAATCCGGTCGGCCGCCGTGGCCGAGGAGGTCATCGGCTATACGGTCGAGTACACAGCGGATCGGAAAGCATTTGGCAAGACCATTGCCGACTTCCAGAACACTCAGTTCAAGCTCGCTGAACTCAAGACAGAGGCGGTTTTGGGCCGTGTCTTCACTGACCGTTGCATCGAACTGTTCATGAAGGGGGAACTCGATGCCGTCGACGCAGCGATGGCGAAGATGTGGCTGTCGAACATGCACTGCAAGGTCGTGGACGAATGTCTGCAACTCTTCGGCGGATGGGGATACATGTGGGAATACCCGATTTCACGTGCCTATGCCGATGCGCGGATCGTGAAAATCGCAGGGGGTTCGATCGAGATCATGAAAGTGATCATCGGCCGGAGCCTGTTCTCGAAAGAAGAGGTGAGCCAGTAGCGTCGCATCGAGCTCAAGCTGAATTGATGCGGGAGTCGTGCAGCGCCTGTGCTGCGCGACTCCCGGGCCGGTGTTTGAATTCATTGCGGATTGGGGGATTACCATGCTGGATAGCTTTTTTGCGATCAGGCTGATTCTGCGCTATGGCACTGCAGCTGCGGTGGTTCTGGCGGTGTTGTGCGCCGTGGGCGGAGCGTTTCTGTTCTGGCCGATTATCGGTTGGTTCGCGGCACCGGCCGCCCTGTTTGCTGGTGGCCTTACCTTCTTGCTGTGCAAGAGTTACGTCGAACTCGTGACTATCGTCTTTCAGATGGTCAATTAGCTTGGCGCGTGGATTTGCGTTCGCTCAGCGACGCCGATTGACGGGGCTACGACTCAGAATGCGCGCAGCATGCCGTTCCACGCGCTCGCCAGCGCATCGCGGTGCTCGGGCGCCGCGATCGCGATCAGCGCCTGGGCGCGCGCGTCAAGCGACAGCCCGCGCAGTTCAGCGATGCCGTGCTCGGTGACGACGACGTCGGCGAGGTGACGGGGCAGGGTGCATAGCCCCTGATCGTTGAGTGCGGGCACGATACGCGACACCGTACCGCGTTTCGCTGTTGCCGCCATGCAGATTAGCGATCGTCCGCCGCGAGAGCGCAGCGCGCCCTGTGCGAAAGCGGGCAGGCCGCCGGCACCGGCCTGGATGCTGCCCGTCGCACGTTCGGAATTGACTTGGCCGAAGAGGTCCACTTCGATTGCCGAGTTAATGGCGACGAAGCGGGGGATTGCGCCGATTGCACCGACATCGTGAGTACGGCCGGCGTCGGTGAACCAGATCCGCTGGTTCTCGGCGACGAATCGATAGAAGTCCGGGGAGCCGAGCGCGACGCCGGTTGTGATCCGCGAGTCGCGGTCGAGTGCGCCGGCCTCCCAGAGCCGGCGGACGGCCTCCGAAACCATGCCGGTGTGAAGCTTGAGCCGCCGATGACCCGTCAGTGCGGATGCGAGCGCGGTCGGCACCGAACCGATGCCGAATTGCAGCGTGTCATGGTCCTGGATCAGCGACGCGACATGCCGACCGATGCGGTCCTCGATATCGGAGGCCGTAGCTTCTGCGAAAGCAAGTAGAGCACTTTCGGCTTCGATCGTGTCATGCAATTCGGAAACGTGCACTGTGAAGGTGCCGCGGGTGCGTGGTAGCGCAGGATTGATGTGCGCAACGCGGCGCTTTGCCCTTTTCCACACAATGGGCACAAAGTCGCTGCACAGACCAGGAGTGCAAAAGCCCTGCGCGTCGGGCGGGCTTAGCTGCACGTATGCAAGGTCGACCGGCTCCATTCCGTCGAGGTAACGGACGATACCCGGATAGTCGAGGCCGAGCAGATCGGCACGCCGCTCGCTCATTCCGCGTCGTATGGATGGCGACATGAAGAACGCGGTCTGCCGCACGGTCGGGTGAAGGGTAAGGTAGTCGGCCTTGCCGATCCCCGGAAACTGCACGCCGATGAAGTGCACATCGCGTGCGCGCTCCGGGTCGTCGGCAAGTTCGGCGAGCAGCAGCGGCGACTCCCCGGTCAACGCGGGGACGAAAACCCGGGCACCCGGGCGCAGCGCATCCGACAGGCGTTTCATGGTGCGGTCTTGTGCGCAGGGGCGGAGACTCGCGCCGAGCCGGCGACGAGTTCTTGGCCGGCGTCGTTGTGGCCCGCCAGTTCGTAGATAGCCACTCCTTCCTTGTCGACGCTGGTTAAGGTTCCTCTCAGCACGACGCGATCTCCGCGGGTCGCGGCGCCGAGGAAACGGACCGACAGCGAGCGCAGGGCCGCGACACCGAAGTGGCTTGTCAGCAGGCGCCCGCAGAAGGCCATCGTCAGCATGCCGTGAACCACTGGCCGCTCGAAGCCGGCGGCTTTTGCGACGTCGGCATCAAGGTGCAGC
This sequence comes from Aromatoleum toluolicum, assembly GCF_012911005.2. Taxonomy (GTDB): domain Bacteria; phylum Pseudomonadota; class Gammaproteobacteria; order Burkholderiales; family Rhodocyclaceae; genus Aromatoleum; species Aromatoleum toluolicum. The sequence goes on along the minus strand of NZ_WTVS01000004.1, from coordinate 103,418 downwards.
GGGTTGTGGTCGCCGGACGCTGCGGCGTATAGCGCCAAGTCCAGCGCGCTCACCGGTCCGCATTCGAGTTCGATGCGCTGGGGGCGGGGGGTGTTCATGCTGGTCATTCCTTCGGGTTGCGGACCACGATGATCTGGCGGCTCTCGCACACGGTGTCGCCTTCGCGTCGGAAGTGCGAATCCAGAACGATGAAGGTGAGCGCGCCGTCGCGCTTGTCATAGCTGTCGATTAGCGTTCGCGTGACCTCGATCCGGTCGCCGACATGCACCGGCGCGTGATACTCGAAGCTCTGCTCGGCATGCAGCACGGAGGCGACCGGAATACCGAGGATCTTGAGGATTTCCGCGGCGCTGCAGTGATCGGCCTCGATCGCGCGCAGGAAGGTGGGTGGTACCAAGCAGGCTGGATGGCCGGCGTCGCGGGCCGCACTTTCGTCGCGGTAGATCGGATCGGGCTCGCCGATCGCCTGGCAGAATAGTTGGACGCGCCAAGGATCGACGGCGACCGTCGACGGCTGCGTCGCGAACCCGATGTGCCGGGAGTCGATCATGCGTTGATACTCCTCAGTCGATCTTCGAGTTCGACCCATGCGCGCGCGAGTGCCGGCGGAACCGTTGTTTCGAGCCGCTCGCGGTGCTGCCACAGGTGCGTGAGCGGTCCGCCGCTGTATGCGGGCGTTACCCCTGCGGCGCAGGCTGCGACGTCCAGCACCTCGACGTCGGGGACGAGACCCTCTGCCGCGAGTTGCAGGGCTGCGAGCGCCTGCGCGTCGAGCAGTGCCGGGGCCTGGGGGGCGGCATAGGCCAGCCGCGCGAGTATGCTGCCTGCTCCATTCGTGCGATAGGGCAGGGCGCCGAGGTGAACTGCGAGGCAGGCAAGCATCTCGGCGGCCTCTTCATCGGCCCTGATCAGTTCGAGTACCCGACCGTAGGGGCCAAGCGGAGACAGCACCGCGGTCGGTGTCGTGAAAGTTTCGGTCATTGCAGTGTCGGCGAGGCTGCGGACCGCGATTTGCCGCCGGCGGCCACGCGTATCGAGGAGCTCGATCGTGTTCGTGGGCAATGCAACGTCGGGTGTCAGTAGGAGGCGCGATTTCGCCAGCGCGTCACGCCAGAGGGAGTCGGTCAATTCACCGAAGTTGATGCCTTCGATGCGCAGATCCTTCGGGGGGGCAAGATCGCGGTCGGCCCGCTGGCGGCTGAGAAACAGCGTCCGCACCATGTTGCCGGCCACTGGGTCGAACATCAGGCGCAGGAACTGGCGCATCTCGATCGCGCTGGCTTCGGCAAGCGGCTTGCCGGCGCCGAGCAGCACGCTGTTGATGATCGCGCCGTAGGCAGGGTAGTTCTCGAAGTCGGCATCGGTGACGCCATGCTCCCGCCCGACTGCGCGGACCGCATCTGGAGTGTGTTCCGGGATGCCGGCTTGGTTGTGATACGGAAATTTCGTGAGCACGTCGTAGGGCTGGCCTTGCAGACCGCGTGCCAGCGCCGAGGCTTCCGCGATCAGGTCGGCTGCCGGCACGGCGCGGGCGAAAATGCCTGCGGTGGTCGCATCGGCCGGACTCAGCGGACGGCCGCTCAGCAGCAACGACATGCCGGCCTTGAAACCGACGGTCCGGGGCAGGCGCTGCGTGCCGCCCGCGCCGGGCAGCAGACCCCAGCGCACCTCCGGCAGCCCGATCAGGCTGCGCGGATCGTCGCTGACGAGGCGTGCGCGGCAGGCGAGGGCGAGTTCCAGTCCGCCGCCGAGCGCCGTCCCGTTGACCGCTGCCACCCACGGTTTGGGCGAAGCTTCAATCCGCACGAACAGGCGACCGAGGCGGCCGCACAGCGTGAACATCTGCTCTTCCGTGTCGGTCCGGGCGCGATCCGTGAAGCCGCGGATCATGTCCAGATCGGCGCCGGCAAGAAACGCCGGCTTGCCGGAGGTAACGACGACGCTGCCGATCGCGGGCGTATCCTCGACGCGGTCGATCAGCGCCTCGAGCGCATCCATCAAGTCGGCCGAGAACACGTTCATGCTGCGGTCCGGCATGTCGATGAAGGCGGTCAGCACGCCGTCGCTCGCCAGTTCAGTGCGGATCAATTCGCTCACATCCTGCTCCGTCGGGTGGGGTTGGTGGGCGGTATCAGCCGGCGAATTTCTTGAAGTCCGGCTTGCGCTTCTCGTTGAACGCACGCACCCCTTCCTTCGACTCCTCGCTCTGGTAATAGCCTTTGACGGCGGCTACGCCCATGAAGCTGATGCCGCGGATGTTCTCGCTGTCGGCGTTGAACGAGCGTTTGGCGATCGCGATCGCAGTCGGGCTCATCTGGTTGATGTCGGCCGCCCAGGCTTCGCATTCCGCGTCCAGTTCTTCGTGCGGCACGACCTTGTTGACCAGCCCCATTTCCAGCGCCTCTTGGGCCTTGTAACGCTGGCAGCGGAACCAGATCTCGCGGGCCTTCTTTTCGCCGACCATGCGCGAGAGGTAGGCGGTACCGAAGCCGGGGTCCACCGAGCCGACCTTCGGCCCGACTTGGCCGAACTGCGCCTTTTCCGACGCGATGGTCAGATCGCAGATCGTTGCGAACACGTTGCCGCCACCGATGGCAAAGCCCTGCACGCGGGCAATCACGACCTTGCGGCAGTCGCGAATGGCCGACTGCAGTTCCTCGATCGGCAGGCCGACCATGCCGCGCGGGCCATACAGGCCGTCTTCGGACAGATGTACCTTCTGGTCGCCGCCGGTGCAGAAGGCCTTGTCGCCGGCGCCACCGAAGATAACCGTATTGACCGACTTTTCCTCGTCCGCGCGGCGGAAGGCGTGGATCAGTTCTTCGACGGTCTGCGTGCGGAAGGCATTGAAGACTTCCGGACGGTTGATGGTGATGCGGACGGCGTTCTCGCCCACTTCGTAGAGAATGTCCTTGTACTCGTTGCTCATGTCGGTAGTCCTGTGTGGAGTGGTGTGCTGAAAGGATTTCGGTGTCGGGCGCTCAGCCATGCATCGTCAGGCCGCCAGAGATACTGATGGTCTGTCCGGTGATGAATGAGGCGTCATCGCTTGCGAGGAAGGCCACCATCCCGGGGTAGTCGTCCGGCACGCCGATGCGGCCGACCGGAACGCTGCGGACCATCCCGTCGCGGATCTTCTGGCCCTGCTCGCCGGTGCCGACGAAGGCGTCCATCGCGGGCGTATCGGTCGGGCCGGGACAGACGTTGTTGATCAGCACATTGCTGCGCGCGAGTTCACGTGCCAAGGCCTTGCTGAATGCGATCGTGGCACCCTTGCAGCCGGAGTAGACAACCTCGCCGGTCGATCCGACACGGCCCGCATCGGACGCGATGTTGATGATGCGGCCGCACTTGCGGTTTGCCATGCCTTGGGCGACGGCGTGTGTCATGTGCAGGGGACCGAACCAGTTGATGCCGACGACCTTCTTCCAGAATGCCTCGTCGGTCTTCAGGAAAGGCATGGGCGTATCCCAGCCGGCGTTGTTCACCAGGATGTCGGTGCCGGTGCCGGTCGCAGCCTCGAAGGACTGCACTGCCGCGACGACACCCGCGTAATCGGTGATGTCGCAGGTGACGGCGCGGCCCTTGCCACCGGCGCTCTCAATCGCGGCGACGGTTTCCGCTGCGCCTTCGGCGCGGATGTCGAACACGCCGACTGTCACGCCTTCTTCGGCGAGCCGAAGCGCGATCGCGCGTCCGATCCCGCTGCCCGCCCCGGTGACGATGGCGGTCTTGCCCTTGAGTCCTCGCATTCGATGTCTCCTTGAGTCGCTATGGTTGTTGATGGTGCTGCATAAGTGCTGTCAGGCGCCGAGTCGCCCGACGATGGAAATCGCGCAGACGTTCTGGTGGGGGTGACCACCGAGATTCTGCGTCAGGCCGAGATCGACGCGCGGCAGTTGCCGTTCGCCGGCGCGACCGTGGATCTGCTGGTAGATCTCGTAAATCATGCGGAGTCCGGAAGCGCCGATCGGGTGCCCAAAGCACTTCAGGCCGCCGTCGGGTTGCACCGGTAGTGCGCCGTCGCGGTCGAACACGCCGTCGAGCACGTCGTAGATCACTCGCCCGCTCTCGCTGAAGCCGAGGTCCTCCATCAGCACGGCTTCGGTGATCGAAAAACAGTCATGCACTTCCGCCATCTGGATCTGCGTACGAGGATTATCGACGCGCGCACTCGCATAAGCGCGTGCGGCGGCGGTGCGCGCCGTCGCGATATGTGCGCCGTCCCAATTGCTGAAGCCGGCTTCCTCGCCATTGCTGACAGATACTTCGAGTGCCTTGATGGTCACGGTTTCGATGTCCGGGCGCAGCCGCCGCGCGATCTCCGGCGTGGTGACGATCGCGCACGCCGCGCCGTCGCTGACGCCGCAGCAGTCGTACAGCCCCAGCGGCTCGGCAATCATCATCGCCTTCAGCACATCCTCCTCGGTGATGCGGTTGCGCAGGTGCGCTTTCGGATTAAGCGCCCCATTGGCGTGACTCTTGACCGAGACGTGCGCCATCGCGCGTTTGAGGTCGGCCATGTCGACGTGGTGTTTCGCTGCATAGGCTGATGCGAGCTGCGCGAATGCGCCCGGAGCGGTGGCATTCGGCAACCACAGGTCGTTATTGACCCCGCGGGTGCGCACCGGCAGCCCGCCGTAGCCGGTATCCTTGAGCTTCTCGACCCCGAGCGCGAGCACGATGTCGTAGGCGCCAGAGGCGACCGCGTACGCGGCGCCCCGCAGTGCCTCGGTGCCGGTCGCACAGGCGTTCTCGACGCGCGTCGCGGCAATGCGCGGCAGGCGTAGCGCTTGCGCCAGCGGTACCGCCGTCTTGCCGACGTTGTTTTCCTCGAGGCACACGCCGAACCACGCGGCTTCGATCTGCGACGCGGCGATGCCTGCGTCGGCGATCGCCTCATTGAACGCTTCGATCATCAAGTCTTCCGGACCGCAGTCCCAGCGCTCGCCAAAGCGCGAGCAACCCATTCCGAGAATTGCGACCTTGTCGCGAATACCTCTAGCCATCTGGCTGTCTCCTTACTGTCCGCGAGCCGGCGTGGCTTTCCAGAAATAGCGCCGGAAGCCTCGTTTCGAATCGAAATCCTTGATGCGGAACACCATTCGCAGCGGCAGGCCCACCTGCAGCTCATCCGGGTCGGTGTCTGCGAATTCCATCAACACTCTGCCGCCGCCTTCGAAATCGATGTGACCGAACTGGAAAGGCGGGCAGGGGGAATAGGCGAGCCAGTCACTCGTATGCGACAGCACTCGCGCCGGCAGGTTGGCCAGACTCTTAGCCTCCTGCGTGTCCTGTGCACGACATTCCGGGTTTACGCACAAGCGCGAGCGCGGGAACTGGACCGTTCCGCAACTCGAGCAGCATCCGCCCTCGAAATGACTGATCTTCGTGCACTCGCGCCACGCGGCGGTGAGTGCGGTCTTGTTGTCGATCTCCGAGCGCATGCCCCATTCGAGCGTGACTTGGCCAGTGAAGGACAAGTACTTCATATAGCTTGCTTCGGACTTGCCATCGTCGGTTACCCGTTTGGCGATTGGCTGTTCGGTGCGCCGAAGCAGCAACGCGTCGCAGCCGCTGCCGAACGCGACGACCAGGATCAGTGCGCCCGGCGCCGCGGCGCGCAAGGCCGAATCCAGCATCGCGAGCGGCTGCGCGCCGCCGAGATCGCCAATTGACTCGAAATCAGTTGGGACGACGGTCTCGGGACGGATGCCTGCGCGTTTCGCGACCGCGTCATTGACGCGGGATAGCGGTGCCGGCATGGCGAAATGGGCGATGTCGCTCGCGGCGATGCCGGCCGCCGCGAGGCAGCTTGCGATCGCCCCGGTGGCGATCTTCATGTAGCCCTCGTCGCGCACCCAGCGTTCTTCCCAACCATAGTCGTAGTTCGAGCCGCTCTCGCGAAAGTGATCGACGAAGTCCGCCTGCACACTATGGCTTGCGACGAAGGTCGCGATCGCCGGACCGGAACCGATCAGCACACCCGCGGCGCCGTCGCCGAAGATCATTTCCTGCGTGCTCGCCGGGCGGGCGACGCGGCGCTCTGCGGCAAGTACGACGCGGTGCCCGGGCACTGCGTGACGCAGCGCGCTGACGAACTCGGTGAAGGCGGCGCGCGCGCTCGATGCCACGTCACGGACCGCCAGTTCGTTCCCGAGGCCGAGTGCCGAGGCGACGATCCCGGCATTGATGCGTTCGACGAACGGCAGCGTTGTCGAGGCGAGCGTCAATTCGACCGGCTTGATGTCGGGTAAGTCGGCGAGCAATGCGCGAGCGGCCTCGACGGCCATCGTCACGCTGTCTTCGTCCCAGTTCGCAATCGTGCGGCGGCCCTTTGCGACGGACTTCAATCCCTGAGCCATCCACCGGTGCTCGGCAAAGATGGCGCTGCGTTCGAGTCTCAGGCGTGGCAGGTAGCGGCTCGTGGACAGCACGCCATGAATGTCTTGAGAGTTGTTCATATGGAGACCGGTGTTGGTTGTTTCCCTGAAAAAACGAGCGCGATCAGGGGAGATCGCTTTCGACTCTCGTGCCCGAACGGTACAGGTAAGAAGTATTGCGTCTTACCGTCATGTAGCACACAATACACTAGTGCAATAACTGGAGGCAAGCCCCTCTTTCGACGTTTCAGAACGTCGACCTGGTGGTGGGGAGCACAGGCGGCACGGACCTTGAACGAGAGGAGACTGCGGTGGCAAATACAGTAAAGCTGCGTGAATGGGTGGGAGCGCGATACGCGGTGAGCCTTCCCGATTACAACGCATTGCGCGCATGGTCGGTTCGGGATTTGCCGGCGTTCTGGAGTGGTATGTGGGAATACTTTGAAGTCGAATCGCCGACCCCGTATACGGTGGCGCTTCAGGACCGGAAGATGCCCGGCGCCCAGTGGTTTACAGGTGCGCAGGTCAATTACGTGCAGCACTTGTTACGCCATGTGGAGGCGGGCGACCGTGCCAAAGTCCCGGCGATCGTCTTCCGCAATGAGCGCTTGCAGGGCGAAGATCGCAGCCGCGAGATCGGTTGGGTGGAGCTTGCGCGGCGCGTCGCCGCGGTTGCTGCGGCATTGCACGGAATGGGAGTGCGACGTGGCGACCGGGTTGCGGCCTATCTGCCGAACATTCCCGAAGCGGTGATCGCATTCCTCGGTTGCGCTTCACTCGGTGCAATTTGGAGCCAGTGCGCGCCGGACATGGGTATCGCGACCGTGCGCGACCGTTTCAAGCAGATCGAACCGAAGGTGCTGATCGCATGCGACGGTACGGTCTATGGCGGCAAGCTCGCCGATCGTCGCGAGCTGATCGCATCGCTGTTACCGACGCTGCCGAGCGTCGAGACGCTGGTCCTTGTGCCGTATCTGGAGGAGGCGAGCGGCATGCCGGCTGAACTGCCTGATCTCGGCGAGTGGCGTGGACAGATCTCGCTGTGGCAGGACTGCGTGGGTTTTGCCGGCGCGCGGTCACCTGAATGGGTGCGTTTCGACCACCCACTGTGGATCGTCTATAGCAGCGGCACGACGGGGCTGCCGAAACCGATTGTTCATGGGCACGGCGGCGTGATGCTCGAGATGCTCAAGCTGCACGCTTTCCATCTGGACCTCGGCCCGAGTGCCGAGACCGGCGACCGTTTTCATTGGTACAGCAGTTCGGGCTGGGTCATGTGGAACTTGCAGATCTCGGCGCTGCTGCTTGGCACGACGATCTGCCTCTACGACGGCCATCCGTCTTTTCCTGCCGCGGACACCTTGTGGCACTTCGTCGAAGACGTCGGCGCGACCTTCCTCGGTGCAGGCGCGGCCTATTACACCGGCTGTATGAAGGTGGGGGTCGAGCCACGCAAGGTGATCGATACGTCGAGGCTGAAGGGGCTGGGCTCGACCGGATCGCCACTTCCACCCGAGGCGTATCGATGGAGCTACGAGCAGGTGTGCGAGGACCTCTGGTGGGGGGTCATTTCCGGCGGTACCGATATCGCGAGCGCCTTCCTTGGGGGGACACCGGAGTTGCCGACGGTGCCGGGCGAAATGCAGGGCGTGTGCCTCGGCGTTGACGTGCAGGCGTGGAACGAGGCCGGACAACCGGTGATTGACGAGGTCGGCGAACTCGTTGTTGTCCAGCCGATGCCGTCGATGCCGCTGATGTTCTGGAACGACGATGGCAATCGGCGCTATCTCGACAGTTATTTCGACATGTTCCCGGGTGTCTGGCGGCATGGCGACTGGCTGCGCATCACGCCCGACGGCGGTGCGGTGATCTACGGGCGCAGCGATGCAACGCTGAACCGTCACGGTCACCGGATGGGTACCAGCGAGCTGTACAGCGCTGTCGAGGCCGCACCCGAAGTGTTCGACAGCCTCGTCGTCGACATCGAGTACCTCGGGCGCGCCAGCTTCATGTCGCTGTTCGTCGTCCTGCAGCCCGGGCTCGAGCTAGACGATGCTTTGGTCGCAGAGCTGCGCCGACGCATCCGCGACGGCGTCTCGCCGCGCTTCCTGCCCGACGAGATCGTCCAGGTCGCCGAGATTCCCCGCACCCTGACTGGCAAAAAGCAGGAGCTACCGGTGAAGAAACTGCTGCTCGGCAAGCCGCTCGCCGAAGTGGTGAACAAGGATGCCTGCGCCAATCCCGATGCACTGGACTGGTTCGTCGATTTTGCGCGACGCCGCGAAGCGGCTGCGGGCCATCGAACATTCATGCGTGACAAACCCCAAGGAGCAAATTCATGAGCAAACTATTGGAAGGCAAAGTGGCACTGGTAACTGGTGCCGGTCGTGGGGTCGGTCGCGGCATCGCGCTGGAACTCGCACGCGCAGGTGCGTGCGTCGTCGTCAACGACCTCGGCGCGACCCTCGACGGGAAAAGCGACGGCGGGCAGCCGGCACAGGAAGTCGTGGCGGAGATCGAAGCACTCGGCGGACGAGCGATCGTCAATGGCGGATCGGTCGCCGACTGGGACGCGGCGCAGGCAATGGTTGCAGAGGCGGTCGGCGCGTTCGGGCGGCTGGACATTGTCGTCAACAATGCAGGCATCCTGCGCGACACGATCTTCCATCGCATGACCGAGCAGGAGTTCGACGACGTCGTCGCCGTACACCTCAAGGGCAGCTTCAACGTCAGCCGGGCTGCGGCGCCAGTCTTCAAGGAGCAGAACGGCGGTGTCTACGTGCACATGACATCGACCTCGGGGCTGGTCGGCAACTTCGGCCAAGCGAACTACAGCGCGGCAAAGCTTGGCGTCGTCGGTCTGTCGAAGTCGATCGCGCTCGACATGCAGAAATTCGGCGTGCGCTCGAACGCGATCGCACCCTTCGCCTGGACGCGCATGATTGATTCGATTCCGAGCGAAACGCCCGAGCAGCAGAAGCGTGTCGAAGGACTCAAGAAGCTGGTGCCGGAAAAGGTTGCACCCTTCGTCGTCGCGTTGTGCGCCGATGCGGCGCATGAGGTGACCGGCCAGGTGTTCGGCGTTCGCAACAACGAAATCTATCTTTTCAGTCAACCTCGCCCAATTCGCACTGCGCATTGCGGCGAAGGATGGACACCGGAAGCCGTCCTCGAAACGGCGCTGCCGATGTTCAAGGCCGACTTTTATCCCCTCGACCGTTCCGCGGACGTATTCACGTGGGAGCCGGTGTAGATCGGGAGTAAACTGTTCGCATGCTTACTGTAAGGATGCTCGCCACGAAAGTGGCGAGCCCGACGACGATGCCACCTGCCGACACCGACTGGGAACTGCGCCTAGGATTCCTGATTCATGACGTTTCGCGGCTGCGGCGCAGTGCTTTCGACCGCTGCCTCAAGCCGCTCAATGTCACCCGCTCTCAGTGGTGGGTGCTCGCCTACCTGTCGCGCGGGGAGGGCATGGCGCAATCACAACTTGCCGAGGAACTCGATCTCGGCAAGGTCGCGATTGGTGGACTGATCGACCGACTCGAAAAGAGCGGGCTGGTAAGGCGCGAATCGGATCCGAGTGACCGTCGTATCAAGCGAATCTTCCTGAGCCCGAAAAGCAATGAGCTGATCGAGACCATGCGTGCCGTGAGCCACGAACTCAATGCGCAGATCCTTTCCGGGCTGAGCGAAGAGAGTCTGACCATCACGGCGGCGACCCTCGGCGCGATGAAGCACAACCTGATGCAGTACCTCGATGCGTCGGACGGCGAGAATCAGGATGCGGCCGAGCCGGCTTGACACGACGCGGGCAACCCAGGCTGCAGCGCGCTGACACTGACGTCAGTTCCACAGTAGTGCTCAGGCGGACTCCGACGCGAATGTGTGGATTCCGCTCTGCAATTCCATGTGCGCCCATTCTGCGACTTCCCTCTTGCGTGCAAACAGTTGTGTAGGGTATCGTATGGATGCATACCAACAACCGCTTCTCTGAACCTTGCGTCTTCAGACCGGTTGGTTGTGACGATAGGTGATGTCGTGGATTCCTAGGGGAACCAGGCAATCGCATGGATGAACCCGGCCGGTCGAAATCGTGGAGTGAAGCAATGAAGATCCTGGTACCCGTCAAACGCGTAGTCGATTACAACGTCAAGGTGCGAGTCAAAGCGGACGGCACGGGTGTTGATATCGCGAACGTGAAGATGTCGATGAACCCCTTCGACGAGATTGCAGTGGAAGAGGCGGTGCGGCTGAGGGAAGCCGGCATCGCCACCGAGGTGGTGGCGGTTTCCTGCGGCGTCACGGCCTGCCAGGAGACGCTGCGCGCGGCGATGGCGATCGGTGCCGACCGCGGCATCCTGGTCGAGACGGATGTCGAGCTGCAGCCGTTGGCGGTGGCGAAGCTGCTTAAGGCGCTGTGCGACAAGGAGCAGCCGACGGTCGTGATCGGCGGCAAGCAGGCGATCGACGACGACTCGAACCAGACCGGCCAGATGCTGGCCGCGCTGATGGGCTGGCCGCAGGCCACCTTCGCCTCGAAGGTCACCCTCGGTGACGGTGTGGCGACGGTGATGCGCGAGATCGACGGCGGTCTCGAAACCCTCGAGATCAAGCTGCCGGCGGTCGTTACCACCGACCTGCGTCTGAACGAGCCGCGCTACGCGACGCTGCCGAACATCATGAAGGCGAAGAAGAAGCCGCTCGACACCGTGAAGCCCGCGGATCTGGGCGTCGACATCGCTCCGCGTCTGGCGACGCTGAAAGTCGCCGAGCCCCCGAAGCGCAGTGCCGGCGTGCGCGTGGCAGATGTCGCGCAACTCGTCGACAAGCTCAAGAACGAAGCGAAGGTGATCTGATCATGGCGATCCTGGTACTTGCAGAACACGACAATCAAACGATCAAGGCGGCGACGCTCAACACCGTTGCCGCCGCCGCGAAACTCAGTGGTGAGATCCACGTGCTGGTCGCCGGCGCCAACTGCGCCGCCGCCGCGAGTGAGGCCGCGAAGATCGCCGGCGTCGCGAAGGTCCGCGTGTCCGATGCCGCGCACTACGAATCGCACACCGCCGAGAACGTCGCCGCACTCGTCGTTGCCCTCGTTGCCAATGAGGTGGCCGGCTACAGCCACATCCTCGCGCCAAGCACCGCCAACGGAAAGAACGTCGCGCCGCGCGTCGCGGCGCTGCTGGACGTCGCACAGATCTCCGACGTCACCGGTATCGAATCGGCCGACACCTTCGTGCGCCCGATCTACGCCGGCAACGCCATGGCGACGGTGAAGTCCTCCGACGCCGTGAAAGTGCTGACCGTGCGCACCACCGCCTTCGAAGCGGCGGCAATGTTGGCAAATGAGGGCGGCGCGGCGAGCATCGAGCCCCTCGCTGCCGGCCTCGACCTGGGCCTAACGACGCTGAAGGGCCGCGAGCTCACCAAGAGCGCGCGCCCCGAACTCGGCGCCGCGAAGATCATCGTCTCGGGCGGCCGCGGTCTGGGCAGTGGCGAGAACTACCACAAGCTGCTCGAACCGCTCGCCGACGCCCTCGGCGCGGCCCTCGGCGCTTCGCGTGCCGCGGTCGATGCGGGCTACGTGCCGAACGACTATCAGGTCGGCCAGACCGGCAAGATCGTCGCCCCGCAGCTCTACATCGCGGTCGGCATCTCGGGCGCGATCCAGCACCTCGCCGGCATGAAGGACTCCAAAGTGATCGTCGCGATCAACAAGGATCCGGAAGCACCAATCTTCCAGGTGGCCGACTACGGGCTGGTGGGTGATCTGTTCGAGGTGGCTCCGGAATTGACCTCCGCGCTCGCCTAGCCCGCAGCCATTTGATCCCTCTCCTCGATCTTCGGCGATCTCAGTGCTCCCTCTCTCCGGATGTCGCCGGGGCTTCACCCGGCTCGGTGAATCGTGAATTTTCCGAGCCGGTTCTTTTTGAATTGAAACGATATAACAACAATTCGGTGTCCCGGATCCGGTACCCGCATTCAGTGGAGATGGTTACTCATGCGCGAATCGATGGAATTCGACGTCCTGATCGTCGGCGGCGGGCCTGCGGGGCTGGCCGCGGCGATCAGGTTGAAGCAACTGGCGGCCGAGAAAGGCAGCGACATCTCCGTCTGCCTGATCGAGAAGGCCGCCGAGATCGGCGCGCACATTCTCTCGGGCGCGGTGATGGACCCGCGGGCGCTGAACGAGCTGATCCCCGACTGGAAGGAACAGGGCGCGCCGGTCACGACCGCTGTCACCGAAGATCGCGTGATCTTCCTCAACGAAACGCGCGGCCGCAAGGTGCCCACCGGCCTGCTGCCGGACTGTTTCCTGAACCACGGCAACTACATCGTGCGCCTGGGCAACGTCGCCAAGTGGCTCGGCGAGCAGGCCGAAGCACTGGGCGTCGAGGTCTATCCGGGTTTTGCGGGGGCCGAGATCCTGTTCGACGAGACGGGCGCCGTGAAGGGTGTGGCGACCGGCGACATGGGCGTCACGCGCGAAGGCGAGCAGGGCCCCGCCTACCAGCCGGGCATGGAGCTGCACGCGAAATACACGCTGTTTGCCGAAGGCTGCCGCGGGCACCTGGGCAAGCAGCTCGAAGCGCAGTTCAACCTCAGGAACGGAGTCGATCCGCAGACCTACGGCATCGGCCTGAAGGAACTGTGGGAAGTGCCCGCCGAGCGTCATGAGCCGGGCGTGGTCGTGCACACCACCGGCTGGCCCCTGCCCTCGGACACCTACGGCGGCGGCTTCGTCTATCACCTCGAGGACAAGCTCGTGGCGATCGGCTACGTGGTGGGCCTCAACTACACCAATCCGCACCTGTCCCCGTTCGAGGAATTCCAGCGCTACAAGACGCATCCGGAGATCCGCAAGTATCTCGAAGGCGGCAAGCGCCTCGCCTACGGCGCGCGCGCGATCGCCGCGGGCGGGTTGCAGAGCCAGCCCAAGCTGGTGTTCCCGGGCGGTGCGCTGATCGGCGACGACGCGGGCTTCCTCAACGCCGCGCGCATCAAGGGCAGTCACGCAGCGATCAAGAGCGGCATGCTCGCGGCGGAAGCGGCTTTCGGCGCGGTGGCCGCTGAACGTCAGCGCGACGAACTCGCCGCCTTCCCGGAAGCCTTCCGTTCGAGCTGGCTGTACGAGGAACTGCACAAGACGCGCAACTTCAAGCCCTACATGAAGAAGGGCCTGTGGATGGGCTCGCTGCTGTTCGGCATCGACCAGAAGGTGCTCAAGGGCAAGGCACCGTGGACGCTGCACAACAGCGCTGACCACGACAAGCTCAAGCTCGCCTCGGAATGCCCGAAGATCGACTACCCCAAGCCCGACGGCGTGCTGACCTTCGATCGACTCTCCTCGGTGTTCCTGTCGAACACCAACCACGAGGAAGACCAGCCCTGCCACCTGCAGCTCAAGGATACGTCGGTGCCGATCGCGGTGAACCTCGCGAAGTACGACGCCCCGGAGCAGCGCTATTGCCCGGCCGGTGTGTACGAGATCGCCCGCGACGAATCGGGCTCGAACCCGCGCCTGCAGATCAACGCGCAGAACTGTGTGCACTGCAAGACCTGCGACATCAAGGACCCGACGCAGAACATCAACTGGGTCGTGCCGCAGGGCGGCGAAGGGCCGATCTACCAAGGGATGTAGCCATCCTTTTCCTTTCGGAAAGGTGCCAACTTGGCGCTTGACGGTTTACTCTCCTCCTCTCCCTTTCCTTCACGCGCGGCACCTTTCCATTTTTTTACTGCAGGTCGTCGGGGGACCCGATGGGGCACTGCTCAGTTCTCTGCGTGCACGTGACAGTTCATCGATTGAGCTTTGCCAGCATTTTCCTTCTCGATTTTCCCCCTACAACGTGCTCCTTCACGAGGGGGATAATGTGAAGTGCGACAGGGGGCTCGGTGCCGCCCGCTTAAGGGGCAGCGGCTAGCCACAGCGCAGCTGCGGCTGCACGTGCAAGCGAGAGTGCGCTCATCGTGATTCGAGGACTTCTTTCGCCGTGTCTGCGGCCGCTCTGGCGAGATGCCGAACGGGAATCAGCGTGCGTGAGATTTGCGTGACTTCATGAAGCACCATCCTGCTGGCACCATGCATCTGCAACGGGCGCGTGGTGTTGACGATCAATAAAAACAGTCACTTAAAAGTGACGACCGAGTTGTGGCTCCAGTTGTCACCGGTTCGATCCCGGTATGTCGCCCCAGTAATACCCAAGAAAACCGCCGGTTTTGGCGGTTTTTTTATGCCATAGAGCTGCCGCCTTCAGCCTCACAAGGTGAGATTCGCGTGACTTCGCATTGCTCACGATGAGAGTCAGGGTCCGTGCGTCGGGCATGGCCGAAGCCCACCAGTTCCGCCGCTGCGATCAGCTCGCGGAGCTTGGCGGCTGGATGCAGTTGGTCCTGTACCCAACTTTAGTCAGGTGCATCTCCGTACGGTCTTCATCAAGATCCTCCGCAGGGACTCCCGACAAAACATCAATGAAAGGGGATTCCCGCGGACGCTGCGAGGCTGGTTTCGCAGCAATTGGAACTGGATGGGGACACCAGATGGACGCAAGCATCACCGTTTCGCGAGTCAGGGCGACTCCTATCCTCTTTTCGCCCGGTACATGTCGGCGTCCGCGTGACACAGCAGGGCATCCGGGTCACGTCCGTCCTTGGGGAAGAAGCTGGCGCCGATGCTGACGGAGACGGTCGCGGAATGTGTGCCCAGCTCATACGGTTCGCCCACGATCTGGCAGATCTTGTCGGCGATCGCCTGGGCGTGGCGTTCCAGGGTCGGTCCTTCGAGGAGCACGACGAATTCGTCGCCGCCCAGTCGCGCGACCGTGTCTTCTTCCCGCACGGCGTGGGTCAGGCGCCGGGCCGCTTCGACGAGCAGGGCGTCGCCCGCGGCATGCCCCATCGTGTCATTGACCTCCTTGAAACGATCCAGATCCAGGAACAGCAGCGCAAAGGTCTCGTGCTTGCGTTGCGCGCGGACAATGGCCTGTTGCAGCCGGTTGTGCAGCAAACTGCGGTTGGGCAATCCGGTCAGCGCGTCGTGATCCGCCGCGTGCGTCAGCTCTTCCTCCCTTTGCAGCGCCTCGGTCACGTCGCGCAGGATCGACACGGCGCCCACGACCTTCCGGTGGCGGTCGTACAGAGGCGTTGCCAGCTCTTCGATGACGCGCCTGTCTCCGCCGTTGAGCACCATGACCGTCTGTTTCGTGATGTGGCAAGCCCTGTTCAGCGTGTCTTCCATGGCGGTGCTGGTCCGTTCGTGCAACTCGCGGTCGAAGCTCTCGAACACCTCGCTTGCGGGACGGCCTCGCGCGCTGTCGGAAGAGCAGCCGCAGATTCCTTCGGCGACAGAATTCAGGTACTCGATGCGGCCGTCGGCGTCGATCAGCGCGACGCCCTCACCGATGGAGCTCAGGACCGTCAGCAGCCGATCCTTCTCCAATAGCAGGGCTTGCTCGGCACGGTCGCGCCGCCTGTTCTCCTCTTCCAGCTCGCGTTTGTCGAAGCGCAGGATCAACGACGTCCGAACCGAGCGATTGAAACTCAACGCCGTAATCAGCATTCCGATGAGGAAGATCGAGGTCATGACGCCCATGACCGTGTGCAGTGTCGTACCGAGCATGAGGTAGCGAAACGCCAGGGGCAGCAGCGTCGGGAGCAGGAACGCCAGGCAGGCCTCCATCCTGAATGCCAGGACGGTAATGCTGCCGGCGGACATCCCGGCGAGGACGAAGGCGACGAATACCTCGTGGGCGGTCGATGTGCTCGGGATCATGACAAAAGCCGTCGCCCCCCAGACGGAGCCGGCGAGGGCGGTTCCGGTCACGTAAGCGGAATTCCATCGGTGCGCTGCGTCAGGAGCAGTGCGGGCGCGGACATATCGCCGCACCAGCCAGGTGCGCAGTGCCGTCACCGACACCAGCGCCCCATACCAGGCGAGCAAGGCGGAAAAGGCGACATGAGAGCCCTGAACGAATGCCAGGATCGCGCCATTGACGAGCGTGATGGCATACGCCTGCGGCGCGTTCCTGTAGAGCAAGGCAACCAGTTCAGCGTTTAGCTGAACGGAATACTTGCGCTCGACGTCGCCATGTTCCATGAACGTCCCGCATGACCGCGCCCCGTGGGCGACGTTTGCAAGTACCGGACCCCAAAAAATACATCGAGCACGACGATCGATTCGTGCGGACGGCGTCCCGATCCCATATAAATACAATGTAGGCCAGAATCGAAAGACTTTCGCTCGGATCGACGAACCGACACGACCTGCGGCGGTTGAGACCGGACGAATGGGCGTGGAAGGGCTTGCCGCCGGCCATCCGGTCGTGGTGTTGCAGAACCTCCGCCTTGATTGGGCACCCCGGTGGCACCATGCGGTGGTGCCGCGCTCCGGACGGGGGACGGGATCGAAAAAAGGCCCGCTCGCGCGGGCCGAATCTCCGATCCGAGGAGGAGAGAGGGATCAAGTCGGAGAGAGGAGCAAAACCTGGCGGCTAGACCGGGTCCCAGGTAAAGACGTCGCCGGAGCGGTGCAGCGGATAGAAGTCGTTCTCGAACATCGGGAACTCACGCTCGATGACCGACTCCGGCGTCCAGCCGTCCGCGGTGTGGGCGGTGCGGATCGGACGTGACTGGGAGAAGAGGTAGATCTCGTTGTTCTCGATGGCCGCGAAATTCCCTTCGATACGATGGGACACCGCGATCATTCCTGGGGTACCCGTGACTGGTATTTCTCGCAGCATTGGAAGTGGCTAGAAGCGCAGTCCGGACCGGATCTGGTGGTGCACTTCTGGGAGGTCGAGGCGCTCGGTCGGAAGGTGTTGCGCGGCTACGTCCTGCGCGACGGCGAGATGGCGGAGGTCAACGGCGTCGACATGAGCTTCGAGCACGACGCGCGGCTTGCGCATACCGCGGTGCTCGCCGACGTGCGCGACGAGCTCGGGCGCAGCACACGGGTCGAGGGGCGCACCTTCGCGCTCTACCCGTTCGTGGTGAGTCCGCAGGTCATGCTGAACGAAGGGTCTATGAGCGTGACGATCGACGGCAAGCCGGGCGTTGGCCATGTCGAGATGTGCTGGCCGAGCGCCTATCTGGAGCACGTTTGCACCCGCGACATTTCGGCGGGTTCCCCTGTCATCCGTGGTCTGCCCTCGGCGGGCTAGAGGCATTTCATAATGAATACGAACAACGGCGCGAATAACGGCGCCGCGACCGATCGCGGCATTCTTGCAGTCGGCGCCTACCTGCCGCGGCTTCGTCTGGACCGCAAGTCGGTCGCGGCGGGCCACCGCTGGATGGCACCGGGCTTGCGCGGCCTCGCCCAGGGCGTGCGCAGCATGGCGAACTGGGACGAAGACGCCATCACCATGGCCGTGGAGGCCGGACGGCGGGCACTCGCCGCCGCCCAGGCACCCGCGCCGGAGATGTTGACGCTCGCGTCGACGACGCTTCCGTTCGCCGATCGGCTCAATGCCGCCGTCGTCGCGTCCGCACTGTCATTGCCGAAGGCGCTCGCGGCCAGCGATTGTGGCGGGAGCCTGCGTGCGGGCGGCAGTGCGCTGATCCGTGCGCTGCAGGGTTCCGGTGGACAGCAACTGCTGATCGCCTCCGAACGGCGCATTCCGCGTCCGGCGAGCACCGCCGAACTGATGGTGGGCGACGGCGCCGCGGCGCTGCTGGTGGGGGAGGGCGAGCCGATCGCGCGTCTGCTCGGCTCGGCCAGCCTGACTGCCGACTTCGTCGACCATTTCCGCGAGTCGGGCCGTGACGGGGATTACGGCTGGGAAGAGCGCTGGGTGCGGGACGAGGGCTTGTCGAAGCTCGTGCCGCCGGTCGTGAAGCAGGCGCTGCAGGCGGCCGGCGTCGACGCAAACCGCATCGACCACTTTGTGATGCCGGAGAAGCTGCGCAAGGTCGGGCCAATGGTCGCGAAAAAGGTCGGCGTGCGGCCGGAGACCATCGTCGATCCGCTTTTCGACCGTTGCGGCGATACCGGGGCCGCGCATCCGCTGTTGATGCTGGCGCGCACCCTTGCCAAAGCCGGGCCAGGACAGACTATCCTCGTCGTGCAGTTTGGCAGCGGCTGCGATGCGCTGGTGCTCGAGACGACGGACAGGGCCACCGGGTCAGATACCGAGCCCGCGTGGCTCGACGAAGGCCAGGTCGAGACGAACTATCTCAAGTACCTGTCCTTCACCGGCCAGATCGAGCTCGAATGGGGCATGCGCGCCGAGATGGACAACAAGACGGCGCTGTCGGCGGCGTGGCGCGCCGAGGAAACGGTCCACGGCTTCAGCGGCGGGCGCTGCGGCGAGTGCGGTACGGTGCAGTTCCCGGCCAGCCGGATCTGCGTGAATCCGGATTGCGGCGCGGTCGACACGCAGCAGCCTTACCGCCTGGCCGACGAGCCGGCGAAGATCCGCAGCTTCACCTGCGACTGGCTGTCATACAAGCCGTGTCCGCCGTTCATGTTCGGTCACGTCGAGTTCGCCAATGCCGCACGCGTGCTGATGGAGTTCGCCGATTGCGATCCGGCCGATCTCGCGGTCGGCGTACCCCTCGACATGGTGTTCCGGATCAAGGAAGTCGATCCGATGCGCGGATTCCGGCGCTATTTCTGGAAAGCGAAGCCGCAACTCAAGGCGGGAGAATAAGAATGGCAAATGGAATTCGTGATCGCGTTGCGATCGTCGGAATGGGCTGCTCGCGTTTCGGCGAGCGCTGGTCGGACAACGCCGAGGACCTGATGCTGGAGGCCTTCTCCGAGGCGCTGAGGGACGCCGGCATCGAAAGGAACAAGATCGAGGCGGCGTGGCTCGGCGTGTGCCTCGAAGAGAACAACGTCGGCAAGACGGCCGGCCCGCTTGCCCAGGGGCTGCGGCTGCCCTACATCGCCGTGACGCGCGTCGAGAACGCGTGCGCGACGGGCACCGAGGCGCTGCGCGGCGCCGTCTATGCGGTGGCCTCCGGCGCCTATGACATCGCGCTCGCACTCGGCGTCGAAAAGCTCAAGGACACCGGCTACGGTGGGCTGCCGGTGCGCACCCGTGGTGTAGTCGCCGACTTGTGGCTGCCGAACGCTTCCGCGCCCGGCGCCTTCGCACAATTGGCTTCGGCCTACCAGGCGAAGTACGGCGTGTCCTACGACGACCTCAAGCAGGCGATGGCGCACGTGTCGGTTAAGAGCCACGACAACGCGGTGCTCAATCCCAAGGCGCACTTGCGCAACAAGATCACGATCGACGACGTGCTCAAGGCGCCCACCGTGGCGGAGCCGCTGGGCTTGTACGATTGCAGCGGCGTAAGCGATGGGGCGGCCTGCGCGATCGTCACCACGCCGGAGATCGCCCGCGAGCTGGGCAAGCGCGACATCGTGACCGTCAAGTCGCTGCAGCTCGCGGTGTCGAACGGCGAGGAGGCGCAGTTCAGTAATTGGGATGGCGCCTCGGTCCGCACCGCCGAAGTCGCGGCGGCGAAAGCTTACCGCGAGGCCGGCATCGCCGATCCGCGCGAAGCGCTCGACCTGATCGAAGTGCACGACTGCTTTTCGATCACCGAGCTGGTGCTGATGGAAAACCTCGGCCTGAGCGACCCGGGCCGCGCGCCCTTCGACATCCTCGAGGGCCGCTACGACCGCAACGGCAAGATCCCCTGCCAGGTGGACGGCGGCTTGAAGTGCTTCGGACACCCGATCGGCGCGTCGGGCCTGCGCATGGTCTACGAGGTGTATCAGCAGATCCTCGGCCGCGCGGGCGAACGA
Organism: Aromatoleum toluolicum; assembly: GCF_012911005.2. GTDB lineage: Bacteria > Pseudomonadota > Gammaproteobacteria > Burkholderiales > Rhodocyclaceae > Aromatoleum > Aromatoleum toluolicum. The sequence continues at coordinate 83,270 of NZ_WTVS01000004.1, read as the reverse complement.
CAGTTGGCGAAGGCCGACATCGGCTTGACGCAGAACCTGGGCGGGCATCCGCACCAGAACGTCTGCGCGATCTCCATCATCGGTCGCCTCGGCGCATGACCATCGGCTCCGCCGCAACGCGCCATCAGCGCCTGTCGATGGCGGAAGTTGTCGAAGGCCTGCGCCCCGGCATGACGGTTTTCGTGTCCGGCACATCGGGCGAGTCGCTGGCGTTCGCAGAGGCGCTCAAGTCGAACCCGGATGCCGCTGCCGGCGTGCGCTTCGTCGGCGTGCTCTTCCCGGGCATCAACGACATCGCCTACGTCGGCCTGCACCCGGAAGCGCGCCAACGCGCCTACTTCATGATGCCCGGCTTCCGGCCGGATTTTCTGAACGGGCGGGTCGAGCTGCTGCCGATCGATTACCTCGGCGCGTGGCGCGACCTGGCGACACTCGACGTCGATGTCGCGATCGCACAGGTGAGCGAGCCCGATGCAGAGGGACGGCTGAGCCTCGGCATCTGCCACGATTTCGTATCGGCGGTATGGGGGAGGGCGCGCCGCAAGGTCGCGCACATCAACCCGCGCATGCCGCGCACGCGGAGTGGAGTTTCATTGAATCTGGACGAGTGCGACGTAATCGTCGAGGTCGATGCTCCGCTCGTCATGCTCGCGCCCGAAGCCGCCAGCGCGCCGCTTCAGCAACTCGCTGCCCACGTCGCCGGCATCGTGCGCGACGGCGACACGCTGCAGCTTGGCATCGGCCGCATGGTCACGGCCGTGCTCGAATCGCTCGCGTCGCACCGTCGCCTCGCGCTGCACGCGGGGATGGCGACCGAAGCCGTGCTGCCGTTGCTGGCTCAGGGTGTTATCGACGGGCCGGGAAGCCTTTCAGTCGGAATTGCCTTGGGCGGAGAGGATTTCTATCGCCGCGCGGCCGAAGACGAGCGTTTCCGCTTTGCGCCGGTCTCGGAAACACACGACATCCGGCGAATCGCAGCAATCGACAACTTCGTTGCGATCAATGCGGCAATCGAAGTGGATCTCCTTGGGCAGGTCAATTGCGAGACCCTCGGCGGACAATTGGTGGCCGGCGCCGGCGGTATGCCAGCCTTCGCGCAGGGGGCAAAACTTTCCGAAGGAGGACGGGCGGTATTCGCGCTACTTTCGACCGCCTCGCGCGGCGCCGTGTCGCGCATCGTCCCGCAACTCGATGCGTCGTCACTCGTCGGCGCGGCACGGCACGTGGCCGATTTCGTCGTGACAGAATACGGCGTGGCCGACCTTCGTGGCGCAGGTCTGGGCGAGCGAGCCGCGCGCCTCATCGCGATCGCCGCCCCTGATCACCGGGATGCTCTATCGGACGCTTGGCGAGTCCGGCGCGCGAAATTTTAGGGAGCGGGCGGCATCAATCGAAACCGTTCTCCAAAACGGCTCAGGCTTCAGCGCTGATTCGGCGGCAGCGTAAGGACGACCGCTTGGAAGGCCAAGAAACGTGGGGCACCTCATACACCTTTTCGCCATTAGCCTGAGCGATGGTCTTGGAAAGCCCCTGCTTGATGCTCCTCCGTACGCTACCCCCGCCCAGCTACAACCGCAGGTCCGTCACCCTCAGGAGTGGTGGCGCAGTGCCCGCCCTTGGTAAAATCCGATGTGCGTCGACACTGTGAGCGCCACCGCGGTCGCGCGCATCGCAAAGCGGAAAGAGAGGGGGGTGACATTGCATTGGGAACTGAGTGGCACGTCCAATTTTCGCAGTCTCGCAGGCCTGCCAACCGCGGATGGACGCCGCATCGCGGGTCATGTGGTGCTGCGCTCCGATCAACTGGATCGCCTGAAGCCGGCGGACTGGGGCGTGCTTGCATCGCTGGGCGTGAAGACCGTGTGCGACCTGCGCACTGCCTCGGAGCGCAACCGTTTCCCGAACCGCCTGCCCGAGCATGGCATGCGGCAGATTCCCATCGAGCTTGTTGGCGATGTGCGGTCCAACCCCGAGCTGGTCGAACCGCTGCGCCGGCGCCACGGCGCCGAGGGCGCGGTGGAGATGATGAAGCAGATGTACCGCCAGTTTCCCGAGGCGCTCGCTCCGCATCTCGCGACGCTATTCGGGCTCTTCCGCGAGGACGAGGTGCCGGTGCTCGTGCATTGCGTGGTCGGCAAGGACCGCACCGGCTTCACCGTCGCGGTGATCCTGCGTGCGCTGGGCGTCGCCGATGAGGTCGTGATGGCGGATTACCTCCTATCGGCGCGCATTCGCCAGATTGCCGACGAGGAGCGGCGCGCCGCCACCGCAAGGATCATCCGGCGCGTTACCGAGCGGGACGTGACGGACGACATGGTCGACGCGATCCTGGACGCCCGCCCGGAATACCTGAACGCCGCGCTGGATGCCGTGCGCGAGCGCTACGGCTCGATGGAGGGTTACCTGAAGGCGCGCGCCGGCCTGGACGAACGTGCGCTCGCCGAATTGCGCGAGCGCTGGCTGGAATCACGGTGAGGCCCCCCGCCGCGCAAGGGGAAAGCGTGCGGGGCCCGGTTCAAGCGTCCAGCGCTGCGTCGCCCTCCGGTTTCCGCAGCACGTAGAAGACGTAACCGTAGTTGTCGTCGGCCGAATCGAAGACCCGGATCCCCTCCAGCGTCTGAGCGGCGATAGCCCGCACCGCCTTTTCGGGGTGATGCAGGAGGGATTGCGCGATGGGCTCAAGCTTGTCGTAGTATCCATCGACCCAGGCGGCTCTTGAGAGCACGTGCGTGGCAATCACGTCGTAGCCCGCGCTGCGCGCGATCGACAGGTTCTCGTCGACGGTGCGCATGTCGGGATAGCCGCTGCGGAAATAGGTGCGCACATGTTCGGGCACTGTGTCGCGCAACCATGACAACTCGCTCACGACGGCGTATCCGCCCGGGCGGATGGCCTGGTGCCAAGTGGTCAGCGCATTGGGAAAGCCGATGTGGTAGGCGGCGCATTCGGACCACAGGAGATCGACGGCACGAAAAATCGCAGGAATGTGCGCCATGTCCATGCAATGCGTCTGCACCAGATGCTCGACGCCTAGATCTACGGAATAGTGCATAAGACTGTCGAGATGCTTCACTGCGCTGTCGACCGCATGCACCTTCGTCTGCAAGCGGCGGGCGAGGGCGAGCGTCTGGCGGCCGATACCGCTGCCGGCATCGACGACGACGGAGAAAGTGTCGCGGGGAATCATGGCCAACACTTGCAGTGTGTCGGCGTCGCTTCCAGGGCCAAGTTTTTCCATGCTGGAGTCGTATGAGCTTGAGGTGGAGGTAACGGATGCCCTATTCGAGCAAATAGTAGGCAGCCGTCGCGCCGCGGCTGGCCTTTGCCTTGTCCAGCTCGCTGCGGGCCACCACGCGCAGGTGGACTTCGTCCGGGCCGTCGAAGAAGCGCATGGCCCGGCCCCAGGTCCAGAACAGCGACAGTGGCGTATCCGGCGTGAGGCCCATCGCGCCGAACACCTGCATGGCGCGATCGAGAATGCGGGTCTGCAGCTGCGCGGCGACGAGCTTGATGGCCGAGACATCGACGCGCGCGGCCTGGTTGCCGCGCTGGTCCATCAGCCATGCGGCACGCAGGACGAGCAGGCGCGCCTGGTCGATCTCGACGCGCGAGTGGGCGATCCATTCCTGGATGTTGGCGAAGTCGCTCAGATATTTTCCGAAGGTGCGCCGCTCGAGGGCGCGTTCGCACATCATTTCGAGCGCGAGTTCGCACTGGCCGATGGTGCGCATGCAGTGATGCACGCGCCCCGGGCCGAGGCGCGCCTGCGCGAGGGCGAAGCCGTTGCCTTCTTCGCCGAGGAGGTTCTCCGCCGGCACGCGGACCTCGCGGAACACGATCTCGCAGTGCCCTTCGGGCGACAGGTGGTGCATCACGGGGATGTTGCGCACGATCTCGACGCCCGGCGTGTCCATCGGCACGATCACCATCGAATGCCGGCAATGCGTCTGCTCGTCCGTGCCATCGCTCGTCTGGCCCATCACGATCGCGAAAGTGCAGCGGGGATGGGCTGCTCCCGTGACGAACCACTTGCGGCCGTTGATGACGTAATCGTCGCCGTCGCGGCGGATCGTGGTGCGGATGTTGGTCGCGTCCGAGGAGGCGACGTCCGGCTCGGTCATCGCGAAGCACGAGCGGATGCGGCCGTCGAGCAGCGGCCGTAGCCAGCGTTCGTATTGCGCGTCGTCGGCGTGCAGGTGCAGCAGTTCCATGTTGCCGGTGTCGGGCGCGCTGCAGTTGAACACCTCGGCGGACCACGGGATACGGCCCATCGCTTCGGCGAGCGGGGCGTATTCGACATTGTCGAGCCGGGTGCCGGGCTCATGTTCGCGCAGGCCGGGCAGGAACAGGTTCCACAAACCTTCGTCGCGCGCTATGGCCTTGAGCGGTTCGACGATCGCGAGCGGGTATTCGCCGCGTGCGGCGCACTGGTGCCACTTCAGATTGGCCGGCAGGACGCGCCGGGCCATGAAGTGGCGCAGCACGTCCAGGACCATCTCCGTCTTCTCGGAATAGTCGAAATCCATCGGGTTCCGTTCCTCGTATAGGGCCGGGGGCAGGCCGTCGTTCGTGTTCGTGATCCCGGCCGCACAGGTGTGCATGGATTATAGACGACCGACTGGGCGGTCGTGTATCTTGCATGCAAACAAATCGGCTGGCGGGGCACTCGCCTTTCCCGCGAATCGCGGGTTACGCAATAAGCGAGGATGGGTAAGTGAAAGCGATGGTTGACGCTGGTGCAGGTGGGTGGCATGGCGGTGGAGCGTCCTGAATCGTGGCGCCCGCAGGGGGTCGGGCCGACGGAAGGTGAGGACGGCCGCGCTCGGACTCACGACCCGCAGTCGCTGACCTGTCCGCTGATCCCCACGCGCCTGAAATTCACCTGCTCGGGGCGCTGCAAGTGGTGCAAGCCAATGGTCGACTCGGAATCGTCTCCAGTCGCCGGGGTTGATGACGGTGAGCGGGAGGGGTGACCAATGCGACCGGATGTGAATCGATATATTGACACCCGACCGGTCGGTCGGGTACGCTGGGTCATGTCAGCGCGCGTATTCGCAAGGCGGTTTCGCCGCCCACGCCGGGCCGGAGCTGCGTCATCAATTCACAGAGGTCGCCAGAAATGAATTTTGAGCAATCGAAGAAATCAATTGAGTGGATGGAGCGGGTCCGGACTTTCATGGACGAGCACATCTATCCGGCCATTCCGCTGTATCACCAGCAGGCAGCAAGCATCGACCGCTGGAAGGAGACGCCGCCGATCTTCGAGGAGCTCAAGTCCAGGGCGCGCGCTGAAGGCCTGTGGAACATCTTCATGCCGCCGTCGGATCACGACGACGAGTTCTTCACGAGCATCGGCCTGACCAACGTCGAGTACGCCCCGATCGCGGAGCTGATGGGGCGCGTCTCCTTCGGTTCCGAGGTGTTCAACTGCATGGCGCCGGACACCGGCAACTTCGAGGTGCTGCACCGTTATGGCACGAAGGACCAGAAGAAGCGCTTCATGGTGCCGCTGATGAACGGCGAGACGCGCTCGGCCTTCCTGATGACCGAGCCCAAGGTGGCATCGTCCGACGCGCGCAACATCCGCACCGAGATCCGCCGCGAAGGCGACGAGTACGTGATCAACGGTCACAAGTGGTGGTCGTCGGGCGCGGGCCATCCCCACTGCGCGTTCTTCATCGTGATGGGCAAGACCGATCCGAACGCCGAGACCTATCGCCAGCAGTCGATGATCCTGGTGCCGAGCGACGCGCCGGGGGTCACCGTGGTGCGCCACCTCAACGTGTTCGGCTTCGACCATGCGCCGCACGGGCACTTCGAGGTGATCCTCGAAAACGTCCGCGTGCCGGTGGAGAACCTAATCCTCGGCGAGGGTCGCGGCTTCGAGATCGCGCAGGGGCGCCTCGGGCCGGGGCGCATCCATCACTGCATGCGCAACATCGCCTCCGCCGAGGTCGCGCTGGAGAAGATGTGCATTCGCCTGATGTCGCGCGAGGCCTTCGGCAAGAAGATCAACGAGCATTCGGTGTGGGAGGAGCGCATCGCCAACGCGCGCATCGACATCGAGATGGTGCGACTGCTGTGCATGAAGGCTGCCTACATGATGGACACGGTCGGCAACAAGGCCGCGCGCGGCGAGATCGCGATGATCAAGGTCGTCGCCCCACAGGTTGCGCAGCGCATCATCGACATGGCGATCCAGGCGCACGGCGGCGGCGGTGTTTCGCAGGATTTCGGGCTGGCCGAGATGTACGCGAATACCCGGATCGTGCGATTGACCGACGGGCCGGACGAGGTGCATTGTCGGACGGTTGCCAAGCTTGAGTGCCGGAAGTACGAGGGCCGCGACTACGCGAGCATCAAGGCGTATTCGAAGTAATCGCGACGTGACCGCGAAGTGATGCGCACGGGGCGGCGCGAGTGCGACCGTCCCCGGCAGGGATAACGATACGGTTGGAGGGACAGAGAGTGACAGCGTCGGTGAAAAGCGGTACGTGGGAGGATGTCGAGCTCAAGACCACCTGCTACGGTTGCCCGGCAGGCACTTGCGGCATGCTCGCACGTCGGGTCGATGGCATAGTCGTCGCCGTGCGCGGCGACCCCGAGGATCCCTTCAGCCAAGGCAAGCTATGCGCGAAGGGCCAGGCGCAGCTGATGATGGCCTACAGCAAGCGGCGCGTGACCAAGCCGCTCAAGCGCACGAACCCCGAGAAGGGCATCGGGGTGGATCCGGGCTGGGTCGAGATCAGCTACGACGAAGCCGTCGCGATCACTGCGGAGAAGGTCAAGCACTGCCGGGAAGTCGACCCCGGCGGGCTGGTGTTCGCGACTTCCGATTTCACGACGCTGCCGTGGTTCCTGCCCTCGCTGCTGATCTCCTTCGGCAGCTTCAATCACACCTCGGGTGGTCGCGCGTTCTGCGGCAACAACGTGCACCCGGTGCTGCAGCAGGTGCATGGCGGTTTCCACGTCGGCCCCGACTTCCACTTCTGCAATCACCTCATGCTGTTCGGCTCGAACAAGGGGGCGATGTCGAACTGGGCGGCGGTGACCGCGACCCTCGAAATGTCGCGCGCGCGCCGCCGCGGCATGAAGCTGGTGGTCATCGATCCGTGGTGCTCGAACGCGGCGTCCATCGCCGACGAGTGGGTGCCGATCCGGCCCGGCACCGACGGCGCGCTGGTGATGGCGATGATCAACGTGATGGTCAACGAGCTCGGCATGTACGACGTCGAGTTCGTGCGCAACCTGAGCAACGGATCCTACCTGATCCGCGACGTCGACGGGCATTACGCGCGCGATCCGGCGACGGGCAAGCCGCAGCTGTGGGATACCGCGGACCAGAAGGCCAAGGTGTACGACGATCCGTCGCTTGCCGTGCCGGCGCTGGAGGGCAGCTTCGTGGTCGACGGCGAGCCGTGCACGCCGTCCTTCCAGCTTCTCAGGAAGCACCTGACCAAGTTCACGCCCGAGAGCGCCGCAGAGATCACGACCGTGCCGGCGCACACGATCCGCCGGCTGGCGCGCGAGTTCGCGACCGCGGCCTCGGTCGGTTCGACGATCGAGATGGACGGCCACACGCTGCCGCTGCGCCCGGCGTGCGCGCACTGGTACAAGGGCATCAGCCAGCACTCGCAGGGTTTCGAGCAGGGCTTGGCGATCGCGATGCTGAATACGATCGTCGGCGCGGTGGACGTGCCCGGCGGGCTGCTCGCCGACACCGTGTATGCGCACCACCCCGAGTTTGCCGAGAACAGCACCTGGATGGGCGCCGGCTCGGGCATGCGCGAGCGCGACGGCCTCGTCGCCGCGGGCAAGATCGCGACCTACGGCGACTCCTTCCCGGCGCCCTTCCCGATGAAGGACGTGCCCAAGCCGTACAACATGTCGGCGGACTCGCTGGCGGCGGTGGGTTCGTACAACAGCGGCCTGGTGAGCAAGGTCAGCGTGCTGGAGCCGAAGACGTTCAACGACAAGGTGCCGCACAACCCGATGGTGTATGTGCAGGTGGTGTCGAACGACATCCTCAACGAGGGCAACCCCAAGCAGCAGGGGGACTTCCACCGGAAATTCGGCTTCCAGCTGTCGATCGTGCCGAACATCGACGAGACCGCCGAGTTCGCCGACATCATCTTCCCGACGCAGACGCAGCTCGAACGCCTCGACATGGGGGCGAACAACATCCCCGACACGATGGGCTCGACGGCGACCAATGAGTACTGCATCAACCTGCGCCAGCCGGTCGTGCCGACCGACTACAAGCACAACGTCGACATCTGGATCGACATCGCGGAGAAGGCGGGCTTCCTGCCGGCCTTCAACCAGACGGTCAACCAGTTCCTCGAACTGAAGGGCGAATGGGCGCTGGAAGCCGGCAAGAAGTATGACAACAAGGGACTAATGGAGCGCTGGATACGGTCGATGACCGCCGGCAAGCTCTCGCTCGAGGACGTCGCCAAGGAAGGGCGCATCCGCTGGGCGAAAACCGTGCAGGAGAAGTATCCGCGTCCGTTCTACAAGAGCCGCATCCCGGTGTATTACGAGTACTTCCTTGAGGCCGGCGCGCGCGTGAAGGCGACGACCGACTCGATCGGCATGGACTGGGACGTGTCGCGCTACAAGCCGCTGGTCGACTGGTACCCGGCGCCGGGACACGGGCGCGGCCAGAACGGCTACGAGCTGTTCGCGGTGAGCTTCAAGTGGCCCTTCCTCACCAGCACCTTCTCGAACTTCAACCCGTGGCTCGCCGAGCTGGCGCAGTACCACCCCTACGTCGGCAAGATCATCCTCAACCGCAGTTACGCCGAGTCGCAGGGCCTGCGCGAAGGCGACCGCGTGGTGGCGGAGAACCTGCGCGGGCGCCGGGTGGAGGGCGTCCTGCTGCTCAGCGAGTGCATCCATCCGGAATGCGTCGGAATGGATCACCACGGCGGGAGCTGGGCAAAGGCCCTGCCGCCGCGGCGCAAGAACACCGGGCCGCACTTCGGCGAGCTGCTCGATTACGACATGAAGAATCTCGACATCATGGACGGCGCGTTCGAGGCCAGTCCGAAACTGCGGGTCACGCGCATGGGCTGACGCCCGCCGAGTGGCGACGACGACAAACGAGATCGAGAAAATTATTTCCCCACGGATTGCAGGAGGTTGGTACTGATGGCTCGACTGGGTATGGTCATTGACTTGAAGGTGTGTGTGGGTTGCCATGCGTGCACGGCCGCCTGCAAAGCCACCAACGGCACGCCGCCGGACATCTACTTTGCGCGCGTGCATGAACGGGAAGTGGGCGTGTTTCCGAATGCCCGACGGGAGTTCCTGCCGGTGTTGTGCAACCACTGCGAAGATCCGCCGTGCGTGCCGGTGTGTCCCACGGGCGCGAGCTACAAGCGCGAGGATGGCATCGTCGCCGTCAAGAGCGACCTTTGCATCGGTTGTCGCAGCTGTGCGACGTCCTGCCCATACGAGCACCGCCATTACGTGAAGCCGGGCATCCTGGAAACCGGCTACTTCAATGGTGAGCTCACCCTTTATGAGAAGGCGAAGTACAACCGCTGGGACTCAGGCACGGTCATCAAGTGCGACTTCTGCATGGATCGCGTCGACCAGGGCCTGCAGCCGGCGTGTGTTGAAACCTGCCCGGCCGAAGCCCGGATTTTCGGCGACCTGGCCGATCCGGACAGTGCGCCGAGCAAGCTGCTGCGCGAGAACGAGTCCTTCACGCTGCTGCCGGATGCCGGCACCAAGCCGAGCGTGCATTACCTCAAGGCCTGATGCGTCCAGCGCCAATCACCTGATCCAAGGGAATCGATGTCATGAGCCTTAAGTACCAGACCGGCGTTCGCTTCAATCATCATCTGGGCCCCCAGGAAACCTTGAGTTTCATGGGCGAGGGGGTCGGCGCGGCGCTGTTCGCGATCGCTTTCTTCACCGGGCAGTGGCTGCTCGCGGGGCCGGGCATCCTGTTCGTGATCGGCGCGGTCGTCGCGCTTCTCGGCCACCTCGGCAATCCGCAGCGCGCATGGCGGGCGGTGACACGGGTGGGCACGTCGTGGGTGAGCCGTGGCACGCTGTTCATCGGCGTCTTCGCCGGGCTCGCGATCCTCTCGGTCGCGGCGGGTTACCTCGGCATGATCGCATTGCAGGGGCCGCTGGCGCTCGCGGCGCTTGTCGTCGCGGTGCCGGTGATGGCCTACGCGGGCATGCTGCTGCGCTCGATGCGGGCGATCCGCCTGTGGCGCGGGCCCTTCGTCCCGCTCGCGTTCGTCGCGCACTCGCTGGCGACGGCGCTGGTTCTCGCGTGGGCGGTGATGCCGCTCCTCGCGGGCGCTGCGGCCGCGCCGTGGCTGCAGCCGGCGGCGATGGTGGCGCTCGTCGCCAGTGCGCTGGTGTCGGTGCTGCACCTCTTGCGCGCGGAGCGCAGCGTCGGGGTACGCGCGTCCTTCGAGCGGATGTTTTCGGGCGACCTGAAGACGAGCTTCCTCGTGGGCGCTTGCGTATGCGGCATCGTCGTGCCCCTGGTGGTGATGGCGGTGCTGTCGGCTTTTTCCGGCGGTGCCGTGACGGTGCTGATGCTCGCGGTTGCGCTGTGCCGGCTGTATGGAGACTTCGCCTACCGCAACGCGGTGGTGCTGGCCGGTGCCTACGAGCCGGTGATGCCGGACTGGCCAATGCGTTCCTTCACGCCGCCCGCGGCGCCCACCTGCAGCACGGCGGGGCAGCACTGAGCGGTCAGCGCCGGGTAAATAGGCGGACGCCGTCCGGCGTCCGCTCCAGTCTTTCGATACGGGTGACCCGGCGGCAGCCGGAGCGTCGGGGGCGCCCGAGGGCGGCATTCGGCCGCTGGTTGCCGCTCGTTGCCCGACAACAGCGATGGAGGCATGGATGAAGGCAATCCCCGAAGTGATCGAGTCGGCGAACGTGCTGCACTGGGAAGACAAGGCCGACGTGATCGTGGTCGGCTACGGCATCGCCGGTGCGTGCGCGGCGCTGGAGGCGAAGCGCGCCGGCGCGGACGTGCTGGTCGTGGAGCGCGCGAGCGGCGGTGGCGGTGCGAGCGCGATGTCGTCAGGCATCTTCTACCTCGGCGGCGGAACGCCCGTGCAGAAGGCTGCCGGCTACGAGGATACGCCCGACGAGATGTACAAGTTCCTGATGGCGAGCACCCGGGCGCCGGACGCGGGGCTGGTGCGGCGCTTCTGCGATGGCTGCGTGGAGCATTTCGACTGGCTGGAAGCGCAAGGTGTGCAGTTCGAGCGTAGCTACTATCCGGGCAAGTCGGTGTTCCTGAATACCACGGAATGCCTGATGAGCACCGGCAGCGAGAAGGTGTGGCCGTTCCGCGACATCGCGAAGCCCGCACCACGCGGCCACAAGGTCGCACGGGCCGGCGACGATGCCGGTTCGCAGGCGATGGAGGCGCTGCTTGCACGCTGCGCCGCGGAAGGGATTCGCGCAGCCTACGACAGCCAGGTCACGGGCCTCGTGATGGATGCGGACGGCCGCATCGTCGGCGTGCGCGTGAAGCGTTCGGGCGAGGAGATCCATCTGCGCGCGCGGCGCGGCGTGATCCTGTCTACCGGCGGTTTCAACCTCAACTGCGACATGCTGGAAGAGTACGTGCCGCAGGTGACGGGCAACTCCGAACCGCTGGGCATCCCGTACAACGACGGCGCAGGGATCAAGCTCGGCGTGTCGGCGGGCGGGGCGACGCAGGCGATGGACGGGGTGATCGCGACGGCGTCGTTCTATCCGCCCGCGCAACTGATCAAGGGCATTCTCGTGAATTCGCACGGCGAGCGTTTCGTGGCCGAGGATTCGTATCACGGCCGCACCGCCGCGCACATCATCGAGCAGCCCGAGTACAAGGCCTACCTGATCCTCGATGCGGAGATCTTCGCCTATCCGGAACTCACGGACTATTCGCACCACACGCTGGTGGACGGTTGGGAGACGGTGGAGGAGATGGAGGCGGGGCTGAAGTTGCCGGAAGGGTCGCTGCAGCGCACGCTCGCGGAGTACAACCGCCATGCGGAGACCGGCGTGGACCCGCTGTTCTACAAGCATCCCGAGTGGGTCAAGCCGCTCAACGTCGGCCCGTATGCGGCGTTCGATGTGTCGTTCAACAAATCGACCTATCTCTTCATCACGCTCGGCGGCCTCAAGACGAACGCCGACGGCGAGGTGCTGACGCCACTGGGCCGGACCGTTGCGGGGCTGTACGCGGCGGGGGCGTGTGTGTCGAGCATTCCGCAGAACGGCGAGGGCTACGCGAGCGGGCTGAGTCTCGGGCCGGGGTCGTTCTTCGGGCGTTGCGCCGGACGGCGCGCGGCGGCGGCGATGCCTGCCTGAGCCACCGCAGGAGCGGTGCGGACCTCCGGCGGCAGCCGGAGGCCCGCGCGCTTCAGTCGATGATGCGTTGCGGATGCGCGTAGACCATCGCGCGGTCGTCACGGACAAAGCCGCACAGCGTGAGGCCGTGGCGCTGCGCCAGGTCGATTGCGAGGGATGAGGGCGCGGAGATCGCGGCCAGCACCTCGAGTCCCGCGCGCACCGCCTTCGCGGCCATCTCGTAGCTCACACGGCTCGAGATGAAGGCCCCGCAGCCGGCGAAACTCTGCCCGCTGAGGAGGTGGCGGCCGATCACCTTGTCGAGCGCGTTGTGCCGGCCCAGATCCTCGGCCACCGCGAGCAGTTGCAGGTCGGGCCCGAAGAGGGTCGCGCCGTGCGTCCCGCCGGTGGCGCCGAAGACGCGCTGGCGGTCCTGCATCCCGGTGCGGATGGTCGCGAGATCGGCTATCCGCAGCCTCAGGCTGCCGATGGGCGGAACCGTGCAGGTCACGCCGTTGAAGAGCTGTTCGCGCCCGCCGCATACCCCGCAGGAGCTGTTCACGACGACATTGCGACGACGCACGTTGGCCTCGTCGGGATGCGCCAGGCGCAGGTTAACGACGTCCGGACGCTCGTGACAGATCCACATCGCCGCGATGTCGGACAGGGTGTCGATGATCCCCTCGGTGAAGGCGAAGCCCGCGGCCAATGCGAGCGCCTCCGGGATGTCGCCGTCCGCGAGTACGCCGTCCTGGGCCGTGTAACCAACGTCGCCGGGGGGGGCGTCGGTCGGCGTCCACATCAACGAATAGGCGCCGATGCCCTCCACCTCGATGGTCAGCACATCCTCGCGCACGACCTGACATTCCGGAATCGTGCGCCGGCCGCCTTCCCCCGAATGGTACTCGGCAGGCGCCGGCGTGACGCCGAATGGACGCGGAAGGTGATCTCGCGGGACGTTCATGGGCTCGACTCCAGCGCAAAAAATTTGGTGCGTCAATCGCAGCCGGCATGAGGGCGGCTGGTTCGACTCAGCTTATCACTAAAAGTCGACCGACTGGTCGGGCGTGCGTGATTTTTTTTGTCCGGAGGAATTCGCTGGTCGAAGAAATGCGGGAAAACTTCATTGACAACCGACCGGACGGTCGGTACCGTTGCCCCACTCTGCGCGGTCCCATGAGCGCGCAGATTTGCACCGGTAACGCAGGAAGTCCCGCAGGCCGCGCAGGGCTCGTCAATGTCGGGACTCTACAAGAACAGGAGGAGTGATGACAATGAAGGAGTTGGGCCACGATCCGTCCAGGCGGCGTCTGCTGACCAATGCCGGACGCAGTGTCGGCGCTGCGGCCATGCTCGGGCTGGGCGTCGGCCAGGCGTCCGCGGCGTCGGGTGTGAAATGGGCACGCGAGGTCGACGTGGTGTGCGTGGGCAGCGGCGCCGCCGCGCTCACCGCAGCGGTGACTGCCGCAAACGCGGGCAGCCAGGTGCTGGTCCTGGAGAAGGGGCCGATCACCGGCGGGACGACGCGCAAGTCCGGCGGCGTATTCTGGATCCCGAATCATTACGCCCTGCGCGAACACGGCATCGACGACCGCAAGGAGGACTGCCTCCGTTACCTGTGCCGGATCTCGTATCCCGAGCGCTACCGTCCGGACAGCCCCACGCTGGGTCTCGACCAGGATGCCTACGCGTTGCTGGAAGCGTTCTACGACAACGGCTACAAGGCGGTCGACCTCATGCGCAGCCGCGGTGCGTTGCGTATCGCGCAGTTCAACATGTGGCAGCTCAACCGTCCGGCGCCGGATTACCAGGACCATCTTCCCGAGGACAAGACCGCGCAGGGGCGGTCGCTGGGCGTGCTGAAGGCGGACGGCAGCAACGGCGGTGGCACCGATTACATCGAGCAGCTCGAAGCCTACCTGAAGAAGCAGGGCGTCGAGATCCTGACCGATCACCGGGTGCAGAAGCTGATCCTGAACGCCCGCCAGGAAGTGGTCGGCGTCGAAGTCGAGACCGAAGATGGCGTGGTGCAGATCCGCGCGCGCAAGGGCGTCGTCTTCGGCACCGGCGGTTACGCGCACGACCTCGATTACGTGCGCCTCTATCAGCGTACCTTCCTGTACGGCTCCTGCGCGACGCCCTATGCGACCGGCGACTTCATCACCGTCGCGGGTGCCGCCGGGGCGCGTCTGGGTAACCTCGGCTCGGCGTGGCGCAGCCAGGCGCTCATCGAGGAGTGCATGGAGAACCGTTCGCTCGCGCGTTGCGTCGATATGCCGCCGGGCGATTCGATGTTCATGGTCAACAAGTACGGCGTGCGGGTCGTCAACGAGAAGCGCAACTACAACGACCGCACCGAGGCGCACCTGACCTTCGACCCGAACAACGGCGAGTTCCCGAACCAGCTGCTGTTCATCATCTACGACCAGCGCACGGCCGAGCTCTACGCGGGTGCCCATCCGCTGCCGGCCACGCCGACCGGCGCGAGCTACGTGATCCATGGCGGCACCCTCGACGAACTTGCGACTAACATCGGCGCGCGGCTCGAGCGCATCCGCGCGCATATCGGCACGGCGAAGCTGGCGCCGGATTTCGCGACCAACCTGAAGCAGACCTTTGAGCGTTTCAACGGTTACGCCAAGCGCGGCGTCGATCCGGACTTCCATCGTGGCAAGGCCGAATACGATCGCGCGTGGGCGCTGTTCTTCCAGCCGGCGAACGCGAACACGCGCTGGCCGGTGAAGACGGGGCTGCCCAATCCGGCCATGCATCCGCTGCAGGCGAAAGGTCCGTATTACGCGCTGATCGTCGGAGCCGGGGCGCTCGACACCAATGGCGGACCGGTGGTCGACGCCCGTGCGCGGGTCGTCCATTCCAGCGGCAAACCGATTCCGGGGCTCTTCGGGGCCGGTAACTGCATCGCAAGTCCGTCGCGGGAAGCCTATTTCGGCGCCGGCGGCACGATCGGACCGGCGATGGCCTTCGGTTACATCGCCGGCACGAATGCGGCGGCGGAACCGGTCAAGGAACTGTAGCCGATGCGTCGCCAAGTGATGGTCGGCGTGTTGTGCGGTAGCGCGCTCGCCGGGATGGCGCAGGCCGGGGACGTCCAGTTCGCGCGCGACGTCGTGCCGATCTTCAAGACCAGCTGCGTGATGTGTCACCTGCCCGGCAACGGGCCGGCGGGGCTGGCGCTGCATCCGAAAGGCGGGTACGCGAATCTGGTGGGGGTGGCTTCAACCCAGAGCCCGCTGCTGCGGGTCGACCCCGGCAAGCCGGACGAGAGTTACCTGTATCGCAAGCTCGTCGGCACGCACGCCGAAGCCGGCGGCAGCGGGGAAAGGATGCCCTTCGGCGACATGCAGTTGGGCGAGGAACAGATCGACGTCATCCGTCGCTGGATCGCGGACGGCGCGAAGGCTGAATAAGGAGGGTGCGATGCAATTGGATGATCTGAAGGACAAGGTGGTGGTGGTTACCGGCGGCAATTCCGGGATGGGGCGTGCGATGGCGGTCGGATTCGCGGCGCAGGGCGCCCGGGTCGTGGTCGGGGATCGCGCGGTCGAGCCGGAGCCGTTCAACAACGCGGCTATCGTGTATCACCAGTGCGACGTGTCGAAGCCGCAGGACGTGCAGGAGCTCGTCGGGGTCGCGACTTCGCGTTTCGGCCGGCTCGACGTCCTCGTCAATAACGCCGGGATCAACGGCCCGCTGATGCCGCTCGCGGAATTGCCGGACGAGGCCATCGACGCGGTTCTCGGCGTGAATTTGAAGGGGACGCTGTACGGCCTGAAGTACGGCTTGCAGGCGATGGTCGGGCAGGGCGCGGGGGTGATCATCAACATTGCGTCGGTGCAGGGCCTGCGGCCGATCTATGCCGGTGCGTCGATCTACTCCGCGAGCAAGGCGGCGGTGGTGTCGCTGACGCGTTCGGCTGCGCACGAATACGGGCAGTACGGCATTCGCGTGATCGGGGTCGCGCCCGGTCCGATCGACACGCCGATGCTGCGCGCGGCGGACGCCACGATGAGCATTGTCAATTCCGTGCCCTTGCACCGCATCGGTACGCCGCAGGAGCTGGCGAACGCGGTGCTGTGGCTCGCGAGCGATGCGGCCTCCTACGTGTCGGGCTGCGTGCTGACGGTCGACGGCGCCTTCCTGGCGGCATGACGGCATCGGCTCCGGTCGGGGCGATGCGCCGATCGGACGCCTTCCATTGCAGGACTTGAAGCCAATCGGGAGCGCACTGTGACGAGAAGTGTCGAGGAGCGGTTGCAGCAGCTGGAAGATGTCAGGGAAATCAACGAACTCAAGGCCCATTACTGCAATGCGGTCGATTGCGGGTGGGATGGCTTGACGCAGGACGGCGATCGGATGGCTGAGCTGTTCGTGCCGGATGGGGCGTGGGAAGCCGTGCCCTCGTTCCGGCTCGACGGGCGCGAGGCGATTCGCGAATTCTTCAACTCGAATCCGTTTCCGTTCGGGTTTCACGGCGTCACCAACCCGCTGATCAAGATCGAGGGCGATTTCGCGACCGGGCAGTGGCACATGCTCTGCCCCTGCGAGAACGCCGAGAAGGAGCCAATCTGGTTTGGCGGCATCTACACCGACGAGTTCGTCCGGACCCCGGACGGGTGGCGATTCAAGCGCGTGGCGGTGAGCTCGGCCTTTACGAGCAAGCACCCGCAGGGGTGGGAACGCAGTCAGGCCGGTGCCAAGTAATGCGGCAAGCAATAAGGTGATGGCAAGTTGACTGCTGCGCGGTCGCTCCCTCCCCTTGAAGGGGGAGGAACAAGGTGCCCGAGCAGAATTCATATAACAGAGGAGACGACAGCATGGCGGGTATCACCAACTATCAGTGGATTCTGCAAGAGCGTCCGGAGGGGCGGGTCAAGCGCTCCGATTTCGAGTTCCGCAGGTCCGAGCTTCGTCCCGTTGAGGCCGGGGAATGTCTCGTGAAGGTGTTGTACATGGCCATGGATCCGGCCACACGCGGCTGGATGTCGGCGAGCGGCGGCTACCTGGAGCCCCTGCCGCTGGACGGGCCGGTGATGGGCGTCACGATCGGCAAGGTGGTCGAGTCGCGCAATCCGCAGATCGAAACCGGCACGGTTGTGGCGGGCGTCGGGCAGTGGGCGAAGTACATGATCGTCGGGCCGGAGCAGATCTCCCCGGTGCGCACGGGCTCGCTCGGTGTGCTCGCGCCGATGGACGTCTCGACCGGCTTCGAGTTGCCCATGTACCTGCACGCGATGGGCACGAGTGGCGGGACGGCCCACCGCGGCCTGTTCGACATCGCCGGGATGAAGGTCGGGGACAAGGTGCTGGTGAGCGGTGCGGCAGGCAGCGTCGGCTCGCTGGTCGCGCAGATGGCGCGGCTGAAGGGGGCGGCGAAGGTGGTCGGCATCGCCGGCGGGGCGGAGAAGTGTGCCACCGTCGTGCGCGATTACGGCTGCGACGCGTGCATCGACTACCGTGCGACTGACAATCTGAGCGCGGCCATCGCGCGCGAGTTTCCGAACGGGCTCGACGTGTTTTTCGACAACGTCGGCGGCGACATCCTCGAGGCGGCGATCGACAACCTGGCCAAGGGGGCGCGGATCGCCGTCAGTGGGATGGTGTCGCAGTACAACAACAGCGAACCCGTGCCGGGGCCAAGGAATCTGTGGAACCTGGTCGTGAATACGGCCCGCATCGAAGGCTTCCTGGTGGGCGATTATTTCGGCACACCCGCGAGCGAAGCGGCCTACCGCGAGATCGCCGCGTGGCTTAAGGAAGGCAAGCTGAACGCGCGGCTCGATGTACGCGAGGACTTCGAAAATACGCCGGACGTCTTCAATCAGCTCTTCAGCGGTGGCAACAACGGCCGCCTGGTCATGAAGGTGCCGGACTAAGGGGCCTCGGGTTCGCCGCGGCGGATCGGACGTCGCCCTGGGGCCGTCGTTTTGGCCCCCATATGGTCGGGTGCGGGCCTTCGGGTGCGCACCCGCCACGCTTCTTTTTTCCCTGAAACACCCCGTCCCGCAAGGGTTTCAGGTACATCGAAAATAGTTCGAAAGATATTCTTGACACCCGACCGGTCGGTCGATATTCTACTTTCGAACGCGGTCACTCAAGTATCGATAAGTGTCAGTCCACCTGGGTGGTGCGGAATCCCCAAGAAGGCGGGTAAGTCTTCGCAAGGCATCGACCGGCCGGTTGGACTGGTCCGCGCGACACCTGCATCCTCGGTTCGCGACGCAAAGCCGGCAAGAGACTTCAAGAGTTGTTGGTTGATAAAGAATGAAGCGCAGCTCAAAGGAGGAGTTGAAAGTGAAGCGAAATCGCAAATACCGGATTATTCCGCGGCGGATCGCGCAAGGGGTAGCCGCCGCGGCCCTGTGCAGTGGCGCTGCACATGCGTTCGAAATTCCGACCGGAAACGAAAATCTCAACGTTCGCTGGGACAACACCGTCAAGTACAACGCGGGTTGGCGGATTGACGAGCGTGATCGCAAGCTCGGCGACTCGTGGGGCATGCAGGGGGGCGAGCACCGGTTCGATCAGGGAGAGATGGTCACCAATCGTGTCGACCTGCTGTCCGAATTCGACTTCATCTACAACAAGAACCATGGCTTCCGCATTTCAGGTGCGGCCTGGTACGACGCCGCCTACGATCGCGATGTCGACGGCAATCCGGCCTATCAGCGTGCAGGTCTGGGTACCGCCTTTCCGCGCAATCGCCTGACCGACTCCGTGGCGCGCCCGTACACCAGCTCGGGCGAGATTCTCGATGCCTTCGTGTTCGGGCGCCTGGAAGTGGGCGGGCGGCCGATCGACATGAAGGCCGGTCGGCACACGGTGTATTGGGGCGAATCGCTGTTCTCGCCGATCCATGGCGTTTCGTATTCGCAGGGGCCGGTCGATTTTCGCAAGGCCCTCGCGACGCCGGGTTCCGAGGCGAAGGAGCTATTCCTGCCGCTCAATCAGCTTTCGTTCGCGGCGCAGGTAACGGACAAGCTGTCGATCGCCGGTCAGTACTTCCTCGAGTGGAAGCCCTATCGCCTGGCCGAAGGCAGCACCTACTTCAACACCTTCGATCCGCTCTTCCAGCGCGGCACCAACTTCCTCGGCATTCCGTACCACGGCAACCTGAAGTCCGGGCCGCACGAGATTCCGGATGACACCGGCAGCTGGGGCGTCAATGCCAAGCTGGCAACCGAGCTGGGGACGTTCGGCGTCTATTACCGCAGGTTCGACGACAAGATTCCGGCGGTGCTGAGCACCGGGGGAACCTTCGGCGAGCTGCACAATGCCTACGCCGAAGACGTCAAGCTGATCGGTCTGAGCATGTCCACGCTGGTCGGCGGTACGGCAATCGGTGCGGAAATCGTGCATCGCAAGGACACCGCGCTGAACACTGCCTTCGGTTCGCCCGAAATCGCACGCGGCGACACCTGGCATGCGCTGGCGAATGCGATCGCGTACATCGGCAAGACCGCGCTGTTCGATTCCGCGACCCTTCTGGGGGAAGTTACCTACAGTCGGCTCGCCAGCCTCGACAGCAAGACAAAGGCCTTCTATGCCGGCGTCGGTCACGCGTGTGCCGACTCGTTCGGCGGTCGCGGCGGCAGGGACGACGGGTGCTCGACGCGTGACGCGTGGGGCTTCGGCGTGACCTTCACGCCGACCTGGTTCGCCGTCCTGCCGCAAACCGACCTCACGATGCCGATCCACTTCGATACCGGCATCAAAGGCAACTCGCCTGTACCGGCGGGCGGCAACGAGGGCAATGGCAGCTGGAGCATCGGTCTGGGCTTCGACTATCAGGCCAAGTACAAGCTCGACATTGCCTACACTGACTACTTCGGTGACTACAACAAGGGCCCCAACCCGCTCGCCTTCGTGCCCGGCATCAGCCCGGTCGTGATGGGTACGGCCAGCGGCGGCATGGCGCCCCTGCATGACCGCGGCTGGTTGTCCGTGACCTTCAAGACGACCTTCTGAGAATCGACAGGAGATATAGGAAATGATCCACCGCACCAAGATTACCCTCGCGGCCCTGATCGTCGCCGCCTACGCTGGCGGCGCTATTGCCGCCGTGACCGCCGAAGAGGCGAAGAAGCTCGGTACCACGCTGCTGCCGTGGGGCGCCGAGAAGGCTGGCAACAAGGAAGGCACGATTCCCGAGTGGACCGGCCCCGTGAAGGCCGCGAACTACGATCCGAAGGTCCCCGGCGCGCGGCCGGATCCGTTCGCGAACGAGAAGCCGGTGCTCTCGATCGACGGCAAGAACGTGGACAAGTACGCGGACAAGCTGGGCGAGGGCGTCAAGGCGATGCTGAAGAAGTATCCTAGCTACCGCATCGACGTCTATCCGACCCACCGCACCGCGAACTATCCGAAGTTCTTCCTGGACAACGCGGTCAAGAACGCCACCGCCTGCAAGACGACGGACAACGAGCTGAAGATCGACGGTTGCTACGCTGGCACGCCGTTCCCGATTCCGAAGACCGGCAACGAGGTGATGTGGAACCGGCTGCTCAAGTACGACAACCACGTGACGGATGTGAAGGGGCTGGTGAGCTTCCTGGTCGATCCGCAAGGCAACGTCACGATCGCGGGTCTGTACGACTTCACGTCCTATTACCCGATCTTCGATCCGAAGAAGACGGGGGTCATCGCCGCGAAGGATCCGTACGAGAAGATCCGCATCGACTACTGGAACCCGGCGCGCAAGGCGGGCGAGAAGCTCGTCATCCACGACAACGTCGACATGGTGAGCATCGGTCGGCAGGCGTGGTCGTATCTGCCGGGCCAGCGGCGCGTGAAACTGTCGCCCGACGTCGCCTACGACACCCCCAGCCCGACCGGCGGTACGGCAGCGGTGGTCGACGACTCGGCGGTGTTCTACGGTGCGCTCGATCGCTTCGACTTCAAGCTGGTCGGGAAGAAGGAGATGTACATCCCGTACAACGCTTACAAGGCACGCGACCTCAAGCAGTGCCCGCCGGAAACGATCAACAAGAAGCTCCATCTCAATCCGGACTGCGTGCGCTGGGAGTTGCACCGCGTCTGGGTGGTCGAGGCGACCGTCAAGCCGGGCCAGCGTCACATGTACCCGAAGCGTACCTTCTACTGGGACGAGGATCTGCCGGGCGTCGGTCTGGCGGACAGCTACGACGCGGCGGGGCAACTGTACCGGACGGTGCATTCGATTCCGGTCACGTTCTACGAGGCCGAAGGCCAAGGGCATGGCACGGACCCGTTCGTGGTGTATGACCTGTCGAACGGCTACTACACGAACCAGATGTACTCGACCGATCCGAAGGGCTGGGAGGTCGTGGCACCGCACCCCGAGCACTTCTACTCGCCGGAGGCGCTGGCCGGCTCTGGCGTGAGGTAAACCGGATCCGGTGGGACTGGTGGGGCCGTGGCTTGCCCACGGCTTCACCATCACCTTGTTGTGCGAAATTGGAGATTGCGTTTCATGGGTAACCGTCGCACTTTCATCCTGCAGGTCCTGGGGGCGGCAGCCGCGGCTGCGACGCCGGGGTGGGCAAAGGCCTTCGTGCATCCGCTCGACGAGCCGGCGATGCGAAACCGCCTCGCCGCGCGCTCCACGCTGCTCGCGGTGACCGGCGCCGGTCAGCGAATGGTGGCCGTGGGCTACCGCGGGCTGGTGGTGTATTCCGACGACGAGGGGCGCACCTGGACCCAGGCAAGCGTCCCGGTCAGCACCGACCTGGTCGCTGTGACGTTCGCGACGGACAAACTGGGCTGGGCGGTGGGGCACGGCGGGGTCGTGTTGCACACCACCGATGGTGGCGCCAAGTGGGTGAAGCAGTTCGACGGCCGACAGGCGGCGCAAGTAGCCGTCGAGACATTCGAGCGGAGGCTCGCGGAAGGGCCGGCGATCGAGCGCCTGCTCGCCGAGGAGCGCTCGTTCGTCGACGGCGGCGGAACGCAGCCCTTCCTCGGGTTGTACTTCGAGAACGAGCGCGTCGGCTACGTGGTGGGCACCTTCAACCGCATCTTCCGCACCGAAGACGGCGGGAGCACATGGGTGCCATGGATGGATCGGACCGACAACCCCGACGGCCTGCACTTCAATGCGATCGCCGGTCGCGGCGGCAACGTCTATCTTGCCGGCGAGCAGGGCATGGTCTGGCGGCTCGACGCCGCGAGCGGACGCTTCGTGCGCGCGCCGACCGGATACAGCGGCACGCTCTTCGGCCTCCTGCCAATCTCGTCGACGACCGTGCTTGCGTACGGCATGCGCGGCAGCGTCTATCGCAGTACCGATGCGGGCGCCGCGTGGCAGCGGACAGCGATGTCGTCGCTTGCCGGGGTCACCAACGGTGCGCTTCTGCCCGACGGGGCGGTGGTGCTCGTGACTCAGGCGGGCGGCATGGAAATCAGTCGGGACCACGGGCGTTCCTTCACGCCGCTCAAGCCGAAGACGCCGATGTCCTACTACGGGGTGTTCCCCGGGCCTGCCGGCCAGTTGATCCTGGCCGGTGCCGAGGGCATGCGGAGCGAGACGGTGCGCTAGACACCGGTCACAGACAATCAGAACCAGGCGAGCCAGGCAATGGCACAGCACCGGGAGCGAGGAGACATGAACGAGCGGCACGTACTGCAGGTGATATCGGACCCCAAGGATTTCGACGACCGGTCGGGCAACATCGTCGAGCGCCTGATCTTCAACAACCGGCTGGTGCTGGTCGCGGTGTGCGTGCTGCTGACCGCATTCTTCGGCTTCCAGATGCGCGGACTGGTGGTCAATGCGAGCTTCGACAAGATGCTTCCGCAGAGCCATCCCTACATTCAGAACTACATCGAGAACCGCGGCGAGTTGCGCGGCCTGGGCGATTCGGTGCGCGTGGTCATCGAGAACCCCAACGGCGACATCTTCGATCCCGCGTTTCTCGCGACCTTCGCGAAAATAAACGACGAGATCCTGGTCCTGCCCGGTGTCGACCGCGCATGGATGAAGTCGATCTTCACGCCGGTGGTGCGCTGGATCGAGGTCACCGAGGAAGGCTTCAAGGGCGGGCCGGTGCTGCCCACGGACTACAACGGCAGCGCCAAGTCCATCGAGGATCTGCGGATCAACGTCGGGCGTGCCGGCGTCACCGGCAGCCTCGTTTCCAACGACCTGCACTCGAGCATGATCGTCGTGCCCCTTATGCCGACTGACGGCGCCGGCAATTCGCTCGACTACAATAAGCTGTCGACGGCACTCGAGAACATCCGCTCTAAGTACGCGACGAATTCCGGCGAAGGGGCGCCGGTGCGCATGTACATCATCGGCTTCGCGAAGATGGCGGGCGACCTCATCGACGGCCTCCAGAAGGTCATGACCTTCTTCCTGCTCGCGGCGGCAGTGGCGGCCTTCATCATCTACCTCTTCACGCGCTGCGTGCGCAGCACGGTACTGGTGCTGGCGTGCTCGCTGGTGGCCGTGGTCTGGCAATTGGGCAGCCTCGTGGTCCTCGGGCAAGGGCTGGACCCGTTCTCGATCCTCGTGCCCTTCCTCGTCTTCGCGATCGGCGTGAGTCACGGCGCGCAGAAGATGAACGGCATCATGCAGGACGTGGGCCGCGGCACGCATAAATGGGTGGCCGCCCGCTACACCTTCCGCCGGTTGTTCATCGCCGGGGTGACGGCGCTGCTCGCCGACGTGGTCGGTTTCGCGGTGCTGATGATCATCGACATCCCCGTCATCCGCGAGCTCGCGATGACTGCAAGCCTCGGTGTCGGCGTGCTGATCTTTACCAACCTGATCCTGTTGCCGGTGCTGTTGTCGTATGTCGGGGTCAGCCCTGCCGCAGCCAAGCGCAGCCTCGCCGAGGAGACGGAAGAAGTGAAAGGACGCGGCCTGGGCAAGGTGTGGCTGCTTCTGGACCACTTCACCGAGCGCCGCTGGGCGACCGCAGCCATCGTGGTGAGCATCGCGATGGCGGTCGGCGGTTATGTCGTCGCGCTCGACCTGAAGGTCGGCGATCTCGATGCCGGCGCCCCCGAGCTGCGCCCGGATTCGCGCTATAACCGCGACAACGCGTTCATCACCGGCAACTACCAGATCTCCAGCGATGTGTTCGCGGTGATGGTGAAGACCGCGCCCGAGGGTTGCCGCGACTGGCAGACCATCACCGAGATCGACCGGCTGAGCGCGACGCTCGAACAGGTGCCGGGCGTGCAGCGCGCGAGTTCGCTCGCCGACACGATGCGCGCCTACATCGGCGGATCGACGGAAGGCAATCCGAAGTGGCTGACCATTCCGGACAACCAGTCGATCGTCGATGGACAGATCAACAACGCGATCTCGTGGAACTCGGAGTTCCTCAACACGATGTGCTCGCTGAGTCCGGTGCTCGCCTACCTGACCGACCACAAGGCCGAAACCCTGGACGAAGTGGTCAAGGTCGCGAGCGCATTCGCCGAGAAGCACAACAACGGCGACCGCAAGTTCCTGCTTGCGGCCGGCAGCTCCGGCATCGACGCGGCGACCAACATCGTCGTCGCGGAGGCCAACCGCACGATGCTGATCTACGTCTATGCATCGGTCATCGTACTGTGCGCGATCGCGTTCCGCAGCTGGCGCGCGGTGGTCGTGGCGGTGCTGCCGCTGATCCTGACCTCCGTACTGGCCGAGGCGTTGATGGTCAAGCTCGGTATCGGCGTGAAGGTCGCGACGCTGCCGGTGGTGGCCTTGGGCGTCGGCATCGGGGTGGACTACGCGCTGTATCTCCTCTCTGTGCAGCTCGCGCAGCAGCGGCTGGGCTTCTCGCTCGGCCAGGCGTACCAGCGCGCGGTAGCCTTCACTGGCAAGGTCGTTGCGCTGGTCGGCGTGACGCTCGCCGCCGGTGTGGTGACCTGGGCCTGGTCGCCGATCAAGTTCCAGGCCGACATGGGAATCCTGCTGACCTTCATGTTCCTGTGGAACATGCTCGGCGCGCTGATCCTGATCCCCGCGCTGTCGCACTTCCTGCTGCAGGGTGAAACCCGCCGCGGCACCGTCAAGCCGGACGAGGCCACCCTGCCGGAGGAGGCGCTGGCCGAAGTCTGAGCCGGTGCCCGCTGCCGGACCCCGCAACGCGGGGCCGGCATCCCCGCTTGTGTCGATCGACTCCCGCACCCTGCGGACCGCGGGCCGGTCTTCCCTTTGCGCATAAGAAGGATGGAAGGAGACGAGAATGGGCAGTTCCGAACCAAAATCGATGGGGCGGCGCGAGGCCCTCATCCGCGGCGGCGCCGCGCTCGGCGGGCTCGCGACGCTGGGCGTGACGGCCCGCGCCGAGGCCGCGCCGGCGAAGCTCAAGTGGGACCATGAGGCCGACGTCGTGTGCATCGGTTCCGGCGCCGCGGCCTGCTCGGCCGCCGTGACCGCAGTGAGCCGCGGCGCGCGCGTGATCGTCGTCGAGAAGCTGCCGCTGACCGGCGGCACGACGAGCAAATCGGGTGGGGTCGCGTGGATCCCGAACAACGTCTTCCTCCGTCAGCGTGGTATCCAGGACGAGAAGGCCGACTGCCTGCGCTACATGGCGCGTTATTCATCTCCGCGCGACTATGTGCCCGACAGCCCGACCCTGGGCCTGCCGCCGGAGGACTACCGCCGCCTCGAGGCCTACTACGACAACGCCTCGCCGGCGGTCGAGCATCTGGAGAAGGTCGGCGCGGTGCGCTTCCAGGAATTCAAGCTGCCGAACATCGACCGCATCGCGACCGACTACGCCGATCACCTCCCCGAGAACAAGGTGCCGCGCGGGCGCGCCCTCGAATCGACGGGCGGCCTGCCGCTGCAGGGCGGCCGCACGCTCGCCAACGGGATGATCGACTGGCTGCGCGGCAAGGGCGCGCCGGTGCTCGTCGAGCACGCGGTGACGCGTGTGATCAAGGATGGCGACCGCGTCGTCGGCGTCGAGGCCTTGCACGGGGATCGCACCGTCCGCATCCGCGCCCGCCGCGGCGTCGTCTTCGGCACCGGCGGCTACGCCCACGGCGTAGACTTGATCAAGCGCTACCAGCCCGGGCTCTACGGTTCCTGTGCGACGCTGGGCTCGACCGGCGACTTCATCGCCATCGCCGAAGAGGCCGGTGCCCGTATGGGCGTGCTCTCGAACGCCTTCCGCACCCAGGTCGTGCTGGAGGAGGCGATCGCGAACCGCGCGCTGGCGATGTGTGCGTTCCAAATCCCGGGCGATTCGATGGTGGTCGTGAACCGCCTCGGCAAGCGCGTCGTCAACGAGAAGCTCAACTACCAGGATCGCACCCCTTCGCACTTCATTTGGGAGGCCGTGGGCAAGGAATTTCCCGCCTACGTGCAGTTCATGGTCTTCGACGAGCGCTCGATGGACGCCTTCGGCGGTGCCTTCCCGATCCCCGCCGACCGCCGCAACTCGCGCTTCGTGATCCAGGGGGCGGGCTTCGAGGAGCTCGCCGAGGCGATCCAGACCCGCCTCGCGAAGATCGCCGCGCACACCGGGGGCGTGCGCCTCGCACCGGATTTCGCCGCGACCCTCAGGGACACCGTGGGCCGCTTCAACGGCTTCGCGCGCGCCGGGCGCGACCTCGACTTCGATCGCGGGCGGACGGCCTACGACGTGGACTGGCACGAGATGTCCTCGCCGCTGCGTGCCGGCACTGCGCAACCGCGCAACCCGATGCCCAACCTGACGATGCACCCGATCGCCGACACCGGACCGTACTACGCGGTGATCCTCGGCCCGGGGGCGCTCGATACCTGCAGCGGCCCGATGGTGAACGAGCACGCGCAGGTCCTCGATGCGCGCGGCAAGCCGATCCCCGGCCTCTACGGTGCGGGCAACTGCATCAGCGCCCCGACGCGGGCGGCGTACTTCGGGGCCGGTGCGACCATCGGCCCGGCGCTCACTTTCGGCTACCTCGCCGCGCTGCACGCCGTGGCGGGCGGGGGCAAGGCATGAAGTCCGTCGTCGCGCTGCTGGCTGTCGCCTTGCCGGCGGTCGCCGTCGCCGCGGACGCGGTGAGCTTCGAACGCGATATCGTGCCCGTGCTGCGCGACAATTGCGCAAGCTGCCATCTGACCGGGCAGGAGCCGGGCGGTATGAAGCTGCATCCGGGCGGCGCCTATGCGTCGCTCGTGAATGTGCCTTCGGTCGAAAGCCGCCTGGCGCGCGTGAAGCCGGGCCAGCCCGACGAGAGCTACCTGATGCACAAGCTCGACGGGACGCATCTCGACGTCGAAGGGCAGGGCGAGCGCATGCCCTTCGGCTTTCCGCAACTGTCCGACGAGATCCGCGCGCGCGTGCGCGCGTGGATCGCCGCCGGAGCGCGCAAGAACTAGCAGGGACAACAAGGAGGAGACTGCCATGACTGCACAATTCGACCAGAAGGTCGTTCTGATCACCGGCGCCGGGACGGGCATCGGGCGTGCCACCGCGCTCGCCTTCGCGCGCGAGGGCGCGCGCGTTGCGGTGGCCGACATCTCGGCTGCCGAAGGCGAGCAGACCGTCGCCCAGATTCGCGCCGCCGGAGGCACGGCGGACTTCCACCGCGTCGACGTCACGAGGGCCGCCGATGTCGAGCAGCTGGTCGCGAACGTCGTCGCGCGCTGGGGCCGGCTCGACATCCTGCACAACAACGCCGGCATCACCAACGAGAACGCCCTGACCGCCGAGACCACCGAGGCCGACTTCGACCGCGTCATCGCGGTGAACCTGAAGGGCGTGTGGCTCGGCATGAAATACGCGATCAACCAGATGCTGGCGCAGGGCGGCGGAGTCGTGATCAACACCGCCTCGGCGCTGAGCCACCGCGTCCTGCCTGGTTCCTCGGCCTACATCGCCAGCAAGCACGGCGTCGCCGGCCTCACGAAAACGGCCGCGGTGGAATACGGCGGCAAGAACATCCGCATCAACGCAGTCTGCCCCGGGGTCATCCGCACGCCGCTGCTCATGAACCTGCCCAACGCCGCCGAACTGGAACAGAGCCTCGTCGCGCTGCACCCGATCGGGCGCCTCGGCACGGTCGAGGACGTCGCGAACTGCGTGCTGTGGCTGGCCTCGGAGCAGGCCGGCTTCGTGCATGGTTCGCTGATCTCGGTCGATGGCGGCTGGGTCGCACAGTAACGCTCTCGGCGTCGTTGTTGTTTAATCGGAAAAGGAGTGGCAAGACATGGCACTGATGATCACGGACGACTGCATTTCGTGTGACGTGTGCGAGCCGGAATGTCCGAATGGCGCGATCGCGCAGGGCGACGATTACTATCAGATCGACGCAGCCAAGTGCACCGAATGCGTCGGGCATCATGATGAGTCGCAGTGCGTGGCGGTATGTCCGGTCGACTGCATCGTCGCTGATCCCGCGCATGTGGAGACGCGCGATCAGCTCATGGAGAAGTTCGCCAGCCTGACGGCCTGAGGAGGACTTTCCGCCCGGCGGAAGTCGGGCGGGCGGACGAGAAGGGGGATGGCCAGTGGCCATCCCCCTTTCAGTTCACGACCCAGGTGTCGCCGCTGTTGAAGAGCCGTTCGAGCGTTCCGTCGCCTTTCTTCGCGCGGGCGTCGGCGGCGAGCTCGGCATTGAGCTCGTCATAGGAGGGGGCCTCCACAGCGCGGAACACGCCCATCGGCACCGGCAACGGGGCCGCGAACTGCGACAGGAAGAAGGCCAGGCCGCCGTTTGCGGCCGCTTCGTCATGGACGAGCAAGTCCGCTTCGGTGATGCCGTTTTCGCCGACCGTGACCACCTCGGGTTCGAAGCCGCGCATGCGGATGCCCTTGCTACCGTCCTTGCCGAAGCGCAGCGGCTTGCCCTGTTCGAGCAGGATGCGGGCGTCGGCGCGAGTCTGTTTGCCGCTGATGTCGTCGTAGGCACCGTCGTTGAAGACGATGCAGTTCTGCAGCACCTCGACGAAGGCGGTGCCGGGGTGTTCGGCGGCGCGTTTGAGGGTCTGCTGCAGATGCTGCAAGTCGCTGTCGATGGTGCGGGCGACGAAGGTCGCACCGGCGCCGAGCGCCACCGAGATCGGGCTGAAGGGGCGGTCGATGCTGCCGTGCGGGGTGGTCTTGGTCTTCTTGCCGAATTCGGAGGTCGGCGAGTATTGCCCCTTGGTCAGGCCGTAGATGCGGTTGTTGAGCAGGATGATCTTGAGGCCGATATTGCGCCGCATCGCGTGGATGAAGTGGTTGCCGCCGATCGCGAGCGAATCGCCGTCGCCCGACACCACCCACACCGACAGCTCCGGGCGCGCGAGCTTCAAGCCGCTCGCGATGGCCGGCGCGCGGCCGTGGATGCTGTGCATGCCGTAGGTTTCCATGTAGTACGGAAACCGGCTCGAGCAGCCGATGCCGGAGATGAAGGCGAAATTCTCGCGCGGGATGCCCAGGGTCGGCAGTAGCTTCTGCATCTGCGCGAGCAGGGCGTAGTCGCCGCAGCCGGGGCACCAGCGCACGTCCTGGTCGGATTCGAAGTCCTTCTTGGTCAGGGGCTTGAGTTCGGTCAATTGGTTCATGGTCGGTTCCTCAGCACAGCTCCAGGATGCGGTCGCGGATCTCGGAGACTTTGAACATCTTTCCCTGCACCTTTGACATCACGACGACATCGCGCAGATAGCGTTCGCGCAGCAGCCGGGAGAGCTGGCCGAGATTGAGTTCGGGGACGAGTACGGTCTTGTAGCGGGACAGGATTTCGCCCAGATCGTCGGGCAGGGGATTGAGGTGGCGCAGATGCACGTGCGCGACCGACTTGCCTGCGAGTTCCGCCTGTTCGCGGGCCTGCACGATTGAGCCATAGGTGCTGCCCCAGCCGACGATCAGCAGGTCGCCCGACAACGGGCCTTCCACCGTGAGCGGCGGGATGTCCTGCGCGACGCCGGCGACCTTCGCGGCGCGCACCTCGACCATGCGCTGGTGATTGTTCGGGTCGTGCGAGATGTTGCCGGTGAGGAAATCCTTTTCCAGACCGCCGACGCGATGCTCCATGCCCGGCGTGCCGGGCCGCACCCACGCGCGGGCGAGATGCTCGTCGCGGGCGTAGGGCTGGAAGCCGTCCGGGTTGGTGCGGAAGTTCACTTCGAGCGGCGGCAGGCTCGCCGGATCGGGAATGCGCCACGGTTCGGTGGCGTTGCCGATGCCCCCGTCGGACAGGAAGATCACGGGCGTCATGTACTTGACCGCGATGCGGAAGGCCTCGATCGCGCAGTCGAAACAGTCGGCCGGCGAGCGCGCGGCGATGACCGGGATCGGACATTCGCCGTTGCGGCCGTACACCGCCTGCAAGAGGTCGGACTGCTCGACCTTCGTTGGCAAACCAGTCGACGGACCGCCACGCTGCACGTTGGTGATCACCAGCGGCAGTTCGAGCATCACGGCGAGGCCCAGCGCTTCGGTCTTCAACGCCATGCCGGGGCCGGACGTGGTGGTCAGGCCGAGCACGCCGCCGTAGGCCGCGCCGATCGCCGAGCAGATGCCGGCGATCTCGTCCTCGGCCTGGAAGGTGGTGACGTTGTAGTGCTTGAGCCCCGAGAGCTCGTGCAGGATGTCGGTGGCCGGCGTGATCGGGTAGGAGCCGAGGAAGAGCGGCACCTTGGCGAGCTCGGAGGCGGCGACGAAACCGAGGGCGGCGGCATGGTTGCCGGTGAGGCTGCGATATGTGCCGGGCGTGATGTCGGCCGCGCGCACCTGATAGGTGCTGACGAACATCTCGGCCGACTCGGCATAGGCATGGCCGGCACGCAGTGCGATGACATTCGCTTCGGCGATGTCGGGGTTCTTCGCAAACTTGGCGCGGATGTCCTCTTCCTCGGACTCCAGCGGTCGGCCGTAGAGGCACAGCATCAGGCCCAGCGCATAGTAGTTCTTGCAGCGCCCGACTTCCTTCCTCGACAGGCCGGTGTGCTGCAGGGCCTGCGTCGTGAATTCCGCGATGTCGATGGCGTAGAGGCGGAAATCGGCGAGGCTGCCGTCTTCCAGCGGACTGGTCTGATAGCCCGCCTTCTGCAGGTTGCCGTCGGTGAAGGCCCCGCTGTTCGCGATGATGATGCCGCCGTGCTTGAGGTCCGGGAGGTTGGTCTTCAACGCGGCGGGGTTCATCGCGACGAGTACGTCCGGCGCGTCGCCCGAGGTGAACACCTGGCCGGACGAGAACTGGATCTGGTAGCCCGACACGCCGAACAGCGTGCCGGTCGGGGCTCGGATCTCGGACGGGTAGTCGGGGTGGGTGGCGAAGTCGTGGCCGGCGCGGGCGATCGACTTCGAGAATTCGTTGCCGGTGAGCTGCATGCCGTCACCGGAATCGCCGACGAAGCGGATCACGACACTCCGGATTTCTTCGACAGGGCGGGGCTGCGACATGCGCGGCGTGCGGATCGTGGCGTCTTCCACGACAAGTGTTCGGGTATCCATGCGAGATGCCTAATAGCGGACTGGGGGAACCGGGGCACAGGCGGCGACCGCGATTGCCGCCGGGTCGGAGGAGAAAAACGGAGGTCGGCTGCGCGGTGAGTCGCCGCGCGCGGAGGGGCAGAAAAAAGGGCCGTCGTTTGACGGCCCCTTGTCTGCCGATCAATGCACCAGCGCGATCCGCTCGACACTCACCGCGATGGCCGACATCTGTGCCAACCCGGTGATCGGGTCGAAGTCTTTGTCGTCGGGGATCAGGCGCTGCACGTTGATGCCCTTCTCGCGCGGGCCGCCGGGTTCGGCCGGGTCGCCCCAGCCGTGTGCGATGCCGATTACGCCGCGCGGGAACTCGACGCCGCCCGCGACGAGCCCCTCGACCGAGCCGTAGTTGCTCGCCACCTTCACCGCGTCGCCGTCCGCGAGCCCCAGCGTCGCCATGTCCTCGGGGTTCATCATCACCGGGTTGTACGGAATGCGGCGGCGCAGGTCGGGCAGGTTCTGGCCCTGCGTGCAATACACGTCGTCCTCGCGGTAGGTGATCATGCGGAAGGAATGCTGCTCGCCCGGCGCGTAGCCGCCGCCCTCGGACCAGTATTCCGCCTGCACGTCGCGCAACTCGGCGACGACCTCGGGGTGGGCGAGATCGAAGCGCTTGTTGGCGTTGCCGATCATGCCCGGCAGGATGTGGCCGGCGCGGCTCACGGTGTCGCCCCAGATGCGGCCTTCCGGATGCTGGCGGATCGCGTCCATCGGGATGCGCGAACCGGCGTTGAGACCGTCGAGCATCTCGTCGGCGGTCGGCTGGCGCTCCATCGAGATGCCAGGGACATCGAGCGGCACGCCGAGCTGGCGGGCGAGGTCCCAGAAGATCTCGAATTCCTGGAACACCTCGTCCGGCGCCTGCACCAGCGGCGGCGTGTATTGCGAGTAGGGGAAGGGGAAGAAGGCGTCCATCAGGCGCGGCACGTCGGCGCGCTCGTAGGGGTGGCGGCATGCGAGCACGTAGTCGGCGTATTTCGCCGTCGCAGACATGAAGAGTTCGTTGACGACCAGCAGGTCCAGGCTCTTGAGTGCCTTCACCGTGTCGGTCTCGTCGGGGAAGACCAGCGCCGGGTTGCCGCCGTGCACGATCAGCGCGCGGATCTGGCCCTTGCCCGGGGTCAGGATCTCGTCGGTGAGGGTGTTCGACGGCATCTCCTCGGCGCCCAGCCAGTTCGTGAGCGCGCGGATGCCGCGCACGCGCGACACCGGGCCGGGGTGCAGCGGCAACGGGATCGGTCCCGAGTCTTCCGGCATCTCGGGCGCCAGCGCGCCGGGCATCGCGAGCATGCCGCCGCGGCGGTCGTAGCGGCCGCACAGCGCGTTGAGCGTCATCACCAGCTGGGTGGTGAGGTTCTGGTGGCGCGCCATGTGCAGGCCGGTGCCGCTCGTCGCGGCGCCGCTGCCGGCAGTGGCGAAGGCGACCGCGGCGTCCTCGATGAGCTGGGCCGGCACGCCGGTGCGGCGCGAGGCGTAGTCGAGGTCGAAGCTGCCGACCGCATCGTGCAGCTCGGCGAGCCCGCTGCCGAACTGCGCGACATAATCCTGAGCGTAGAGGCGGCGGTCGAGGATCACCTTGATCAGCGCGGCGAGCAGGGTCGCGTCCTCGCCCGGCTTCACCTGCAGGTGGATGTCGGCGACCTTGGCGACTTCGCAGCGGCGCGGATCGATCACGATCAGCTTCATGCCGCGCTTGCGGGCGTCGCGCAGGCGCTTGGACGGGTTCGACTGCGGCATCGTCAGCATGTGCGAGACGACGGGGTTGGTCGCGATGAACATGCACACGTCGGCGTGATCGATGTCGAACAGGCTGAACGGCATCAGCGAACCCCACAGGCGCTGCATCGCGACGACGAGGCTGGGCGAATCGACGGTGTAGGAGGTATAGAAGCCGCGCGAGCCGATCGCGTCGAGCCACTTGCGCACGAACCACGGGCCCGAGGCCGACATGCGGTGCCCGGCGTCGCCGATGTACACCGCGACCGACTCGGGGCCATGCTGGTCGATGATCTCGCGCAGCTTCGCGCCGACCTCATCGAGCGCCTGCCGCTTGCCGATATCGACGAATTCGTCGCCGACACGCTTCCTGCTCGAGAGCAGCCGGTTCGGGTGGTAGAGGCGCTCCATCTCGGCACGGCCCTTGGGGCAGGTGTAGCCCTGCGATACCAGGTTGTCGCGATCCGGACGCACTGCCACGACGCGATTCGCGTCCTTATCGACATCCACCTGGATGCCGCAGAATACGTGGCAGAACCGGCAAAACGACTTGTGAGTCTCGATCATGCTGCGTGTCTCCTCGCTGTGAATAGGCTTTGCATGGAGCTTCACGGGCGTGGTGGACGGCCATTGCGCGGACCTCGCAAGCCGGTCGTTTCCGGTAGCGCCATGGTGTGTTCTAGCGTCGGGTCAGAATATCGACCGGCCGGTCGGGCGTCAACCGATTTCCACATTCGTGTCGGGGTCAAATGCGAAGATGAAAATCAGCGCAAGCCACTAGACGACCGACCGATCGGTCGTCTATTCTGGGGACGTCCGAATCACCCTGGGCCGCGTGCCCGCAACCGATGCCGATCAAACCATTTCTGAGGGACAAGGCGACCATGCACTACATCAAGATCAGTCACGACTTCGACGCGCCGGCCGAGCTGGTGTGGGACATGTTGCGGGACTTCGCGCACATCGAACGCTGGTGGCCGACGCACGACCCAGCGGTGCAGATCGACCATGTCGATCTGGTGGGCGAAGGCATCGGCCAGATCCGCCACATCTACAACGTCGGCTATCCCGACCCGGTCAGCGAGCGGCTGGATTTCCAGGATCCGGCGACGATGACCTACAAGCTGTCGATCGTCGGCCGTCCGCCGGTGGGGATCACTCACTACCAGGCCACCGGGCGCATCGAAAGCCTCGGCGAAGGGCGCAGCCGCCTCAGCTATTCGAGCGAGTTCACAACCGAATCGGGCAAGCCCGACGAGGCGGACGCATGGCTGCGCATGGCCTATGCACTGATGTTCCGCGGGGTCGCGGACGCGGCCGCCCGGGCGACTGCCTGATGTCCACGAGTCAGGCGGAGAAACGCGCATGAAGGCCGTTCGATTCATCGAGCCGGGGCGGCCCCCGGTAGTCGCGGATGTCGCTGTCCCGGTACCGGGCCCGGGCGAGGTGCTGGTGAAGATCGGCGGGGCCGGCGTGTGCCATTCCGACCTGCATGTGCTCGACCATGGTGTTGCTGGTGCTGGCGAGTGCCGCGGCTTCACTCTCGGGCACGAGAACGCGGGTTGGGTGGCGGCTGTCGGCGCCGGCGTCACGGGCTGGAAGGAGGGCGATCCGGTCGCGGTGTACGGCCACTGGGGTTGCGGCCATTGCCATGCCTGCCAGCAGTCGATGGAGAACTACTGCGAGAACGCCGACAACCTGCCCAACCCCGGTGGCGGTTTCGGTGCCGACGGCGGCATGGCGGATTACCTTCTGGTGCCGTCTCCGCGGCTGCTGGTGCCGCTCGGCAAGCTGGCGCCGCGCGATGCGGCGCCGCTCACCGATGCGGCGCTGACTCCCTACCACGCGATCAAGCGCGCGTTGCCGCTGCTGACGCCGGATGCGACGGCGGTGGTGATCGGCGTCGGCGGGCTCGGCCACATGGCGGTGCAGCTGCTGCGGGCGTTGACGGGGGTGCGCGTTGTCGCCGTCGATGTCGACGAGCGCAGGTTGGAGCATGCGCGGCAACTGGGCGCCGAACTCACGGTGAATTCGCGCGACGGGGCGGACGCCGCTGAGCGCATCCGCGCCTTCACCGGCGTGCGCCGCGCGGCCTTCGTGCTCGACTGCGTCGGCGCGCAGCCGACGCTGGATCTCGCGGTGCAGATCGTCGGGCGCAACAGTCAGCTCACGGTCGTCGGCGTGGGCGGCGGTGTGATCCAGCTAAGCCAGCTGACATTGCCCTTCGGCTGCTCGGTATGCACGCCGCTGTGGGGCACGCGCGCCGAACTGCAGGAAGTGATCGCGCTCGCGCAGAGCGGCCGCATCCACGTCGATGCCCATTACTTCGGCATCAACGAGGGGCCGCGCGTGCTGCAGGAACTGCGCGAAGGAAAGATCATGGGGCGCGCCGTGCTGGTGCCCGACCTCGACTGAATAACCCATCCCCACCCCAACCCTCCCCTTGAAGGGGAGGGAGCGACCGTGCACCACTCAATCGGACATCACGTAATCGCTTGCCGGGCTAATAGGAGACAAGGATGAGACTGAAAGGCAAGGTGGCGATCGTCACCGGTGGTGGCTCGGGGCTGGGCCGCGCGATGTGCGTGCGCCTCGCGGCCGAGGGCGCGCGGGTGGTGGCGGCCGACCTCAATATCGCCGCCGCGCGCGATACCGTGGGGCCGATCGTCGCGGCTGGCGGCGAGGCCGTCGCGATGCAGGGCGACGTCGCCAGCCGCGAGGACGTCGCGCGCATTGCGGCTGACACGCTCGCGCAGTATGGCGCGATCGACGTGCTGGTCAATAACGCCGGCATCGTCGGCCAGTTCGTGAAGACGGCGGAAGTGAGCGACGAATCGTGGGATCGCGTGCTCAACGTGAACCTCAAGAGCGTCTTCCTGTTCTGCCGGCAGGTGATCCCGCAGATGGTGCAGCAGGGCGGTGGCGTGATCATCAACATCGCCTCGACCGCCGGCGTGCTGGCCACCGCGGCGGGCATCGAATACACCGCCGCGAAACACGCGGTGGTCGGCATGACGCGCGAGATCGCCTACGAGTACGGCCAGCAGAACATCCGCGCGGTCGCAATCGCGCCGGGCATCATCATGACGCCGATGGTCGCGAGCATTCCGCAGGAGTTCCTCGACGCCAGCGCGGACTACCAGAAGATGCTGCGCGCGCCGGCCGGGCGCGCCGGTCAGCCGGAGGAGGTCGCCGCCGTCGTGGCTTTCCTCGCGAGCGACGACGCGAGCTTCATCCACGGCAGCACCGTCGCCGTCGATGGCGGCTATACCAGCTTCTGATTTCACCGGACTCCAGACGAAATGAACCAGACAGACGTGCAAGTCCTGCGCGACCAGCGCGACATCGAACAGATCCTGATCCGCTACGCGGTCGATCTCGACGAGCATCAGTGGGCCGGCCTCGACGAGGTCTTCGTGCCCGAGGCGACGGCGACCTATCACGGCATCGGCGACTTCACCGGCCGCGACGGGATCCGCAACATGGTGCGCAGCGCACTCGAACGTTGCGGCCGCACCCAGCACCTGCTCGGCAACTACCGCATCATCATCGATGGCGACAAGGCGACCGCCAAGTGTTACCTGCAGGCCATCCACCTCGGGCTCGGCGACTACGCGCAGAACATCATGACGGTGTGGGGCGAGTACCGTGACCGGCTCGAGCGTCGCCCCGAGGGCTGGCGCATCGTCCATCGCGAGCTCGAAGTGTTCAAGGTCGATGGCGACATCGGCCCGATGCTGCTGTGAGCAGCTTGAAGGGGGAACAGGGAGGTGAAGGAATGATGCGTTTTCAGGACAAGGTGGTGCTGATTACCGGAGCCGCCTCGGGCCTCGGGCGGGCGACCGCGCTGCAGCTCGCGCAGGAAGGGGCCAAGCTGGCGATCGTCGATCGCAACGGGGCCGCGCTGGAGGAAACCCAGGGTGCGCTGCGCGCGGCGGCGCCAAATGTCGAGATCCTCGCGATCGCGGCGGACGTCGCCGACGAGCAGGCGGTGCGCGGCTTCGTCGACCAGACCGTTGCGCGCTTCGGCGCCATCGACGGCTTCTTCAACAACGCCGGCATCGAGGGCAAGCAGAACCCGACCGAGGACTACGGGATCGACGAGTTCCACAAGGTCGTCGCGGTCAACCTCGACGGTGTGTTCGTCGGCATGAAGTACGTGCTGCAGGCGATGCACCGCCAGGGGTACGGTGCGATCGTGAATACCGCCTCCGTCGGCGGCATCCGCGGCGTCGGCAACCAGGCCGGCTATGCGGCCAGCAAGCATGGGGTGGTCGGGCTGACGCGCAATGCCGGCGTGGAGTACGGTCAGTTCGGCATCCGCATCAACGCGGTCGCCCCTGGCGCGATCATGACGCCGATGGTCGAAGGCGCGCTGCGCCAGATCGGCGGCGACGACTGGGAGGCGGTGGGGCGTGAGTATGTCAGCGTGAATCCGATGAAGCGCCTCGGCCGCCCCGAGGAAGTCGCCTACGTCGTCGCCTTCCTGCTCTCGGACCAGGCGTCATTCATCAATGCCACGGTGATTCCCATCGACGGCGGACAGTCCTACAAGTACTGAAGAAGTAGGAAGATAGCGGTGCCGCGCGCCCTGCGCGGCACCGCACTCCGCCCCTTCAGAGGCGGACGATGCACTTGCCGCGGCTCTTTCCTTCCAGCATGTCGCAGAACGCCTTGGGCGTCTGCTCGATCCCTTCGCGGATATCGACAACGGTCTTCAGCCGGCCTTCGGCGAGCCACTTCGACAGCGCCTGCACCGCTTCCGGGTAGCGCTCGACGTAGTCCGAGAACATGAATCCCGCCGCGCTCGCGCGCTTCACGATGAACTGCCACATGTGGAACACGCCCGATTCGCGGTCGTTCTGATCGTAGTCGGCGATCGCGCCGCACAGCACGACGCGCGCGCCGAGCTTCATGTGCTGGACGGCCTGGTCCAGCATCGGGCCGCCGACGTTGTCGAAGTAGATGTCGAAGCCGTCCGGCAGGTGCTCGCGGATGCCGGCTGCGAGGCCGCCCGGCGCGCGGTGGTTGATCGCCGCGTCGTAGCCCAGCTCCTCGACGAGCCAGCGGCACTTATCTTCCGAACTGGTGATGCCGATGGTGCGGCAGCCGAGGATGCGTGCGATCTGCCCGACCACCGAGCCGACCGCGCCGCCGGCCGCGCTCACGAGCACGGTGTCGCCCGTGCGCGGACGGCCGATGTCCATCAGGCCGAAGTAGGCGGTCATGCCGGTGGGGCCGAGCGTCGCGACATACTCGTGCAGCGGGAAACTGCCGTCGTGGTCGAGTTTCTGGAGGAAGTCGCTGCCGTCGAAGACGCTGAACTCCTCCCACGAACTGCGCCCCAGCACCAGGCTGCCGACCGGGTAATCGGGATGACGAGAGGCTTCGATGCGGCCCAGCACGATGCTCTGCACCGGCGCGCCGAGCTCCATCGCGGTCAGGTAGTTGTCGTCGGCGCCCGCGTTCATCCACTTGCGGAAGCCGGCGTCGAGCGAGAAGTAGAGGTTGCGTGCGAGGCACTCGCCGTCGCGGAGTTCGCGCGCGGGGCGCGTCACCAGCGTGAAATCGCTTTCGCGCAGGGTGCCCTCGGGGCGTTGCCGAAGCAGGATCTGCTTGTTCTGGGGTGTGTTCATCGTTGCTCCTCGCGAAGATGTGTGGCGCCCGACCGGACGGTCGAATTGTGCCATATTCGCGAGGAGTTGACTGCGATACCGGTGTCGCTCAGTAGGCGCTGGCGAACCCGTGCCCGACGAACCAGATGCGCACGCTGGCGAGCAGGCGCAGCAGGTTCAGGCGCATCATGATCCACGGCGTTTCCGTAACCGGATAGCGGGCGATCACGTCCTGGTCCAGCAGGTCGATCCAGCGGGCCTTCGCATGGCCCCAATAGGCCGAGTCGCGGTTCGCGCCGATCACGTGGTCCGCATCGACGCAGGCTTCGTTCCACAAGGCCAGCGTGCGCTCCTCGCTGACCCCCCATTTGCGTGCCAGCCAAGGCAGAATCATCGGTGCGTTCATAGCGTTCTCCCTGAAATATTCGCATTGTGCAGTGCAATATTAATCCACATGGAGTTACGGCGCAATTCTGTTTCTTTATGAATTTTCGACGATTTTTTATTCCATCCGGGGATGGCGAAAGACCGGTCGGCGTCTTGGCGAGGCGAGCATTGACAGGGTTCGGGCCGCGACTATAATTTGCCTGTTATGTGGCCCGACCGGTCGGTCGGATAACGGATGCGCCGGCGTCCATGTCGCGCCAAGCGGATCCCCTCAATGGGGATTTGCCGCTCTGGTGACCGGTCGCGCAGCTTTCCCGCCAGGCGGGAATTTCGGAGTCAGTTGGTTCACGATGGAGACGTAAGCATGGAAGATGCGGTGAGAGAAAAGGCGTCGTTGAGCGACTACGCGCTGTCGGAAAGGACCCGGCGTTTCCTGGATGAAACCCGGCTCGGACACCTGATCGACGGCGAGATCGTGATGTCGGCCGACGAGGCCACCATGCCGGTCGTCGATCCGAACACGGGGCGCGAATTCGCCCGCGTGGCGCAGGGCGGGATGGCCGAGGTTGACCGCGCCGCACGCGCCGCGCGGCAGTCCTTCGAGGACGGGCGTTGGCGCAACCTGCCGCCGATGCAGAAGGAAGCCGTGCTGCGCCGGCTCGCCGCGCTGCTGGAGGACCATCGCGAGGTGCTGATGGACCTCGACATGCTCGACGGCGGCATCATTCGCGCGCAGACGCCGTTCTTCGTGCAGTTCGGCATCGACGTCACCAACTACTACGCCGGCTGGCCGAGCAAGATTGAGGGCGCGATGTCACCGACCGGCTCGAACCTGGTCGTGCAGCAGGTGCGCGAACCGATCGGCGTGTGCGGCGTGATCATGCCGTGGAACGCACCGTCGGCCGTGCCGCTGGGCGTCGTCGCGCCGCTCGCCTGCGGCAACTCGGTGGTGCTCAAGCCCGCGGAGCATACGCCGCTGACGGCGTTGCTGTTCGGCAAGCTGTGCCTCGAGGCAGGCGTGCCGCCGGGCGTCGTGAACGTCGTGCATGGGCTCGGTCATGTGGTCGGCGCAGGCATCGTCGAGCACAAGGAGATCGATTCGATCAGCTTCACCGGCTCGGTCGAAACCGGG
Source organism: Aromatoleum toluolicum (assembly GCF_012911005.2). GTDB lineage: Bacteria > Pseudomonadota > Gammaproteobacteria > Burkholderiales > Rhodocyclaceae > Aromatoleum > Aromatoleum toluolicum. The sequence continues at coordinate 42,690 of NZ_WTVS01000004.1, read as the reverse complement.
CGCCGCATCCAGGCGGCCGCGGCGACGCGGCTCAAGCGCGTGTCGCTGGAGCTGGGCGGCAAGAGCCCGCAGATGGTGTTCGCCGACGCCGACCTCGACCGCGCTGCGCCGGCGGCCGCGTGGGCGGTGTGGGGCCATTCCGGGCAGATCTGCACCGCGGGCTCGCGCGTGCTGGTGCATCGCTCGATCCACGACGAATTCGTCGAGCGCATGGTCGAGGCCTCGCGCGCGCTGAAGATCGGCTCGTGCTTTGATGCCGACACGGCGGTGGGGCCGGTGATCTCGCGCCAGCAACTCGACCAGGTGAACCGCTACGTCGAGATCGGCAAGAACGAAGGCGCGAAGGTCGCGCTCGGCGGCGCGCGCCACGGCGACGAGGGCTATTTCTTCCAGCCGACGATCTTCACCGGCGTAAGCAACGACATGACGATCGCGCGCGAGGAGATCTTCGGGCCGGTGATGTCGGTGATTCCGTTCGAGAGCGACGACGAGGCCTTCGCGATTGCCAACGACACCGACTTCGGCCTCGCCGCAGGCGTATGGACTCGCGACGTCGTGCGCGCGCACCGCGCCTCGCAGCGGCTCAAGGTCGGCACGGTGTGGATCAACGCCTACCAGCTCAACGAAACCTCGGTACCCTACGGCGGGGTCAAGTTCTCGGGCTTCGGCCGCAGTCTCGGTGCGGTTTCGGTCGAGGAATTTACCCACGTGAAGAGCGTGTGGATCAACCTGGCCTGAGAAACGGAGCCGCATTCGAAGCCCCTGCGCGTGCGCGCCGGGGCTTCCATGCCGTAATGAAGAGGATGTGACGTGACGGGAAACAATCTGCTGGCTTCGCCGCTGCTGCGACGTATCGCGCCGAAGACGCTCGGCGGCTATTCGCGCTTCCGGCGCGTGATCGAGGACGATGGCGCGCTGCCGGGCCGCATCAAGGTGCTGTACCTCGCCGTGGCGGCGACCACCAAGGGTTATCGCGAGATGGCGCTGCGCGAGCTGACGCGCGCGCGGGAGCTGGGGCTGACGTTCGAGGAGGCTTCCGCCGCCGCGATCGTGCTGAGCAGCGTGCGCGGCGAAGGGGCGGCGCTGTCCTACCTCGACACCTTGGAGGCGGTGTATCCGGGGCGTACCGGCGGTGACGACGCCTCCCCGGAGATCGCAGTGGAGCCGGGAGCGGTCGAGGCGAATTTCCTCGCCTACTTCGGCACGATGCCGCCTTCGCTCGGCAAGCTGATCGACCTGATCCCGCTCGGCGCGGAAGCGTACTACCTGATGCGCGAAGGCACGATCAACGGCACGCCGCTGGGGCCCAAGTATTCCGAGCTGCTGCTGGTGACGGTGCTCGCGGCGGACTACAGTCCGCTCGCGGCGGTGCACATCAAAGGCGCACGGACCGCCGGCGCCAGCGAGTCCGAGATCGCCGAGGCGATCGTGTGCACGGTGGCGACCAGCGGACTGTCGGGGTGGGTCAGTGGCGCGACTGCAATGGACGCGCCGGGCTGATCAGGGGCGGACGTTCAAGCCGTTGAGGAGAAGCTGGCAAAGCTGCTTTGCCATCTTCTCCGGCGGCACTTCCTGCGCCATGCGGGGATACCACTTGTAGGCCCAGTTGCACATGCCGACGAAGGCGAGCGTCGCGAGTTGGGGATCGACGTTGGCGAACTGGCCGGTGTCGATGCCCTCGCGAATGATATCGGTCACACGCGTGAAGTATTCGCGTCGACGCAGGCGCATTTCCTCGCGCTGCTCATCTTCCAGCTCGGCGTAGTGGTCCATGAAGGCGCGCACGTAGCCGGGGTGATGGGCGATCTCGCGCAGCGTCGAGGCGCAGGCGCGTTCCAGACGCTGGGCGGGCTGGATCCCTTCGATTTGGGAGTCGCGTTCGAGGCCGCCGATCATCGAGTCGATATGCAGCTGGTGCATCTCGTACAGGATGTCACCCTTGCTCGCGAAGTAATGGTAGAGCGTAGGCTTGCCGAGCCCCACTTCGTCGGCGAGCATCTGCATCGAGGTGCCGTGATAGCCCACCCGATCGAAAAGCGAAGCGCAGTGCCCGATGATTTCATGACGTTTTTCGTCATGGGCGGCCGATGTTGCGCGGCCGTTCTTTTTCTTTGGCGCAGCTGCCTTCTTGTCCGGACTCTTCATGTGACTCCCATGTTCTGAAAGTTAGCGGCGACGCGATACCCTCGTGCCATGCGTTTGCATATGCAGAAAAGGGTCCTGGAACGATGTCCTCATCCGAGCCCCAGCTCGGCGATGGCCATCCTGGCCATGCGTTTCTTGTCAACCTTGCCGGTCGTTGTATATGGGAAATGGTTGATGATCAAGAGGTGCTCAGGCCATTTCTTCTTCGACAGGCCGATTTCGCCGAGGTGTTGCTTGATGTCATCCAGGGTCGGTTTGCCGTAACCGTCACGAACGGAACACAGCGCGCATGCCTGTTCGCCGAGTCGCGGTTCGGGGACGGAAACGACGGAGACCTGGTCGATCGCCGGGTGCCGAAGCAATGCCGCTTCGACTTCCGCCGGGTCGATATTATATCCGCCGCGGATGATCTGATCCTTGATGCGCCCTACGACGCGCAGGTAGCCGTCGGCGCCGCAGATGATCTCGTCGCCGGTGAGGTAGAAGCCGTCGGGCGTGAGCTGGAATTCGCTGTCGCCGAGGCCGCGGCAATAGCCGAGGAAGAGCGAGGGGCCACGCACGCCGGCCTGGCCGCGTTCGCCGCGCGCGAGCATGCGCCGCTCGGCGTCGAAGGCTTCGTCCTGCGTGCCCGGGAAGGACTTGCCGTCGGAATGGCACTGCCGGTCGATGGGATCGTCGGGTCGCGTGGAGGCGTGCCCCATGCATTCGGACATGCCGAACATGCGCAGCGCGCGGATGTCCAGCAGCTCGCGCGCGTCGCGGATGAGCTCGGGCGTCATCGAGCTGCCGCCGACACCGAGGGCCTTGAGCGGGCTGGGCGCGGACCACTGTCCCTTGCGCGCGAGCTCGACCATGGTCGCGAGGTGGGTCGGCACGCAGATCCCCCAGCGCACGTCGTGCTCGGCGATCTTCTGCAGCGTCGCGAGCGGATCCCAGGGATCGACGATCACGAGCGGGTGGCCGAGCGAGAGCGAGAAATGGACGGAGAAGGTGAAGCCGGGCGCGCTGCCCAGCGGCACCACGCCGAGGATCGTGTCGCCCGGCAAGAGGCCGGCGATATGTTCGCACGCGCGCACGGTGTAGTTCATCGCTGCGGGGGAGTGCATCACGCCTTTCGGCACGCCCGTGGTGCCGGAGGTGAAGCCGATCAGCGCGGTGCGCGCATTGCGCTCGTCCGGGACGAGGTCAGGGTTGCGGCTGCGCAACTGCAGGCGCAGGTCCGCGACACCCGGGATGGGTTCGCCCTCTGCGTCGCCGATGACGGCGATGTGGTCGAGGCGTTCGTTGAGCACGGTGCGCTCGGCGATGCCGAGGTCGGGCGTGTAGGGGCAGATGATGGCGTCCGCCACCGAGATTCCCAGCGCGGCGGCGAGCACGGGGGCGGTCTTGCGCCCCTGCAGCATCACGCGGTCGTGGGGGCGGACTCCGCCGGCGAGGAGCGCGTCGCGCACCGCGTGTGCCATCTCGCGCATCTCGGCGCGGCTCCAGCGACGCCCGTCGGCACCGACTACCGCGAGCGCTTCGGGGGCGGCATCTGCGAGACGCGAAAACTGCGCCCACAGCGTTTCATCGGTCCAGGTCAGGCCGTCCGCTCTGTGTTGGGTGGGGGTGCGGTCAGGCAATCGACTGGCCTCCATCGACGAGGAATGTCTGGCCGGTGATGAAGCTACCGGCTTCCGAGACGAGCAGGGCGACGGTCGGCGCGACTTCGGCGGGCTTGCCGAAGCGGTGCAGCAGGATGCCGTCGAGGAGTTTCTGCTGGATGCCTTCGGTGAGCGTTTCGGTCATGCCGGTCTCGACCGAGCCCGGCGCGACGGCATTCACGCGTATCCCGTGGTGGGCCCACTGCGCGGCCAGGTCGCTGGTGAGATGCACCATCGCGGCCTTGCTCGTCGTGTAGGGCACGACCTGGCCGGCGTCCGGCCGGTAGGAGAGGAAGGCGCCCACCGAGGCGATATTGACCATGCAGCCGCCGCCCTTGCCGATCATGTGGCGGGCTGCATGGCGGCACGCGAGGAAGGTGCCGGTGAGGTTGACGTCGATGACCTTGCGCCAGCCCGACAGCGGGATCTCTTCGGGCAGCCCCCACCAGGAGGCGCCCGCATTGTTGATCAGGATGTCGAGGCCGCCGAGCTGCTCGACCGTCGCCGCAACGGCTGCCTCGACGTCCTCTTCCTTGGCGATGTCGCAGCGCAGGCCGATGGCCTGGGTCGAGAAGCGCTCGGCAAGGCTCGCAGCCATGTCAGCGCATTCCTGCTGATGGCGCGAGGCCAGTGCGACCTTGCAGCCGAGGTCGGCAAGCGTCGCGGCGATGGCCTCGGCGAGCGCGCCGCGGCCTCCGGTGATGAGTGCGACCTTGCCGTCGAGGCGAAACTGGCGGGCGACGAAGCCCGGGGTAAAGTTTTCGCTCACCTTGTTGTCCTTGCGATGCCGGGTTTCAGGCGCCGTGACCGGCGAGGAGATCGAGCTCCTCGGTGATCAGGGCGATCCGTTTTCCTTTCATCTTGCCGACGTGGGCCACCGCGGCGGCCCACTCGGGGGAATGAAGTGCCGCATCGAGCACTTCGCGCGAGGCGAAGGTCAGCACGGCATGGCCATCCCAGGCGGGTCCTTCCGGGTGATCGTAGTCGAACGTCACCTCGCCGTGGCGGTAGGCGGCGAGGCCGGGGAGCTTCTTCGCGTAGTCCGCGTGCTCGCTGCGCCACCAGGTGGTGAATTGCTCGCGCGACCATTCGGGGGGGCGGGTCGCCAGGATGACCAAGCTTGCTGACATGTGCCTATCTGCCTCCGCGGATTAGCGACCGGTCCACTTCGGAGCGCGCTTGTCGAGGAAGGCGCGCACGCCTTCCTTGGCATCTTCCGAGTGATGGACCACGTTGCAGGTCATGGTTTCGAGGGTGATCAGGGAGTTGGTGTCCGCGTCGAGGCCGCGGTTCAACGCCATCTTGGTCATCCACATGCAGAACGGGCTCTTGTCGATCAGCGGCGCGCAGAAGTCCTGGATCAGCTTGTCGAACTCGGCCTGCGGCGCGGCGGCGTTAACCAGGCCCCAATCGGCGCACTGCACGCCGGTGAGCAGCTTGCCGGTGAGCATCAGCTCCTTCGAGCGGCGCATGCCGATCATGCGCGGCAGGCGGTAGATCGGGCCTGCACCGCCGAACAGCGCGCGGCGGATGTGGAAGTCGCCGATCTTGGCTTCGTTGGCGGCGAGTGCGAAGTCGCAGGAGATCATCAGCTCGAAACCGCCTGCAACCGCGAAACCTTCAACAGCGGCGATGGTGGGCTTCTTCATGTTGAAGATCTTGTCGAAGGTGCGTGCGGAATCGATCGCCAGTTGTAGCGAGGTCGTCGTCTCCTGCAGCACCGGGCTGACCAGCAGGTCGAGGTCGGCGCCCGAGCAGAAGGTGTTGGCGCGGCCGCGGAACACGACGGCGAGGGCTTCCTTGTCCTCGGAGGCGCGATCGACGGCCTTCTCGAGTTCCTTCAGCAGCTGGGGGCTCACGCAGTTGCGCTTGTGCGGGCGATTGAGCCAGATCGTGGCAACGCCGTTGGGGGCAACTTCGTACTGAATGACGTCCTTTTCCAATTCCATGGCTGTATCCGCTCCTGTGTGAATTTCGAGTCGAGCCCGGGTTCGCCCCGGGCCTCATTTAGCACCCGACCGGTCGGTCGGTTAAGTGAAACCTTACCACGGCAACGATATTTGTCAATGCCGTGCTTTCAGAAAATTTCGAACAGGCCCGCCGCGCCGATACCGCCGCCGACGCACATCGTGACGACGCCGTACTTCGCCTTGCGGCGACGCCCTTCCAGCAGGATGTGGCCGGTCATGCGCGCGCCGGACATGCCGTAGGGGTGGCCGACGGCGATCGCGCCGCCTGAGACGTTGAGCCGCTCGTCGGGGATGCCCAGCGTGTCGCGGCAATACAGCACCTGCGACGCGAAGGCCTCGTTGAGTTCCCACAGGTCGATGTCCTCGACCTTGAGGCCCGCCTGCGCGAGCAGCTTCGGTACCGCGAGCACCGGGCCGATGCCCATCTCGTCGGGGCTGCAGCCGGCCACCGCCATGCCGCGATAGCGCCCGAGTGGCGTGAGCCCGCGCCGCGCCGCTTCGCCGGCTTCCATCAGCACCAGCGCCGCGGCGCCGTCGGAGAGTTGCGAGGCGTTGCCCGCGGTGACGTAGCGGCCTTCCTTGAGGATCTGGCCGCCCTTGAATACGGGCTCCAGCTTCGTGAGGTCTTCCAGCGTCGTTTGCGGCCGGTTGCCTTCGTCGCGGTCGAGGGTGACGGTCTCGAACACGGTGCTGCCGCTCGCCTTGTCGAAGCGCGCCATGACCGATTCCATTGGCACGATCTCGTCCTTGAAGCGCCCTTCGGCCTGCGCCACGGCGGTGAGCTGCTGCGAGCGCAGGGCGAATTCGTCCTGGCGTTCGCGGCTGACGCCGTAGCGCTGCGAGACGATCTCGGCCGTTTCCAGCATCGACATGTAGAGCGCCGGGACGCGCTCCTCGAGCACGGGGTCCATGATGCGGAACATGTTGTAGTGCTCGTTCTGCACCAGCGACACGGACTCCACGCCGCCGGCGACCGCGACATTCATGCCGTCGACGATGATCTGTTTGGCCGCCGTGGCGATCGCCATCAGGCCCGAGCCGCACTGGCGATCGACCGTCATGCCGGGGACGCTGACCGGCAGACCGGCACGCAGCGCGGCCTGGCGGGCGACGTTGAAGCTGGTGGTGCCCTGCTGGATCGCGCAGCCCAGCACGACGTCGTCGACGGCGTCGGATTCGACCTTGGCGCGATCCAGCGCGGCACGCACGACGTGCGCGGCGAGTGCCTGGCCTTGGGTGTTGTTGAATGCACCGCGATAGGCCTTGCCGATCGGGGTGCGGGCGACGGAAACGATTACTGCGTCACGCATCTGGTGCGCTCCCTGTAGTGGTTGGTGGGTGAGGAAGATGGTGGGCCGGAGTTCAGCCGGCGCTCAGTTGGCAGCAAGCGCGACATCCCAGTCGCCGCCCGCTTGGGCGGCCCGTGCGAGCAGCGGCGAGGGCGTCCAGTAGTCGCCGTGCTGGCGGTGGTAGGCGGCGACGGCGTCGCGGATCGAGGCGAGTCCCGCCTCGCGAGCCCACCACATCGGGCCGCCGCGCGTGGCCGGGAAGCCGTAGCCGTTCGTATAGACGATGTCGATGTCGCCGGCGCGCAGCGCGACGCCCTCTTCGAGGATGCGCGCGCCTTCGTTCGCCATCGCGCACAGCAGGCGCTGCAGGATCTCGGCGTCCGGAATCTCGCGGCGTGCGATGCCCAGTTCGGCCGACACGCCGACGATGAGGCTCTCGATCTCGGGGTCGGGGATGGGCGTGCGGCCGTCGTAGAGGTAGTAGCCGCGGCCGGTCTTCTGCCCGAAGCGGCCCATCTCGCAGATGCGGTCGGCGATCGGTGAATAGCGCAGGTGCGCGGGGCGCGTCGTGTTTTCCTGCTGGCGGATGCGCCAGATGACGTCGAGGCCGGCCATGTCGCGCATCGCGAAGAGACCCATCGGGAAGCCGAAGTCGGTCAGTGCGCGGTCGATCTGCCACGGCGTGGCGCCTTCTTCCAGCAGGAAGTCGGCTTCGCGGCCGTAGGCGGCGAGGATGCGGTTGCCGATGAAGCCGTAGGCGTTGCCGGAGACGACGGCGATCTTGCGCAGTTTGCGCGCGACCGCCATCGCGGTGGCGAGCGTCGCCGCACTGGTGCGCGGGCCACGCACGACTTCGAGCAGGCGCATCACGTTGGCGGGGCTGAAGAAGTGCAGGCCCAATACGCTTTCCGGGCGCGAGGTGACGCTGGCGATGGCGTCGACGTCGAGCGTCGAGGTATTGGTCGCGAGGATCGCGCCGGGCTTGGCGACGGCGTCGAGGCGACGGAACACGGACTGCTTGATCTCCATGTCCTCGAACACCGCTTCGACGATGAGGTCCGCGTCGCCAAGCACCGAGTCGTCGGTCGTCGCGCTGATGCAGGCGAGCGCGGCGTCGGCGCGCGCCTGCGGCATGCTGCCGCGGCTCACCGAGGTGGCATAGTTGCCGGTGATCGTCTTCATACCGCGCGCGAGCGCTTCGTCGGAGCTGTCGAGGAGGGTCACCGACAGTCCGGCGTTGGCGAAGCTCATCGCGATGCCGGCGCCCATCGTACCGGCGCCGACAACCGCGACGGAGGCGACAGGCACGGGCGCCGCGCTGACGTCCGGCAGCTTGCCGGCCGCACGTTCGGCGAAGAAGAGGTGGATCAGCGAGCGGCTCTGGTAGCTGTGCTCGCATTCTCGGAAGGCGTCCTTTTCCATCCTGAAGCCTTCGTCGAAGCTCAGTCGGCACGCGGCCTCGATGCAATCGACGATCTTCCACGGCGCCAGTTGGCCCTTCCACTTGCGCGCGTTTTTCTTGCGGAATTCGTCGAAAAGCGCCGGATCGACGTCGCGGATCCTGTCGGTCGATTCGCTGAGCTTGCGCGCGGGCAGGGCGCCGCTGACGACGTCCTGCGCCATCGCGAGTGCGTCCTCCAGCAGCTTGCCTTCGGCGATGCGGTCGATGACGCCCCATTCGTGCGCCTGGCGCGCGGCGACCGGGTTGCCGCTGGTCGTCACTTCGAGCGCGACCGCCGGACCGGCCATCCGCGGCCACCATTGTGTGCCGCCGCCGCCGGGCATCAGGCCGAGCTTGACCTCGGGCTGGCCGATCTGCGCGTCCGGGCTCGCGATGCGCCAGTGGCACGCGAGCGCGAGTTCCAGCCCGCCGCCGAAGGCGCTGCCGTGGATCGCGGCGATCACGGGCTTGGGGTTCGCCATCAGCGCGTCGATGATCGCGTAGAGACTCGGTTCCTCGTAGGGCTTGCCGAAGTCGTTGATGTCGGCGCCAGCGACGAAGGTGCTGCCGCCGCCGATGATCACGAGGGCGCGCACGGCGCTGTCCGCGCGGCTCGCCTCGATGGCCTGCATCAGCCCCTGGCGCACGCCGAGGCTTAGGGCATTGACCGGCGGGTTATTGACGGTGGCGACGGCGACGTCACCGTGGCGGGTGTAGCTGACTTGCGTCATCGTTGTGGCGCCTCAGTCGATCTGCACGACCAGCCGCCCGGTGTGGGCGCCGGTGAACAGGCAGTTGAAGATGTCCGGGATGTTCTCGAAGCCGGTGCGCACGTCGACGTCGTAATGCAGGCGCCCGTCGCGGATCCACGAGTCGATTTCGCGCAGCGCCTTGTCGGACCGAGCCGGGTCGCCGAGGATGTCGGTGACGAGGAAGCCCTCGATGCGTGCGGTGTTCACGACCAGGTTCCACAGGTTGCGCGGGCCCGGCACCGTCTCGGTGGCGCCGTAGCGGGCGATCATCCCGCACAGCGCGACGCGCGCGTTCTTGCGCAGGTGGTTCAGCGCGGCCTCGAGGATCGCGCCGCCGACGTTCTCGAAGACGATGTCGATGCCGTCCGGGAAAGCCTCGCCGAGCGCGGCGTCCAGTTTCGTGTCGCCCTTGTAGTCGAGGCACTGGTCGTAGCCGTAGCGCTGGACCGCACGCTGGCACTTGTCGGTGCCGCCCGCGATGCCGACGATGTGCGAGGCGCCGGCGATGCGTGCCATTTGGCCGACGAGCGAACCGACCGCGCCTGCTGCACCGCTCACCAGTACCGTGGCGCCGGGGTGGATGCCGGCTACGTCGTGCAGGCCGTAATGCGCGGTCAGGCCGATCGTGCCGAGCACGTGGGTATACGCCGGCAGCGGATGGCCGAAGCGCGTCGGCAGCGGGAAGAACTGCGCGGCGGGGCCTGCGACGTAGTCGCTCCACTCGCCGAAGCCCCACACCAGCTCGCCGATCGCGCGTGTTTCGTCGCGCGATTCGACGATCTCGCCGATGACGACGCCGCGGATCACGCCGCCGACCGCGACCGGAACGCCGTAGCCGGGGTCGGGATCCATGAAGTTGCGGATCGTCGGGTCCATGCACAGTAGCTTGACCCGGACGAGGACTTCCCCTTTTGCCGGCGTGGGGACCGCGGAGGTCGCGAGTTCGAGATCGTCGCGGCCAACCTGGCCCTGCGGGCGACGGCGCAGCAGCCACTGGCGATTGCTGTTCGGGTTCATTGTTGGGGCTCCAGGAGTACGCCGGTCGCCATCCACGCGGCGATGCCGGCCGAGGGAACCGCGCACAGGATGGCCTCGGCCATCTCTTCGTCGGTTGCGCCGACGGCGCGGGCCGCGCGGATGTGGGTCGCCGCCTGGGGGCTGTAATCGGACGCGAGCACCGCGATCAGCATCAGTTCGGCCGCCTTGCGGTCGAGCTGGTTGCAGTCGATGGTCCCCTTGCGCATCAGGAAATAGCCGTCGGCGCCTTTCGGGGCGAGGCGCAGCAGCGTCGCCAGCGCGGGCGGGACCGTGCCGAAGTAGGCCTTGAAGTTTGCCTCCGCCTCGCCCGGCGCCGCGCGTACAAGCTCGGGCTGGCGCGACGACGGGTGTCGCGGCGGGCTTGCGTTGCCGTCGCAGGCGGGCGGATAGATTTCGCGGATGGTGGCATCGAAGGCCAGCGCCGCGCCTTCGCCCCGCAGGCTGCTCAGCAGGATCAGGCCGGCGGCCGCTTCATTGCGGGTGAGGCCCAGGCGCGCGGCACGGTCGAGTTCCTTGCGGGCGAGCGCCGGGTAGCGGCGGTTGCAGGCCACCACGGCGGCAAACAGGCCTTTCAGTTTCGCCGGCAGGGCGCCATCGGTCTCGATGACTTCGCGGAAGAGGTCGTAGCCCGAGATCGTGAATGGTGCGAGCTCCTTCAGCAGCTCGGAGTTGAACAACGCGTTCCTGTCCCTCACCTTGAGTCTCCAAGAGAATTGTCGTGTGTCGCCAAGTTTGCGCCTCCCGCAAGCCGTTTGGCTGACCGCTTCCGGAAGGTGGCAGCAGGCGTCCTCTCAGCGTGCCGCAGCCATTTCGTTTCAAGCCTACCGACCGGACGGTCGGGTGTCAATGGCAGCGTGCGATCTCGGCTTCCCGTGTTGGCTGGACCCATTTTTGTGCGTTGACAGCCGACCGGTCGGTCGAGTATCTTGGGTCCAACGGTCGATTCCAGACTATCACGGCTGAATATTGTCAATGAATCGACCGCCTGGACGGACGGGAATGCGGCGCGGAAATCGGGCGATGCCGGATTTCGCGGAATCCGGCGGAGACAGACGTGACGGCACCAGCGGTGCCCGTCCGGCACAACAAATGGACAAATGAATGCCATGGGTGAAATGACGAGCAGCGTGATGAAGGAGGAGGCAGTCGCCGACGAAGTGGCGGTCGCCAGCGAACCCAAGGCTTACATCGGGGAGGTCGGCGAGATCCGTCAGGTCGCGCTGATCGACGAGGGGCGCCTAGGGGAATACCTTCGCGAACATCTGCCCGGATTCCGCGGGCCGCTGGTCGTGAAGCAATTCCAGGGCGGCCAGTCGAACCTGACCTACCTGCTCGAGACGCCCGGGCAGAAATACGTGCTGCGCCGGCAGCCGCCCGGCGTGCTGCTGAAGTCGGCGCACGCGGTGGACCGCGAGTTCCGGGTGATCCAGGCGCTGTCGCACGTTCCCGGCTTTCCCGTTCCCGCGCCTTTTGTCCTGTGCGAGGACCGCGAGGTGCTCGGCAGCATGTTCTACGTGATGCGCCACGTGCCGGGGCGGATCTTCTGGAACTGCCGCATGCCCGACCTGGATCCGGCGCATCGTGCGGCCGTGTTCGATTCGGCGAACGAGACGCTGGCGCGCCTTCATACGGTGGATTACGCCGCGCTCGGCCTGTCCGACTTCGGCAAGCCCGGCAACTACTTCTCGCGCCAGATCTCGCGCTGGTCGAAGCAGTACGACCAGTCGCGCACGCAGGACATCCCCGAGATGGACAAGCTGATCGCGTGGCTACCCGAAGCCCTGCCGGCCGACGACGGGCTGTCGTCGATCATCCACGGCGACTATTCCTTCCACAACCTGCTGATCCATCCCACGGAGCCGAAGGTGGTGGGCGTCGTCGATTGGGAATTGTCGACGCTGGGCCATCCGCTGGGCGACCTGATGTACCACGCGATGGAGTGGTATCGTCCGCCCGGGGTGGACGCGCGCGGCACGCTGCAGGATGCGGATCTTGCGGTCCTCGGCATTCCGACGCTGGAGCGTTACGTCGCCCGCTACTGCGAACGCACCGGCTTCGACGTGGATGCGACCCATCCGTTCTATCGCGCCTTCAACCTGTTCCGCACCGCCGCGATCCTGCAGGGCATCGCGCACCGCCTGCAGAGCGGCAACGCCGCGTCGATGAACGCGGCCGAGATCGCCGCGAACATCCGTCCGCTCGCGACCGCGGCGTGGCAGTTCGCGCGCGACGGCGGCGCAAGCTGACGGGCAGGCCGGAGGACGCCGCCGTGACCGGGCATCTGCAGCGCCGCTACACGCTGCTCCTGCTGTTCCTGGTGTCGATGTTCAACTACATCGACCGGACGATCATCTCGATCCTGCAGGTGCCGATCAAGCGCGACCTCGCGCTGTCGGATGCCCAACTCGGCGCGCTCACCGGCCTGTCCTTCGCGATCGTGTATTCGACGCTGTGCCTGCCGGTCGCGCGCTGGGCCGACCGCGGCAACCGCACGCGCATCGTCGCCGGTTCGCTCGCCTTGTGGAGCGCGATGACGGCGCTGACGGGCTTCGCGGGCGGCTTCATGACGCTGGTGATGCTGCGCATCGGCGTCGCGGTCGGCGAGGCGGGCAGCGTGCCGTCCACGCATTCGATCATCGCCGACCTCTATCCGGCGCGCGAACGTGCCACCGTGCTCGCGCTGTGGGGCCTGTCGTTGCCCGCGGGCATGGCCTACGGCTACCTCTTCGCCGGCCAGCTCGAACGCATGATCGGCTGGCGCGGCACCTTCCTCGTCATCGGGCTCGCCGGCATCGCGCTGGCGCCGCTGGTGCTATGGACGATGCGCGAACCGCTGCGCGGACGCTTCGACGCCCCGGCGCAGCATGCGGCGGAAGGTGCCGACCTGAAGGCGGCGCTGCGCCATCTGTGGCAGCTGAAGGCCTTCCGTTACCTGGTGCTGGCCGGCACCTGCCACGCCTATGCGGTGTACGCGACGATGAACTGGAACGCGCCCTTCTATGGGCGGGTGCATGGCATGGCGCTGACGGATGTTTCGATCTATCTCGCGCTGCTCAACGGCTTCGGCAGCGCGATCGGCATGTACCTCGGCGGCCGGCTGTCGGATCGCGCCGGGCGGCACGACAACGGCGGGCGGCTGCGCGTCGTCGCGTGGGCGCTGCTGGCGATGGTGCCGTTCGCGTTGGCGCAGTACCTCGTGGCATCGCCGACGCTGTCGATCGTCTTCGGCGCCTTCGCGTCGATCCTGATGATGTTCTATTTCGGCCCCATCGTTGCGGTTCCGCAGCTGCTGGTGCCGCCCGGGATGCGAGCGCTGACGTCGGCGGTGGTGATCATCACCTTCAACCTGCTGGGACTGGGGCTCGGGCCGGTCTGCACCGGCCTGCTCAGCGACCTGCTGGCCACCCGTCTCGACGTCGCGACCGACTCCATCCGCTATGCGCTGTGCTCGGCGACGCTGCTCTCGGTCGCCGGCGGCGTGCTGTTCCTCGTCGCTGCGCGGCATCTCTCGGGCAGTGGGGCGCCCGAGGAGGTGAGCGCGGCAACCCCATGTCCGGTGCCGCGCTGACGCGCCGGACGAACCGGATTCCTTCATGACCATCGCGCAGGAAACGCCATGACCGATCAGCTAGACGAAGCCCGCGACAAGGCCCGACGCCTGAGGGCCGACATCCGCAGCTTCCACGAGCGCGTGATGCCCGACGACCTGAAGAGGAAGTCGCACCTGCATCAGGTGCTCGACAAGGACGACTACGTGCGCTGGATGCGCCTGCTCAACGACCAGGGCTGGGCGATCGGCCACTGGCCGAAGGAGCATGGCGGGCAGGGCTGGTCGCTGCTCGAGCGCTTCACCTTCGAGGACGAGCTGGCGCGCCTGGGCTGCCCGTGGGTGATCCCCTTCGGCGTGAAATACGTCGGCCCGGTGATCTACGCCTTCGGCCGCGAGGAACAGAAGCGCCGCTTCCTGCCGCGCATCGCGACGACCGAGGATTTCTGGGCGCAGGGGTATTCGGAACCCGGTGCCGGCTCCGACCTCGCGGCGCTGCGCACCGAGGCAATCCGGGAGGGCGACCACTACGTCGTCAATGGCCAGAAGGTGTGGACGACCTACGCGCAGTGGGCGGACTGGCTGTTCTGCCTCGTCAAGACCGCGCGCGGCGAACAGGCGCAGAAGTCGATCTCCTTCGTGCTGATCGATATGAAGAGCCCCGGCGTGACGGTGAAGCCGATCCCGACGATGGACGGCTACGTGCATGTGAACGAGGTGTGGCTGGAAAACGTGCGCGTGCCGGCCGAAAACCTCGTCGGTGCGGAAGGCGAGGGCTGGACCTACGCCAAGTACCTGCTCAAGAACGAGCGCACGGCCGGCGCGCTGCTCGGCATGGCCTGCCATGCGCTGGAACGGCTGAAGGCACTGGCGCAGGAGAAACCGTCCGCCTCGCCCGAACGCACCGCCGCCCGCATCGGCGAGCTGGAACTGCGCCTGCTGGCGCTGGAGGCGGCCTCCTACCAGGCCGTCGAATCGATGATGCGCGGCACCGACCATGGCGGCGAGGCCTCGCTGATCAAGCTGCGCGGCACCGAGCTCTACCAGGACATCGCCGAAGCCGCGATCGACCTGCTGGGGTTTGCCGGCGTCGCGTGGGATCCGGCCGCGCTGCACGCCGCGAGCGCGCCGCCGCTGGGGCCCGAGGACGCGGGCGGCATCGTCAAGGATCACTTCTACAACCGCGCCGCGACCATCTTCGGCGGGGCGTCCGAGATCCAGCGCAACATCGTTGCGAAGGGAGTGCTGGGGCTATGAACATGGACCTCGAAACGGCCGGGATGCTGCGCGACAGCGCCTCGCGCTACGCGGCCGACAATTACGATTTCCTGCAGCGCCACGCGGTGCTCGCGGACCCGGCGGGCTACAGCGGGAAGGCGTGGCGCGACTATGCCGAGCTGGGCTGGCTCGCATTGCGCCTGCCCGAGAAGCACGGCGGCCTCGATGCCGACCCGCTCGCGGTCGGTGCGCTGATGGAAGTGGTGGGTAGCCGCCTGCTGATGGAGCCGGTGCTCGCGAGTGCGCTCGTTAGTACCGGGCTCGTGCGCAGCCAGGGCAGCGCCGCGCAGCAGGACGCGCTGCTGCCGCAGCTTGCCGACGGCTCGGTGAAGCTCGCGTTCGCGGATGCCGAGGCGGCGGGGGACCCTCGGTGCCAGGTCCGCGCCGGGCGCATCAGCGGACGCAAGATCGCGGTGCTGCAAGGCGACATCGCCGACCGGCTGATCGTCTCCGCGGCGGATGCCGATCACGGCGGCGAGCGCCGCCTGTTTCTCGTCGACGCGAAGTCGGCGGAGATCGAGCGGCGGCACTACCGCTTCGTCGACGGTCGCGGCGCGGCGAACCTGCACTTCGCCGGCGTGCCGGCCGAGCGACTCGACCCGGACGACGGCACGCCGGCGGCCACCGCGATCGCCGACGTGCTCGACCACGCGACGGTCGCCTCCTGCGCCGAGGCCTTGGGCATCGTGCGTGCGCTGGTCGCGACGACCTGCGAGTACCTGAAGATCCGCAAGCAGTTCGGCCGTGCAATCGGCACCAACCAGGCGCTTCAGCACCGTGCGGTCGATATGTTCCTGCTGCAGGAGGAGATCGCCGCCCTCACGCGCTCGGCGCAGGAGGCGCTGCTGCGGCCCGCCGCCGAACGCGCGCGCATCATCAGCGGTGCGAAGGCCTACATTTCCAGCGCCGCGCGCAAGGTCGCGAACGAGGCAGTGCAGATGCACGGCGGCCTTGGCATCACCGAGGAGCTCGACGTGAGCCACTATTTCCGGCGGCTGATGGTCAATGCCGCCCTGTTCGGCAGCCGTGACGAACACTTCGCACGCTTCCTCGCCGCCACCACGCATTCCAGCCCGGAGGGCATCCCCGCATGACGCAAGCACCTGCCGCGGCTCCGGCCGCGTTGTTCGACATCTCGGGCAAGATCGCTCTCGTGACCGGCGCCTTCGGCGGACTCGGGCGCGACTTCGCCCACGACCTCGGCCGCGCCGGCGCCACCATCGTCCTCGCCGGCCGCCGCATCGAGCAGGGGCGCGAGGTCGCCGCGCGCTTCGCCGAAGAGGGCATCCGCACGCATGCGGTGGCGATGGACGTCACGCGAGCGGAAAGCGTCGAGGACGCACTCGCGAGCATCGTCGCGAGCGTCGGCGTGCCCGACATCCTCGTGAATAACGCGGGCGTGACCCAGACCAAGCCCCTGCTGGAAGTCGGCGAGCAGGACTGGAACGGCATCATCGACGTAAACCTCAACGGTTCGTGGCGCGTCGCGCAGCGTGTCGCGCGTGCGATGAAGGACGCAGGCAAGGCCGGCAGCATCATCAACATCTCGTCCATCCTCGGCCTGCGCGTTGCGCAGCAACTGCCGGCGTATGCGGCGTCGAAGGCCGCGCTGATCCAGCTCACGAAGGCGATGGCGCTGGAGCTCGCGCGCTACGGCATCCGCGTCAATGCGTTGGCGCCGGGCTACGTCGAGACGCCGCTGAACGCGGACTTCTTCGCGAGCGACGCGGGCAAGGCCCTGATCAAGCGCATCCCCTTGCGGCGCCTGGGCCGCGGCGGCGAACTCACGGGCCCGCTGTTGCTGCTCGCGTCCGATGCCTCGTCCTACATGACCGGTTCCGTGCTGGTCGTCGATGGCGGACATACCGTCAATACGTTGTAATAGTGGTCCGATGAACGGATAACCAAGGACTAGGCAATGACGGCGAAGGTATTGGTCGAACGGCAGGGCGCAGTTGCGCGCATCGTGCTCAATGCGCCCGAGGCGCTGAACGCGATCGGACCGGACATGGCACGCGAATTTTCCCGCGTCGCCGCGGAGGTGGCCGAGGACCCGGCGGTGCGCTGCGTGATCGTCACCGGCGCCGGGCCGCACTTCATGGCCGGCGGTGACATCCGCTGCTTCGCGGAGTGGCTGGAGCTGCCGCCGGCCGAACGGGATGCGCATCTCGGTGCGCTGATCGCCGACGTCAGCGCCGCGGTGAACAGCCTGCGCACGATGGCCAAGCCGGTGATCGGCGCGGTGCGTGGCGCGGCGGCCGGTTTCGGCTTCTCGCTGATGTGTGCGTGCGACCTCGTCATCGCGAGCGACACGACGAACTGCAAGCTCGCGTACTGCCAGATCGCGGCGTCGCCCGATGGCGGCGGCAGCCACACGCTGCCGCGTCTCGTGGGCGTGCGCAAGGCGATGGAGATCGCGCTGCTGGATGAGCGCATCGACGCTGCGCGTGCCCTCGAACTGGGGCTGGTCAGCAAGGTCGTCGCCGACGCCGCGCTGGAGGACGAGGCGATGGCACTCGCGCAGCGCCTCGCCGGGCAGGCCACCGGCGCGTTCGGCCGCACCAAGCGGCTTTTCAATGCCTCGCTCGAAAACGACCTTGCCACGCAGCTCGAAGCCGAGCGCAAGGCCTTCGTCGCGGGCGCTGCGTCGCAGGATTTTGCCGAGGCGGTGGCGGCCTTCCTCGGCCGGCGCAAGCCGGAATTCCGCGGTAACTAGGTGACGAGCGGCGACGAAGTCGGCCAGTGCGAGCTCGCAATCGGCCCGCGGGCAATGGGACCGGTCGAGTTCGTCGCCTTCGTCGCGCTGAGCCTCGTCGTCGGTGCGGTCGCCGTCGACATGGTCCTGCCGGCGCTGCTGCCGATCGGGAATGAGTTCGGGCTCGGGGGCACCAACCCCAGCCAGGCGGTGATCGCCATCTATCTGCTGGGCGTCGGCTTTCCGCAACTGGTGCTGGGGCCACTGAGCGACTGCTACGGTCGCCGGCCGGTGCTGATCGCGGGACTGCTGATCTTCCTCGCCGGTAGCGTGCTGGCCTCCATTGCGCCGGATTTCCGCACCCTGCTCGCGGCGCGCCTGCTGCAGGGCATCGGCGCCGGCGCGCAGCGGGTCGTGACCTTCTCGATCGTGCGCGACCACCATTCCGGGCCGCAGATGGCGCGGGTGATGTCGCTCGCGATGTCTGTCGTGCTGCTGGAGCCAATCGTCGCGCCGATGCTGGGGCAACTGATCCTGCTCGCCGGGTCCTGGCGCTGGTTGATGGCCGCGGTCGGCCTGGTCGCCGCCTGCATGCTCGTGTGGGTCGTGCTGCGGCTGGAGGAATCGGTGCCGGGCGGGCCGCGCGGGTCAATCTCGCTGCGAGCGGTGGCCGCCGATTACCGTACTGTCGTCGGCACGCGCGAAGCCATCGTCAGCATGCTCGTATGCGGCCTCGTGATGGGCGCCCATCTCGGTTTCCTGTCGTCCGCGCAGGCGATCTTCCAGATCACCTTCGGCGCCGGACTCGGGTTCACGCTGCTGCTCGCGGCCGTCTCGCTGGCGATGTCCGCTGCGTCGCTGGCCAACGCGCGCCTCGTGCGCCGCGTCGGCAGTGCGGCATTGATCCGGCGCATGCTGTGCGGTGTCGTCGCCATCAATGCGGCCGCGTTCGCGCTCGCCGTTACCGGAGCGGTCCCGCTGGCCCTGTTCCTCGTCGTGCAGGCCTGCAACATGTTCGCATTCGGGCTGCTGCTGCCGAACCTCACCGCGATGTCGATGAACCCGCTGGGCCATATCGCCGGCACCGCGTCGTCGATGTACGGCTTCGTATCGGTCACGGTCGGCGCGGCGCTGGGAGGCGTCGTGGGACAGTGCTTCGACGGCAGCGTGCGGCCGCTGCTGGCGGCCTACGTGCTGCTGGGGGCTGCCGCCCTGGTGACGCTGCGCCTTACGGGATCCCCCCGTCCAGCTGAATGATCGCCCCGGTCGTGTAGCTCGAGCGCGGACTCGCGAGATAGAGCGCGCTCGACACGATCTCCTCCGGCCGGCCAATGCGCTTCGCCGCCGACGGCGCGTTGCGATCGTAGTCCTCGCGCCAGCTGCGCGAGATGTCCGTCCAGAACGGACCGGCCATGATCGCGTTGACGCGCACCGTAGGCCCGAACTCCATCGCCTGCGAGCGCGTGACGATGTTGAGCGCGCCCTTTGCCGCGGCATACACCGGATAGACCGGCTCCGGCCGGATCGCCGCGGTGCTGGTGATATTGATGATGGCTCCGCCGCCGTTCGCGCGCATGTGCCCGGCGACCAGCGCGGAGAGGCGGAAGGGGCCCTTGAGGTTCACCGCCATGATCTTGTCGAACAGCTCCTCGCTTACCGCGGCCGACGATTCGGCGACCGGCGCGATGCCCGCGTTGTTGACGAGCACGTCGATGCGGCCGAAGGCCTCCAGCGCGCCTTCGACGAGCCGCGGCAGATCGTCCCATTTGCCGACGTGGCAGCCGATGGCGACCGCACGGCGACCCAGGCGCTCGACTTCGGCGACGACCTCGGCGCAGCTCTCCGCCGAACGGCTCGTTGCGACGATGTTGGCGCCGCATTCGGCAAAACCGAGCGCCATCGCCCGACCCAGCCCGCGGCTGGCGCCTGTTATCAGCACGACCTTGTCGGTGAAATCGATGTAGTTCTGCATCGCCCGCTATCTCCTGTGGTCGGGTTCAGGGATGCTGGCGCACCAGCGCGAGCATGTCCCCAGGGGTGGTGTCGTAGCGCCGGCGCGAGTTCGGGATCGGAATCGCGTGTTCGCGCTGCGCCGGCTGGAAGGAATGGCACACGGCAGCCTGGCCTAGTTCGGCGGCCGAGCCGAGGTGTTCGATCGTGATCCGCCGCCCGTTCGACACGAACGCGACGCGGCGCAGCACGAGGGCCTGCTCGGCCTCCTCGGCGTCGAGCGATTCGGTCCACTCGCGGAAGCCGTGGTAGATCGTGCGCCCGGCGTGCGCGTCCGGCGCCATGATGCGGTCGTCGTGGAGATCCCACTGCAGCACGACGGCGCCATCGCACTGCAGCGTCGCGCGCTGTGCGCCGTCGGGGGCGCCGGGCACGACGGCGGCGAGCGGCTCGACCGTGCCGTGGTAGCGGCGATGGCCGCGGCCCGCATGCGCGTGGGCGACCATCAGGCTCGCGAGGTCGAAGAGATGCGTGCATTGCAGGCGCATGTCGACCAGCGTGCCGAGCTGCGAGGCCCGCGCGACGAGCGGCTGGCCGACCAGCGCCTGCAGTGGCTCGCCTGCCTCCGCGCAGGTCGTCCACGGGTAGCGCGGCGAAGTCATGCGCACTTCGCGGACGCGCGCGCCGTCATGCACGAGCGTGAGCCCGAAGTGGTGCGACTCGTCCTCGAGCCACCCGACGACGGTCTGCGCGTCGGGGGCATCGAGGTCGATCTGGCGGCGGTAGATCCCCTCGAAGGGGATGTCCGCCATTTGCCTGCGCCACAGCACCGCGCGCGCCTACCGCTGCAGGATCGTCACGCCGCTGACCCCCGGCGCGCCATAGACGTGGGTGTAGCCGAGCCGCGGAGTGCCGGGCACCTGCCGCGCGCCCGCTTCCTGGCGCAGCTGCGTGCAGATCTCGATCACCTGGCGCAGGCCCGAAGCGCCGATCGGCTCGCCGTTGGCGAGGCAGCCGCCGTCGGTGTTGATCGGCAGCCGCCCACCGATCTCGGTTTCGCCGTCGCGCAGCAGCCGCTCCTGTTCGCCGTGCTCGCAGAAGCCGTTTTCCGCCATGTGGATGATCTCGCTCCCCGAGTCGGTGTCCTGCAGCTGCAGCACGTCGATGTCGCGCGGGCCGACACCGGCCTGTTCGAAGGCCGCGCGCGAGGCGGTAACGGTCGGGGCGGGCGCCTGCTGCGCGGCGAGCGCAGGGCTGAAGACCTCGAAGGAGCCGTGGTGGCGCGTGCGCACGACGGCCGCTTTCACGATGATCGGCTTGGGGTGGTAGCGCTTCGCGACTTCCGCCGGGCACAGCACGAGCGCCGCGCCGCCTTCGGCCGGATTGCAGAACATGTACTGGCGCAGCGGCAGGTTCACCGGCATCGATTCGGCGATCTCCGCATAGCTCATCTCGCGCCGCCGCCACGCCTGCGGGTTCAGTGCGCCGTTGCGGAAGGCACGTTGGGCGACGCGCACGAGCGAGTCCTCGGTGATGCCGTGCTCGTGCATGTAGCGCCGCGTCTTCAGCGCGAAGAACTGGGTGGTCAGCATCAGGCCCGTCTCGCCATACCAGTCGGGCAGACCCCAGTCGCGCGGATGCGGATTGAAGGCGCCGCGCGGGTGCTTGTCGAAGCCGACCGCGACCGCAAACTCCGCGCTGCCCGAGCGGATCGCCGCGACCGCGCTTGCCAGCGCGCTGCCGCCGGTGGCGCAGCCGTTGGCGACGTTGATGAAGGGCAGGCCGGTGAGGCCGAGATCGTTGCACAGCGCGTCGGCGTTGCCGGCGTCGTGGCTGCCGCCGTAGGCGATGCCGACCGACTCCCAGCCGATGCCGGCATCCTTGAGTGCGGCGCGTAGCGCGATCGCCCCCTGGGCTCGGCCGGTGAGTGTGTCGTGGCGGCCGAAGGGGTGCAGGCCGATGCCGATGATGGCGACGTCTTGAGCCATGGGTGAATTCCTCTTCAGGCGGATGCGGACGGGCGGAAGGCGAAGGTGAACACCTCGCCGTCGCCGGTCGTGCGATAGGGGATCAGGGTCAGTTCGAGCGGCATGCCGATCTGCAGCTGCGTTTCGTCGGCGACGGTCAGGCGCGACTCGACCTTGAGGCCGCTCTCCATCTGGACGTAGCCGACGCCATAGGGCCGGAAGGTCTCGGGCGTTTCGCCGCTGTCGTAGGGTGCCTTGGGCAGGAAGCCTTGGATCGTCCACGACCACAGCGTGCCGCGGCGGCCGAGGTCGTGCGGGCTCATACGCGTCGCGGTGCAGCGTGTGCAGCTGTCGGTGGCGGGGAAGTACAGCTCGCCGCATTCGTCGCAGCGGCTGCCGACGAGATGGGGCGTGTCGCCTTCGAACCGGATCAGGTCCGGACTGGCAAGAACGGGGTGGGGCATGTTCGGTTCCCTTGTCGTGAATGGAGGAGGAGGGGAGGGGGCTGGTTGGTCTAACGCGCGGTCAGGCCCCCGTCGATGGTGAATTCGGCGCCGGTGACATAGGCGGCTTCGTCGCTCGCGAGATACACGACGAGATCGGCGATTTCCTCGGGCCGGGCGAAGCGCGCGAGCGGCGTTTCGGCGAGGAACTCGCGTGCGAGCTCCGGGTTTGCGTAGGCCGGCGCGGTCAGCGGCGTCTCGACGTGGCCGGGATGCACCGAGTTCGCCCGCACGCCGTTGCCGGCCGCGGCGCATTCGAGCGCGGTGACCTTCGTGAACAGGCGCACACCGGCCTTGGCCGCGCTGTACGCGCCCGCGTTCGGCCCGGCGACGAGCCCGCGGATCGACGACATGTTGACGATCGCCCCGCGGCCCGAGCGTGTGAGCAGCGGCAGCGCATGGCGGGTGCCGAGGAACACGCTGTCGAGGTTCACCGCGAGCGTCGCGCGCCATTCGGCGAGGGTGGTGTCGGCGATCGAGCGGAAGCGGCCAAACCCGGCGTTGTTCACGAGGATGTCGAGGCCCCCGAAGTTCGCCGTGACGGCGTCGATCGCGCGGTTCCAGTCGGCCTCCTGCGTGACGTTCATCGTGATCGCGAGCGGGTTGCCGCCGCCGCTGCGCAGTTCCGCCTCGATCGAGGCGAGGCCGTTCGCGTTGCGGTCGGCGAGCGCAACTTCGGCGCCTTCCGCCGCGAAACGTCGTGCGGTCGCGAGTCCGATGCCGGAGGCTGCGCCGGTCACTAGCGCGACCTTGCGTGCCAGACGCCCGCTCATCACGCCGACTCCCGCTCGCCGACGTCGCGCCGGCTCAGCGCGAGCAGGGTCGCGAACTGCGGATTGCGGCGTTCGAGGATGGCCTCCATGCGCTCGCGGATCGCGTCATCGAAGCTGTCGGTGGTGAGCACGTAGAGGCGGTCGTCGAGCACGGCCTGGCAGGCGATCTCCGCGACTTCCTCGGGAGACATCGCTCCCGCATACAGGCTCGCCGCGACCGCCTGCAGCTCCGCGGTCTCCGGCGCCGCGCCGTCCGTCGGGCGCAGGCCGTCCGGGCGATTGCGCTCGGACTCGTAGATGCGAGTGTTCACGAGCCCCGGGCAGAGCAGGCTCACGCCGATCGGCGCATTGCGTTCGCGCAGCGACGCGTACAAGGCCTCCGTTACCCGCACCGCGGCGTGCTTGGCCGCGCTGTAGACCGCCGAGCCCGAGCCGCTGATCAGCCCGGCGACCGAGGCCGTCGTCAGCACGTGGCCTTCCTCGCCCGCGTCCAGCATGCGGGGGATGAAGCTGCGCAGGCCGTGGATGACGCCGTAGAGATTCACGTCGAGCGACCAGTGCCAGTCTTCGAGCGGAAATTCCCACACCGCCCGGTAGCGCCCGGACGGGACCACGCCCGCGTTGTTGCACAGCAGATGGACGGCACCGAAGACCGCATATGCGCGCTCGGCAAGCGCCTCGACCGCTGCCGCGTTGGCGACGTCGGTACGCACCCCGATCGCGCTGTGGCCCGCATCGACGAGTTCCTTGCACACCGCAGCAAGCGCCGCCTCGTCGACGTCCGCGGCGACGATCTTCATGCCTGCGCGGGCGAAGCGCCGCGCTATGGCCGCGCCGATGCCGCTGGCAGCGCCTGTGATCACCGCAACGCGTCCGGCCAGTTCCTGCATCGGGATCTCCTGGGAACCGGATGTTCCTGCCGCCTCGTCGTCGTGCTGTGTCGGTGGGGGGCTTGTCATCCGTGATCGACTCACTTAACATTCGGCTCAAGCGTATCGACCGACCGGTCGGGTGTCAAGCGAGGCCCGACCGGTTGGCGGTGGTGCGCGAATGCTCCTCTGCTCTTTTTTGTGGTGTCTCACTTCGACGATTGCGCCTCCTCTCTCCACGCAACCTGCGTCGAAGCTTTTTGCCGTCCGGCGACCTCAGTCTGCCGGACGGCTTTTCTTTTTCCCGGTCGCTCGTCGAGAGCGGCGCAATCAAGGCTATCCGGGTGTAACCGGACCGGGTTCGCGTGTCGGGCCGAAGGCGGTCTTCATAAACGGCTTGTTGTCCGCGCGCCGATGTTTTAGTATTTGCTCGACCGACCGGTCGGGCCGGATGTGCCCAAGCGGATGCGGGAACGACACATGGAATCCACGGATAACCTTTAAGAGGCGTTGAAAGCGATGTCGCAGCGTGAAGTTGTCGTGCTGGGAGCTGCACGGACTCCCATCGGAACGTATGGCGGAACCCTGAAGGACATTCCGCTCACCGAATTGGCCACGATCGCGGTGAAGGCCGCGCTGCAGCGTTCCGGCGCGGCGCCGGACGCGATCGGGCATGTCGTGATGGGCAACGTCATTCCGACCGAGCCGCGCGACGCCTACCTGAGCCGCGTCGCCGCGATCGATTCGGGCATCCCCGAGACGGTCCCGGCGTTCAACGTCAATCGCCTGTGCGGCTCGGGCCTGCAGGCCATCGTCTCGGCGGCGCAGGCGATCCGCCTCGGCGACTGCGACCTCGCGATCGGCGCCGGTGCAGAGTCGATGTCGCGCGGTCCCTACACCGTGCCGAACCTGCGCTGGGGCGCGCGCATGCTCGATGCGCGTCTCGTCGATTACATGAACGGCATCCTGCACGATCCGTGGAAGTCGGTGCACATGGGTATCACCGCCGAGAACGTCGCCGAGCGCTACGGCATCACGCGCGAGATGCAGGATGCGCTCGCGCTGGAAAGCCAGCGCCGGGCCTCGGTCGCCATCGTCGAGGGCTATTTCAGGGATCAGATCGTCCCCGTCGAAGTGAAGACGAAGAACGGCATCGCGCGCTTCGACACCGACGAGCACGTGCGCTCCGGCGCGACGCTCGAATCGCTCGCAGCGATGAAGCCGGCCTTCCGCAAGGAGGGCGGCACGGTCACGGCGGGCAACGCCTCCGGCCTCAACGACGGCGCGGCCGCGGTGGTGCTCGCGGAAGCGGGCCGTGCGGCGGCGCTCGGCCTGAAGCCGCTCGCACGCCTGGTGGGCTACGCCCACGCCGGTGTCGAACCGCTGTACATGGGTATCGGCCCGGTGCCGGCGACGCGCCTGGTGCTCGAGCGCACCGGCCTCAAGGTCGAGGACCTCGACGTCATCGAATCGAACGAGGCCTTCGCGGCGCAGGCCTGCGCCGTGACGCGCGAACTGGGTCTCGATCCGCGCAAGGTCAACCCGAACGGATCGGGCATCTCCCTCGGCCATCCGGTCGGCGCGACCGGCGCAATCATCACGACCAAGGCGATCTACGAACTGCACCGCACCGGCGGGCGCTACGCGCTGGTGACGATGTGCATCGGCGGCGGACAGGGCATCGCGGCGATTTTCGAGCGGCTGTAAGACGCGCGCGGCCGGGACATTTTCAGCATTCAGAGCGGGAGCGAAGCATGGGTATCAGCACGGTAGGCGTCCTCGGGGCGGGAACGATGGGCAACGGCATTGCCCAGGTGTGCGCGGCGGCGGGATTGTCCGTCGTCATGGTCGACATTTCGGCCGATGCGGTGGGCAAGGGGATCGCGACGATCTCCGGTAGCCTCGACCGCCTGATCAAGAAGGGGCAGCTCACGGCCGCGCAGAAGGACGAATACCTGGACCGCATCCGCGGCACGACCGATTACGCGGACCTCGCGCGGGTCGACCTCGTGATCGAGGCGGCGACCGAGAACGAGGCGCTCAAGCTGAAGATCCTCGCCCAGGTCGACGCGGTCGTCGGCCCGGACGCGCTGATCGCCACCAACACCTCGTCGATGTCGATCACGCGCCTCGCGGCGGCGACGAAACGCCCCGAGCGCTTCGTCGGCATGCACTTCTTCAACCCGGTGCCGCTGATGGCGCTGGTCGAGCTGGTGCCGGGACTGTGCACCTCGCCCGCGAGCGTGGACGCCGCGCGGGGATTCGTCGCTGCGATCGGCAAGACCGCTATCGTCGCGAAGAACAGCCCGGGCTTCGCGGTGAACCGCATCCTGTGCCCGATGATCAACGAGGCGGTGTTCGCGCTGCAGGAAGGGCTCGCCTCGGCCGAGGACATCGACGCCGGCATGAAGCTCGGCTGCAACCAGCCCATCGGCCCGCTGGCGCTCGCCGACCTCATCGGCCTCGACACGATGCTGTCGGTGATGGAGATGTTCCACGCCGGTTTCAATGATCCCAAGTACCGACCCGCGCCGCTGCTCAAGGAAATGGTCGACGCCGGCTTCCTCGGGCGCAAGAGCGGCCGCGGCTTCTTCAACTACGCCTGAAATCGGCGAACCATCTCGCGGGAGTCAGCCAAGCATGAACTTTGATCTGTCGGAAGAACTGTCGGCACTGCAGCAGAAGGTGCGCCGCTTCATCGCGGAGGAAATCATTCCCTACGAGCGCGACCCGCGCCGGACCGCGCACGGGCCGAGTGAGGAGCTGCGTGCGGAACTGATCGCCAAGGCGCGCTCGGCGGAGCTGCTGTCCGCGCACGTGTCGAAGGAATTCGGCGGCCTGGGCCTCGATCACCGCGCGAAGGCGGTGTTCTTCGAGGAGGCCGGATACTCGCTGCTCGGTCCCGTTGCGCTCAACATTGCGGCGCCGGACGAGGGCAACATGCACCTGATGGAGGTCGTCGCCCGGCCCGAGCACAAGGAGCGCTGGCTGCGCCCGCTCGCCGCCGGCAAGGTGCGCTCGTGCTTCTGCATGACCGAACCGACCCCCGGCGCCGGCTCCGACCCCTCGATGCTGCAGACCACCGCGGTGCGCGACGGTGACGACTACGTCATCAACGGGCGCAAATGGTTCACCACCGGTGCCGACGGCGCCGCGTTCGCGATCATCATGGCCAAGCTCGAGGACGGGCGCGCCACGATGTTCCTGTCGGACACCGACGTGCCCGGCTTCGTCGTCGAGCGCTCGATGGACACCCTCGACACCTGTTTCCCCGGCGGACACGGCGTCGTGCGCCTGGACGACGTCCGCGTGCCCGCCGCGAACATCCTCGGCGAGCTCGGCGAGGGCTTCAAGTACGCGCAGGTCCGCCTGTCGCCGGCGCGCCTCACGCACTGCATGCGCTGGCTCGGCGCCGCACGCCGCGCCCACGATATCGCCACCGACTACGCCCGTCGACGCCACGCCTTCGGCAAGCCGCTGGGCAGCCACGAGGGCGTCGGCTTCATGCTCGCGGACAACGAGATGGACATCCACTCGGCGCGCCTGGCGATCTGGCACACCGCCTGGGTGCTCGACAAGGGGCACCTCGCGATCCACGACTCGAGCATGTCCAAGGTCCTGGTCTCGGAAGCCTGCTGGCGCGTCGTCGACCGCTGCGTGCAGATCCTCGGCGGGCAGGGCGTGACGCGCGAGACCACGGTGGCGCAAATCTTCGCCGACATGCGGGCGTTCCGCATCTACGACGGCCCGTCCGAGGTGCACCGCTGGAGCATCGCGAAGCGGGTCATCAAGGGCATCGCGCGCGAAGTGTGATGCGCCGGGCGAACGCATTTCCGAACCACGGACGAGTGTGCAGAACATGAACGAACAGATGCGCGGCGCGCTGGAAGAATTCATTCGACGGGAGGCTGGTGCCGACCGGGTATCGATCGCGGAAGCGAAGCTCCTCTCGGGGGGCTCGATCCAGGAAAACTGGTTCATCCAGGCCGAGGTCGCGGGCGGCGCGTTCGCCCCCGAACTGAAGCTCGTCGTGCGCACCGACGCGCCGTCGGGAGTATCCGGCAGCCACTGCCGCGCCGAGGAGTTCGCGCTCCTCAAGGCCGCCCACGCCGCTGGCGTGACGGTGCCGGAGCCGCTGTGGCTGTGCCGCGACGCGAGCCTCATCGGCAAGCAGTTCTTCGTGATGCGCTTCGTCGGCGGCGTTGCGGCCTCCCACGTCGTCGTGCGCGACGCGAAGCTGGGCGGTGACCGCCGCGTGCTGCTCGAACGCCTCGGCGCCGAGCTCGGCCGCATCCATTCGATCCGTCCGCCGCGCGAGGATCTCGCGTTCCTGCCGTCCCCGGGCTCGTCGCCCGCGCTGCAGCACGTCGCACGGCTGCGCCGCTTCCTCGACGGCCATCGCACCGCCCACCCCGCGCTGGAATGGGGCCTGCGCTGGCTCGAAATCAATGCGCCCGAGCGCGGCGAGCTCGTCCTGTGCCATCGCGATTTCCGCACTGGCAACTACATGGTGGACGAGAACGGTCTCACCGCCATCCTCGACTGGGAGTTCTCCGGCTGGGGCGACCCGCTCGAGGATGTCGGCTGGTTCTGCGCCAAGTGCTGGCGTTTCGGCGGCAAGGGCGAGGCGGGCGGAGTGGGGGCGCGCGAGGACTTCTATCGCGGCTATGCAGCCGTCACCGGGCGCCGCCTCGAGGACGAGGACATCCACTACTGGGAAGTGATGGCGCATCTGAACTGGGCCGTGATCGCCGTGCAGCAGGCCGAGCGTCACCTCTCCGGCGAGGAGACCTCGCTGATGCTCGCGCTGACCGGCCACATCGTACCGGAACTCGAATACGAAATCCTGACCATGACGGAGGCCCGCTGATGCGCGACGAACCGATCGGCGAACAACTGCTCGAGACCGCGCGGAACGTGTTGCGGGAAGAGATCCTGCCCGCGCTGCCGCCCGAGCGGAAGCACGCCGCGCTGATGATCGCCAACGCCATGATCATCGCGATGCGCCAGCTGAAGAACGGCGAGGATGGCGAGCGCAGGGAACTGAGATCGCTGCAGTCCTTGCTGGGTCACGCCGGGCGCGACGAACCGGCCGGCGGGGCCGAACTGCGGCGGCGGCTTACGGAACTCGACCGCGAGTTCGCGCACGCGATCCGTGCCGGTCGGGGCGACGCCGGTGCGTGGCGCGATGCGGCGCGGCAGCATCTGCTGGAAACCATCCGCACCAAGGTCATGGAAAGCAACCCGAAATATCTCGGGGAGCAGGGCTGATGAGCCGCCTGGCGGGCACGGATCGTCGCCGACGCGTCTATCTGATGCGCCACGGCGAGGTGCAGTACTTCGATGCCGCCGGGCGCCCCATCGACCCGCGCCACGTGACCCTCACCGAGCACGGGTGCGAGCAGGCTCGCGCGGCGGGCGCGCTGCTGCGGGAGATTCCGTTCGACGGCGCGCTCATCTCCGGCATGCCGCGCACCGCCCGCACGGCGAGCCTGGTGCTGGACGGGCGGACCCTGCCGGTGCGCGAGGAGCCGCGCCTGAAGGAAATCCGCGCCGGCCGCCTCGCTGAGGTTCCGCCGCAGCGGCGCGACGAGATCATCACCCGCGCCTACGAGCGGGCCCCCGAGCCGGGCGCGAGCTTCATCGGCGGCGAATCCTGGGCGGACTTCGAGCGGCGCGTGCTCGAAGTTTGGCTCGAACTCGTGCGGGCGGACGACTGGGCCAACCTGCTGGTGGTCGCCCACGACGCGGTCAATCGCGTCATCCTGAGCCATGTCGTCGGGGCGTCGCTGCACGGCCTGAAAGCCTTCGAGCAGGAACCCGCCTGCATCAACATCATCGACATCGATGTCGCCGCCGGACAGGTCGAACGTGCGTTCATCCGCGCGGCAAATCTGACGGCCTACAACCTTGCAGCACACGCCAACCATCACACGGTGATGGAGCGCATCTCGGCGCAATTCAAGGGGGGGTGAGTTCAATTCGCCGAGCAGTGGGGCCACGCTTGCCGAAGAGTTGATACATCCGGGCCTGGGTCGGGGGCGCTAGAATCCCGGCGGCCTTGCCACCTGTGGATGCCTCTCGCCGTCGATCAGCTTCGCTCGCGCCTGATCGCGGAACATTTTCGGGCCAATTCCGGTTTGTTTGCGAAAGAAGCGCCCGAAATAGTCTTCGTCCGCAAAACCGAGGGTGGCAGCGATCTGCTTGACGCTGGTACCACCGTAGACCAGTTCGCGCTGCGCCTCGTGCACGATACGCGCGTTGATGACGTTGAGCGCCGACACGCCAAGCACGTCGCGGCACAGTCGCGACAGCTGGCCGGGGGTGACGCCAAGCTCCTGCGCATAGGCCTCGATCGGTAGCCGCTTGCGGAAGTTCTTGTCGACCAGGGTGCGGAATTTCTCCACCTGGCCAGCCTTGCGCGGGTTCGATACCGTCGGTGTCGGGCCCAGCGCGTTGCCGATCCGTGCGATCTGCACGAGCACGGTGATCAGCAGCGACATTCCCGCCGCGCTTTGCCCCACGGCGTGCATTCGCCATTCGCGCTCGACCTCGCGGAAGAGCGTCATCAGCGACGCGGAATGCGAGTTCTCTGCCGGCATCGCGATCACCGCCGGCGTGCGGATCACCTGCAGCAGTTCGGGCATCACGAGGCTCGCCATCGACTCGAGCTGCTTCTGCGCGGCCGTCACCGCGGGCCCGTCGGTATCGGGTATGAAATCGATGCCGTGCACGGTTTGTGCCGGGATCACCGCGAGGCAGGGCGCCACCGCCGACCACTTCACGTCGTTCAGCAGCAGCTCCATTCCCCCGCTCTGCAGGTACAGGATCTGCAGGAACGCGTCGTGGATGTGGGGACGGATATGCCAGTTATAGGGTTTCGATCGCTGCGGAATCCACTCGATGTTGAAGGAGTCGATCCACCCGGGCTGGGCCTGGTCGCCGTACAGCGCGTAGTTCGGGATGCTGCGTTTCATTCGTCCCTCCTGTTCTGATGCACGAATTGTCCTGCTTTTCGCCCGAATCTGCACTTTCCCGTTGAAGGTCCCCCCTCAGAATCGTCTCCACTGAATGAACGTCCAATTGAACGCTGGACAACAGATTTAGCGGCGAGGAGGAGACCAAAAATGCAGCCGAGTGTAGTCAGTAACGTTGACGATCCGGCCCTGGTGGAGATGCGGCGCAGCCAGTTCGTGAAGGCAGCCGGCGAGCTGTTTGCACGCAAGGGTTACCACAAGACCACCATCCGGGAGATCACACAGGGCGCCGGCCTCAGCACCGGGCTCATCTATTCGTACGTGCGCAGCAAGGAGGACGTGCTCTTCCTGGTGCTCGAGAACGTCCTCACGTCCTACCTGCACGAGATTCCGCTGGCGCTGGAGAACGCCGACGGGCCGGTCGAGCGCTTCTGCGCGACGGTGCGCGCCTACTGCCGGGTGATCGGCGACAAGCCGCACGCGACGCTGCTCGCATATCGCGAGACGAAGTCGCTCAACCCCGAGTACCAGGCGGTGATCAAGCGCATGGAGCTCGAGACCAACCGTCTGATCATCGACCGCATCGAAGAGTGCCTCGCGGCCGGCTACTTCCGGCCGGTGAATATCGAGCTGCTGACCTATCGCATCGTGCTGCTCGCCCACGGCTGGGCGCTCAAGGCGTGGCGGCTGCAGCAGTTCGTGACCCTGGAGGATTACATCGAGGAAGGGCTGGACCTCTTCCTGAACGCGCTGATGACCCCCGCCGGATGGAGTCATTACCAGCAACCGGAACGGAGGACGGGCACGAAATGATCGCGATCCAGATTCTCAATGGCCTGGTGTACGGCTCGCTGCTGATGATCGTGGCGTCCGGCCTGGTGCTGATCTACGGCCTGCGGCGGGTCGTCAATTTCGCGCACGGCTCGCTGTTCATGCTCGGCGCCTACATCGCCTATGCGGCCTCGCTGCAGTTCGGCTTCGGCGGCGGGCTGCTGGCGGCGGTCGCGGCGCTGGCGGCGGTGGGCTTCTGCCTCGACCGCTTCGGCTTCCGCCTGCTGCAGGACCGCGATCCGCTGACGGTGATGCTGGTGACCTTCGGGCTGCTGCTGGTGTTCGAGGACGTCGTCCAGTCGATATGGGGCAAGCAGAGCTATTCGCTGGCAGCGCCCGAGGCGCTGCAGGGCACGGTCGACCTGTTCGGTTCGCCCTTCCCGGTGTATCGGCTGGCGATCGTCGCGGTCGGCGCGCTCGTCGCGGCCTGCCTCGTCGGGTGGCTGCGCTACAGCCGGATCGGCCTCTTCATCCGCGGCGCGAGCACCGACCCGGTGACGACCGCGATGCAGGGGGTCAATACCGACCGGCTGTCGGGTGGCGTCGTCGCAGTGGGCGCGGCGCTCGCCGGGCTCGCCGGAGTGGTGTCCGGTCCCTTCCTGTCGCTGTCGCCGACGATGGGCAGCGACATCCTGATCGATTCCTTCGTCGTCGTCGTGATCGGCGGCCTCGGGAGCTTCGCCGGCGCGTTCGTCGCCGCGATGATCCTCGGCCAGGTCCAGGCGCTCGGCGCCGTCTATCTTCCCGACCTCGCGGCGCTGCTGCCCTTCGCGCTGATGACCGCGGTGCTGATCTGGCGTCCGTCGGGCCTCTCCGGGAGCCGGGTATGAGCGCGATCATCACAGCGACTGCGTTGGAAGACACGCAAGTCAAGCGTAATCCGGGCGTTATGCGCCTGTGCGCGATGGCAGCGGCGGCGGTGGCCGTGGGCCTCACGGTGAACATGTCGGTGACGTCGAACGGGCTGATGTCGCTGCTGACCCAGGCGACGATCTACGCGGTGTTCGCGCTGGGTCTCGGCTTCCTGCTCAAGCAGAACGGCATGGTGAGCTTCGGCCACGCGCTCTTCTTCGGCATGGCGGGCTATCTCGTCGGCGCGGCCGTCACCCTGACGGGCTGGCCGGTCGGCATGGTGGTGGTGCTGACGGTGGCCGCGATCGGAATGTTCGCGTTCGGGCTGGCCCTGGTGATCGTGCGGGTGCCGGGCATCGCCTTCGGCATGCTGACGCTCGCGATCGGGCAGAGCTTCTACGTGCTGGTGTCGAAGTCGCGGGGCTTCACCGGCGGCGCCGACGGGATGAACATCAACTTCCCGGCGCAGGTGTTCGGCATGGAGCTCGCGAGCTTCCAGAATCCGTCGAGCATGTTCCTGATCTGCTGGCTGGTGCTCGTCGCGCTGGTGCTGCTGCTTGCGCTGCTGCTGCGCACCGGCTTCGGCCCGCTGACCGAGGCGATCCGCGAGAACGAGGAGCGCGCGCGCTTCATCGGTTTCCGCACGCTGCTGCCGCGCGCCGCGGTGTTCGCGGTCTCGGCGATGGTGACGGCGGTCGGCGGCGTGCTGTCGGCGCTCTACACCGGCTTCGTGTCGCCCGAGTCGCTGCACTGGTCGGTGTCCGGCACGGTGCTGATCATGGTCGTGCTCGGCGGCAGCCGCACGCTGTGGGGCCCGGCCGTCGGTGCGGTCGTCTATTACCTGTTCCGCGATTTCGTCGGCGAGCACACCACGCACTGGATGAGCATCTTCGGCGTGAGCCTGATCGCGGTGATCGTGCTGTGGCCGGCCGGCATCGCCGGCGGCGTGATGCGCGCGGCGACGTCCCTGCAGCGGGCCGCCGCGAGGAGGCTGGCATGAGCGCTAACTACGCACTCGAAGCACGGGACTTGTCGGTGCGCTACGGTGGCGTGACGGCCAACGACGGGGTGTCGATGCACCTCGCGCAGGGCGAGATTCGCGGCCTGATCGGGCCGAACGGCGCGGGCAAGTCGACGTTCATCGATGCGCTGTCGGGACGGCGTGCGATCGCCGCGGGCAGCGTGCATCTGGCGGGCAGCGACATCACGGCGCTCGGCGTCGTCGAGCGGCGGCTTCTCGGGCTGTCGCGTTCCTTCCAGCGCACCAGCATCTTCCCGGGTATGCGCATCGGCGTGCAGATGGAACTGGCGGCGTCGAAGATCCCCGACGCCGACCCCGACGAGGTGATGCGCGAGCTGGGTCTGGACCGCCTCGCCGGCCGCGTCGCCGACGAGATCAGCTACGGCGACCAGCGCCGGCTCGACATCGCGCTGGCGCTCGTGGGCCGGCCCAGTGTGCTGCTGCTTGACGAGCCGATGGCGGGGCTGTCGGTCGAGGAGTCGATGAAGCTCGCGCGGCACCTGCGCAATCTCGCGCGCAACTGGGGCGTGTCGGTGCTCCTGGTGGAGCACGACATGGAAGTGGTTTTCGGGATCTCGGACAGCATCACGGTGCTCGAGACCGGCAAATTGCTCGCGGAAGGGACGCCGGACGAGGTCCGCGCGCATCCGAAGGTCCGCGAGGCCTATCTGGGGAGCGCGGCATGACGAGACTGCTCAAGTTCGAGGCGGTGAACGCCTATTACGGCCGGGCGCACGTGCTGCACGACGTGAGTCTGCACGTCGAGGCGGGCGAGCGGGTGGCGCTGGTCGGGCGCAACGGCGTCGGCAAGACGACGGTGGTCAATACCATCCTCAATCTCGCGTCGCTGCGCGGCGGGACGATGCAGTTCAACGGCCGCGCGCAGCAGGGCCTGCGCACCTACACCGCGGCGCGCGCCGGCATCGCGGTGGTGCCGCAGGGGCGCCGGATCATCGCGAACCTGACGATCGAGGAGAACCTGCTGCTCGGCGGTGCGGTGAAACGGCCGGGGCCGTGGAACCTCGCCAGCATCTACGAGCTGTTCCCGATCCTGCGCGAACGCGCGCATACCCCCGGCACGGCGCTCTCCGGCGGGCAGCAGCAGATGCTCGCGATCGGCCGCGCAATGATGGCCAACCCCTCGCTGCTGGTGCTCGACGAGCCGAGCGAGGGCCTCGCCCCGGTCATCGTCGATCAGCTCGCGGTGATCTTCAACCGGCTCGCGGATGCCGGCACCGCGCTGCTGCTCATCGAACAGAACCTCAGCCTGATCA
Source organism: Aromatoleum toluolicum (assembly GCF_012911005.2). GTDB lineage: Bacteria > Pseudomonadota > Gammaproteobacteria > Burkholderiales > Rhodocyclaceae > Aromatoleum > Aromatoleum toluolicum. The sequence continues at coordinate 7,875 of NZ_WTVS01000004.1, read as the reverse complement.
CGCGCGTCGCGCGCCGCCTGTACGTGATGGCGAAGGGTTCGATCATCGAAGAAGGCGCACTCGAAGGCCTCGATATCGAGCAGTTGCACAAACACATCGTTGTTTAAGAGGAGCTCAAGGAGACACCATGAAAACAAGGAAAATCGGACACATTCTCGTCGCCGCGGCGCTCGCCGCCCTGTGCGGCAGCGCGCTCGCACAGGCCAAGGAGCCGGTGCGCATCGGCATCGTGAATTCGCAGTCGGGCGGCTTCACCGCCCAGGGCGAGGATTCGTTGCGCGGCATGCAGTTCGCGGTCGACGAAGCGAACGCCGCCGGGGGCGCGGCGGGGCGGCCCGTCGAAGTGCAGATCGGCGACGACGAGAGCACGCCCGAGGCGGGCCGGCGTGTCGCGGAGAAATTCGCGCGCAGCGGCTACAACCTGCTCGTCGGGCCGATCGCGTCGTCGATCAGTCTCGCGCTCGGACAGAACCTGCAGCGCTGGGACGCGCTGTACGTCAGCACGCTGAGCAAGTCCGACCGTATCACCGGCGACGCCTGCAACGCGCGGATGTTCCAGGCCAACCATTCGGACGCGATGGACCTCGCGATCGTTCAGCCCTGGCTCAAGGAGAACGCGAAGGAAAAGCGCTTCGCGATCCTCGCCAACGACTACGTGTGGGGCCGCGATTCGGCGGAGTCCTTCACGAAGGCGGTGCAGAAGCTCGGCAAGGAGGTCGATGTGACGCTCTATGCCCCGACCGGGACGAAGGACTTCGCGCCCTACATCGCGCAGCTCAAGAACTCCGGCGCCGAAGCGGTGTGGGTCGCCCTTGTCGGCCGCGACCTGATCGCGTTCGCGAAGCAGGCGGCGGAATTCGGACTGACGACCTCGAAGCGCATCATCGGCCACGCCTACATCATGAACTTCGTCGTCAAGGCGACCGAGGGCGCGACCGACGGCGTGTGGGGCGTGATGAACTACGCGCCCGAGATCGACACGCCGAAGAACAAGGCCTACGTCGCAGCGTGGCGCAAGAAGTTCGGTCGTGACCCGAACGAGAACGAAGTCGCGGGCTACAACGGCATCCAGGTGATCCTGCAGGGCGTCGCCAAGGCCGACAGCGTCAAGCCGACCGCGGTCGCCGCAGCCTTGAAGGGCGCGACGCTCGAGACGGTTTGGGGGCAGGCGACGATGCGCGCCGAGGACCACCAGCTCGTGAAGCCGAATTACTTCGGCCGCGTCAAGCGGGTCGGCGGCGAGCTGCGCCCGGTCATCGAGACGGCGTTCGATGCCTCGATCGTCGCGGCGACCCCCAGCAACTGCAAGCTCTGATGGAGGAAGCGTGATGTCGAAGGCGACTTCCAGACGCGTCTTGCTGACCGGCGCCAGCCGGGGAATCGGCCGCGCGATCTGCCTGCGGCTCGCCGCCGAGGGGGCGACGATCGCGGCCTGCGGCTCGGCGCACGGCGACGAGTTGGCGGCGGTCGTCGAGGAGGCCGGCCGCGCCGGCGGCCGCGTCGTGCCGCTGCTGGGCGACCTGTCCGACCCGGCGACGCCCGCACGGCTCGTGGCCGAGGCCGAGGCAGCGCTCGGCGGGCTCGATGCGGTGGTCGGCAATGCCGGCGTGTCGCGTCCCTCGACGCTCGCCGAGATGGAACTCGCGGACTGGGAGTTCCTCTTCGGCGTGAATCTGCGCGCGCCCTGGTTGCTTGCCAAGGCGGCTTATCCGGCGCTGCGCGAGAGCCGCGGGAGCTTCGTCTCGGTCGCCTCGATGTCGGGCGTGCAGCCCTACCCGGGCATGGGCGCCTACAGCCCGAGCAAGGCGGGGCTGCTGATGCTGATCCGCGTGCTCGCGCAGGAATGGGCGGCCGACGGCGTCCGCGTCAATGCGGTGTCGCCGGGCCTGATCCATACGCCGCTGACGGCGCGGGTGTACGCGGATCCGGCGGTCCGCGCGGGCCGCGAGGCGCTGATCCCGCTACACCGCATCGGCGACCCCGCCGAGCACATCGCCGGCGTCGTCGCCTTCCTGCTGAGCGACGCCGCCACCTACATGACCGGTCAGAACCTGCTCGCGGACGGCGGTCTGCTCGACGCCGTGCAGGGCCTGATCCCGGGACGTCCCGCCACGGAGCGATAACACCATGACGATTCACATGAAGCCCTCACGGGAGGCCCTTGCACGCCACTACGCGGCGGGCCACTGGCAGGAAAACTCGCTCGGCCAGCTGATCGCCGCGAGCGTCGAGCGTCACGCCGACAAGCTCGCGGTGCAGGATGCATCGGGCCACGCGATCACCTACCGCGAATTGGAAGACCTGGCCTCGCGCTTCGCTGGCTTCCTTGCGGCGCGCGGTGTCGGCGCCGGCGACGTAGTGACGATGCACCTGCCGAACTGGTGGCAGACGGTCGTCGTGACCTACGCGAGCTTCAAGCTCGGCGCGGTGATCAACCCGCTGCCGCCGACCTACGGCTGGAAGGATCTCGCGTTCGTGATGAACAAGTGCGGCGCGAAGGCGGTCGTCGTGCCGGGGCGCTTTCGCAGCGCTGACTACACCGAGCATCTCGACCGCATCCGCGACGAGCTGGTCGTGAAGCCGGCGATCGTCGTGATCGGCGAGGGCAAGGTGGACCTGGGTACGCCGTTCGCCGAAGCGGTCGCCGGGCCGCGGCTCGCGAACGACCGTTACGCGGCCGCCGACGAGCCCTCGCTGGTGCTCTTCACGTCGGGCTCGGAGTCGAAGCCGAAGGGTGTCGTGCATACGCACAACACCGCGATCTACGGCGAACGGGCGCTCGCCGAAACGCTGCGCCTCACCGATCGCGACATCTGCTTCATGGCGTCGCCGGTGTCGCATACCAGCGGTTTCATGCACGGCATCCTGATGACGCTGATGCTCGGCTCGACGGTGTCGCTGCTCGACGTCTTCAGCGGCGAGGACGCGCTCGCGCAAATGGCGTCGAGCCGCGCGACCTGGACGATGGGCGCGACGCCCTTCCTCGGCGACGTCGTCGAGGCGATGGAGAAGAGCGCCCGGCGCTTGCCCGATCTGCGCTACTTCTTGTGTGGCGGCGCGCCGATCCCCGAGGTCGTCGTGCGCCGCGCGCTGGCGGTCGGCGTGCGCGTGCTGAGCATCTACGGCTCGACCGAGAGCCCGCCGCACACGGTGACCTGGCCGGACGATCCGGTCGAGTGCGCGTGGCTCGCTGACGGGCGGACGCTGCCGGGCATCGAGGTGCGTGCGGCCGACGAAAACGGCCGGCCACTCGCGCCGGGCAAGGAGGGCGAGCAGTGGTCGCGCGGCCCGAACACCTTCATCGGCTATCTCGACGAACCGGAACTGACGGCGCGTTCGCTCGACGCTGACGGCTGGTACCACTCGGGCGACCTCGCGCAGGTCGGCGCCGACGGTTCGGTGCGGATCGTCGGCCGCATCAAGGACATGATCATCCGCGGCGGCCAGAACATCTCCGCCCGCGAGGTCGAGGACATCCTGCTCGAGCACCCCGCCTGCCAGACCGTGTCGGTGGTCGGCATCCCTCATCCCCGTCTCGGCGAGACCTGCGCCGCGGTGGTCGTCTGCCAGCCCGGGCAGCGGCTCGATTTGGAGGACATGAAGCGCTTCCTGATCGACCGCGGCGTCGCGCGCTTCAAGTTGCCCGAAAAGCTCGTGCTGCGCGAGGCGGTGCCGACGACGCCGAGCGGAAAGATCCAGAAATTCAAGCTGCGCCAAGAACTTAAAGACCTCATGGAGTCCTGACAATGTTCAAAGTCGAAAACCTCGGCCGCGTCGTGCGCGTGACGATGCAGCGCGCACCGGTCAATGCCCTCAACAACGACTTCATCGCCGCCCTCGATCGCGTGCTCGACGACATCGAAGGCCGCGCGGATGTCGCCGTGCTGCATGTGCGCAGTGACCAGCGCGCCTTCTGTGCAGGCGCGGACCTCGCCCAGGTCGAGACGCGCTTCGCGATGGAGGAGGGCGCGAACGTGATGGTGCGCGATATCCGCGAATTCCATCGCCTCTTCGACCGCATCGAGAACCTGCCCTGCGTGACGCTCGCCGAGATCGGCGGCACGGCCTTCGGCGGTGGCTTCGAACTCGCGCTGTCGTTCGACCTCCGGATCGCGGCCGAGGACGCGAAGCTCGGCCTGCCCGAAGCGCGCCTCGGGTTGATCCCCGGCGCGGGCGGCACGCAACGCCTGACCCGCCTGTGCGGCCCCGGCACTGCCAGCCGAATCATCCTCGCCTGCGACATCGTCGATGGCGCCGAGGCCCGCCGCTTGGGGATGGTGCAGTGGGCGGTGCCCGGCGCCGAGCTCGCCAATGAAGCGGCGGCACTGGCCGAGCGCATCGGCAGCCTGTCGGCCGCGTCGCTGCTCGTCTCGAAGCGCTGCATCGCCCGCGTCGCGCCGCTGTCGCGCGCCGGCTACGAGGGCGAACTACAGGGCACCCACGGACTGATGGCGCTCGAGGACACCCGGGCGCGCGTGAAAGCTTTCTTCGCACAGCGGCGCTGAGGCGCGCGCTCTTCCACCTGCACCACTTGCAGCACCCCTCAATCACGGAGATCACATCATGAAGCTCACCAACAAGGTTGCAGTCGTCACCGGCGGCGGTTCGGGCATCGGCCGCGCCACCTGCATCGAGCTCGCGAAGGCGGGCGCACGCGTATTCGTCGGCGACATCGACGGCGTCAAGGGCGAAGCGGTCGCGGCCGAGATCCGCGCAGCCGGCGGCGCTGCCGAGTTCGTGTTCCTCGACATCACGAAGGATTCGGCGATCAAGGAATACGCCGACGTCGTGCATCAGCGCGCCGGCAAGGCTGACATCATCGTCAATGGCGCCGGCTGGGACATCATCGAGCCGTTCGTGAAGAACACCCCGGAATACTGGGACAAGATCATGTCGATCAACTTCATGGGCGTCGTGAAGTTCACGCGGGCCTTCCTCGACAAGATGACCGAGGCCGGCAGCGGGAAGATCGTCAATATCGCGAGCGACGCGGGCCGCGTCGGCAGCGGCGGCGAGAGCGTGTATGCGGGCGCGAAGGGCGGCGTGATCGCCTTCACGAAGTCGCTGGCCCGCGAGATGGCGCGCTATTCGATCAACGTCAATTGCGTGTGCCCCGGACCGACCGACACGCCGCTCTTCCGCACCCACACCGAGAAGGCGCAGCAAGCGCTGATCAACGCGATCCCGTTCCGCCGTCTCGCCAAGCCCGAGGAAGTCGCCGACGCCGTGACCTTCTTCGCCAGCGACCGCTGCAGCTACGTCACCGGCCAGGTGATCAGCATCAGCGGCGGCCTGACGATGGCCGGCTGAGCCCACGAACCGGGACCGCGGCCATGACGACGCACAGCAAACAACGCAGCCTCGCGAGCGCGATCGGTGAATGCGTTCGCGCGGGCGACACGATTCACTTCGTGTTCTCGCACAACCGTTCGCACGCGGCGGTGTGGGAGGTCGCAAGGCAGTTTCGCGACCAGGGCAGCCTGCGCCTGGTGGCGACCGGGCTGCTGGAGTACGCGACCGTGCTGTGCGCGGCGGGCGCGGTCGGCGCGCTGGAGAGCGCCTTCGCCGGCAACACCTATCCGTCGCCGTCGCCGTCGAAGGTCCTGGTGCGGCATTTCGAGCAGTACGCCGACAGCGATCCGCACTGGACCAACCTGACGATGACGCTGCGGCTGATGGCGGGGGCGCTGGGCTGGCCCTTCGTGCCGACCGCGAGTCTTGCCGGCAGCGATCTCGAACGCGGCGAGGGGCGGGCCCGCATCCGCAATCCGTTCGGCGACGGCGAGGCGATGCTGCTCGCACCGCTCAATCCGGACGTCGCCTTCGTGCATGCCGCGCTTGCCGACACCGACGGCAACGCGGTGGTGTACGGGCCGGATGCCGAGGAGCTGTGGGGCGCGCTCGCGGCGCGGCGCGTGGTCGTCACGGCCGAACGCGTCGTCTCGCCCGAGGCCCTGCGCGCGCTCGGGCCGCGACCGGGCCTGCCCGGACACTGCGTGACGGCGGTGGTCGAGGCGCCCTACGGCGCGCATCCGCAGGCGCAGTTCGTGTGGAACGAGGCCGACGGCGTCGCGCCGTATGCCGAGGACTACGCGCTGCGGCAGGAGCTGCGCAGCCTGTCGCGCGACCCCGCGGCGATGCGCGCGTGGGTCGAGGAGTGGGTGTTCGGGCTCGATCACGCGGGCTACCTCGAGCGCGTCGGGCGTGAGCGGCTTGCCGCCTTGCACGACATGACGCCGCCCGCGGCCGAGGCGGTGCGGGCCGACGAGGTCACGGTCGAGGAGTGCGCCGCGGTGGTCGCGATGCGCGAGGCCATCGCGGCGGCGAAATCGGGCTCGCACGATGCCTTCTTCGCCGGCATCGGGCTGTCGCACCTCGCCGCGTGGGCGGCCGAGGCCTGCTGCCGCGAGGCAGGGGTGCCGGTCGAACTCGTCGCCGAAACTGGTATGTACGGTTTCCGGCCGTTCAAGGGCGACCCGTATCTCTTCAACTATCCCAACGCGCGCTCGAGCCTCATGCATTCGAGCTTCCTGCGCATGCTCGGCGCACTCGCCGGGCCGCGCGCCGAGCGGGTGCTGGTCTTCCTTGCCGCGGCCCAGCTCGACCGGCGCGGCAGCATCAATTCGTCGCGTGCGGCGAACGGGCAGCTGATCGTCGGCTCGGGCGGCGCGAATGACCTGGTGAACGGCGGCGGCGACTGCATCGTCGTGATGCCGCTGCGCGCGGGGCGCCTCGTCGATCGCCTGCCCTTCGTCACGAGCCCGGCGCACCGGCTGCGTGGGGTTGCGACCGACCGCGCGTGGTTCGCGCCGACAAGCCCCGGCGGCGACCTGCAGATCGCCGCGGTGATGAGCGACGCGGGCGGCGAGCGGCAGGCGGTGCGCGAGATCCGCGAGCTGTGCGACTGGCCGGTCGAGGTGGCCGCCGACCTGCGCCGGATCGATCCGCCATCGGCGGCCGAACTCGCCGCGGTACGTGCCTTCGACCCCGGCCGAATCCTTCTTTCCTGAGTACCACACCTGCATTTTTCAAACGGAGACACACCATGAACTACGAAGACGTCAGCTACGAAATCAGCGATGCCGCCGCGATCATCACGATCAACCGCCCGGACCGCCTCAATTCCTTCCGCGCCCGTACCATCGAGGAGCTGATCCACGCGTTCAAACGTGCGTGGGCCTCGCGCGACGTCGCTGCGGTGATCCTCACCGCCGCCGGCAATCGCGCGTTCTGCGTCGGCGGCGACCAGAAGATCTTCAACGAGACCGGCAGCTACGGCACCAGCGAAAACGGGCTGTGGGAAATCGACGAGCTGCACACGGTGATCCGCAACATCCCGAAGCCGGTGATCGCGGCGATCAACGGCCATGCGATCGGCGGTGGCCATGTGATCCACGTGCTGTGCGACGTGACGATTGCGGCCGAGCACGCGAAGTTCGGCCAGGCGGGTCCGCGCGTTGCGTCCTTCGACGCCGGATGGGGCGCGGCGTACCTCGCGCGCACGATCGGCGAGAAGCGCGCCCGCGAGATCTGGTTCTTCTGCCGCCAATACACGGCGCAGCAGGCGCTCGAATGGGGCCTCGTCAACAAGGTCGTGCCGGGCGAACAGCTCCTCGATGAGGCCAAGGCCTGGGCGAAGGACGCCGCGGCAATGAGCCCGACCGCGCTGAAAGCGCTGAAGTACGGCTTCAACGCCGACAGCGCGCAGATCTTCGGCGCCGTGAAGATGGCGGCCGTGTCGCTGGAGCTCCTCGGCAGCACCGAGGAGAGCGCCGAAGGCAAGCAGGCCTTCGTCGACAAGCGTCCGCCGAACTTCGCGCAGTTCCGCTGAGCGCAGCACCGGTGCTCCCTCCCCTTCAAGGGGAGGGTTGGGGT
>NZ_WTVS01000049.1 GCF_012911005.2 Aromatoleum toluolicum | reverse complement strand
GGGGCCGCCCCCGCGCGACAAAAAAATCGGCCCGCCAGCATCTGCTGGCGGGCCGATTTGCTTCCTGCTGCCTTAGGCGGCGTGCTTACGCGCGCGCGGGCACCGCGTGTTGCGGCATCTCGTCAGCCTCTTCCACCTGCGCGACCGCCGGGCGCACGTCCATGTGTGCGTCCTGTTGGTCGAGCACGGCCTCGGGGTCGTTGGCCTCCTCGAGGGTCTCGTTGTTGAGGTGGCTGTTGAGCACCTTCATGTCGACGTCCTTGCACCACTTCGCGACGACCACGGTCGCCACGCTGTTGCCGATCAGGTTGGTCAGCGCACGCGCTTCCGACATGAAGCGGTCGATGCCGAGGATCAGCGCGAGGCCCGCCACCGGCACGCCACCGACGGCCGACAGCGTCGCCGCGAGCACGATGAAGCCGCTGCCGGTGATGCCTGCGGCGCCCTTCGAGGTCAGCAGCAGCACCGCGAGCAGGGTCAGCTGCTGCGTGAGGTCGAGCGGGGTGTTGGTCGCCTGGGCGATGAACACGGCCGCCATGGTCAGGTAGATCGAGGTACCGTCGAGGTTGAACGAGTAGCCCGTCGGGACCACCAGGCCGACCGTCGACTTCTTGCAGCCGAGGTTCTCCATCTTCGCCATCAGGCGCGGCAGGGCCGATTCCGACGACGAGGTGCCCAGCACGATCAGCAGCTCTTCCTTGATGTAGCGGATCAGCTTGACCACCGAGAAGCCATGCGCTTTCGCGATCGTCCCCAGCACGCCGAAGATGAACACGATGCAGGTCAGGTAGAAGGTCGCCATCAGCATGCCCAGCTGCGCCAGCGCGCCGACGCCGTGCTTGCCGATCGTGAAGGCCATCGCACCGAAGGCGCCGATCGGGGCGACCTTCATGATGTAGCCGACGATGCCGAACAGCACGTGCGAGAACTTCTCGATGAAGTCGAACACCAGCGTGCCGCGGCCGCCGAACTTGTGCAGTGCGAAGCCGAACAGCACCGAGAACAGCAGCACCTGCAGGATCTCGCCCTTGGCGAAGGCGTCGACGACGGTCGTCGGGATCACGTGCAGCAGGAAGTCCGTCGTGCTCTGCATCTTCGACGGGTCGGTATAGGCGGCGATCGCTTTCGTATCCAGCGTCGTCACGTCGATGTTCATGCCGGCGCCCGGCTTGACGACGTTGACGATCACAAGGCCGACGATCAGCGCGATCGTGCTGACGATCTCGAAATACAGCAGCGCGAAGCCGCCGGTCTTGCCGACCTTCTTCATGTCCTCCATGCCGGCGATGCCGACGACGACGGTACAGAAGATGATCGGGGCGATGATCATCTTGATCAGCTTGATGAAGCCGTCACCCAGCGGTTTCATCGCGGCGCCGGTCTGCGGGTAGAAATGCCCCAGCAGCACGCCGATCACGATCGCGACGATGACCTGGAAGTACAGCGACGTATAAAACGGTTTCTTGGCCAAACCCATCTCCTCGGTTATTTACTGCGTGGCCGCGATTATTTCGATCGAGGACGATCATGTGCAGTGTGAACTTCCGCATTGTGGATATCACCTAGCAGTCCGTCGGACTACGCCACCCACGGTGGCGTAGTGTTCGCGATGCGAAATGTGAATTGGGCTTGAAGGCTGTTTTCAGCGAGATTTCTGCGAGAGAGCGCACGATTCCCCGCCAGTTTCCTTACTGCGGACGCAATACGGCCATGCGCTTCAGATTCCAGGCGAGGCAAACGAGGGTCCATTCGTTCGTCACGTTTTCGAGGCCGCGCAGCAGAAACTGCCGGAAGCCCATCACCGACTTGATGATGCCGAACACCGGCTCGACGGTTTGTTTGCGCAGCGCATAAGCCGCGCGTCCGGCACGTGTCTTCAAGCGGTGCTTCATCGTCTCAACCGCCGAGGCACCCTCGGCCAGCGGTTCGGGTTCGCTGAAACGTTCCCGCCAATCCGGGTGATGCGCATCGCGCCTGACTGCGATCAGCGGTTCGATCTTCGCGGCGATGCACGCAGTGACGTTCTTCTCGCTGTAGTAGCCGGTGTCCGCGAGCCAGGTCGCCGGCTGGTTCAATCCCTCAGGATTGGACTGGACCTTCGCCAGCATCGGCTCGATCTGTTCCTTGTCGTTGGTTGCCTGGGTTACGTGAGTGGCGAGGATCAGCATCGATTCGGTATCGACCACCGCCTGCGCGTTGTAGCTTTGCTCGAATCCGCCGCCCGGCACCGGCATGATTCGTGACTCTTCGTCGGTCAGGTTGATCTGCTCGCCGGCGCACGGCCCGGCTGGCGGCGGTTTCGGCCCTTTGCCCTTGGGCTTCTTGCCCGTTTCGGCTTCCTTCTTTGCGCGCGCGGCGAGCTTCGCCTGGTGCTCGGCCTGTTCGCGCGCGAAGCGCTCGGCCGCTCGAGCCTCGATCTTGGCCTTCGCGGCCGCGATCGCCGCCAGCCGGTCCTCACGACGACGAATCTCGTCGGGCAGCTTCACCCCGTCCGGCAGCGAGGATTGATCGGCCGCCTCGGCCAGCTTCATGAGTTCCTGCACTTCGGCCTTGAGCTGCGCCTCGATCTTCTCGGCGTGACCATAGGACAGCGCACTGTGCCGGCTCGCATTGGCGTGGATCTTGGTCCCGTCCAGACTCACCGTGCCAAAGCGCGAGAGCTGGTTCTCGCGCGCCACCTGCAGGACCTGGACAAAGGCGGCTTCGAACTCCCCGCCGAAACGTTTCCTGAAGGACGCCAGCGTGTCGTGATCGGGATGCCGGTTGCAGGCGATGTAACGGAACGCCAGCGAGTCATACGTCGCCCGCTCGATCTTGCGGCTCGAGAAGGTCCCGGTGGCGTAGCCGTAGATCAGCAGCGCAAGCAGCGTTGCCGGATGATAGGCGTCGCTGCCTCGTCCGGCGTAGGCCCGCTCGATCGCCGTCAGATCCAGCTGCTCGACGACCTCCACCACGTAACGCGCCAGATGCGCTTCTGGCAACCACTCCTGCACCGACGGTGGCAGCAGAAAATCAGTGTCCCGGTCTATCGGCTGGAAAGCCATTTCCGAAAATCCCGTCAGTTCGCCCCGCTAGGATTATCGCCTATCCCGCTCAAAGTCCGACGGACTGCTAGACGGCGCAGGGGCATGCGGCCGAAGGCGAATGCGGGAGGAAGGAGGCGTCAGGCCTTGCGCGCGAGCCACACGCCCAGCACGGCGACGGCCATGCCGGCGAGCGCGAGGCCGGAGAGGGTCTCGCCGAACAGCAGCCAGGCCATCAGCGCCGTCGTCGGCGGCGTCAGGTAGAACAGGCTGGCGACGTTCACGGCGCTGCCGCTGCGGATCAGCAGGTTGAGCAGGCTGATCGCGCCGAGCGAGAGCACCAGCACGAGCCACAGCAGGGCGAAGACGAATTGCCCGCTCCAGTCGACGTGCATCGTCTCGGTGCGGCTGGCAATGAAGGCGGTGACGATCAGGCTGGGGATGAACTGCACGACCGAACCGGTGCGCAGGTCGAAGCTCGGGCAGAAGCGCTTCTGGTACAGCGTGCCGACGGTGATGCCGGCCAGCGCCGCAAGGGCCGGCGCCAGCTTCCAGCCCAGCTCCGCCGCCGACACGCCGACCGCGACCTTGTTGCTCACCACCAGCGTGACGCCGACGAAGCCCAGCACGAGCCCGCCCCATTGGCGTCGCGTGACCCGCTCGCCCAGCAGCCAGCCGGCGCCGAGCGCGGTCAGCAGCGGTTGCATGCCGACCACCAGGGCGGAGACCCCGGCGGGCAGGCCGCGGTCGATCGACATGAACACCCCGCCGAGATAAGTCGCCTGCACCAGCAGGCCGGCCACCGCGATGTGCATCACCTGACGCCAGTCGCGCGGCCAGGGCGCGCGCATGGCGAACGCCAGGGCGCCCATCAGCGTGATGACCAGTACGTAGCGGGTGCTCAGGAAGGTCAGGGGCTCGGCGAAGGGCAGGCCGAATTTCGCGCCGATGAAGCCGGTGCTCCACAGCAGGACGAAGAGGAGCGGGGCTGCGGAGGTCAGGCGGGGGTGGAGGATGGCCATGGCGTGTCGGGAACGTGCGTGTGCGGGCCCGGCAGGGCGGAAGCAGCCCATCTTACCTGCACGTTGATGCGTGCGTGTCGTCGCCGAATCGTCGTCCGATGAATTTTCTCGCAGGTCTGGCGATTCGAGACCTCGTCCGCATTGTGGGCGTGCGGGCCGAGAGTTACACTGGATTGCAACAACGTCATAGTCCGGTTGGTGACGTTGGTATATAAGAAGAATATTGTCGTCTCCACGCCCGAAAGGCGGATAGCTTTCCCTTCGGACGCAGGAGTCTTCCGGGGCTCGCGCATTGCCGGGCCCGCCGAAAGGGGGAAAGCGTCATGGATGTCTGGAAGGCAGACGTCGCCATCGTCGGTGCAGGCGGAGCCGGCCTGCGCGCCGCGATCGCGGCCGCCGAGTCCGACCCGTCGCTGAAGATCGCGCTGGTCTCCAAGGTCTACCCGATGCGCAGCCACACGGTGGCCGCAGAGGGCGGCTCCGCCGGCGTCGTGCAGGCCCACGACAGCCTCGAGCACCACTTCCACGACACGGTCGCCGGCGGCGACTGGCTGTGCGAGCAGGACGTGGTCGAGGACTTCGTCGCGCGCAGCACCGAGGAGATGGTGCAGCTCGAGCACTGGGGCTGTCCGTGGAGCCGCAAGGCGGACGGCCACATCAACGTGCGCGCCTTCGGCGGCATGAAGATCGAGCGCACGTGGTTCGCCGCCGACAAGACCGGCTTCCACATGCTGCACACCCTGTTCCAGACCTCGATCAAGTACCCGTCGATCCGGCGCTTCGACGAGCATTTCTGCCTCGACCTGGTCGTCGAGGACGGTCGCGTGCAGGGCGTCGTGGTCGTCGACATCGCCTCGCGCCGCTTCACGCTGATCCAGGCCAACGCAGTGATCCTCGCCACCGGCGGCGCCGGGCGCGTGTTCCGCGAGAACACCAACGGCGGCATCGTCACTGGCGACGGCATGGCGCTCGCCTACCGCCACGGCGTGCCGCTGCGCGACATGGAGTTCGTCCAGTACCACCCCACCTGCATGCCCGGCACCGGCCTGCTGTTCACCGAGGCCTGCCGCGGCGAGGGCGGCTTCCTGCTGAACCGCGACGGCTACCGCTACCTGCAGGACTACGGCCTCGGGCCGGCCGAACCGACACCGCGCAACAAGGCGATGGAGCTCGGGCCGCGCGACCGCCTCAGTCAGGCCTTCTGGTACGAGCAGCAGAAGGGGCGCACGATAGACGGTCCGCACGGGGCGGTCGTGCATCTGGATCTGCGCCACCTCGGCGAAGCCAAGCTGCGCGAGCGCTTGCCGCAGATCTACGAGCTCGCCGAGGAATTCCTCGGCGTCGATCCGGCGAAGACACCGATCCCGGTGCGGCCCGCGGTGCATTACACGATGGGCGGCATCCTCGTCGATGGGCGCTGTGCCGCGCCGCTGCCCGGCTTGTACGCCGCCGGCGAATGTTCCAGCGTCGGCATCCACGGTGCCAACCGCCTCGGCTCCAACTCGCTCGCCGAACTGTGCGTGTTCGGCAAGACGGCCGGCGTCGAGGCCGCCGCCTTCGCGAAATCGGTGGCGCACGGTCGCGCAGACGTGCTGCTGAAACAGGCCGGGGCGTCGCAGCAGCGCGCGCTCGCGCTCGTGACCGACACGTCCGGCACGGAGCGCATCGCCACCCTGCGCAAGGAGATGGCGCAGAGCATGGAGGACGGTTGCGGCATCTACCGGCAGGCCGACACCATGCAGGCGACTTGCGACAAGCTCGCCGAACTGCGCGAGCGCTATCGCCGGGTCAGGGTCGAGGACACGTCGAGCGTGTGGAACACCGAATGGCTGCTCGCGATCGAGCTCGGCTACCAGCTCGAAGTCGCGCAGGCGATGGCGTGGTCCGCGCTCGAGCGTCGCGAGTCGCGTGGCGCGCACCAGCGCCTCGATGGCTACGGCGAGCGCGACGACGTCAATTTCCTCAGGCATTCGCTGGCGTATCACGCCGGCGCCGACGCGCCGCGCATCGGTTACGGCGACGTGAAGATTACCCGCTCTGCGCCGGGCACGCGTGCCTACGGCGCCGCCGGCGAGCAGGCCGAGAAGGCGGAACAGGAGCGGGCCGCACAGCCCGGTCCGGCAGGGGAGGCGCACCGTGGCTGATACGAGTGATACCGGCAAGCGCATGCGCATCGAGGTCCTGCGCTATCGCCCCGAACAGGACGCGGAGCCCTTCCTGCAAGGCTACGACGTGCCCTACAGCGACGACATGTCGGTGCTGCAGGGGCTGCAGTACATCAAGGACTGGCTCGACGGCACGCTGAGCTTCCGCTGGTCGTGCCGCATGGCGATCTGCGGCAGTTGCGGGATGATGATAGACGGCGAGCCGCGCCTCGCGTGCAAGACCTTCCTGCGCGATTTTCCTGCCGGCAGCGTGCGCGTCGAGGCGCTCGCGCACTTCCCGATCGAGCGCGATCTCGTGATCCGCATGGACGACTTCCTCGCCAAGCTCGAAAGCATCAAGCCCTACATCATCCCGAAGGAAGCACGCAGCCTCGCGCAGGGCGAGTACCTGCAGACGCCCGCCGAACTCGACGTATACGAGCAGTTCAGTTCCTGCATCAACTGCCTGCTGTGCTACGCCGCGTGCCCCCAGTACGGTCTCAATCCCGACTTCGTCGGACCGGGCATCATGGCGCTCCTGCACCGCTACAACGCCGATTCGCGCGACGGCGGCGCGTCAGCGCGCATGGAGGTCGCCGGGTCGGAAGCGGGGGTGTTCAACTGCACCGCGGTCGGCTACTGCTCCGAGGTGTGTCCGAAGCACGTCGATCCCGCCAACGCGGTCAACCAGAACAAGACGCGCGCGGCCGGGGACTATTTCCTGCGACTCGTCACCGGAAAGGGAGGCGCCAAGTGAATACGCCCGATCCGCGTCGCCCCTACGTGCGCCCGATGGCCGGCTGGTGGCGCCGCAATCCCTTCTTCGTCGAATACATGGTGCATGAGGCGACCGCACTCTTCGTCGCCGCCTATGCCCTCGTGCTGCTGGTCGGGCTGCTGCGGCTCGCGCAAGGCGAAGCGGCATGGAACGGGTGGCTGGACGCGCTGCGCAGCCCCGTGGCGCTGGTATTCCACGTCGTGCTGCTGGCCGCCTTTGTTTACCACTGCTGGACCTGGTTCCGCATCATGCCCAAGACCATGCCGCCCCTCGTCATCCGCGGCAAGCGCGTCGCTCCGGGCGTGATCACGGCCTGCGGCGTGGCTGCGACGGTGGTCTGCAGTCTCGTGGTGCTGGTTGTGGCGTGGGGGGCGACGCGATGAAACCGATTCCCAGACGCTCCAATGCGCCCGTCTTCTGGGGGCTGTTCGGTGCCGGCGGCATGCTTGCCGCGCTCTTCGGCCCGGTGCTCGTGTTCATGACCGGCATCGCGGTGCCGCTGGGCTTCATCCTTCCCTCCGATGCGATGAGCTGGGCGCACATGCAGGCCTTCGCGCAGCATTGGGCGGGCAAGGGGCTGCTGTTCGTCGTCGTCGCATTGTTCATGTGGCACGCCATGCACCGCATCCTCCACAGCCTGCACGACCTCGGCGTGCACGCGGGCGCCGCGCTGAAGATCGCGTGCTATGGCCTTGCCCTGCTGGTATCGATCGTCGCGGCGTGGGTGTTGCTGGCGCTCGGATTCTGAAAGGAACCTCCGCAGAGAGGGCGGTGCATGTCTTCGCACTGCGCGGGCCTCGGCTCGCAATCGCGATGGACCCGATCTGTCGGGCCGTCTTGTCATCTCGGAAAACAGGGGAACGCAAAATGAAAAAAACGGCATTGCTCGTGAGTCTGGCGGTTCTGGGCATCGGTGCGGCGCACGCCGCCGATCCGGCAAAAATCAACTGGGGTAAGATCCCTGCGGTGACCGTGCCGCTGTTCTTCCCCGGCCAGTCGTCCTACGAATGGCTGCGCAGCGAGGCGCACGAAGGGGCCGTCAAGGAGGTCGTGCGCGGCGATTCCTGTACCTCGTGTCACGACGAGGAAGACGCCGAGAAGGACATCGGCGAGGAGATCGTCAAGGGCGGCCGGCTCGAGCCCCGCCCGGTGAAGGGCAAGTCCGGCTACAAGGCCCTGAAGGTGCAGGCCGCGTACGACGCGAAGAATGCCTACCTGCGATTCCAGTGGAAGACCGACAACGCCTATCCGGGCAGCGAGCACCAGTACCTGCGCTTCGACGGCAAGGAGTGGAAGGTGTTCGGCTATCCGAAGCTCGACAAGCCGGTGCAGGACGGACAGGAAATGGGCATCTACGAAGACCGCATGTCGATCATGATCGACGACGGCAAGGTGCTGGGCTTCGCGAACCAGGGCTGCTGGCTCACCTGCCACGACGGCCAGCGCGACATGGCCAAGCAATTCACCAAGGACGAGGTCGCCGGCAACGCGCTGCTGCAGGCGATCAAGAAGCGCGACGTGCGCAAGTACCTGCCCGACACCCGTACCGACCCGTCCGACTGGAAGACCGGCAAGAGCGTCGAGGACATCGCCAAGATCAAGGCGGCGGGCGGCTTCGTGGACCTGATCCAGTGGCGCGCGCACCGCAGCAACCCGGTCGGCATGACCGACGACGGCTACGTGCTGGAATTCCGCCTCAGCGATTCCGGCAAGGACATGTTCGGCGGCAATGCGGATGCGAAGACGCATCAGCCGAAGTTCATGTGGGACGCCAGCAAGGTCGGCTACAAGTCGATCACCGTCGACCAGCTGCGCAAGGGCGACCACTATCTCATCCGCGAGCAGAACGCCGTGCCCTTCGATCCGAACGCCGGCTGGAAGGAAGGCGACATGATCCCCGACTACATCGTCAGTCGCGCCGACGCCAAGGGGTCGGCCGCCGACAACAACGCCATCGCGAGCTGGAAGGACGGCATGTGGGCGGTCGTCATGGTCCGTCCGCTCGGTCTCGCCAATGACGACGATAAAGCCCTGAAGGCCGGAGGTGTATACAATGTCGGCTTCGCTGTGCATGATGACAACATCACTACGCGCGGCCACCAGGTGTCGTTCGTCAAGACGATCGGGTTCGGCTCCAAGGCCGACATCAAGGCGGTGAAGTTGCCGTAACGCAGCCTCTGCGGCCGACGCCCCCTGCAAGCCGGGGGGCCGTGCAGCTAATCGGCGCCGCGCACGTCGCGGCGTTTTCATGGACCCTTGCGGAAGCTCGCCCATGCGCCTGAAACGATTCGCTTTCCGTGTCCCTTTCAGTGTCCCGTTCCGTGTCGCATGCCGTCTCGATTTGCGTGCGGCGACGACCGCCGTCCTGGCCCTCCTGCTCGTCGGTCTCGGCGGGCCCGCCGTCGCCGCCGCCCCCGGGCTGGACAACGCGAAGTGCCTGAGTTGTCACGGCGCCGGCAGGGCCGCGATAGCGGTGCCCGGCGCAGACGGCGAATCCCGCGAACTCCATGCCGTGCCGGCCGATGCATTCGCGAGCGGCGCGCACGCGAAGATGGACTGTGTCGCGTGTCACACCGAGATCAGCGACAACGCCGAGACCGACAACGCCCACCGCAGGGATCCGGCGCAGAAGGTGAAGGATTGCGCGTCCTGTCACGAAGAACTGTGGGAGCGTGCCAAGCAGCAGGGGGCCGCAAAGGACAAGCCGCGCCTCGGCGTGGTCGTCGACAACATCGCCGCGTACAAGGAGTCCTTCCACGCACGCAAGAACGCCGACGACCCCACACGGCCGAACGCGAGCTGTGACGAATGTCACAGCAGCCATAGTTTCAATGTCCCGCCCAAGGACTCGCCGCAGTATGCCGAGTGGCGCCTGGGGGTGCCCGAGACCTGTGGCAAGAGCTGCCACGAGGAATCGCTCGAAACCTTCACCGAATCGATCCACGGCGAGGCGATCTTCCAGAAGAAGGACGCCAAGGCGGCCGTGTGCAGCGACTGTCACAGCGCCCACGCCGTCGGCAACACCTCGCTCGCCCCGTTCAAGCTTGCCGTGACGGCCGAATGCGGCAACTGTCACGAGGAAAATTTCAAGTCCTACAAGGCGACCTACCACGGCCAGATCAACACACTGGGCTACGCCTATACCGCCAAGTGTTTCGACTGCCATGGCAGCCACGACGTGCTGGCGGTCAAGAACCCGGACGCCAAGGTGCATCCGGACAACCGGATGAAGACCTGCAAGGAATGCCACAACGGCAAGAAGGACCTGCCCGAGGCGCCGCCGGGTTTCGCCAGCTACCAGCCGCACGGCCACACGGGCGACTTCGAGCGCTACCCGCAGATGTGGCTCGCGAACCAGCTGATGGTGCAGCTGCTGGTCGGCACCTTCGGCTTCTTCTGGCTGCACACGCTGCTGTGGTTCTGGCGCGAACTGCGCGACCGCCAGCAGGGCAAGGTGCGCCCGCACGTGCGCGCCGACGCACCGGGCCTGGCTGGTGACAGTCACGCGGGCAAGCACTTCCGCCGCTTTAGCGCGACCTGGCGCGCTGCGCACCTCATCTTCGCGCTAAGCCTGATGATCCTGACGCTGACGGGCCTGCCGCTCTTCTATCCGGACGCCCCCTGGGCCGCGCCGCTCATGAAGGGGCTGGGTGGACCGCAGGTCGCGGGGACGATCCATCGCATCAACGCGGTGATCTTCGCTGCCGTGTTCTTCTGGCACCTCGCCTACGTCGCCCTGCGGCTCGCGCGCGACTGGAAGGAGTTCCGCATCTTCGGCCCCACCTCGCTGGTGCCGGGCCTGCAGGACGGCAAGGACTTCCTCGCGATGCTGAAGTGGTTCTTCGGCAAGGGCGAGCGTCCCGTGTTCGACCGCTGGACCTACTGGGAGAAGTTCGACTACTGGGCGCCGTTCTGGGGGGTGACCATCATCGGCGTGAGCGGACTGCTGATGTGGGCCTCGACAATCACGGCCACCTTCCTGCCGGGCTGGGTGTTCAACGTCGCGGCGATCTTCCACAGCGAGGAAGCCTTCCTGGCGGTGGTGTTCCTGTTCACCGTGCATTTCTTCAACAACCACTTCCGTCCCGACAAGTTCCCGCTGGAAGTCGTGATGTTCACGGGCTCGATGTCGGTCGAGGAGTACCGCCGCGAGCACGCGCTGGAATACGAGCGCCTGATGAAGAGCGGCGAGCTGGAGAAGTACATCGTGGATGCGCCCTCGCGCCCGATGGCGCTGGGGTCGAAGATCCTCGGCTTCACGCTGATCGCCGCCGGACTGACGCTGCTGACGCTGGTCGCGATCGGTTTCTTCGGCTCGCACTGACGGCAGGCGGGGGCCGCAAAGCAACAGGGCCGGATGTCCGGCCCTGTTCGTTTCGTCGCGCCGCCGCGTCAGTGCGTGCAGCGGCGCGAAAAGCCGCGGGGCTTATTCCTCGTCGATCACCGCCGACGTATACACGTTCTGCACGTCGTCGAGCGAGTCGAGCACATCGAGCAGCTTCTGCATGCGCACCGCCTCGTCGCCTTCGAGTTCGGTCTCGTTCAGCGGCTTCATCGTGACTTCGCCGAATTCGGCCTTGAAGCCGGCTTTCTCGAGCGCTTCCTTCACGGTGGAGAACTCGTACGGTGCCGTGACGACTTCGATTGAGCCGTCGTCGTTGGGGATCACGTCCTCGGCACCGGCTTCGAGCGCGGCTTCCATCAGCGCGTCCTCGTTCGTGCCCGGGGCGAACATCAGCTGGCCACAGTGCTTGAACTGGAACGCCACGCAGCCGTCGGTGCCCATGTTGCCGCCGTACTTGGAGAAGGCGTGGCGCACGTCGGCGACGGTGCGGGTCTTGTTGTCGGTGAGACAGTCGACCATCACCGCGGCGCCGGCGATGCCGTAGCCTTCGTAACGCGCTTCCTCGTAGCTCACGCCTTCGAGTTCGCCGGTGCCGCGCTTGATCGCGCGGTCGATGTTCTCGCCCGGCATGTTCTGCGTCTTCGCGTTATCGACGGCGAGGCGCAGGCGCGGGTTGAAGTTCGGGTCGCCCCCGCCCATGCGCGCGGCGACGGTGATTTCCTTGATCAGCTTGGTGAAGACCTTGCCCCGCTTCGCGTCCTGACGGCCCTTGCGGTGCTGGATGTTGGCCCATTTGGAATGACCAGCCATAAAAAACCTCGAATCCTGCCGGGTGGCGTTGAAAGAACTGAACCGCGCGCATTATACAGGGGTGCCGCACCCATCTTCACTGCCGCCGATCCGCCCACAAGTCGGCCGGCTCTGGTAGATTCCCGTCATTATTTTGCGACTGCGCATGCCGGAGGACCGGCGTGGCGAATGGGGGAGACGATGCGGCGTAGGCTCTTGCTGGGCGCGGTACTCGCGCAATTGTGCGTGGGGGGCGGGGCGCAGGCCCAGGAGCGGACGAGCTACCACGGCTGCACCGACGCCGACGGCCGCACCGTGGCCGCAGTGAGCGATCCCGCACTCGATCGCGTGGTCGCGAGCCGTCCGGGGGGCGCCCCCGAGCTCCGCTACAACGAGGCGGTGCTGCCGCGCCTGACGGCGGAGTCGCGCCTGTTCCTGTTCGCACACGAATGCGCCCGCCACAACCTCGGTTTGCCGGTCGATGGCGCTCGCACGGCGGCCGATGCGCGGCGCGCGGACTGCCACGGGCTCGACTCGCTGCTGCGTTCCGGGCTGCTCGATGCGGCGCGCATCGACGCGCTCGAACGCGACCTGCAGTTTTCCGCCGACGAGTGGGAGCGCATCCCGGGGCCGCCGCGGACTTTCGCGCTGCGCGCGTGCACGGCAGACAGCGCGGCCAAGGGCCTGCTCACGCGGCCGACGCCGGCACAGCCCGAATGGAATGCCTGTGTGCGCGGCTGCGGGGAGCGGCTGCGGGCCTGTGCCCCGCACAGCGTCGCGTGCGACGACGCCTACGAGCGCTGCGTGACCCTGTGCGATTTCCGCTCGCCGCCGTGACGGACGCCCGTCGCGCCGCTGCTACACTGAATCCGACACAAACGAACAAGAGAGGCATTCCGACATGGCCGAGCCGCTGCTGATTGCAAAGAACGCCCACAAGGACATCACCCTGCTGCCCCGCCTCGCCAACCGCCACGGCCTGATCACCGGGGCGACCGGTACCGGCAAGACCGTGACGTTGCAGAAGATGGCCGAGGCCTTCGCGTCGATCGGCGTGCCGGTGTTCGTGGCCGACGTGAAGGGCGACCTGTCGGGCGCCGGCGCGGCCGGCGTCGCGTCCGACAAGCTCATGCAGCGCCTCGCCGCGCTGGGCATCACCGAATACGCGCCGCGTGCGAACGCGGTGGTGTTCTGGGACGTGTTCGGCGAACTCGGGCATCCCGTGCGCGCGACGATCTCCGACATGGGGCCGCTGCTCATCGCGCGCCTGCTGAACCTCAACGAGACGCAGGCGGGCGTGCTGCAGCTGGTGTTCAAGATCGCCGACGACAACGGCCTGCTGCTCCTCGACCTGAAGGACCTGCGCGCGATGATCCAGTACGTGGGCGACAACGCGAAGTCGTTCACGACGGAGTACGGCAACGTCTCGGCCGCCTCGATCGGCGCTATCCAGCGCGGCCTGCTCGCGCTCGAACAGGAAGGCGGCGACAGCTTCTTCGGCGAGCCGATGCTGGACCTCGCCGACCTGATCCAGACCGACAACGAGGGCCGCGGCGTGATCAACATCCTCGCCGCGGAAAAGCTCTACCACTCGCCCAAGCTGTATTCGACCTTCCTGCTGTGGATGCTGGCGGAGCTGTTCGAACAGCTCCCCGAAGTCGGCGACCTGGACAAGCCCAAGCTCGTGTTCTTCTTCGACGAGGCGCATCTGCTGTTCAACGACGCGCCCAAGGCATTGGTCGAGAAGGTCGAGCAGGTCGTGCGCCTGATCCGCTCGAAGGGTGTCGGCGTGTACTTCGTGACGCAGAACCCGCTCGACGTGCCCGAGACGGTGCTCGGTCAGCTCGGCAACCGCGTGCAGCACGCGCTGCGCGCCTTCACGCCGCGCGACCAGAAGGCGGTGAAGGCCGCCGCCGACACGATGCGCGCGAACCCGTCCTTCGACGCGGCGACCGCGATCACCGAACTGGGCGTGGGCGAGGCGCTGGTGTCCTTCCTCGACGACAAGGGACGCCCGGAGGTCGTCGAGCGCGCCTCCGTGATCGCGCCCGCGTCGCGCCTCGGCCCGCTGACGGCTGACGAGCGCAAGGCCGCGATCCAGGGCTCGGTGCTGTACGGCCATTACGAGAAGCTGCTCGATCGCGAGTCGGCCTACGAGATGCTGCGCGCGCAGGCGGGGGGCGCCGCGGCCGGGGCTTCCGGCGGGGCTTCTGCCGGTGCGCCTGCAGGGCAGGGGGCTGGCGCGGGGCAGGACGGCGGCGGCGCCTTGGGCGGCATGGGCGACATCCTGTTCGGTTCGACCGGACCGCGCGGCGGCAAGCGCGAGGGTCTGGTCGAGATCGCCGCGAAGACCGTCGTGCGCACGATCGGCAGTTCGGTCGGGCGCGAGATCGTGCGCGGGCTGCTCGGTTCGCTGCTGGGCGGACGCCGCCGATGAGGCGCCGAAACTGAGCGGATGAGCCTCGCCTCGAATCGCGCCGGGCTGCTGTTTGCGACGCTCGGTGCGATCGGATTCTCGTTCAAGGCGATCTTCGTCAAGCTCGCGTACCGCTACGGCGTGGACGCGGAGACCCTGCTCGCGCTGCGCATGGGCCTGTCGCTGCCCTTCTTCGTCGTGATGGGCCTGGTCGCCGACGCGCGCGCCGCGCACCGCCTGGACGGGCGCGAGTGGCTGTGGATGGTCGCGCTGGGTTTTTCCGGCTACTACCTTTCGAGCTACCTCGATTTCCTCGGCCTGCGCTACATCACCGCCGCGCTCGAGCGCCTGATCCTGTTCCTGTATCCAACGCTCGTGATCCTCCTGTCGGCGCTCTTCCTCGCAAAGCCGATCGGCCGGCGCACGCTGGCGGCGTTGGCGCTGTGCTATTGCGGCATCGGGCTGGCGGTGGGGCACGACCTGCGCATCGCCGGCGAGGCGCGGGACGTGGCAATCGGCGGTGCGCTGGTGTTCGCGAGCGCGCTGTCCTATGCGCTGTACCTGATGGGCAACGGTCAGGTCGTCGGCCGGCTCGGTGCGATGCGCGTGACCGCGTTCGCGACGAGCGTCGCGTGCGTGCTGTGCATCGGCCAGTTCTTCGTGCTGCGGCCGGTGTCCGCGCTCGATCTGCCGTGGCAGGTGTACGCGCTCGGCGCCGCGATGGCGTTGCTGTCGACGGTCGCGCCGGTGTGGCTGGTGTCGGAGGCGATCCGCCGCCTCGGTGCCGGGCCGGTGTCGCTGATGGGCACGCTGGGCCCGGTCGTGACGATCTTCCTCGGTTGGCTGCTGCTCGACGAGGCGCTTGGCGTCGCGCAGCTCGCCGGCGCCGCCCTCGTGATCGCCGGCGTGCTGGTGATGGCGCGGCGCTGACGGCAGGTTCGCGGCAACTCGCGGCGAACAGCGGCGGTCCAAGCGGATGTCACCATCCGCGCGAGGTTTCGCCATGACGCCAGAATCCGTCGAGTCACTGATCGCCGAGATCGAAGCCGAGGATCACATCGATTTCGGCGACCTCGCCATCGGCGAGCACGAGGCACGCAGCCTGATGGCGCGCCATTTCTGCGACATCGACCACAAGCTCGCCGACCACGGCATGAGTGCGGAGGCCCGGCTGGAGGTCATGGCCGCGATCGCGGCGCACACGATGGTCGAGAATCTCGTGCTGCACTTGGGGCGTCTGCGCGGCGCCATGGCGAAGCGCGACTTCCACGCCTGGATGCACCGTCACGGCATGGGGTGAGCGGTCGTCCGCCGTTCAGCCAAGGAGCTGCGGGAGGGCGATCGCGCCGCCCCACAGCAGCAGCGCGGCACCCAGCGGCGCGCTGAGGCGGCGGCCCCAGCTGAGGTTCTTCTCGATCGCCATCACGGCGCCGAGCGCGAGCATCCAGCCCATGCTGCCGGTGCCGACTGCGAACATCAGCAGCATCAGCGCCCAGCAGCAGCCGACGCAGAACAGGCCGTGGTGTGCGCCGATCGCCAGCGACTGGAGCGCGGGGCTGCCGCCGCGCCAGTGCTGGATGACGAAACCGACCGGCGCACGACAACGCTCGAGGCAGCGGTGCTTGAGGTCCGAGAACTGGAAGGCGCCCGCCAGCAGCAGCGGCGCGGCGCCGAACACCCAAGGGTTGGCCTGCAGCCACGCGAGGCGCTCGAAGGCCTCGTGCAGCCCGAAATCGAAGAGATGCATCACCACGCCGGCGACGAGCCACACGCCGAGGTAGCTGACGATCACGAGCGCGAGCAGGCGGCGGCGGTCGTCGCGCAGCGCGGTCATGCGGCGGAAGGCGTCGAGCAGCGGCAGGGTCGTCGGCAGCATCATCGCGATCGTCATCAGCAGCCAGCCGCCGACGTACAGGGCCGACTGCGCCAGCACCGCATCGACCGTCGCGGCGTGCGCGAGGCCGCCGAGTTCGGCATGGTTGAGGTAGCGGCCGTAGGGCGATCGCTCCCACAGCCACAAGGCGGCCCATGCCGCGAGCACGAGCGCTCCCAGCGTGACGGCGAACGTGTCGCGCCGGGAGATCGCGCGCAGCGGAGCTTGCGCCGCGGCCATGGACTGTGTCTGCCTGTCGGGTGTTGCCGGTGTCTAGGCCTGGAAGCAGAACGCGCCTTGCACCGAGTTGTAGCCGCTCAGGTTGACGTTGATGCCGAGCGGCTCCGACTGTGCACGGTAGAGCGGCGCGCGGCCGATGTAGGCGGGCGAGCCCGGAATCGTCGAGAAGATCGTGTCGCTCATCACGGTCGCCCGGCCGTCGGGCCCGCGCGCGCATTCGAGGTCGGCTGCGACGGTGTTGCCGATGCGCAGCCGCCCGGAGCCTTCCTTGACGTCGAACTCGATCCCGACGCGTTCCACGCCGACCACCTCGCCGACCAGTTGCGCTAGGTCCGCGACCGGCCCGCCGAGCTTGCCGGTGAACACCGCCAGCAACGCTTCTTCCTGTTCTTTGCTGGCGTGCTCGTCGACGAACGCGAGGGCGCGCCAGTTGCCCTTCAGCACGTTGCCGGGAATGTGCGCCAGCATGCCGAAGGTGAGCCCCGACACATCGGTGCCGCCGACCTCGCCCTTGTCGATGTGCCACGCGAGCGTGCCGTCGCAGGTGCCGCCATCGGGATCGTCACCGATCCAACACGGACAGATCGCCTTGCAGGTACACACTTCCAGAAGTCGTCCTTCGATCCGGTAGGCCATGTCTGTTCTCCTTCTTGACTGGTTGGCCAGCGGGCGGGTCGGGTGCAGACAGTCCCGTCGACCGGAAAAGGCGGTCGGCGGAGGGCGCGGATACCGCCCCGTCGGGGTAGTGAGATTGCGTCTCACTCTACATATATAGTCGTCGCTGGAGCCTCGTCAATGACGTCCGGCAGCCTAGGCTGGGCGCTGCCGTGCATTGCCCCGAGCCTTCCGGCGCCGGCCCGGCGCACGGAGATGCTCGGCGCGCTGTTCGGAAACCTCGGTACCTACGGCGAGTCGCTGGTTTCGGTGCAGGGAACCGTTCAGCCAGTCCGGGCAGCAGGACATCGAACGGGGTGGGCGAACGCTCGAGCTGAGGCGCGCCGCGCGAACACGGGCACCCCCGCCCACGCAGCGGGGGGTGCCCGTCGTTTCAGACGAGCTTGAGGCGCTCGCAGATGGCCGTCGTGAGGCTGGCCTGGTTCATGCTGTAGAAGTGCAGGCCGGGCGCGCCGTTCGCGAGCAGGCGCTCGCACAGCGCGGTCACCACGTCGAGGCCGAATGCGCGGATCGACTCCGTGTCGTCGCCGTAGGACTCGAACTTGCGGCGCATCCAGCGCGGGATCTCGGCGCCGCATGCGTCGGAGAAGCGCGCGAGCTTGTGGAAACTCGCGATCGGCATGACCCCGGGCACGATGGGCGTGTCCAGCCCCATTGCGCGCACCGCATCGACGTAGTGCAGGTAGGCCTCCGCATTGTAGAAATATTGCGTGATCGCCGAGTCCGCGCCGGCCTCGACCTTGCGCTTGAATGCCCGCAGATCGTCCTGCGGGCTCCGCGCCTGCGGGTGCCATTCCGGGTAGGCCGCGACCTCGATGCGGAAGCGGTCGCCGGTCTCGGCGCGGATGAATTCCACCAGCTCGTTCGCGTAACGGAACTCGCCGGGGTCGCCCACGCCGGAGGGCAGGTCGCCGCGCAACGCGACGATGCGGCGGATACCGGCGGCCGTGTAGTCGTCGAGGATCTCGCGGATGCCGGCGCGCGTCGAGCCGATGCACGACAGGTGCGGTGCGGCTTCGAAGCCCTGCGCGGCGATCTCCTTGACCGTCGCGAAGGTGCGCTCGCGCGTCGAGCCGCCGGCGCCGTAGGTCACCGAGAAGAACGCCGGCGTCAGGCGTGCGAGCTTGTCGCGCGTCGCGCGCAGCTTGTCGTCGCCCTCGGGCGTCTGGGGCGGGAAGAACTCGATCGAAACTTCAGGTTTGGCCATGGCGCGCTCCGATCAGTAGCGGTAGTGGGTGGCCTTGTACGGGCCCTGCTTGGACACGCCGATGTAGGCAGCCTGCGCGTCGGTGAGCTCGGTGAGCTGCGCGTTGAGCTTCTTCAGCTGCAGGCGCGCGACCTTCTCGTCGAGGTGCTTGGGCAGCGTGTACACGCCGACGGGGTAGTCCGCGGTGCGCGTGTACAGCTCGATCTGCGCGATCGTCTGGTTCGCGAACGACGAGCTCATCACGTAGGACGGATGGCCGGTGGCGCAGCCGAGGTTCACGAGGCGACCCTTGGCGAGCAGGATGATGCGCTTGCCGTCCGGAAAGATCACATGGTCGACCTGCGGCTTGATCTCTTCCCACTGGTACTTCTCGATCGACGCGACGTCGATCTCGTTGTCGAAGTGGCCGATGTTGCACACGATGGCCTGGTCCTTCATCTTCGCCATGTGATCGTGCGTGATCACGTGGTAGTTGCCGGTGCAGGTGACGAAGATGTCGGCCTTGTCCGCCGCGTATTCCATCGTCACGACGCGGTAGCCTTCCATCGCGGCCTGCAGCGCGCAGATCGGGTCGATCTCGGTGACCCACACCTGGGCGGAGAGCGCGCGCAGCGCCTGCGCCGAGCCCTTGCCGACGTCGCCATAGCCGGCGACCACCGCGACCTTGCCCGCGATCATCACGTCGGTCGCGCGCTTGATGCCGTCGACGAGCGACTCGCGGCAGCCGTACAGGTTGTCGAACTTGGACTTGGTGACCGAGTCGTTGACGTTGATCGCCGGGAATTTCAGTTCGCCGCGCTCATGCATCTGGTACAGGCGATGCACGCCGGTCGTGGTCTCCTCGGTGACGCCCTTCACCTGCGCGAGGCGGGTCGAGTACCAGGTCGGGTCCTGCGCGAGTTTGGC
This sequence comes from Aromatoleum toluolicum, assembly GCF_012911005.2. Classification (GTDB taxonomy): domain Bacteria; phylum Pseudomonadota; class Gammaproteobacteria; order Burkholderiales; family Rhodocyclaceae; genus Aromatoleum; species Aromatoleum toluolicum. The sequence continues at coordinate 24,357 of NZ_WTVS01000049.1, read as the reverse complement.
GCGGATCGCGGCGAAGAGGATGGACTCCTCTTCCGAGCCCGGCTTCGCCAGCACCGAGATGTCCTTCTCGGCGCGCGCGCCCAGATGCAGCAGCAGCGTCGCGTCGCCGCCGTCGTCGAGGATCATGTTTGAATAGATCTTTTCACCGCCCGCCGCCGGCCACTCGAAGATGCGGTGCGTGTAGTCCCAGTAGTCGGCGAGCGACTCGCCCTTCACCGCGAAGACCGGGATGCCTTCGGCCGCGATCGCGGCGGCGGCATGGTCCTGGGTCGAGAAGATGTTGCACGAGGCCCAGCGCACTGCGGCGCCGAGCGCGGTCAGCGTCTCGATCAGCACCGCGGTCTGGATCGTCATGTGCAGCGAGCCGGTGATGCGCGCGCCCTTGAGCGGCTGCGCGGCCGCGAATTCCTCGCGGATCGCCATCAGGCCGGGCATCTCGGTTTCCGCGATGCGGATTTCCTTGCGGCCCCAGTCGGCGAGCTTGAGGTCGGCAACGACGCAGTCGGTGAAGTTTTCAGCCACAGTGTTCATGTGAACTCCTGAACGTGTGGCCGGGAAGGGGTGCTGCGGGTGAGCTCACCTCGTCACCCCGTGCCCGGCACGGGTTAAGGTGAGCGCAGTTCCGGATAGCCGAGCCTGGGACGAAAGTCTCGCAGCGCTCCTCGGCAAGGGCGGATTATAGCGTAGGAGTTCCCGGATGCCGCAAGGCGCCGGCGGCAACGTGGATCAGCTGCCCTGCAGCGAGTCGATCAGGCCGAAGAGGCGCTTGTAGAAGTCCGGGTCGGAAATCGTTTCCTCGCCGACCTTGATCAGCGCCTCCTTGTCGGCGGTCCACGGCAGCGAGATCGAGCCGATGCCCGCGACGCCGACGCCGGCGCTGGTCGCTGCGGACTTCAGCTCGTAGCGCGTCTGCAGCGCGTTCGCGTAGATCGCGGTGCCGACGTTGCTCGGCAGGCACACCAGCGTGATGTTGAGCGTCATGCCGTAGTCGGTCTTCGGCAGGAAGTACTTCTCGCCGCGGATGCGCGTCGCGTTGGATGCGTCGACCTGGTAGCCCTGGCTCAGCAGCGCGCGCTTGCCGACCTCGCAGGCCGCGTCGGGGTCGCGCGTGCTCCACGTGACGAAGGGCGATTCGGCGGCGAAGGTCTCGCTGCGATAGGCGGGCGGCGGCGCGGACGCGCAGCCGGCGAGCAGCAGCCCGGACAGCAACAGCACATGGGCGCGACGCGCGAGATGCAACATGGGGGGAAATCCGGAGTGGAGGTGCAAGACCGGATATTAGAGCATCCGGGCGCGTCGCGGTTCAGCACCCCGGCCGTGTCGAGGCCCTGCGCCCGGCGTTGCGGCGCGAGTGAGCGCGTGCGTTGTATCGGCTTCCGTCGGCAAGGCGGAGGCGCTTTTCGTGGTGCCGCGAGGATGTAAGTAAATTTATTTGTTGCAATGTGGGCCAATGCAGTCCACAGTGCGCAGCAGCGATTTTCAAGTAGCACAGTTGTTGTTTGGTCCGGTATCTGCTGTTGCGGTATTCCTCACCTCTTCACCCTGCCGTCTTGACATTCGCCCTCGCCTTAGGGCAATTCAATTTATTTTCAGGAAATACAAGACATGGCAAACGGTACTGTGAAGTGGTTCAATGACTCCAAGGGCTTCGGTTTCATCACCCCGGAAAGCGGCGGCGACGATCTGTTCGCGCATTTCTCCGCGATTCAGGGTTCGGGTTTCAAGACCCTGGCCGAAGGTCAGCGCGTCACTTTCGACGTGACGACCGGCCCCAAGGGCCAGCAGGCGTCGAACATCCGCGCGGCTGACTAAGCCCGCGCCGGCGCGGCAGCAGTGCCGCGCCTCCGGTCCCAGGCGGGGCCGGTAACCGGAATCCGTTCCGGAACGCATCCCCGAAAGGCCTGGCACAAGCCCGGCCTTTTCTTTTTTCGCCTTTCCCAGGAGAAGACGTCATCGCCAAGGAAGAACTGATCGAAATGGGTGGAGTGGTAGTCGAAGTGCTGCCTGATGCCCGATTCCGTGTGACGCTGGACAATGGTCACAATCTCGTTGCGTACTCTGCCGGCAAGATGCGCAAGCACCACATCCGCATCCTGTGCGGAGACAAGGTTTCGCTGGAACTGTCGCCCTACGACCTGAGCAAGGGGCGCATCACCTTCCGCCACATCGAAGGCCGCGGTCCGGTGAGCCCGCAGCAGCGGCGCCGCCGCTGATTTTTTCCCCTGCCTGGAACAATTCCCGTCCGTCGGATGTTTGACTGAGACGTGGGCCGCTCTGGCGACCACGGCTTTCTCCGACAGCGAGGATTTTCCATGAGCAGACGATTTCCATTGCTGGCCGGCGCCCTGCTTTGCGCCGCAGCCTCCGCATCCGCGGTCGAACCCGCCCCCAACGGCATCACCCTGCCGGACGGCTACCGCGAGTGGCAGGTGCTCGCGGTCCACCACCGCTCCGACAACAACACGCTGCGCGCGGTGCTCGGCAACGACGCGGCCGCGAAGGCGGCGCGCGAGGGGCGGACCAATCCGTGGCCCGACGGTGCGATCCTCGGCAAGCTGGTGTGGAAGGCGGTCAAGCACGACCGCTGGGACACGGCACTCGCGCCGGGCGATTTCGTCCATGCCGAATTCATGGTCAAGGACAGCGCGAAATACGCCGCGACCGGTGGCTGGGGCTTTGCGCGCTGGCTCGGCAAGGCACAGAAGCCTTACGGCGCGGACGCGAACTTCGTGCAGGAGTGTTTCGGCTGCCACCAGCCGGTGAAGGACAGGGACTTCGTGTTCACGCATCCGGCCGAACTGCCTTAAGGCACGGCGGCCAATTAGATGGCTTGCGGGCGTAGGGGTTATCCGCGCGCGGTTCATCACGCGTCCGCAGGCGTCTCGAAGCATGCAATTGCCGGCAGCGAACGATATGAGAATCGGCCCGAACGCCACGGGGCAGTCCGTTCAGCTGGCCGCAAGGCCATGCCGATGGGCATAGGCATGCAACTCCAGCCGGTTGACCAACCCCAGCTTGGCGTAAATCGACGTCAGGTGATTGCGCAGGGTGTTTTCGCTGATGTGCAGGCGTTCGGCGATCTGGAGCGGTGTTGCTGAGGCGTCACGTGCCACTTCCGCCACAGTCAGGCGCTCCTTGCGCGTCAACAGCCCGATCCTCGCCGTCTCCGGGCCCGGTTGCGACTCCGCTTTCTTCCTGCGCGCCAGCTCCAGGAATATGCGCCCCGCGGCCATCCGGTCGACCCAGACTTCACCGCCGTGAACGCACTCGATTGCCTTCAGCAGCGTCTCCACCGGCTCCGTCTTGCGCACAATCCCGCATGCCCCCGCCAGCACCGCCGCGTCGTGCAGGGCCACATCGTGCTCGGAAGTCAAGGCCAGGATCCGGCTGCGCGTGCAGGTATGTATCCCTGCCACCGCCGCCAAGCCAGCCTCCCCGTCGATGTCCACGATCACCACATCGTGGGTACCCGCATTCAGCAGCGCCGTTGCCTCCGCCACACTCTTCGCCACGCCCCCAGGGCGCATCAACGGCGCGCGCCCTGCCACAAGCTGTTCGAGCCCCCACGCCACGAGCGGGAACTCGCTCATCACCATGACGCAAATGGGCGTAGCGGCCTCCCTGAGATTCACGACCGCACCTCGATTCTTGGGTTGTTATTTTTGAGAGCCCAATTCTAGGACCATTCTCCTATTTTTGGGGCTGTCGGCCAGTTAAGAATGACTAGAAAATTGGGCGCTTTCTCTCGTGCCCCCCAAGCGCCATGCGCCTAGATTACGCGTATGGAAAATGAACTTCGCTCCGAAGTCCGAGAACGGATCGCGCTCCCGATCAGTGCAGAGGACGGTGTTGGCGGTGCCACCCGCGACATCAGCGCCTCGGGCCTGTTCTTCGAGCTCAACAGCGACGCGCCTCTTGGCAGCGAAATCGACTTCACCGTCGAACTGACCCTTGCCGACCGCACGTTCGAGCTGAAGGGGCACGGGGACATCGTGCGGATCGAAAAACACGCCGGCCGCACCGGCTTGGCAGTACGCATCCAGGCCTCGCGACTCGTGGCCGGCAACTAACACCGCAAAGGGGACAATCATGGCCGACACCTATCTCACCGGCACCGGCAGTAGCGACAATCTGAACGGCGGTAGCGGTGCCGACACCCTGTATGGCGGCAGCGGCAATGACACGCTGAGCGGTGGCGCGGGTGCCGATCTGCTCGACGGCGGCGCCGACAACGACAAGCTCGTCGGGGGATCGGGCAACGATACACTGCTTGGCGGAACGGGAAACGATACCCTGGTCGGTGGCAGCGGCAATGACATTCTCGATGGCCAAGCGGGCAGCGATTCGCTCAACGGGGATTCGGGCAACGACACCCTGATCTTCACGCTCAACGACGGCGGCATCAAGGCGGTGGATATCTATACCGGCGGCTCCGGTGTGGACACCCTGCGGCTTGAAATGACCACGCAGCAGTACCTGGCTAACGCTCTTGGCATTCAAGCGGAGCTGGCGCGCTTCATTCAACACATGTCGACCGTCGCGCGTGACCCTGTCACGGGGGAAGTCGCCAATGGGGCAGCCCAAGACTTTACCTTCAAATTCACGGATGGCAGCACCCTCAAGGTTCAGATGACGGAAAAGCTGGAGGTCAAGATCGGACTAACCGTCATTGATCTGCACAAGCCCTTCACCCTGTCTGGAACAACCGCCGCAACGGGAGTGGACGGTCACGAGGACGAACCCTACACCGTGACGATGAATCAACTGCTGGACGGCTTCCATGACCTTGACGGCGACACGCTGAACGTTTCGGGTCTGACGAGCAGCAACGGAACGGTCACTGACAACCATGATGGCACCTACACCATCACACCGAGCCAGAACTACAATGGCCCGGTCACCCTCAGCTACAACGTTGTCGATGGCAACGGTGGCAGCACGGCTGCGTCTCTTAAGTACAATTTGGCAGTCGTCGATGATGCAGCCAGCGGCACGCTCGGCGTGAGCGGCACGGCCGCGGAAGGCGCCACGCTCAGCGCGGACATCGCCGGTCTCGCCGACGTCGATGGCGGCATCCAGGACGTGGCCTACCAGTGGCAGATCAGCACCAACGGTGTGGACTTCACCGACATCGCCGGCGCCACCGGCGCCGATCTGGTCATCCCCGATGACCAGAGCTATGTCGACCAGTACGTGCGCCTGAACGCCACCACCACGGATGCCTACGGCGGCACCACCGGCTTCACCAGCGATGCGCAGCAGGTGGCCAACGTCGAGGACGAGGCCAGCGGCACGCTCGGCGTGAGCGGCACGGCCGCGGAAGGCGCCACGCTCAGCGCGGACATCGCCGGTCTCGCCGACGTCGATGGCGGCATCCAGGACGTGGCCTACCAGTGGCAGATCAGCGCCAACGGTGTGGACTTCACCGACATCGCCGGCGCCACCGGCGCCGATCTGGTCATCCCCGATGACCAGAGCTATGTCGACCAGTACGTGCGCCTGAACGCCACCACCACGGATGCCTACGGCGGCACCACCGGTTTCACCAGCGATGCGCAGCAGGTGGCCAACGTCAACGATGCCCCGATTCTTATCGCTACGGCCTCTCCGTCCTTGTCCAATGTCGCCGAGGATGCCGGCGCGCCGTCAGGCACCGTTGGAACGCTGGTTTCGACACTGGTCAACCTCAATCCGCCACCTGGGGGGCTCGACAACGTGACAGATGCGGACGGCAGCGTCACCGGGATTGCGGTCTCTGGTGCAAATTCAAGCAACGGCACGTGGTGGTATTCAACCAACAATGGTGGAACTTGGACGCAGATAGGTGCCGTGGCGGACACCTCAGCACTGCTGCTTGCGGCCGATGCGAACACGCGCATCTACTTCCAGGGCAATTCGAACTACAACGGCACGATCACTGATTCGCTCACGTTCCGCGCCTGGGATCAGACCAGCGGCACGGCCGGCACAAAGGTGGACACTTCGACCAATGGCGGATCAAGTGCATTTTCGAGTGCGACCGACACGGCGGCCATCACGGTCACCGCGGACAACGACGCCCCGGCCGCAGCTGCTGACAAACTGATTGTCACAACCAACACGATTGCCACCCTCTCTGCCAGTGTGCTCTTGGGCAACGACAAGGATATTGATGGTGCGGCACTCTTCATCACGGGCGTGGGGGGCGCCAGCGGCATTTCCAGCCTGACCTTGAATCCCGACGGCACGATCAGCTTCACGACCGGCAACACTGCTGGCAGCTTCCAGTACACCGTAGCAGACGGGGCCGGGGGGAGTACTACCGCGACGGTGACCATTGATGTGCGCTCTGTTTCTAACGGGAACACCGCAGACACCGTCGACCTTTCGTTGGTCGGCAACTATCAGGCGTCGTACATTGACGGAAAAAATGGCGCCGACTCCCTTACCGGCGCCATGGGCGGCGATATCCTGATCGGCGGTGCGGGCAATAGCGCGGACACTCTCATCGGTAGCGACGGAAACGATCTGCTCGTCGGTGGCGACGGCAACGACGCTCTGTCCGGCGGGGCGGGCAATGACATTCTTCGTGGCGGGCTAGGCAACGGGGATTCAATGGATGGTGGCAGCGGTAGCGAAGACCTGCTCGATTATTCCAACGGCACCTCTGCTATCAATTTCACCTTGGTGCAAAGCTCCAATTCGATGTTGATCGCCAATGGCACCGGCGGCCTCGGCAATAACGACACATACGCCAACATGGAGGGCGTGATCGGAACGGGCAACTCCGACACGATCACCGGCAGTTCGTCCAACGACATCATCCGCGGCGGCGGCGGCAACGATACGCTCGACGGTGCCGGTGGGAACGACCTGCTCGATTTCTCAGATGCGACGGGATCGATCAGTTTTGCGCTGGTTCAAGGTTCTTCGGCTACGCCTTTCAGCGCGACGGGGCTTGGGACCGACTCCTATAAGAACTTCGAGGGCATCATCGGCACCGCGTTCGCCGATACGCTCACCGGGTCAAGTTCGGCGGACGAGCTTCGCGGGGGTGGTGGAAATGACACGATTGCCGGCGGTGACGGCAACGATCGCCTCGTCGGTGGGGATGGAGCCGACATCCTCACGGGCGGCAGCGGCAGCGACACCTTTGTATTCAACACCGCGCCGAATGCAGTGGAGACGATCACCGACTTTAACGCGTCCGGAGTCGCCGGTAGCGGGGACATGCTCGAACTCGCTTTGAGTGCCTTTTCGGCGCTCTCAAGCGGTTCAACGTTGGCGGCCTCCGCATTCGCAACAAGTAACGGTAGCGGAGCCGGAGACACGGTCGACAGCAGCGTTCACGTCATCTACGACAACGCCACCGGACAGCTTTACTACGATGACAACGGCGGCGACGCGGCGGGGCGGACGCTCTTTGCAACCATTAACCTGTCCAACCCGTCCGACGTCTTCGACAACAATGACATCCTAGTCCTCTGACGGGTGGGGATATGAAAGACCGGCCGCCGGCTTAAGCAGCATGCAAGCCGCCGACGGCCGAATTTCGATGATTGTTTCTCGTTGCCGCGCAACTCCGCAGTCCCGTGTCGCAACGGTAAGAACTGGGCGAGTCGGATGCCACGGCGGAACGCCGGGACGGCCTGGCAGCCGTCCCGGCCCGCAGGCTTACAGCCCGGCGTCGGCGCGCAGTGCGGCGGCCTTGTCGGTGTTCTCCCACGCGAACTCCGGCTCGTCACGGCCGAAGTGGCCGTAGGCGGCGGTCTTGCCGTAGATCGGGCGCAGCAGGTTGAGGCCCTGGATGATCGCCTTCGGGCGCAGGTCGAAGTGGCGCTGGATCAGCTCGACGATCTTCTCGTCGGCGATCCTGCCCGTGCCGAAGGTCTCGACCATCATCGACACCGGCTTGGCGACGCCGATCGCGTACGCGACCTGCACCTCGCAGCGCTCGGCGAGTCCGGCCGCGACGATGTTCTTCGCGACCCAGCGGCCGGCGTAGGCGGCCGAGCGGTCGACCTTCGACGGATCCTTGCCCGAGAACGCGCCGCCACCGTGGTGGGCTGCGCCGCCGTAGGTGTCGACGATGATCTTGCGCCCGGTGAGGCCGCAGTCGCCGTGCGGGCCGCCGATGACGAAGCGGCCGGTCGGGTTGATCAGGTAGCGCACCTCGCCCTGCATCAATTCCTTCGGCAGAACCGGCTTGATGATCTCCTCGATCACGGCCTCGGCGATCTGCGCATGCGAGACCTCCGGGCTGTGCTGCGTGGACACCACGACGGTGTCGATCGCGACCGGCTTGCCGTCGACGTATTTCACCGTCAGCTGGCTCTTCGCGTCCGGGCGCAGCCACGGCAGGCGGCCGTCCTTGCGCAGCTCGGCCTGGCGCTGCATCACGCGGTGCGCGTAGTAGATCGGCAGCGGCATCAGGCTGGGCGTCTCGCTGCACGCGTAGCCGAACATCAGACCCTGGTCGCCGGCGCCCTGATCGAGGTCCAGGCCTTCGCCTTCATTCACGCCCTGTGCGATGTCCGCGGACTGGCGGTTGATCGCGGCGAGCACCGCGCAGCTCTTGTAGTCGAAACCGATGTCGGAGTTGTCGTAGCCGATGCGGCGGATGACTTCCTGCGCGATCTCGCGGTAGTTCGGGTGGGCGGTGGTGGTGATCTCGCCCGAGATCACGACGAGACCGGTCGACACCAGCGTCTCGCACGCGACGCGCGCCTTCGGGTCTTCGGCGAGGATCGCGTCGAGGACGCCGTCGGAGACCTGGTCGGCGACCTTGTCCGGATGACCTTCCGAGACCGATTCCGAGGTGAAGAGGAATTCCCTGCTCATGCACTGCTCCTGAAAACAAAAATCCCCAGAGATTTCCGGCGTGGCCGGCTCCGGGGATTTCGTCGAGCAGGCGACGCTTTAGCAGTATTTGTTTGCCTCGACCGCTCAGGTACGTTCGGGCGCCGCCCTGCAAGTTGTCGTATTAACTCGGCGGCTAGGCGATAATTATAGTCTTTGGACCCGGCCGGTCAATCGCGGACTTCCTGCCCGTGGCCCGGCCCTTCGCCCGTGATCGTCAATATACTCTTCCGGATTCTCGCGCGACTGCCGCTCGCGTGGCTCCACCGCCTCGGCGGCTGGGCCGGCTGGCTCACGTGGCGCTTCTCGCCGTCCTACGCGCGCAGGCTCGAGGCCAATCTCGCGAACGCGCTCGGGCGCGCCGATCCGGCGCTGCTGAAGGCGGCCATCGCCGAGGCCGGCCGCCAGGCGCTCGAACTGCCCTTCGTGTGGCTGCGTCCGCAGGACGAGGTGCTGGCGCGCGTCGTGCGCGTCGAAGGGCGCGAGCTGATCGAGCGCGCCCGCGCCGAGGGGGCCAGCGTGCTGTTCCTGACGCCGCATCTGGGCTGCTTCGAGATGTGCGCGCAGTACTGTTCCACGCACGGCCCGATCACGGTGCTGTTCCGCGAGCCGCGCAAGGCTGCGCTCGGTCCGCTGATGGAGGCGGGGCGCGCGCGCGGCGAGATCCGCGTCGCGCCGGCCGACGTGTCGGGCGTGCGGCGGCTGGTGAAGGCGCTCAGGAGCGGCGAGATGGTCGGCATGCTGCCCGACCAGGCGCCGGGGCAGGGCGAGGGCGTGTGGGCGCCCTTCTTCGGCAAGCCGGCGTGGACGATGACGCTCGCGGCGCGCCTGTCCGAGGTGAAGGGCGTGAAGGCGCTGATGATCTGGACCGAGCGCCTGCCGCGCGGCGAGGGCTACGTCGTGCGCATTTCCGAGCCGGTCGAGCCGATCGCCGGAACACTGGAGGAGCGCTGCGTCGCGATCAACCGCGAGATCGAGCGCCTGATCCTCGCCGGCCCGGCGCAGTACCTGTGGGGCTACAACCGTTACAAGCGCCCGTCGGGCGTGCCGGCGCCGGAGGGCGAACGATGATGGCGCGCGTCGCGAGCTGGATCGCCGTCGCGCTCTTCTGGCTGCTGCACTGGCTGCCGCTGGGCGTGCAGGCGCGCATCGGCGCGGCAGTGGGCGAGCTGCTGTACCGCTTCGCGGGCCGGCGCCGCCATATCGTCAACGTGAACCTGCGCCTGTGCTTTCCCGCGATGGACGAGGCGGAGCGCGCGCGCATCGCGCGGGCGCACTTCCATGCGCTGGGTCGCAGCATGCTCGAGCGCGGCCTGTTGTGGTGGGCGAACGAGGAGCGCCTGAAGGGCATGATCCGGCTCGAAGGGCGCGAGCACGTCGATGTCCTGATCGCCGCGGGGCGTCCGGTGCTGCTGCTGGCGCCGCATTTCCTCGGTCTCGACATGGGCGGCGCGCGCTTCGCGATGGAGTTCGATAGCGTCAGCGTCTACGCGCGCCAGAACAACCCGGTGTTCGACCGCTGGCTGTTCCACGGGCGCAGCCGCTTCGGCGACCAGCTGCTGCTGTCGCGCCAGGACGGCGTGCGCGGCACGGTGAAGGCGATGAAGGCGGGGCGCCCGTTCTACTACCTGCCGGACATGGACTACGGGCGCGAGGATTCGATCTTCGTGCCCTTCTTCGGCGTGCCGGCGGCGACGATCACCGGCCTGTCGCGCCTGTCGCGCCTCGCGCGCGCGGCCGTCGTGCCCTGCGTGACCGAGATGCTGCCGGACGGCCAGGGCTACGTGACGCGGCTGGGCGAACCGTGGGCGGACTTCCCGACCGCGGACGTCGAGGCCGACACGCTGCGCATGAACCAGTGGATCGAGTCGGTCGTGCGCACGATGCCGGAGCAGTATTACTGGGTGCATCGCCGCTTCAAGACGCGCCCGCCGGGGGAGAAACGGCCGTACTGAGGGGCTTGGAGGCGGGCGGGGGCGGACCGGTCGCCTGAATCTGCCCGACCGCCGCGTGGCGGGATACGCTGCGCTGCTCCCGCCCTACGAGAGCCCGTGCAATGGCCAGCATGTCGCTGGACTCCCCCGGGAGGCTGCGCGAGAATTCCACAGTTCGGCTCGCGCCGATTCGAATCTTCTGAGCGGAACATTTTCCATGCATCTGCGCTTCGCCAAAATGCACGGCCTCGGCAACGACTTCGTCGTCATCGATGCCGTGCGCCAGCACGTCGAACTCACGCCCGAGCGTGTCCGCTTCCTCGCCGACCGCCATTTCGGCGTCGGCTGCGACCAGTTGCTGGTTGTCGAGCCGGCCGGGCAGGCCGGCGTGGATTTCCGCTATCGCATCTTCAACGCCGACGGCGGCGAGGTCGAGCAGTGCGGCAACGGTGCGCGCTGCTTCGTGCGTTTCGTGCATGAGCAGGGACTCACCGCCAAGCGCGAGATCCGTGTCGAGACGAAGTCCGGCGTGATCGCGCCGCGCCTCGAGGACAGCGGCCTGGTCACCGTCGACATGGGCGTGCCGGTGTTCGAGCCCGCGCGCGTGCCCTTCGTCTCGGACTCGGACACTGTCGTGCAGCCGCTCGACGTCGCCGGCACGACGGTCGCGATCACCGCGGTGTCGATGGGTAACCCGCACGCGGTGCAGGTCGTCGCCGACGTCGATGCCGCGCCGGTGGCGGTGCAGGGGCCGCTGATCGAGAACCATCCGCGCTTCCCCGCCCGCGTAAATGCCGGCTTCATGGAGGTGGTGGATGAGCACCGCATCCGCCTGCGCGTGTACGAGCGCGGTGCGGGCGAGACGCTCGCCTGCGGCACGGGCGCGTGCGCCGCGGTGGTCGCGGGTATCCGGCGCGAGCTGCTGGCGTCGCCGGTGCGCGTGGAGACGCGCGGCGGCGAACTGGAGATCGCGTGGGCGGGCGTCGGCGAGCCGGTGCTGATGACCGGGCCGGCCGTGACGGTATTCGCAGGCGAGATCGAACTCGCATGATCGGGCCGGGCGGCGCCGTGCAATCCACGCGCCGGCCCGGTTGCCAATGAACACGCGCGGACGCGAACCGTCCGCAGGGAGCGGTCTTTCCATGAATGCAGCCGACGTCGCACGATATCTCAAGGAACATCCGGATTTCCTCGCCGAGCACGGCGAACTCTTCACCCAGCTGACCGTCCCGCATCCGCACGGCGGACAGGCGATCTCGCTCGCCGAGCGCCAGCTGCACGCGCTGCGCGACAAGATCCGGCTCCTCGAAGGCAAGCTCGCCGAGCTGATCCGCTTCGGCGAGGAGAACGACGAGATCGGCGAGAAGGTGCATCGCCTGACGCTCGCGCTGCTCGAGGCCGAGGATTACGAAACGCTGCGGCACGCGCTGTTCGAGAACCTGCGCGACGATTTCTCCGTGCCCAGCATTGCGCTGCGCGTGTGGAACTCGGTGCTGACCCGCGAGGGCGAGGATTTCGCGCCCGTCAGCGAGGCGATGCGCTTCTTCGCCGGCGACATGCGCCATCCCTTTTGCGGTGCGCCGGTCAATCTCGAAGTGCTGGAATGGTTCGGCGACGCCTCGGCGCATGTGCGTTCGGTCGCGCTGATCCCGCTGCGCCGCGACGCGCAGACGTTCGGCCTGCTCGCCCTCGGCAGTCAGGAGAGCGAGCGCTTCTACCCCGAGATGGGCACGCTCTACGTCTCGCGCATCGGCGACATCGTCGCTTCGGCGCTGCGCCGGCAGCTCGGCTGAGCATGACCGGCGGCGACGACCCTGCCGTTGTCGCGCAACCGCCGCCCGAGTGGCTGGCGGCCTATCTCGGCTATCTCGCGACCCAGCGGCGCGCCGCCGCGCTGACGCTGGAGAACTACCGGCGCGATCTCGAGCGCCTGCAGCGGCTTGCCGACGGGCGTGCGCCGCCGACCCTGACTTCCCACGACATCCGCCGATTCGTCGCGCGCATGCATGGCGAAGGCCTGGGCGGACGTTCGATCGCGCGCGTGCTGTCGGCGTGGCGCGGGCTGTTCCGCTGGTTCATCCGCCAGCTCGGCGAGATGGAAGTGAATCCCGCCGAAGGGGTGCGTCCGCCGAAGTCGCCGCAGCCGCTGCCGAAGGCGCTGTCGCCCGACCAGGCGCAGGCGCTGCTCGACGCCGATGCCGAGGACGGGCTGGACGTGCGCGATCATGCGATGTTCGAGCTGATGTATTCGTCCGGGCTACGTCTTGCTGAACTTGCGGCGCTCGACGTCGGCCCCGCGCTCGATCTCGCCGAACGCATGGTCACCGTGCGGGGAAAGCGTAACAAGATGCGTGCCGTGCCGGTCGGCACGCAGGCCGTCGCCGCCCTCGCGGCGTGGCTCGCGCAGCGCGACGCACTGGCCCGGGGCGACGAGCCCGCACTCTTCGTCACGCGCAGTGGCACGCGCATGAGTTCGGGAGCGATCCGCTCGCGCTTGACGCGCTGGGCGCAGCTGCGCGGCCTCGGCGTCCACGTGCATCCGCACATGCTGCGCCACAGTTTCGCGAGCCATGTGCTGCAGTCGAGCGGCGATCTCCGGGCGGTGCAGGAACTGCTCGGCCATGCGAGCATCCGCAGCACGCAGGTCTATACCCATCTTGATTTTCAGCATCTAGCAAAAGTCTATGATGCCGCGCATCCGCGCGCGCGTCGCCGTTGATCCGCCTCTCGTCGGAAATATTTGGTTAAAAATTCAGGGTTGTGAAATCCTGCCTACACCGGGAAGCGAAAATCCCGGCTGCGGGGCGGGTCTGCGCTATGCTCGACGCAAGAAGTCCCCAATAAAACCACGGCGTTCCACCCCGACAAGTCTGCCTCACGCCCCCAGTTGCGGGCGTTGGGAGAAAGGCAGCCATGCACCGTACGACAAAGAAACCAGAGGCCGACAGCCCCAATGGCGGAGAGCGGGGCTATGCGGTGGCAGAGGGCTCCTGTCCCTCACCCCTGCGTACTGCGGCGATCCTGCTGGCCCGCTACCAGATACGCAGCCTGAGGCGCCTGTTCGAAGAGTTCGAGCGCGACATCCTGTTGCCGCTGCTGCTCGGCGAAATCGCTTTGCATAACATCGGCGCACTCGAGAACAGCGGCGAGGCCATTCTGAGTCTCGATGGCGACAAGTTCGCCGCCGTCATGCGCCCGTGCAATGCCTATTCGATCGCCGCGGCGACCGGCCTGCCGCGCGAGACGGTGCGGCGCAAGATCGTGCGCCTCGTCGAGCTCGGCTGGATCACGCGTCGCGGCAACGGACACCTGTTCCTGACCGCGCGTGCGATCGAGCATTTCGGCCAGCTTCTGGGCTCGCGCGACCTGCCGGAATTGCTCGATACCGCCGACCGCATCCGCAAGCGCATGCAGAACTGAAGCCGGTCGGGGCCGCTGCGCCGTCGCTCGTTCGCTGGCGACGCGCGGCGCGTGGCTATACACTCACGCGCCTGAATCCTACCGCGGTCTGCGCCATGTCCAAGCTCGTACTCAATCCCGGCAAGGAGCGTTCGCTCCTGCGCCGCCACCCGTGGGTGTTCGCCGGTTCCGTGGCCCGCCTGGAGGGCCGCGCGCGACCCGGCGATACCGTCGAGGTCGTCGCGGACGACGGCCGCCCGCTCGGTCGCGCCGCGTGGTCGCCCGAGTCGCAGATCCGCGCGCGCATGTGGACCTTTGCGCCGGACGTGTCGATCGACCACGTCTTCTTCAAGCGGCGCATCGCCGAGTCGGTCGCCCGCCGCGCGACCCATCCGCTGCTCGCGAACGAGAGCGGCGTGCGCCTGATCCACGGTGAGTCCGACGGCCTGCCGGGCGTGATCGCGGATCGCTTCGGCGACGTGGTGGTCGTGCAGCTCACCAGCGCCGGCGCCGAAAAGTGGCGCGACGCGATCGTCGCCGGGCTGGTGCAGGCGACGGGCTGCAAGGCGGTGTACGAGCGTTCCGACTCCGACGTGCGCAAGCTCGAAGGGCTGGGGCCGCAGACCGGCTGCGTGTACGGCGAGCTGCCACAGGAGGCGCTGACCATCGTCGAGAACGGCGTGCGCATGGAAGTCGACGTCGTCGCCGGGCACAAGACCGGTTTCTACCTTGACCAGCGTGACAACCGCCGCCTCACCGGGCTGCTCGCTGCCGGGCGCAGCGTGCTCAACTGCTTCTGCTACACCGGCGGCTTCTCGCTGCAGGCGCTCGCGGGCGGTGCGACGTCGGTATTGTCGATCGATTCCTCGGGGCCGGCGCTGGAGGTCGCGCGCCGCAACGTCGCGTGCAACCCGCAGCTCGACGCGGAACGTGCGGAGTGGATGGAGGCCGACGTGTTCGCCGCGCTGCGCACGCTCAAGGCCGAGGCGCGGACTTTCGATCTCATCGTGCTCGATCCGCCCAAGTTCGCGCCGTCCGCCGCGCATGCGGACCGTGCCGCGCGTGCCTACAAGGACATCAACCTCTTCGGCTTCCGCCTGCTCAACCCGGGCGGCATCCTGATGACTTACTCGTGCTCGGGCGGCATCGGGCTGGAGCTCTTCCAGAAGATCGTCGCCGGCGCGGCGAGCGACTCCGGCGTCGACGCGCGCATCCTGCACCGGCTGTCGGCTGCGGCGGATCACCCGATCGGGCTCGCGGTGCCGGAAGGGGAATACCTCAAGGGGCTGGCGGTTCAGGTCGGGTGATCGACGTCCGCACCGGGCTTGCCGCCGTAGGGCGGGAGGAGCACAGCGTATCCCGCCATGCAGGCGTATCGGGGCCTCAAGGGGCCAGGTGGCGGGATGCGCCTTTGGCTACTCCCGCCCTACATCGGATCGGCGGTGGCGCCCGGGGGGCGCCAGTCAGGATTCGGCCCGCGTTCGCCGAGGCTGAAGGCTGCGCTGACGAGGCCCAGCGCGATCAGGATCAGCAGGAAATAGCGGACCTGCCATCCGCGCGTCGCCGCGCCGCGCACGCCGCGCGCCGCGCGTGCGATCACCATCGCACCGAGGGTCGCGATGGTCAGCAGGCCCGCGCCCAGCAGCTGCGCGGAGAGTCCGTCGAGGAACACCCCCTGCGAGGGGTCGAAGCGGTCTGGCCAGAAGAAGGCCGGCCCCCGCAGCAGCCACGCGCCGCCGAGCAGGCACAGCGTCATCGTGAAGGCGATGAAGGTGCGCATCGCCCGCGTTCAGGCGCCGAACAGGTCGCCGTCGCGTGACGGGCGTGCGAGCCCGAAGTGTTCCCAGATGGCGGCGGTGGCGATGCGCCCGCGCGGCGTGCGCTGCAGGTAGCCCTGCTGGATAAGGTAGGGCTCGAGCACGTCCTCGATGGTGTCGGACGACTCGCCGATCGCGGCGGCGAGGTTGTCGAGGCCGACCGGGCCGCCGGCGAACTTCTCCAGCATCGCGCCGAGCAGCTTGCGGTCCATCAGGTCCAGGCCGAGGTGGTCGACGTCGAGCATGCGCAGTGCCGCATCCGCGACTTTGGCAGTGATGTCGCCGTCCGCCTTCACCTGCGCGTAGTCGCGCACGCGGCGCAGCAGGCGGTTGGCGATGCGCGGGGTGCCGCGCGAGCGGCGTGCGATCTCGAAGGCGCCGCTGTCGTCGATCGTCACGTCGAGCAGGTGCGCAGAGCGGCTGACGATGAAGGCGAGCTCGTCCGGCGTGTAGAACTCCAGTCGCGACACGATGCCGAAGCGGTCGCGCAACGGGTTCGTCAGCATGCCCGCGCGCGTCGTCGCGCCGACCAGCGTGAAGGGCGGCAGGTCGAGCTTCACCGAGCGCGCCGCCGGGCCTTCGCCGATCATGATGTCGATCTGGAAGTCCTCGAGCGCGGGGTACAGGATCTCCTCGACGACCGGCGACAGGCGGTGGATCTCGTCGATGAAGAGCACGTCGTGCGGTTCGAGGTTGGTCAGCAGCGCCGCGAGGTCGCCGGCCCGTTCCAGCACCGGGCCGGAGGTCGAGCGCAGATTCACGCCCATCTCGGCTGCGACAATGTGCGCGAGCGTGGTCTTGCCCAGGCCCGGCGGGCCGAACAGCAGCACGTGGTCGAGCGCGTCGCCGCGCTGGCGCGCCGCGGCGATGAAGATCTCGAGCTGTTCGCGGATCTTCGCCTGACCGACGTATTCGGCGAGCCGCTTCGGGCGCAGCGCGCGTTCGACGACGTCTTCCTGGCGGTCGGCGGTCTGTGCGGAGATGATGCGCGGGGCGTGCAGCTTGTCGGTTTCGATCATGGCGGAAGTTTAGCGCAGCGCGGGCCGCCGGCTCAGGCCTTCGACAGGCTCTTGAGTGCCAGGCGGATGCCGTCGGAGACGCCGCTGTCCTCGGGCACCGCCTTCATCGCGCCGAGCGCTTCCTTCTCGTTGTACCCGAGCGCGAGCAGCGCATTGAGGATGTCGCTGCGGTTGTCGGCGGGCAGGGGGGCGGCGCCGGCGGGCGCAGTCGCGCCGAGCGTCGGCAGCACCTTGCCGAGCTTGTCACGCAGTTCCAGCAGCAGGCGTTCGGCGGTCTTCTTGCCGATGCCCGGAATCTTCACGAGGCGACCGGATTCCTGCAGCGCGACGGCCTGTGCGAGGTCGGTCACCGACAGGCCGGACAGCACTGCCAGCGCGGTGCGCGCGCCGATGCCGGAGACCTTCAGCAGCTGGCGGAAGGCCGCACGCTCGTCGGCGCCGGCGAAGCCGTAGAGGAAGTGGCCGTCCTCGCGTACCGCGAGATGCGTGAACAGCGTCACCGCCTGGCCGGTCGCGGGCAGGCCGTAGAAGGTGCTCATCGGCACGTCGATCTCGTAGCCGACGCCATGCACGTCGACGACGATCTGGGGCGGGTTCTTTTCCAGCAGGATGCCGGCGATGCGTCCGATCATGGTGGCGGGAGTCCGGGAGTGTTACAGCAGCACGATGTCGAACTGTTCCTGCGAGTAGCTCGCCTCCGGGTGCAGCGAGATCTTCTTGCCGATGAAGTCTGACAGCATCGCGAGCGATTGTGATTCCTCGTCGAGGAAGAGGTCGATCACGTTGGGGGCCGCAAGCACGCGGAACTCGCGCGCGTTGAACTGGCGCGCCTCGCGCAGCAGCTCGCGCAGGATCTCGTAGCACACGGTGCGTGCGGTCTTGACCTCGCCGCGGCCGCCGCAGGTCGGGCAGGGCTCGCACAGCAGGTGGGCGAGCGATTCTCGCGTGCGCTTGCGCGTCATCTCGACGAGGCCCAGCGCGGTGAAGCCGTTCACCGTCATCTTGGTGTGGTCGCGCGCGAGCGCCTTGCGGAATTCGTCGAGCACCATGTCGCGGTGCTCGGGGTTTTCCATGTCGATGAAGTCGATGATGATGATGCCGCCGAGGTTCCTGAGGCGCAGCTGGCGCGCGATGGTCTGCGCCGCTTCGAGGTTGGTCTTGAAGATCGTGTCGTCGAAGTTGCGCGCGCCGACGAAGCCGCCGGTGTTCACGTCCACGGTCGTCATTGCCTCGGTCTGGTCGATGATCAGGTAGCCGCCGGATTTCAGGCTGACGCGCCGCGCGAGCGCCTTCTGGATTTCCTCCTCGATGCTGTGCAGGTCGAACAGTGGCCGCTCGCCACCGTAGTGTTCGAGCAGCGGCAGCACCTTGGGGCTGTACTCGGAGGCGAAGGCGGTGAGCTTCTGGAAGTTCTCGCGCGAGTCGACCAGGATGCGCGTCGTGTCGTCATTGACGAGGTCGCGCAGCACGCGCTGGCCGAGGCCCAGATCCTCGTACAGCACGCTCGGCGGGAAGCGGCCGGTTGCGCTGTTGCGGATCTCGCCCCATAGCTTGCGCAGGTAGGCGATGTCCGCGGCGAGCTCCTCGTCCGAGGCCGATTCGGCCATCGTGCGCACGATGAAGCCGCCGGCCTCGTCCTCGGGCACCAGCCGCGTGAGCCGCTCGCGCAGCGCCTCGCGCTCGGCCTCGTCCTCGATGCGCTGCGAGATGCCGATGTGCTTTTCCTGGGGCAGGTAAACGAGCAGCCGGCCGGCGATGCTGATCTGCGTCGACAGGCGCGCGCCCTTGGTGCCGATCGGATCCTTCAGCACCTGCACGGTGAGGTTCTGGCCCTCGACGAGGATGCGTTCGATCGGCTTGCCGGTGTCGCCGTTGTGGCGGTCGCTCCAGATGTCCGCGACATGCAGGAAGGCCGTGCGTTCGAGGCCGATGTCGATGAAGGCCGACTGCATGCCCGGCAGTACGCGCACGACCT
Source organism: Aromatoleum toluolicum (assembly GCF_012911005.2). Classification (GTDB taxonomy): domain Bacteria; phylum Pseudomonadota; class Gammaproteobacteria; order Burkholderiales; family Rhodocyclaceae; genus Aromatoleum; species Aromatoleum toluolicum. The sequence continues at coordinate 5,375 of NZ_WTVS01000049.1, read as the reverse complement.
TGCCGAGGTAGATGTTGCCGACGATGCCGCGGCTGGCAGTGCGCTCGACGTGCAGCTCCTGCACTACACCCTGTTCGACGATCGCTACGCGCGTCTCCTGCGGCGTGAAGTTGATAAGGAATTCGATGCTCATGGGATGGCTGCCAATGGGAAATGCGCAAGCGCAGACGTGAGGCACCGATTGCGCATTGCCCATCGAGGGCGCGGCCCGGAAAACCCCGGGCAGGGACCTGCCGAGCTTACAGGGGATAGCCGAAGGCGTCGAGGAGCTGTGCGGTCTCGAACAGCGGCAGGCCCATGATCCCGGTGTAGCTGCCGCGGATCTCCTCGATGAAGACAGCGGCGCGCCCCTGGATGCCGTAGGCGCCAGCCTTGTCCATCGGCTCCCCGGTCGCGATGTAGTGGCGGATCTCGTTGTCGGTGAGGTCGCGAAAGCGCACCTCGCTGGCATTGATGCAGCTGCGCGTGCGCGCGCCGTCGCTGATCGCCACCGCGGTCAGCACGCGATGCGTGCGGCCCGAAAGGCGGCGCAGGATCGCGGCGGCATCGACCGCGTCGGCCGGCTTGCCGATGATGTCGCCGTCGAGCTCCAGCGTCGTGTCCGCCGACAGCACCGGGTGCTGCGGCAGCGTGCGCCATTGCAGGCGCCGGCATCCGGCCTGGGCCTTGGTCAGCGCGACGCGCTCGACGTAGTGTTCGACGTTCTCGTCCACCAGCGGTGTCTCGTCGACGTCGGCGTCCGCGCCACGCTCCGTGCCGCGGAACACCAGCAGGTCGAAATGCACGCCGATCTGGCGCAGGAGCTCTCGCCGGCGCGGGCTGCGCGACGCGAGATAGATTCGGGCTTGGAGGTTGCTCATGGCGGTCGGGTGGTCGGGTGCGGAATACCGGCGGTTATTGGGGCGAATTCTACCCTCCTTGCGGCGCGGCGACCCGTGCACGCGCGTGCGTTGCCGCGATTGCACGCGGAGGGGGTGGTCCGTTGTGTTCGTCTGTCATCGTGGTCATTGCATTTAGTTGATACAATTTCCTGGTCATCAAATGCCTGCGTGCTTGCGACTCACGTCGTCGATGCACGCAGTCCGATCCGGCATCGTCCAACCGGGCCGGCGCCGATGCGTCGCCCGCTTACCCTGGAGCAAGTCCGCATGCGCATGTCCATTATCACTCTCGTCGCCGGGGCAATCCTTTCCGCTTCGTTCACGGCAGGCGCCGCCGAGCCGGTCGCCGATGCCGCGGCAATCGTGAAGGCGGCCAACTGGGACGCGATGGAAACGATCACGGTAGAACTCACCGAGCACAGCTTCACGCCGCAGGACCTCAAGCTCAAGGCCGGCCAGCCGTACCGTCTGGTGATCAAGAACGTGGGCCAGAAGGACCACTATTACACCGCGGCGGAGTTCTTCAAGTCGGTCGCGTGGCGCAAGGTGCAGACGCCCAAGCCGCACGGCGGCGAGATCAAGGCGCCGTACTTCACGGCCGTCGAGGCCTACAAGAATGGCGGCGCGGTCGAGCTGTTCTTCGTCACCGTGAACAAGGGCGTGTTCGACGTCATCTGCACGATCGAGGACCACAAGGATCAGGGCATGGACGGCAAGATCGTCGTCGAATAAGTCCGCCTCCACCACCCAGCCGAGCCGCCCGATGAAGCTCCTTGCCTCGCTCCTCTTGCTGCTGCCGTTCGCGGTACAGTCCCAGACCCCGGCACCGCAGGTCATTGCGGTGGCGAACCTCGCCACGGCCCCGAAGGTGGATGGCGAACTGGGCGAATGGGGCGGTAGCGGCTGGATCAAAGTGCCGGTCAAGCCCGCGCTGGAACGCGAGGAGCGCGCGAAATACGGCCTCGATCCGGCCGGCGAGCGTAATGTGGCCGGCAGCCTGACGGTCGAGCTGAAGGCCGGCGTTGCGGCGGGACGCTTCTATCTTGCCGTGCGCTATCCCGACGATGCCGCCGACACCGTGCACAAGGAATGGAGCTGGCGCGGCGACAAGTACCAGCGCGAGAACCAGCTCGAGGACATGTTCGCGGTGCGCTTCCACCTTGCCGGCGACTTCGATCGCACGATGCTGTCGACCAAGGAGTACAAGGTCGACGTCTGGCTGTGGTCGGCGGCGCGGACTAATGCGGGCGGCATCGCAGAGGACATGACGCACCACGTCACGACGAAGTTGCAGGAATCGGCCGCCGAGTACCAGGTGAAGGACGGCCCGGTGATCTACATCACGAAGCGCCGCGACGAAGGCGTCGCGCCCTACGAGATGCTGCCACGGCCGAAGGAAAACAAGGGTGAGCGCTTGGCGTCGTTTGCCGCCGCGAACGCCTCGGGCAGCGTCGCGGATGTCGCCGCCAAGGGCGTGTGGAAGGCCGGGCGCTGGAGCCTCGAATTCTCCCGCGCCCTCGACTCCGGCCATGCGGATGACGTCGCACTCAAGCCCGGCGCCCGGATCACCGGGCAGATCGCCGTGTTCAACAAGGCCAGTGCCGAGCACAAGAGCGTGTCCGAGCCGCTGGTGTTCGACTTCGGCGCGGTGAAATGAGCGTGCGGCATGCGCTGGCGGGCGCGCTGCGCGCGACGCTGCTCGCTTTCCTGCTCGCGTTCGCTGCGGGGGCGGCGTGGGCCGAGGACGAGCCGGTCGTGCGCATGCATCCGGCGCTCGCCGGCATCGACTGGACGGAAGTGAGCGAAGTCGAGGTCGCGCTCAAGGATCACAGCTACGAGCCTGACGAGATCCGCCTCAAGGTCGGCCAGCCGTACAAGCTGGTGCTGCGCAACGTCGGCGCGGTGGCGCACGACATGGTTGGCGGATCGCTTTTCGACGAAAAGGTGATCGCGCTGCGCATGGTGAATTCCAGCGTCGGGCGCGTCATCGCCGACTACGTGAATTCCGTCTACGTGCGCTCGCACAACACCATCGAGCTCTGGCTCGTGCCGCTCATGCCGGGCGAGTATTCCTTCTTCTGCAGCCTGCCCGGGCATCGCGACGACGGCATGGAAGGTATCGTCCGCATCGTCCCGTAGGCCGCCGCTCACTCCCGGTGGTAGGGGTGATTCTTCAGCACCGTCCACCCGCGATACAGGGCTTCGGCGAGCAGCGGGCGCACCAGCGCGTGCGGAAGCGTGAGGCTCGACAGGCGGATCCGCTCGTGCGCGCTCGACTTCAGCGTCGGCGACAGCCCATCGGGGCCGCCGACGATCAGCGCGACGTCGGCCCCGTCCGCCTGCCAGGCTTCCAGTCGGCGCGACAGCTCGACGGTGGTGAGGTCGCTGCCGCGTTCGTCGAGGATCACGCGGCGACAGCGCGGCGGCAGGGCCGCCTCGATGCGCGCCGCTTCGGCCGTCATCATCGCCTCGACGGTCTTGCCGGTGGTGCGCGGCTCGGCCTTCACCTCGACGAGCTGCAGCGGCAGCTCGCGCGGCATGCGGCGCGCGAATTCGTCGAAGCCGGCCTCTACCCACGCGGGCATGCGCGTGCCGACGGCGACGATCAGCAGTTTCATGGATGAGTGTGCAGGACGCGCGGCCAGCCCGTAGCCGGCCGCTGGAGGCGTGTCACTGCGCCGCGACGCCTGCCGCCGCGCGACCGCGCCGCAGGGTCGAGGGGGCGGCCCACAGTTCCTCGAGGTTGTAGTAGCTGCGGATCGCCGGCTGCATGATGTGCACGACGATGTCGCCAAGGTCGACGAGCACCCATTCCCCGGTTTCCTCGCCTTCCACGCTGACGACCGGGGCGCCGGCTTCGCGCACCTTTTCCTGCACATTGCGCGCCAGCGCCCGCGTCTGGCGGTTGGAGTCGCCGGTGGCGATGACGATGCGGTCGAACAGCGAGGTCAGTCGGGTGGTGTCGATGACTTCGATGTCCTTGGCCTTGATGTCTTCGAGGGCGGCGACGACGGTCTTTTCGAGTGTGCGGGTGTCCATCAGGTTCTGCGGTAAAGGTGGTGCAGCCCAATATAGTCGAGAACTGAATCGGGCAGCAAATAGCGGGCACTCTGCCCGCCGTGGATGAGGTCGCGGATCAGCGACGCGGAAATCGCCAGCGGCGTCATGTCGAAGGGAACGACCCGCCCGGCAGGGCTCCGGTGCAGGACGGCGGGGTCCGTGTCGATGCGACCCGCGCACGCCGCGTCGAGTTCCGGCGACAGCGTGCCGGGCCAGCGCCGGTCGTGCGGGGCGAACCCCGGGCGGTTGGCGACGGCGATATGGGCGAGGCCGAAGAGTTCCTGCCAGCGGTGCCAGCCCGGCAGGCCGTTGAAGGCGTCGGCACCGAGGATCAGCACCAGCGGGCGCTCCGCGCCGTGCAGTGCGCGCAGGCGCTCCAGCGTCAGCATCGTGTAGCTCTTGCTCGGCGCGAACACTTCGCCGTCGTCGACGACGAGGCCGGGATTGCCGGCGCTCGCCAGCCGTACCATCGCCAGGCGGTCGGTGGCGGGGGACTGCGGCACGTCGCGGTGCGGCGGCTGGCCGGCGGGGATCAGGGCGACCTGCGCGAGCCCGAGCGCCTCGCGGGCCTCCTCGGCGAGGCGCAGGTGGCCATAGTGGATCGGGTCGAAGGTGCCGCCCAGCACCCCCAGTGCGCCCGCGTCAGGCTTGCTCGGGGGCATTGTCCGGTTCGCCGAAGATGTCGCGCGCGTTGGCGTAGAAGCTGGCGAAGACGATGGGGACCAGCAGCAGCGGCAGCGGTACCGAGAGCAGCGTCGCGAGCGTCGGCGACACCATCCCGACGATGCCGAGCACGATGCCCGGCAGGATCGCGCCGAACAGCGCCAGCGCGATCGAGTAGGCGAGGAACGGGCGCCAGTTGCGCAGGCACGCAAAGAAGCTGAAGAACATTGCCTTGGGGGCCGACACCTTCCACCAGCCTGCGAGGAGCGGCGCGAACCAGTAGGCCATCATCACCGGCGTCGACAGCGAGATCGCGATCAGCAGCGCCATCGTGAAGCCGGTGCTGGTGGCGATCTCCGGCTCGAGCTTGCCGCCGCTGGTCATGATCCCGAACAGGGTGCCGCCGTCGGCGACGGCGGTGAGCGCCAGCACCAGCAGGCTGCCGGCAAGGTAGAGGCCGCCGATCGCGACCAGCGCGGGGAGATTCTGCTGGAAGCCGGAGAACAGCACGTCCGGCCCCGCCTTGCGGCCGGCGTCGATGGCCCGGCAGGTGTTGAGCACGCCCAGCGACAGGACGGGCATCAGCAGCGACGCGAGGACCTGCCCGATGAACGGCGCGACGCTGACGAGGATCAGCAGCAGCAGGTAGCCGAAGGACGCGAAGGTGAGCAGCGCGGGGTTGCGTCGCCACAGTTGCAGGCCTTCGCCGAGCCACGCGAAGCCGCGCTGGGCCGGAAGTTGTCGTGCTTGCATGCGCTTACTCGGCAGGGG
>NZ_WTVS01000048.1 GCF_012911005.2 Aromatoleum toluolicum | reverse complement strand
GCCAGGGACTGATGTCCCTGGCCGCCCCTTGTTTCGTCCGGCGACCAATTGCCGCAACGTGCCGATCATTCATGGGCGGGACAGCGCATAATCTGGCTGGACGAATCGATGACCGGTCAGACGGACCGCCCGAACTTGCATACTGAGCTTGCGAAGCCAGGATGACACTTCACGCAAACGTCACATGCCCCGCTTGCATGAGCCAGGACTGTCGCAAGTCCGGTTGGCGGTCGGACGTCGAGAGGCAGACGAATCCTGGGCTTCGGCCGTATCGTTGCCGCGCCTGTCACCACCGTTTTTGGGCGCCCCGCGAGTCGTCGGGCCGACGCTTCGGGTTTTCGGCGGGGGCGCTGCCCCTGTTGATCATCGCTATCGGCGTGTTTTGGGCGTTCGGCGAGCCGCGAGTGGACGGAGACGCGGCACATGAGCCCGTCCCGGCGGCAACTGCGATCGATCCCCATACGCTGAGGGCGGCGCAGGAGGGGGATGCCGAGGCCCAGGTCCGTATTGCGAAGGTCCTGCTGTTCGGCGGTGTGCAGGCCGGCGAGCAAGCGACCGAAGCGGTGCGGTGGCTGCAATCGGCGGCGGAGAAGGACCATCCCGCGGCGATGGTGATGCTCGGAAAACTCTACCGTAGCGGCTTCGGTGTGCTGCAGGACTACGGCCAGGCGGTGAAATGGATCCGGACGGCAGCCGAACGGGGCGACCCCGACGGGATGCTCGAGCTGGGTCGGCTGTACCGTGACGGCCTCGGTATTCCGCGGGATCCGGTGCTCGCCTATGTGTGGTTCAATCGTGCGGCCGCGGCGCTGCAGGTCGATGCGGTACGACATCGCGCGGACGTTGCACGCGGCCTGACTCCGGAGCAGTTGAAGGCTGCGCAGGCACAGTCATCGGCATTTGAAGCCAGTCAACGCGACGCCGCGCTGGCGAAGGACAACCGCGAATGACCGCGCCTCGGCTCGGCCAGGGTCATGCGGCGGTGCAGTTGGCAACTTCGGCCTTAGGGGCGTCCGCCCTGCGATCCGCGGCGAACTGAGCCGCCGCGAACGCCCCGAGGCGCCGGATCGCGTCCTCGATGCGCGGCGACCACGGGTTGCCGCAATTCAGGCGCAGGCAGTTGCGGAAGTGGGCGGCGGCGGAGAAGAGTTCTCCGGGCACGATCGCGATGCCGGCCTGCGCCGCGTCCTCGAACAGCGCCATGCCGTCGCCGCCGGCCGGTAGCTCGACCCACAGCACGAAGCCGCCCTGCGGCTGCGAGATGCGCGTTCCCGCCGGAAAGTAACGCAACACCGCCTCCGACATCTGCATGACCTGTTTGTGGAAGGCGCGGCGCAGGAAGCGCAGGTGGCGGTCCGAGGCCGTCGATTCGAGATAGCGTGCGGCAACCGCCTGCGTCACGGGGTTCGTCGCGCCCGAGGTCAGCGTCTTCTGCAACAGCACTTCGGCGTGGTAACGCCCGGCCGCGACGTAGCCGAGACGCAGCGACGGGATCAGCGTCTTCGACATCGACGAGCACAGCATCACGTTGCCGGTGGTATCGAAGGACTTGAGCGGCCACGGGCGCTGCGGGCCGAAGTAGAGTTCGCCGAAGATGTCGTCCTCGATCACCGGGATGCCGCGCTCGGCGGTCAGCGCGGCGAGGCGGCGCTTTTCCTCGTCGGGCATCAGGCTGCACAGGGGATTGTTGAAGTTGGTCACGAGCAGGCACGCGGCGATGCGCCGCTCGCGGCTGGCGATCTCGAGCGCATCGACCGACAGGCCGAGCCGCGGGTGGGTCGGGATCTCCAGCGCCTTCAGTCCCAGCTGCTCCAGCAACTGCAACATCAGGTAGTAGGACGGTGATTCGACCGCGACCGTATCGCCCGGCTTCGTGACCGCGCGCAGGCACAACAGCAGGGCCTCGGTGCAGGAATTGGTGACAACGATCTCGTCGGCCGCGAGCGCCTGGCCCCAGGTCAACGAATGTCGCACGAGTTGGCGCACTAGCTCGGGGTGGTTGAGCATGGAGTGGCTCGCCGCATCGAGGAGGTGCTCGGCACGCCGCCCGATCTGCCCGTACAGCCGCTGCAGCGGCGCGATCGGCAGCAGTTCGGGGGCGGGGAGGGCGGCGCCGAGCGGCACCATGTCGGGGCGGCTGTTCAGTGTGACTACGCGCATCAGCCGGCTGCTGATGGCGACCGCCACCGGGCGGCTGCGGCGCGGCCGCGCTTGCGGTTCGAGCTGGGTGTTGTGGCAGGCGGCGGGCGGCCGCACGAAGAAGCCGGACTGCGGCCGCGCCTCGATCTGGCCGCGCTCCTCCAGCTGCCGCAGCGCCTGCACGACGGTCGAAATCGACAGCTTCTTCTCCCGCGCCATCGTGCGCACGGAGGGCAGCCGATCGCCCGGGCGCAGGATGCGCTCCGCGATCATGCCGGCCAGCTCGTCGGCGAGCTGTTCATAGCGCAGCGTGCGTTGGTCCATGTCCATCCCGTCCCGGCAAACCGTCGCTTTGCATTGTCTCGCCGGCCGTCCGCGACCGAAAGGCACAGTTGCCCCCATTTCCGACCAGTACACTTCAAAAAAACTGCTGACTGTATCGATGTCAATTTCGTTTCCGTGTGTCTGTACTGAATTGGTCGCGATTCCTAGACTGGCATTGCGCGATCAATGACGATTTCAGGAGAGCGATCATGCGGATGTTATCGAGCAGCGGAACGATCCAACTGGACGAATGGAGTCCGCTCGCCTTGCGCGACGCGAGCGGGCTGCGTGTCGAATGCACCCACGGCCGGATCTGGGTGACGGTCGAAGGGCAGGCGGGCGATTTCTTCCTCGTCGCGGGCGAGGGGATGCGCGTCTTCAGCAAGGGCTTGGTGCTGATCGAGGGGGTGCCGCGTGGCAACGTGCGCCTCGTCGCTGATGCGCCGTGGCCGATTCGCTGGGCGGGCCGCCTGCTGCGCCGTCTGTACCGTCCGCGTGCGCTACGCGGTACGGGCGCCGCCGGGGCAGCGATCTGACCGAGGGGGCGGACGCGGGCGTAGAATTTCCCGCCTGAAGCTGACCATCGAACCCCTCACGCCGGAACGCTGGTCCGACTTCGAGACCGTGTTCAATGCCAGGGGCTGTTCCGTCGCCCGCGGCTGCTGGTGCATGTACTACCGCCTCAGCGGTCCGCGCGGTCCCGAAGTGGATGGCATGAAGAGGGCGCAGGCCTGGCATGCCCGCTTCCGGGCGGTGGTGGCCGAGGGGCCGCCGCCGGGCCTGATCGCGTATCGCGACGGGGCGCCCGTCGGCTGGGTGTCGCTCGGCCCGCGCGAGGACTTCGCGCGGCTCGGGCGTTCGCCGGTGATGAAGGCCGTCGATGAGCAGCCCGTGTGGTCGATCGTGTGCTTCGTCGTGCCGTCGCAATACCGCGGCCAGGGCGTGGCGCGTGGGCTGCTGGAGGGGGCGATCGCCTACGCTGCGCAGTGCGGCGCACGCGTGCTGGAGGCCTATCCGGTGGATCAGTCGGAGCGGTCCCGCGACGATGCGATGTGGTTCGGCGCCAAGTCGATGTATGACGCCGCCGGGTTCGAGGAAGTGGCCCGCCGCAAGCCGCACCGGCCCGTTGTCCGCCGCATCCTGTAGAGTGGCTGACATAGCAGGCGCGGTGGGGAATGCACACCGCGTCGCACCCAACCCACATACTCCGTCCCGATGCCCGAATACCTCTGGACTGACCGCCACTTCGACGAGATGTCATGGCATGACTGCAATGTCCATGGGCTGCGTGTCGTCGAGGGGGAATACGGCGCCGGCGAACTGATCCTCGACCTGGACTACATCGTCGAGTGGCTCTGCGAGGCGCAGGGGTGCAGCTTTCGTATCGTTCCCGCCACGTTGCGCTTTCTTGAAGTCACGAACCTGCGGCTGGCGCTCGACTACGCAAGCCCGGGCGCGGCGATGGGGCCGTTTTCGATCCATGCCATCGAGCGCCGCGACGAGCCGCGGGAGCGCTATGTGGCGCAGGTGTGGAACATCGCGATCAACTGGCCCAAGGGCGAGATCGCATTCGAGGCGAAGGGCTTCGAGCAGCGTGCGACAGGGGCGCCGGTGGTGAGCGCGGCCCAATGCCTGCGCCCGGACGAGCGGGGGAACCATGGCCAGGCAGGATGACGAGCGCTGCGCCGAATACCGGCAGTTCGCAAAGATCGACGCGGCCTTCCGCTGCGGCGATCTCGCCGCCCTGCGGGCCGCGGTCGATGACCCGGCGGATGTGCCGAACGGACCGATGCCGCTCACGGTCGGCTCCTGCCTAGAGTACGCGATCTACCACAGCCCGCTGGTGTTCATCCGTGCGCTGCTGGAGATCGGCGCGGATCCGAATGCGCCGGACGATGGCGGCTTTCCGTCGCTGATCGCGGCGCTGTCGTGCACGAATCCGCATCCCGGCGTGCCCGGACGCAAGGACGTGGCGGAGATCGTCGAGCTGCTGCTCGCCTTCGGCGCGGATCCCGACCAGCGCGGCATCAACGACTACACCGCGCTGCACATGGCGGTGGGCGAACGCAATTTCGCTGTGCTGGAACGTCTGCTCGAGGCGGGGGCGGACCCGACGCTGCGCACGCGCATCGACGACTACGAGACCCCGCGCGAGATGGCCGAGCATGCCGGGCTCGTACAATTCGCCGAACGGCTCGCTGAGCACGAGCGGCGGCGCCGGTTCCCGAACCGTTCGCACGACTGACCGGACCCCCGATGGACCGCTACACCGAAATCCGCAGCTTCGTCCTCGTCGCCGAAAAGGGCAGCTTCGCCGCCGCCGCGCTGGTCGAAGGCGTGACGCCGGTCGTCATGGGCCGCCGCCTCGACGGCCTCGAGAAGCGTCTCGGGGTGCGCCTGATGCACCGCTCGACGCGCGGCCTCACGCTCACCGACCTCGGCGAGCAGTTCCTCGAGCAGTGCCGCCACCTGATCCACGAGTTCGACGAGGCCGAGACCAGCGTCAGCGCCGGGCGCGACACCGTGCGCGGACACCTCGTCGTGTCCGCCCCCGCGGCCTTCGGCCGCCGCCACGTCGCCGCCCATGCGCCGGCCTTCAAGGCGCGCTATCCCGAGCTCAAGCTGTCGTTCAACCTCACCGACAGCGTCGTCGATCTGGTGCGCGAGGGCTACGACATGGGCATCCGCATCGGCGAGGTCACCGATCCGAACTATGTCGCCGTCCGCCTCTTCCCCAACCGGCGCGTCGTCTGCGGCACGCCGGACTATTTTGCGCGGCACGGCGAGCCGCGTGTGCTGGAGGATCTGGCGCACCACAATTGCCTCGCGTTCAACCTGCAAGGCGGGCAACAGCGCGGCTGGAGCTTCGTGCGCGACGGCAAACTGGTCGCGGTGCGCGTCGATGGCGACCTCGACTGCAACGACGGCGAGCTCCTGTATAGCTGGGTCAGGCAGGGGCTCGGAATCGGCTGGCGTTCGACCTGGGAGATCCAGGCCGAGCTCAAGCGCGGCGAACTCGTGACCGTGCTCGACGAGTTCGCTGCGCCCACCTACGACATCCAGGCCGTGTATCCGCAGCAGCGCTACCTGCCGGCCAAGGTGCGGCACTTCATTGAATACCTGAAGGGCATCTACAACACGGCGGGCTACTGGGAGCGCGGCTAGCTCTAGGCCATCCGCGCCTATTGCTGGGCGCGGAAGCGGTAGCCCTGGAAGTCGAGCACCACGCCGTCCTTCTCGGCGCTGGTGAGCGTCACGCCCGGCACGACTTCCTCGCCTTCCTGCACCAGCCGGTCGTTGATCACGACCATGCGCTTGCCCGAGTCCGGCGCTGCCGCGAAGCCGGAAATGTCGAGGCGCGGCAGGCTGCCGCGTACCGCGGGCGGCAGTTCGTGGATGCTCAGGATGCGTCCGTCCGATCGTTTGCGGTTGGCTGCCGGTGCAGGTGCTGCAGGACTTGCGGTGGCGATGCGTGTGGCGGCGGGAGCGGGAGACGGTGAGGGGGGCGCAGACTCGGCCGACCTCCGCGAACCGGACTCGCTGCGGCGGACCGGTGCGACGTCGGCGGCCAGCGTTTGGATTTCGGGTTCCGGCGGTTCGCGGCGTGCTCTGGATACGGGTGCAGCGGTTTTCGTCGCTTCGGGGGCCGCCGCCGATGGGCGCACAGGGGCGAGGGGCGCGAGTGTCGGTTGTGAGGCGGGTGCGGCAGCGGCAAGCGGAGCAGGCTGCGGCGCCACCGCCTGCGGCGCTGCAGGTTCAGCGAGGGCGGTGGGGGCGGTGGCGGACTGGCTCGGGCCCGCCGGCACCTCCTGTATTGCCTGCGGCGGGGGGGGCGGTTGCGGTATGGGTTGTGCCCCCACGGTCTGCTGCGGCGTTTCCGCAGCCTTTGCGACGGGCGCCGGCGCTGCCTGCCACGGGCGCCACCAGCCGAGAATGGCCGCCGCGAGTGCGAGCGCGAAACCTGCTGCGAGGTAGGGCGGGCGGGGCGTGGCCGTGTGAGCCGTCGCGCTCGGCGTGGTCTCGGGAAGGGTGTTGAGGTCCGGCACCTTGCCGCGATGGCGCGCGTGCTCGGATTTCTGCAGGGCTTCGAGGATGTAGGACATGCTATGGGGCCTGCTTCGTCAGGACGGGCGTGCCGGGGTCGGCCAGGGCCGCGAGGCGCACGATGGTCAGCGGGCCGACCACCCCGTCTTCGGGCAGCCCGGTGCTGCGCTGGAAGGCGCGCATGCGCTCCTCGATCCGGGCGGTGTAGGTGCCGGCCGGCGCTTCGGGCTCCGCGAGGCCCTCCCAGCGCCCGAGCTGGCGCACCACCCACGCCACGTCGGCGCCGCGCATGCCGGTGCCGACGGTGCGGTGCCATCCGGACGGCATCCGCCACAGCAGCGTGTAGTGGCCGTGCCATTGCTGCCGCAGGCTGTCGAGCGCTACCTCGCGCGTGTCGCCGGCGAACGAGATGCGGGCGCGTTCGCCGTCGATCGCAAGCAGCGTCGCGAGGAAGTTCGGGCCGTCGGGTTGGCGCAGTTCGACGATGGCCGGCGCGTTCATTGCCCGCAGCTCGTCCAGCCCGCCGTCGCGCCGCAGGCAGCCGAAATCGCGGTGCGCGGCAAGGCGGCAGGCGTCGTCGATGCCCACCAGCCGTGCGTCCAGCCCCCACAGCGCGAACAGGCTATGTACGGCCATCACCTCGTGCAGCCAGTGTTCCTCGGGCCTGGGCCAGGCGATCGGCGCCGGGGGCGGTTCCGCCGCAGTGGCGACAGGCGGCGCGCCAGCCTCGGTGCTCGCGGCGTCGTCCGCCTTGCGGTCCGGAGCAGGGGGCGCAGCAGGTTCCGCGGACGTCGCGGGGGCCGCTGCGACGGGTGTTGCCGTTCCGATTGAGGGATCCGAAAGGCCGTAATGCCAGGCCGCGGCCGCGCCGCCCGCGAGGGCGATGCCGAGAACCGAGGCCAGCGCGATCCGCCGTGCCGCGAATGCCTGCGGCACGGAGCCCAGCACTTCGCCCGCCGCCTTGTCGAGCGTGCTGCGCCCGACGCTCGTCTTGCCTTCGACGTAGGCGCCGAGCAGCGCTCGGTCGCAGATCACGTTGATGAGCCGCGGCGTGCCGCCGCTCAGGCGGAACAGGCGGTCGATCACCGCGTCCGGAAACAGCCGCTGCTGCCCACCGGCGACCGCCAGGCGGTGATTCACGTACGCGCCTACTTCCTGTCGCGACAGCGGTTCCAGGTGATAGCGCGCGACGATGCGTTGCGCGAGCTGCCGCAGTTCCGGCTGCGCGAGACGTTCGCGCAGCTCCGGCTGGCCCAGCAGGATGATCTGCAGCAGCTTGCGCTCGTGGGTCTCGAGGTTGGTGAGCAGGCGCAGCTGTTCCAGGACCTCGTTCGACAGGTTCTGCGCCTCGTCGACGATCAGCACCGTCTTGCGCCCGCGCGCGTTGGCGTCGAGCAGATGGCGGTTGATGCGATCCACCAGCACCTTGATCGAGCGCTCGCCCGCGGCGACCGGCACATGCAGCTCGTCGCACAGCGTCGCGAGCAACTCCACGGTGTCGAGCTTGGGGTTCAGGATGAAGGCGATGTCGCAGCCGTCCGGCACCTGCTCGAGCAGGCAGCGGCAGATCGTCGTCTTGCCCGTGCCGACCTCGCCGGTCAGCAGCACGAAGCCGCCATCGACGCGCAGCCCGTACAACAGGTGCGCGAGCGCTTCGCGATGACGTTCACTCATGAAGAGGTAGCGCGGATCGGGCGCGATCGAGAAGGGCGCCGCGGAAAACCCGAAATACTCGTTGTACATGCGTGCGTCTCGTCTCCGCCGGAGCCGCCGGGCGTCGTTACAGGGAATCCGGAGTGCGCGTCGTGGGGCGCTGCGCTAGTGTCACACTATCAGGGCTCCGGGCGCAAACGATCGGCCCGTGTCCGTGCTTGCTCGCGTGCAGTGTTTAACGGCGAAAGGCGCCTGTCATGTCTGCCGGAACACAAGCTGCGACCGATTGGGCGCGTCAGTGGTCAAACAAACGTGATTCCCTTGTCTGCAAGGAGACGACAATGGGCAAGATCTGGTTTGTGCCGGGACTGGCGCTGATCGCTGTCCTAGGCGGATGCGCGGGTACGGAAGGGGGGCGGGAAACGAAGGGGGCGGCCGCGGAGATCCTGCAAGTGCCGCTGACCGCAACGCGGTACAACACGGGACGCGTCGGGAACGCGATGCTCGTCTCGCGCGGCGGCGAGACGACGGTCACGCTGCAGCTGAGTAACGTGCCAAGCTACGCTTCCCGCCCGATCCATCTCTACACATACATCCACGGGGGGCGCTGCGAGGCCATGAGCGAGCGTCCCGCCTACGAGCTGAATGATCACGTGCTTGCGAGTCCTCTCGGGCGGCCGGGTGCGATTGCCGCCTATCGCGGACCGGTCACGCTCACCAACGTCGCCCCGGTATCGCTGCAGAAACTGCGCGACACCCCTCACGCGATCAATGTCCTCACGGCCCCGGCGGACGGTAACCGGAGCATCTCTTGCGGGAACATTGCGGGCTGAGTGCCGTCGCATATCGGACGGACGTGCGGCGCGGGGTCCGTCCCGATTGAGGCATCTCATGGAGGCGGAAGCGTAGGATGACGATACGACTCGATCACTTCATCGTGCCGTGCCGCAACAAGGCGGCATCGGCCAGACTGTTGGGAGATCTGCTCGGGGTGCCTTGGGCGGAAGCGGGTATCGGGCCGTTCGCGCCGGTGTACCTGAACGACGGCTTGACCCTGGATTTCTTCGAGACGGACGAGACCTTTCCCGTGCACCACTACTGTTTCCGTGTGAGCGAGGAGGAGTTCGGTGCCATCCTCGGACGGATCCGGGCTGCGGGAATCGCTTTCCGCAGTACGGTGCGCGGTCCCGTGGATTGGCAGGTGGGCGCGGACTACGGCAATGTCTATTGGAACGAGCCGGATGGGCATCAGTGGGAGATGCTGACGGTGAGTTACGCCCGTCCGTCATTGTCTGCATAGGGATCGGTCGTGGCGACGACAGGAGGACGAGCATGAGCGAAGAACCCGCACGCACTACCGAATCCACGGCCGACCGCGCGTTCGTGCATTCGCGCCTGATCGACGCGCCGCGCGAGCGCGTCTTCCGGGCCTTCAGCGATCCTGCGCACCTCGCGCGCTGGTGGGGGCCGAAAGGCTTCAGCAATACTTTCGAGGAATTTGATTTCCGGTCCGGCGGCAGGTGGCGCTTCATCATGCACGGACCGGATGGCAGAAACTACCCGAACGAAAGCGTGTTCATCGACGTCGTCGCGCCGGAGCGGATCGTGGTCGAGCATGTCGTCGGTCATCATTTCGAGCTGACGATCACGCTGACGGCGCAGGGCGAACGGACGCTGGTCGGCTGGCGCCAGGTATTCGATACGGCGGCGGAGAAGCAGCGCATTGCCAACTTCGTGACCGAGGCGAACGAACAGAACCTCGATCGCCTCGCCGCCGAAATGCTGAACGTCGTTTGAGTCGTGTATCGGGCATGCCGAATGAGCGCGGCTTGATGCAAAATTGCTGCCGCGCTGCGGTGGACGGTTCCGCCCGTCGTGCGCGACTATCGTTCAACTCACCGCGAGTCTTATGGCCATCACCCGCATTCACCTTGCCGCGGCGACCGCCGTGGCCTTCTCCGCCATCGTGCTTGGCGGTACCGTGATCCGTATCGCCCTGTCGGGCGACGCCTTCATGCTGCGCTTCAGCTTCTCGCAGCCCCTGACGTGGATCATGGGGCTGATCGGCATCCTGGTCGCATGGGGGCTGCTGAAACACTATCGCTGGGCGTGGTGGCTCGGCATGGGGGCGGCCGCCTACCAGCTCTACCGCGTCGGGAGCGTGCTCGTCGAGCACTTCAGCTTCTCGCGCCCGCCGGCCTTCTGGCCGCTGCTGGTCGCCGTGCTGATGCTGACCTTCCTCGTGCTGGCCTTCCCGTCGCACGTGCGGGCGTCCTGCAGCCGCTGACCTGCGGTCGTGCTTCGCCACGGCAACTCCAACGGCATCGTGACAGGAGAATGTGCTGCGCCGGCAAACCTGATGGTATGAGCTATATTTCCCGGGATAGTACAAACGTATTTCGGGGAGGGCGCGCACATGCTGCATCTCCGTTTTTTCCTGTCCTCACCGGGAGATGTCGCCGACGAGCGCACCTTCGCGCAGCAGGTCATCGAGCAGGAACTGCCGAAAGACCCGCTGCTGCGCGGCCAGATCACATGCGAGGCGATGCGCTGGGACGATCCGGCTGCGCCCGTGTCGATGCCCGCCACCCTCAGCCCGCAGGATGCGGTCAATCGCGGCCTGGCGAAGCCATCGGAATGCGACGCCGTCATCGTCATCCTGTGGTCGCGGCTCGGCACGCGGCTGCCGGATACCTGCACCCGGCCCGACGGCAGCCCGTATCTTTCCGGCACCGAATGGGAGTACGAGGATGCGCTGGCGGCCAAACCGCCGCCTTTCATCCTCGTCTATCACCGCAAGGGCAAGCCCGATTTCGGTGATCCGAACGATCCCGATTTCGACGAGCGGGTGCAGCAGTTCCGCCGGGTAAAGACGTTCTTCGACCGGTTCCGCAACCCGGATGGATCGTTGAAGGGGGGCTACGCCGAATACGACACCCCGCAGGAATTTCGCGATCGCCTGCGACTCGACCTGCGGGCGTTCATCGAACATCAACTCGCCGCAGGGAAAACGGATGCGCGGGCGCCCCGGATCAAGGCGCCGCCGCCGTACGGGCGCATCGTCAAGGCGCTGAATTCGGGCATGGTCGTGCCGATCATCGGCAACGGCATCAGCCACTCCGGGCGTCCGCCCGATGTCCGCTGGAATCCGCAGGAGCTCAGGTTCCTGCCCAGCGGTGCGGAGCTTTCGCTCTTTCTCGCGGACGATACCGAGTTCCCGTCGGAGAAGGAGCGCGATCAACTCGCCGAAGTCGCGTCGTACTACGAGGCCTTCCACACGCGCGACGCGCTGCATGAGCGCCTGCGCCAGATCCTTGCGCCGCAGGCAGTCGCCGGGGTCGCCATTCCTTCGCTGTACGGATTCCTGGCGGAAGTGTCGCGGCCGCTGCTGATCATCACGAGCAACTACGACACCCAGATCGAGCAGGCTTTCCGCGCCGCCCAGCGGCCCTATGACCTGGTCGTCTATTCCGAATTGAAGGATCTCGGCAATGCCGTCCTGTGGTGGCCGCATGGGGCCGCGCAGCCGCAGACGCCGGCGCCCAACGAGCTCTATATCGATCTCGACACGACCACCGTGATCTTCAAGATGCACGGGTCGATCCTGCCCGAGACGTCCGAATGGGACAGCTTCGTGATCACCGAATCGGACTACGTGGAGTTGCTGTCGCGCATCGCCAGCAAGTCCGCGATTCCGGCACTGTTCGCCACGCATTGCCGCGACCGCAACCTGCTGTTTCTCGGTTACAGCCTGCGTGACTGGAGCTTCCGCACGATCCTGCAGAGCCTCAATCGTTTCTTCGCCAAGCGGGCGGCCGCGGCAGGGGACGACGAGATCCAGTCCTGGGCCATCGACGACCAGTTCTCGGAACTCGAGCTCAAGTTCTGGCAGAAGCGCGGGGTGTACCCCTATGAGGTGACGATAGACGAGTTTGTCCGCACCCTGCGTTCGAGGATGACGCCGTGAGTGCGGACAGCGACGAACGGGTGCGCTGCCCCTACGTGGGCTTGCAGCCGTTCGAGGAGCGCGACCACGAATTCTTTTTCGGACGCGAGCGCGACCAGCACATCATCATCTCCAACCTGCTGTCCTCGCCGCTGACGATCCTTTACGGCGCCAGCGGCGTCGGCAAGAGTTCGGTGTTGTTGGCGGGGGTGATTCCGCAGTTGCGTCGCGAACGGCCGAAAACCCCCGTGGTCGTGTTCCGCAACTGGGTGGACCGCGACTTCCAGCTTGCTCTGACGCGTGCGTGCATCGACGCCGTGTGGGCGCAGCATGCGGACCAGCCGAAGCCGGCGGAGTCGCTGCCCTTCGACGAAGTCCTGCGGGCCTGCGGCGAGGCGGCCCACGGCCCCGTCCTGGTGCTCTTCGACCAGTTCGAGGAGTACTTCCTCTACCACCCCAAGTCCACCGACCCGAACTCCTTCGAAGCGCAGTTCGCCCGTGCGGTGAATCGCGATGACGTCGATGTCGGCTTTCTCATCGCCTTGCGCGACGACAGCCTCTCCAAGCTCGACCGCTTCCAGGAACGCATTCACAACCTGATGAGCAACCGCCTGCGGCTGAATCATCTCGACACTGCCGGGGCCGCCGTCGCCATCCGCAAGCCGCTCGAGGTGTGGAACGCCAGGCAGGCGCCGGGGCAGCCGCGCGTCGACATCGAGGACGGGTTGATCGACGAGCTGCTGCGCCAGGTGCGCATCGGCGAGGTGTCGGCGGGTCGCCACGGCGGCAGCGGCGGTAGGCAGGCGGACGATGGCTACATCGAGGCGCCTTTCCTCCAGCTCGTGATGGTCCGGCTGTGGGAGGAGGAGCGCGAAGCGCATTCGTACACCCTGCGGCGAGCCACGCTGGACCGCCTGAAAGGCGCGAACGAGATCGTCCGCACGCACCTGGACAATGCGATGGCCCGACTGGACGAGACCAGTCAGGCGGTGTGCGCCACCTTCTTCGATCGCCTCGTCACCCCGACCGGCAGCAAGGTCGCCTGCAGCGCGGCCGACCTCACCAGCTGGGCGGGCGAGCTGGCACCCAAGGTGCCCGAGGTCCTGGGGTCGCTCTCCGATGCGCGAAACCGCATCCTGCGCACCGTTGCCGTGCCCGACCGTCCGGACGCGACGCGCTACGAGGTGTTCCACGACGTGCTTGCGCCGGCGATTCTCGACTGGCGCCGGCGCTACGTTGCCGACCAGGGGCGAGCCGCCGAGGTCAGGCAGGCGCGCGAGCAGGCCGCGAAGCGCGCGCTGCGCCAATGGCTGTTCGCGTTGGGCGTGATGGCCGGCGCTGCAGTCACCGGCTGGATCTACGCGTCGTGGGAGGAGCGGCGCTCCGGGGCGAACCAGAAGGCGGCCGAATCGATCTCCATCGCGCCCTTCGATGCGGGGCGCGCACTCGATCTCGCCCTCGAAGCGGTCGAAGCGACGGCACCATTCGGCCTGTCGCCGACCTTCGCGGCGCGGATCGGGCTGGCGCCGACGGCTGTGGCCGAGGATGCCTTGCGTCAGGCGATCCAGGCCTCCCGCCTGGTGTGGACCTTGCCGGTGAGCAAGAAATGGGTGTCGGACCTGGCGTTCAGCCCCGACGGGCGCCGGCTGGCCACGGCGGACCAGGACAAGACGGTCAAGCTGTGGAACATTGCCGAAGGGCGCCCGCGAGAACCCCTGACGTCGTTCGCTCACGACAAGTGGGTCCGCAATGTCGCCTTCCTGCCCGCGGGCGACCGGCTCGTGACCTCGGCCGAGGACAAGGCCTACCTCTGGGCGGTCGATGCGCCGCAGACACCGCTCCGCACATTCGAGCACGGAAGCCCGATCTACAGCGCCTTCGCCGTCAGCCAGGATGGCAGGCGCCTTGCGACGGGCGGTGCCGGTGACAAGGAACACAAGGGGCGTGTGATCAAGGTGTGGGAGCTTGATGACTCCGCGACCGAAACGGTGCCGCTCACCACCCTCGATGTCGGTGGCGCGTGGGTCATGGGGCTCGCCTTCAGCCCGGACGGCTGTTGCCTGGCGACGGCTTGCGTGGAGCGGGGCGAGGGGGACCGAACCGCCGCCGGCATGTGGAGCCTGACAACCGGCGCCGAGATCCTGCGGCTGCCGCTCACCGAGGCGAGCGATGCCGTGGCGTTCACGCACGGCGGAAAATCCCTGGTCACCGCCAGCCGCGACGCGTGGGTGCGCGTGTGGCAGCCTGCCGGCGAGACGCTCGACGAGCTGCTCGCCCGGGTGGGCGAATCGAACCCGCCGCCCGGTGCCGAACTTTCACTGCATCCGGACTGGAGCATGCGCATCCTTGCCGGTCACGGCGACCGGGTACGGGATGTGGCCGCGAGCCCGGAGGGCAGGTACCTCGCAAGTTCCGCGGGCGACTCCACGGCCAGGATCTGGGACAGCGAAACCGGCGAAAACCTGCTGACGCTGGTCGGCCATACGTCCTTTGTCGAGGCGGTCAAGTTCACTCCGGACGGCCGCCATGTGGCCACTGCGAGTCGCGACGGAACGGTAAAGTTCTGGAACATCGAGGGCCACTTCAAGACCGTCACCAGCCTCGCATTCAGCGCCGATGGACGCCAGCTCGTCACGGGCAGCGGCGACCGCACGGCAAGGATCTGGGATCTGTCCGGCGGTTCGCCGGTCCTGCGCCACATGCTGCGTGGGCATACCGGTCAGGTGTTCCGTGTCGCTTTTGCTCCAGGAGGCGCGCAGGTCGCGACCGCCGGGCTGGACAACACGGTCAGGCTTTGGGACGTGGCGAGTGGCGCCCAGACGGCCATCCTGCAAAAGCACAAGGATCAGTTGCGGGGGCTGGCGTTCAGCCCCGACGGCAAGCGGCTCGCGAGTTCGGGCGCCGATGGCTACGCGTGGCTGTACGAACTCGATGACAGCGGTTATCGCGCCGTATCGGTATCGCATGGCGGCAAGAGCATCATCCAGGCCTCGTCCGTCGCTTTCCATCCGGGCAAGGAACAGTGGGCGACCAGTGGCTTCGATGGCAAGCTCCAGTTGTGGGACTTCGCTGCGCGGAATGTCGGCACGATCGAGCTTCCGGAGGCGGCGCGCAAGCTCGGGACGCGCTTCGCCGAGTTCGCCTTCAGCCCCGATGGCGCCCATGTCGCCGCGCTCGTGCAGCGCCGTGTGTACCTGTGGCCGGTCAGCGCCTTCGGGCAGCCAAATGCCGAGCCCGTCGCCACCTTCACCATCGACGGCGTTCGTTACTGTGCCGCAATCGCATACAGCCATGACGGCAGGCAGCTTGCCGTCGCGTGCAACGATGCCGGGGTGAGGGTCTTCGACATGGACAAGCTCGAACTCGTGAAGACCATCACCGTGCACAAGAACGACGTGCGCGACCTCGCCTTCAGCCCGGACGGGACCCGACTGGCGACGGCGAGCAGCGACAGGACCTTCAACGTGTCGCCCCTTGCCTTCGAGGAATTGTACGCAGCGGCGCAGCGTCTCCAGCGCGAGACCCGGGGTGGCGAGGACTAGCCACGCGAATCCGCTCCGGACAGGGTTGTCCGGAGGTCATGCATGAGAGGAAAAGGAATGATCGAGATTGCCCCTTACTCGCCGGCGCATGCCGACGGTGTCGTCGATGTGATCCTGCCCATCCAGCAATCCGAATTCGGTATCCCGATCACGCTGGAAGGGCAACCCGATCTGCGCAACATCCCCGGCTTCTATCAACAGGGGCGCGGCAATTTCTGGGTTGCGCTGGACGACGGCCTGCCCGTCGGGACCATCGGCTTGCTCGATATCGGCGCGAACCAGGCGGCATTGCGCAAGATGTTCGTGAAGGCCTCGCACCGCGGCGGGGGGCATGGCGTCGCGCGGCACCTGCTTGAAACCCTGCTGGAGTGGTGCCGGACATGCGATGTGCATGACGTGTTTCTCGGCACGACGGCGAAGTTTCTTGCAGCGCATCGCTTCTACGAGAAAAGTGGCTTCCGCGAAATCGCCCGAGCTGACCTGCCGGCGAGTTTTCCCGTGATGGCGGTCGATTCGAAGTTCTATTGCCGGGCGCCCTGATCGCAAGGCAGCCGCACTCGCGGCGCGGGCGTGGAAGCCTATTCCCATGTTTCCTTCATGGTAGAACCTGCCATGAAGGCCGTGTATGCTTTTTGGATCGATCGGCGGCTCGAATCCCTTATCCGTAGAAGGACTGGTCCAGCCCCAGGAATCCGGCCGCGCTCGAGTTGGCGAATGACCGTTGTTTCACTGAGGGAAACATGTTCCTACTCGACAAGCTGTTCGGCAGGATCAAGGGGGCGGCGCCGGCCGCGGTGGCAGCGGGCGACTCATCCGGATTAGCGCCGGTCCGTGCGCCCGCCGCTCCGGCGACGGGAGCCGCAGCGCCGGGTACGCAGATCCGGCACGATCAGGCCCTGATCGCCACACTCATGCAGGATCACGTGGCTTTGTTGGATATTCATTCGGCCATTACTGCGGCCCTCGACGGCGGGCGGCTCGATGTCGTGCAGAGGCGGCTGGAGGAGTTCAGAATCGCGCTCATGGATCACCTGCTCAAGGAAAACGTCCGGCTCTACGTCTATCTGGAGCATTTCCTGCGGCCGGACGCGGTCAGTCACCAGCTGATGCGCGAGTTTCGACATGAAATGGACGGAATCGGACGCGTCGTCGTCGATTTCCTGGACAAGTACAAGGAGCTGGGCCGTCACTCGGAACTCGCCGGGGCATTCCGGAAGGATCTCGCTGCGATCGGGCAGGCCCTGGTGAGCCGGATCCGGCGGGAGGAAGATATCCTCTATCCAATGTACCTTCCCGCGGCGTGAGGCGGGCCCGGAGCGTCGTCGGTCCCTCGCATCCGCCTGATTCGATTCGTACACTCGAGGAGTGACAATGAAGCTGATCGGCATGCTCGACTCGCCCTACGTCCGCCGCGTGGCGGTTTCCATGCAGCTTCTCGGGCTGCGCTTCGAACACCAGTCGCTGTCGGTGTTCCGCAATTTCCCCGAATTCCAGACGATCAATCCCGTCGTGAAGGCGCCGACCTTCATCTGCGACGACGGCGAGGTGCTGATGGACTCGACGCTGATCCTGGAATATGCCGAAGCGCTCGCCCGGCCGGGTCGCAGCCTGATGCCCACGTCCGTGGCGGAGCTTCAGCGCGCGCTGCGCGTGATCGGGCTGGCGCTGGCGGCGTGCGAGAAGAGCGTGCAGATCATCTACGAGCGTGGACAGCGTCCGCCCGAGAAAAGGCACGAACCGTGGGTCGAGCGCGTGACGGGACAGCTGCTTGCCGCCTTTGGCGCATTGGAGCAGGAGGTGAAGCGGCGACCTCTGGCGGCGACGAGCGAAACGATCGACCAGGCGGGCGTGACGACGGCGATCGCGTGGCACTTCGCGCAGCAGACGCTTCCCGAGGTGGTCCCGGCAGCGAACCATCCGAACCTGATGGCGCTTTCGGCCAAGGCCGAAGCCCTACCGGAATTTCTCGCCGCGCAGTACGGGGCGGGTACCTATCGGCACACAGGCTAAGGGCGGGGGTGGAGGCCGACCGTGTCCGACGAGTTCTTCCTCGGTGTCGTCTTGCCGGTGATCTTCCTGCTCGCGGGGACGGGGCTGCTGACCATTGCCGCACGCCAGGGGGCTCGTACGCGGGCGTTTCTGGAAACGGCCAGGGAGGCCCCCGGGGAGGTTGTCGCGCTGGAGGAGGAGCCCGCGATGGAAGCGGGAGATCCGCGCACGTATCGGCCGGTCGTTTCCTTCACGGCGGGTAGCGGGGCGCAGATGCGCTTCAGCGCGCTGGCCCATTCGAATCCGCCTGCGTACGCACTTGGCGCGTCGGTCCGTGTCCTTTACGATCCCGGGCGGCCCCATGAGGCGCGAATCAGATCCTTCCGCGAACTGTGGATGGCGCCGCTGCTCCTGGGTGCCCTGGGCGGTGTTTTCTCCGTGCTGGGGGCGGCCATATTGCTGGGCTACATTCCCTTATGAGTTTCCGTCGGAGCCGATTCCGATGAAAGGAGCAAGGTGATGATCTACAAGGGGAGCTGCCATTGCGGACAGGTGGCCTTCGAGGTCGAAGGCGAACTTACCCAGGTGATGGACTGCAACTGCTCGATATGCACGCGCAAGGGGGCGTTGATGTGGTTCGTTCCCCGCGACAAGCTGCGCCTGCTGACGCCGGAGGACAAGCTCAGCACCTACACCTTCAACACGCACACGATCAAGCATCGCTTCTGCCCGACCTGTGGCATCCACCCGTTCGGCGAAGGGACGGATCCGCAGGGCAACCGCATGGCGGCGATCAACGTGCGTTGCCTGGAGGGCGTGAAGCTCGCGTCCTTGCCTGTGAAGCACTTCGACGGGCGTTCGCGATAGGCGCTCCTGCCTGCCGGGCCAGGGCGCCCGTTGCCGATCGGCTCAGGCGCGGTTGAGCCGCTTCCACAAGGTCGTACGCGACATACCGAGGCGACGGGCGGCCTCGGCCTTGTTTCCGCCGCACGCGTCGAGCATGCGATTGATCTGCGCGTGCTCCTCGTCCGGCGTCAGTGGTGTCGCATAGTAGCGCGTCAGCGGCAAGGGCGGGTGCGCGGCAGGGGGCGATCCGGCCCGCGCCGCCACGTCGGGCAACAGGTGCCGCGGCAGGATCGTCGCGCCATCCGAGTTTACGACCGCATATTCCAGCGCGTTGAAGAGTTGCCGTACATTCCCGGGCCAGGCGTAGGCCTCCATCGCCACGATTGCCTCCGGCGACAGTCGCAGCTCGGGCCGGTGGTAGCGTCCGCTCAGCTCGCCGAGCAACTGGCTCGCGAGCAGTGCGATGTCCTCCCGGCGCTCTCGTAACGCCGGCACGTGCAGCGGCAGGACGTGCAGACGGTAATAAAGATCCTCACGAAACTCGCCGCGGGCGACCATCGCAGCCAGATCGCGGTGCGTCGCCGCGATGACGCGTACATCCACCTTGCGCGGATGATTTTCCCCCACACGCACGATCTCCCGTTCCTGCAGCACGCGCAGCAGCCGGGTCTGCGTCGCGGGAGAAATCTCGCCGATTTCGTCGAGCAGCAGCGTGCCGCCGTTGGCCGCTTCGAAACGGCCGATGCGCGCGCCGGTGGCGCCGGAAAACGAACCTTTCGCGTGACCGAAGAGTTCGGATTCCTGCAGGTTCTCCGGCAGCGAAGCGCAATGCACGGCCACGTACGGGCCTTTTGCGCGCGGCGAATTGTCGTGCAGCGCGCGGGCGACCAGTTCCTTGCCGACGCCGCTTTCGCCGGTGATCAACACGTTCGCTTCGCTTGCCGCGACGCGTAGCGCCTTCTGGTAGAAGTCCTGCATCGCACGGCTGCGGCCGGTGAGCCCGCCGAGCTGCCAGCGGTCGCGCACCTCGGCTTCCAGTTCCAGCTCGCGCGAGCGGTCGCGCAGGATGATCGCGCAGTACAGCCCGGATTCGTTCGGCGGCAACAGCATCGCCCACATGCGCAGCGGGATGTCGATGCCTGCCGGCGAGCGGATCACGATGTCCTGGATTTTGTCGTCCTCGCCCTTCGCCGGGGTCAGCGAACATTGTCCGCGTGCTTCGCAGGCGCGGGCGCACTCCGTTCCCGGGAACAAGGTCGGGCACAGTGCATCGACCACGCGCGGATTGTCGCGCCCGATCATCCGCGCGGCGGCGCTATTTATCTCGAGCACGCGGCGCGTGGCATCCAGAAACAGCACGCCTTCTTCGAGGCTGTCGAGAAACACCCTCAAGGTCGCCAGACTCGGCATCGAAATCCTCCTTCCGTTCAGTCTGAACGTTCAACGTGAACGTTCAGTTGTGCTGGCGACCACATTTCAACAGCGATCGCGGCCACGAAAAATGATTGGGATCAATCGTTTGCAGAAGGTGGCACGGTGCTGGCTAAGTGAATGCACGGGGGACGTTCCGTCCCGAAAACGATCGCATGACAGGGAGAATTCACCGTGCAACCAATCGCTTGGCAAATATCGCTAGTGCTGATGACGCTCGTCGCCTTCGGCTTTGCCTTTGTCGCCATCAATTCCGGCCGGCGCCAGGAAGACTACGCACCGCTGCAGAAGAGCGCCTATCGCCTGCGTACGCGGCTGTTCTGGGGGCTGGTGCTGGTATTCGGACCGGCCATGATCTACACGCTGCTGGATCTGCCGTACGACGCGGCACGCGCACGCACCGGTTCGGGGGCGGTGCAGGTCGTCGACGCGACCGGTTACCAGTGGCGCTGGGAACTGAGCCGGGATCACGTCGCCGCGGGCCAGCCGGTCGAGTTTCGCGTGACCAGCGCGGACGTCAATCACGGTTTCGGCATCTACGACGCCAATCTGCATCTGGTCGCGCAGACGCAGGCGATGCCGGGCTACACGAACACGCTGCGCCACACCTTCACCGAGGCCGGAACCTACAAGGTCCTGTGCATGGAGTACTGCGGCGTCGCCCACCACAACATGATGACCGAGATCAGGGTCGTCGCTCAGTAACGGAGGACATGAACGTGGCGACCTACACCTACGAACACACCCCGGACCACGGGGCAAAGGCCGGCGTGCTGGCCTATCTCGCGACCTCCGCCGCAGTGCTGCTGCTGATGATGGTCTTCGGCCTGCTGATGCGGCTGGAGCAGGCGCAGTGGATCTCGATCGGCGCGGACCGCTTCTACGAACTGATGACGCTGCACGGCGCCGGCATGGTCGGCATCGCCGCGATCGCCGGCGCGTCGGTGATGTGGCACTTCCTGCGCCAGTACGTCGACCTGTCGTCGCGCATCTTCATCGCCAACCTCGTGCTGTTCCTTGCCGGCGTCGTGATGATCCTCGGCAGCGTGCTGATCGGACACTTCCATGGCGCGTGGACCTTCCTGTTCCCGCTGCCGGGCAAGTCGATGGGCATGTGGAGCCCGGGCGCCGCGGCACTCTTCATGGGCGGGCTGCTCGTCATCGGCGTGGGATTCCTGCTGCTGCATCTGGACATCGCCCGCGCGATCGTCGCGCGCTACGGCAACTTCGCCCGCGCGCTCGGCTGGCCGCAGCTTTTCGGCCACGACGACGGCAAGGCGCCGCCGCCGACGGTCGTCGCCAGCGCGATGGTCACGATCGTCAATGTCATCGGTCTGGTCGTCGGCGCGAGCATCCTGACGATGATGCTGGTGAACCTCTACGTGCCGGGATTCGACATCGATCCGCTGCTGGCGAAGGGCATGATCTACTTCTTCGGCCACATCTTCATCAACGCGACGATCTACATGGCGGTGATTGCGGTCTACGAAATCCTCCCGCGCTACACGCAGCGGCCGTGGAAGTCGAACAAGGTGTTCCTCGCGTCGTGGACCGCCTCGACGCTGATGGTGATGTTCATCTTTCCGCACCACCTGCTGATGGATTTCGCGTTTCCAAAATGGATGCTCGTCATGGGCCACGTGATCGGCTACCTCAACACCGTGCCTATCCTGGTCGTCACCGGCTACGGGGCGCTGATGATCGTGTATCGCTCGGGCATCCGCTGGGACATGGCGTCGAAGCTGCTTTTCCTGTCTCTGTTCGGCTGGGCCGCGGGCGCGATGCCGGCCTTCATCGACGGCACCATCACCGTGAACTATGTGATGCACAATACGCTGTGGGTGCCGGGCCATTTTCACACCTACTTGCTGCTCGGCATGGTGACGATGGTGTTCGGCTTCATGTACTACCTCGGCAAGCCCGACCACGAGGCCGACGATCGGCTGCTCGATCGCATCGCGTTCTGGCTCTTCACCTCGTCGGTGCTCGGCTTCACGCTGAGCTTCCTGTATTCCGGCAAGGAAAGCGTCGCCCGCCGCTACGCTGCCCATCTCCCCGAATGGGTGCCGTACGACCGCATCGGGGCGGTGTTCGCGATGCTGGTGATCGCCTCGTCGCTGCTGTTCATCGTCCGCTTCTTCTCCCGCATCGGACTGGCGCGGCACGACTACCAGCGCGCTCCGGTCGCGCGCGCTGCCACCGCATGAGTCCCGGCACATGACTAGCGTCGCGCACAGCGTCGCCGTCACGGCGCTGGTGACCGTCCTCGGTAGCGGCGCCTTCTGGTGGGGCACCGACGGCTTCACCGCATTCACCGCGGAGACCGCGCGGCGGGCAGACGTATTGCGCGCGCCGCGCCCCTTGCCCGCGGCCGTCCTCGAAGACCAGGACGGCCGCGTCTTCGGCATCGACGACTACCGCGGACGCCTGCTCGCGGTCGAGTTCATCTACACCCGCTGCACCACGATCTGCAACAGCCTAGGCATGGCGTTCCGGCAGATTCGCGACCGCGTGCCGGCCGATGCCCTTGGGCGCGATGTCGCGTTGCTGAGCATCAGCTTCGACCCTGAGCGCGACGACCCCGCGAGTCTCAAGGCTTACGGCATCGCCCACGGCGCCGACGGCGAGCACTGGCGGCTCGCGCGGGTGCGCGATGCGGCGCAGCTGCGGGCGTTGCTGGAGGCGTTCGGTGTCGTCGTCATCGCCGACCGCTTCGGCGGCTTCGAGCACAACGCCGCGATCCACCTCGTCGGCCGCGACGGCCGGCTCGTCGAGATCAGCGATCTCGATGTGCCGCTGCAATTTGCCGCGAAGCTCGAGGAGGCACTGTGACAGCCATTGCTCCCGATCGCGCCCGCATCCGCTTCTGCGCTCTCGGCGCGCTGTACCTGTTGCTCGCGGCCCCGCCCGTACGGAGCTGGCTCGAAGCGACGATGAGTGGCCACATGCTGGTGCAGATTCCGCTTCTCGCCGCGATCGGCTTCGCTGCCTGTCGCCTGCTCGTGGCGCACCACCAGGAGCGGCTCCTCGCCATCGCCGGCGGCCCGATACCGCTTGTCGTGGTGGCGCTCTTCGCGTCGAGTTGGTGGATGCTGCCGCGTGCGCTCGACGACGCGCTCGCGCATCCGCTCGTCGAGGTGGCGAAGTTCGTCAGTCTCCCGGCGCTCGTCGGCGTGCCGCTGGCGCTCGCGTGGCGCCGGCTCGGTATCATCGGCCGCGGATTCGTGTGGACCAACTTCATCAGCATGCTGGCCGTGCTCGGGTGGCTTTACCTCGCCGCGCCGCAGCGATTGTGCAACAGCTACCTCGTCGATCAGCAGGAAAGCGCCGGATGGCTCATGGTCAAGCTTGCTCTGCTGCTGTTTGCGGCGTGGCTTGGCCACCTGTTCGTTGGTGGTCCCCCCGTGGGGAATCCGCGCGCCGTCCACGGGCCGTGACAGCGTGTTCCTGCCACGGCCCGGCGTCGCTACGGGCCGGGCGCACCGCCTAGCGGGGGGGCTCGATCAGGACGACTTCGTCGAGGGTGATCTCGTCGCAGTTGTGGCCGTTGCCCGCGCGGTCGATGACGACGAAGTCGCACACCGCATCCAGCGCGAGCAGCGGGTGATGCCACACGCCGCGGGCGTAATTGATGCCTTGGTCTCCGCGCGCGAGGAATACCCGCAGGTCCTCCGCCGCTGGCGGATCGCCTGCCGGCGCGACGACGACGAGGTAGGGACGCCCCGACATCGGCACGAAGGCCTGGCTGCCGAGCGGGTGGCGTTCCATCATCTCGACCGGAAACGGCAGCGTGCGTGGTTCGCCGCGGAAGATCGACACGATGGCGTGCCCGTCCGGGCCCGGGTCGATCTTCGCGAGATCGTGGTAGCGCATCGTGTTGCCGCCGTTGATCGCGAAGCGCCGCACGTCGTCGCGTGCCGCGATGACGTCGCCGAAGGGGGCGAACGCTTCCGGGGTCAGCGCTTCGGCGACGACGTGCCGCGGTTCCGGCACGTCCGCCCGCAAGGGCAGGGCGTTCATCGCGACACCTTGCCCCACAGGCGCAGACGCGAGACGCCGCCATCAGGGATGATGTTGAGGCGCACGTGGGTGACGGGGCCGAGCTTGGCGATCTGCTCGGAGAAGCTGTGGATGGCATCCATCGACAGCTTCTGCTCGGGCAGCAGTACCGGCCAGAACATGCTCTGGGTGATGACGGACTGGTCGGTGCCACCCTCGACGAAGGCGGCCTGGATGGAGCAGCGGTCGGGGTAGTTGCCCTTGAAGTGGGCGGTGTCGACTTCGATCTTCTCGATCATGCCGGCGGCGCCGAGCTGCAGGATGCACCAGTCGGAGCCGGGCTCGCGGCGGCGGCGGGTTTCCCAGCCGTCGCCCATGTTGATGCCGCGCCCGGGCAGGATCAGGTTCGAGGCGGTGCCGAAGTGGGCGTCGTTCCACGCGACCGGGCGACCGCCGTTTTCCAGCGCGACCAGATCGACGAGCTCGTCGCCGCGTCCTTCGAACACGCCGACCGGCTGGCCATACACGCGCAGCCGCGCGATGCCGCCGTCGGGGTAGATGTTCACGCGCAGGTGGGTGAAGGCAGCGTCGGAGTTCGCGCGCAGCAGGTGGTGGCTGTTGCCGGAGAGCGAGGTCGAGGGGAGGATCTCGACCCACTTCGCGTCCTTGAGCGCGGCGACGTCGTCGCTGTCCGCGACGGTCGCCTCGATCGACACGGCGGGCGCGTAGTTGCCGGTGAAGTGGCTGGTGTCGACGTCGAAGCCGCGGATCGTGCCCTTGCGGCCAAGCTTGACGAGGCACCAGTCGTGACCGGTGGTGCGCTTGCGGCGGGTCTCCCAGCCGTCCATCCACTTGCCGTTGTCGTCGTATTTGCCGGGGACGAACTGCGCGGGCTCGGGGTTCAACATGCGCGAGACTTCGGCGAAGAAGTCGTCGGAGGCATACAGCGCCTTGGCGCCAATCCTCGGGTTGGCGAGATCGACCGAACGCAGCGCCCAGTCGGGCAGGACGGCGGGTTCGGCGATGCGGATGCTGCCGGTGTTGTGACTCATGGTGTCTTCCTTGTCGGGGATGGTGGATATAGTGCCCGCAGCGTTGGCCGCCGCGGGTGCCGTTCTGTTTGCGAGCCCGTCAGGCGCTGCGGGCGCCGGCGGCGAGCGGGTCGATGGGGAGGGCTTCCGCGGCGAGCGGGCCGGGGACCGTCGCTTGCGGCGCGGGCGTGCCGGCCAGGGCGTTCAGGTCGATCACGATTTCGCGGTCGAGCACCTTGTTCGCGCGCTGGCGGTCGATGTCCTTCTCCCACACGCCGACGACGACGGTCGCGACGCAGTTGCCGATCATGTTGGTGAGCGCGCGCGCCATGCCCATGAACCAGTCGACCGACAGCACCAGCACGAGTCCGATGGCGGGAATCGCGGGGATCGCCGAGAGCGTCGCGGCGAGGATCACGATTGCCGAACCCGGCACGCCGTGGGCGCCTTTCGATGTGACCAGCGAGATCGCGAGGATCGTCAGCAGGTCGACCGTCGATAGCGGCGTGTTGGTGGCCTGGGCGATGAACACCGCGGCGAGCGTCAGGTAGATCGAGAAGCCGTCGAGGTTGAAGGAGTAGCCGGTCGGGATCACGAGGCCGACGGTGGAGTCCTTGATGCCCATGAGCTCGAGCTTGCGCATCACCTGCGGCAGCACGGAGTCGGACGACGCGGTGCCGAGCACGACCAGCAGTTCCTCGCGCAGGTAGCGCAGCAGCTTGAAG
This sequence comes from Aromatoleum toluolicum, assembly GCF_012911005.2. Taxonomy (GTDB): domain Bacteria; phylum Pseudomonadota; class Gammaproteobacteria; order Burkholderiales; family Rhodocyclaceae; genus Aromatoleum; species Aromatoleum toluolicum. The sequence continues at coordinate 20,197 of NZ_WTVS01000048.1, read as the reverse complement.
ATGTTGAAGCCGGCCAGGCGCAGGATGAAGCCGAGCACGCCAACGACGAAGATCGCGCAGGTGACGTAGAAGAGGGCGACCAGCATGCCGAGCTGCTTGAGCGAGCCGATGCCGTACTTGCCGACGGTGAAGGCGATGGCGCCGAGCACGCCGAGCGGGGCGAGCTTGACGATGAAGCCGATCAGCTTGAAGAACACGTGCGCGAGGCTGTCGATCGCGGCGGTGACGGGCTTGCCGCGTTCGCCGAGGGCCGCGACCGCGCAACCGAACAGGATCGCGATCAACAACACCTGCAGGATGTCACCCTTGGCGAAGGCGTCGAAGAAGGTCGCCGGGATGACCTTCATCAGGAAGTCGACGGTGCTCGTCGCCTGATGCACGCGCTCGGTGAGGCCGCTCATCGCCGAGGCGTCGAGCGATTTCGGGTCTACGTTCATGCCGACACCGGGCTGCAGCACGTAGGCGAGCAGGATGCCGAGCGCAAGCGCGAAGGTCGTGACGATCTCGAAGTAGACGACCGCCTTGACGCCGACCCGGCCGACCTTCTTCAGGTCGCCGGTGCTGCAGATGCCGTGGACGACGACGCAGAAGACGAGGGGGGCGATGATCATCTTGATCAGCTTGATGAAACCGTCTCCGAGCGGCTTGAGCTTGACCGAGAACTCCGGCCATACGAAGCCGACGACGACGCCAAGGATCAGGGCGATGACCACCTGGCCGAACAGGGTCTTGTGAAAACGTTTATGCATGGTTCACCTCGCGAACCGGATGAAGAAGGCTGCCTATCGCAACCGCTCGTGTGCCGTGTCGTCTCGGACCTTTGGTGTGGAACTCCGGGGCTTCGGCCATCCGTCGAACGGTCACGGGATCGATGTGTCCGCCGCAGATGCTTTCTCAAATGTGTACTGACATGTTAGTTAGCGTGTCACTTATTAGTCAATAAAAATTTCTTTATGGATGTGGCTCACATGCCACCCGACATTTGCCCTGTCGCGGCACGGGTGTACCATTTCGGCAATCTTGGAGAGGGCAGACGTATGAACATGCCGGACGGTGAAGGTTTGCTGCTTGCCGAAAGGGCCTTCAACGCGCTGAAGGCGATGCTGACCGGCGGCCAGCTGCGCGCCGGCCAGTTCGTTTCGATGCCCGACCTCGCGCGCATGGTCGATCTGCCGCTCGCCCCCGTGCGCGAGGCAGTGAAGCGTGCCGAGTCGGCGGGGCTGCTGAGTGTGCTGCCCAAGCGCGGCGTCGCGGTGATGGAAGCGACGCCGGATCTCGTCCGCGAATACTTCGACCTGCGCCTGATCTTCGACCAGGAAGGCGCGCGCCGCGTGGTGCGGCAGGGGGAGGGCAAGCGCCTCGCCGAGCTGCGCGAGATCCACATCCGTCTCCTCGATGCCGCGCGAACCGGCATCACTGCGTCGCTGCAACGCGAGGCGATGGCGGTCGACTGGTCGCTGCATTCGACGCTGTCGGGCGCCCTCGGCAACGCGACCGTGCGCGAGATCTACGCCCAGAACCGCGACCGCATCTCGGTGATGCAGCACTCGCGTCCGCTGCTGCCGGACCGCATCGTGCCGGCGATGGAGGAGCACGTCGCGATCATCGATGCGATCATCGGCGGTGACGAACAGGCGGCGGCCGAGGCGGTGCGCCGGCATTTCGAACAGACCTTGCGCTGGTGGGGCATCTTCGCCTGAGGGTGTGGCGCCTCACGCCGACTGCACCGCGCCGATGAAGTTTGCAAGCTCGGGCGTCTGCGGCTCGGCGAACACCGTCTTCGGGTCGCCGCTTTCGTGGATGCGGCCGTGGTGCATGAAGATCAGCTTGTTGCCGACCTCGCGCGCGAAGCGCATCTCGTGCGTGACCATGATCAGCGTCATGCCCTCGGTGGCGAGCTGACGCACGACGGCGAGGACTTCGCTGACGAGTTCGGGGTCGAGCGCGGACGTGATCTCGTCGCACAGCAGCACCTTGGGCCGCATCGCCAGCGCGCGGGCGATCGCGACGCGCTGCTGCTGGCCGCCGGAGAGCTGGTCGGGGTAGCTGTCGAACTTGTCCGATAGACCCACCTTCAGCAGCACCTCCTTCGCGATGTCCTCGGCCTCGGCCTTCGCCGTGCCCTTCACGACCGTCGGCGCGAGCATCACGTTCTGGCCGGCGGTGAGATGCGGGAAGAGGTTGAACTGCTGGAACACCATGCCGACCTTCTGGCGCAGCGCCCGCAGGTCACCGCGGCCGTCGTGCAGCGCGGTGCCGTCGACGACGAGCTCGCCCTTGTCGATGGTCTCGAGGCCGTTGACGGTGCGCAACAGCGTGCTCTTGCCCGAGCCGCTGCGGCCGATCAGCGCGACGACGTCGCCACTCGCCACTTCGAGGTCGATGCCCTTGAGGACGTGGTTGGTGCCGAAATGCTTGTGCAGACCGGCGATTTTAACGAGCGACATGGAATTTCCTCTCCAGGCTTTTCGCGTACAGCGAGAGCGGGTAACACAGCGCGAAGTAGCCGGCAGCCACCAGCCCGAACACCAGGAAGGGCTCGAAGGTGGCGTTGGCGAGCATCGAGCCGGTCTTCGTGAGTTCGGCGAAGCCGATGATCGAGGTCACCGCGGTGCCCTTGACCACCTGCACCGAGAATCCGACGGTGGGCGCGATCGCGATGCGCAGCGCCTGCGGCAGGATCACGTGGCGCATCTGTTGCGGGTAGGTCAGCGCCAGCGTGGCGGAAGCCTCCCACTGTCCCTTCGGCACCGCCTCGACGCAGCCGCGCCAGATCTCGGCGAGGTAGGCGCTGGTGAAGAGCGTCAGCCCTGCCGCGGCGGCGAGCCAGGGCGAGACGTCGATGCCGGCGAGCGACAGGCCGAAGAACACGATGAAGAGCTGCATCAGCAGCGGCGTGCCCTGGAAGACTTCGATGTAGGCCTTGGTCGCCGCCTGCAGGACACGGTTGCTGGCGATACGCGCGAACAGGATCGCAAGCCCGACGATGCCGCCGAGCACGAAGGCGATCAGCGACAGCGCGAGCGTCCATTTGCCCGCGTCGAGCAGGTTGCGGACGATGTCCCAGGTCGAGAACTGGACGAACATCAGCGGGCCCTCCCGACGACATAGTGCTGGCCGAGTTGCACCAGCAGCTGGCGGATCGCGAGCGCCATTACGAAGTACATCCCGGTCGTGACGAAGTAGGTCTCGAAGGCGCGGAAGTTGCGCGACTGAATGAAGTTCGCGGCGAAGGTCAGCTCTTCCGTGGCGATCTGCGAGCACACCGCCGAGCCGAGCATCACGATGATCACCTGGCTCGTCAGCGCCGGCCACACCTTCGCGAGCGCCGGGCGCAACACGACGTGGCGGAAGATCTGCGGACGCGTCATCGCGAGCGATTCGGCCGCTTCGATCTGGCCGCGCGGCGTCGCCTGGATACCGGCGCGAATGATCTCGGTGGAGTAGGCGCCGAGGTTCACGACCATCGCGAGCACGGCCGCCTGCCACTCGCTCATCCGCACGCCGAGCGCCGGGAGGCCGAAGAAGATGAAGAAAAGCTGCACGAGGAAGGGCGTGTTGCGGATTACCTCCACGTACAGGCCGAACATCCGGTCGAAGGGGCGCAGCTTCCAGGCGCGGCACACCGCCCCGGTGACGCCGAGCCCGATGCCGAGCACCGCGCCCACCGCGGTGAGCGCCAGCGTGAAGCCGGCGCCCGCGAGCAGCAGGTCGGTGTGCTCGAACACCGGCGCGAAGTCGAATCGATAGGCCATGGTCGGTCCCTTGTTGAAGCGACCTTACAGGTCCTTCGGCAGCGGTGCGTGCAGCCAGCGCTGGGCGATGTCGTTGAGCGAGCCGTCCTTCTTGGCCTTGGCGATGATCGCGTTGACCTTGGTCGCGAGCGCGGCCTCGCCCTTGGCAACGCCGACGTAGCAGGGAGAGTTCTTGATCAGGAACTTGGAGCCCAGGCGGCGCAGCTTGGTCATGTCGTTGACGGCCGCGGCGACGACGTTGCCGGTGGCGACGAATTGCACCTGGCCGGTGAGGTAGGCGGAGATCGTGGCGTTGTTGTCCTCGAAGCGCTTGATCGTCGCGGTGGCGGGGGTGATCTTCGTGAGCTCGAGATCCTCGACCGAGCCGCGCGTGACGCCGATGGTCTTGCCGGCGAGTTCCTCGGCCTTGGTGAGCTTGACGTCCTCGGGGCCGAACACGCCGTTGAAGAAGGGCGCGTAGGCGTCGGAGAAGTCGATCACCTTTTCCCGGTCGGGGTTCTTGCCGAGGCTGGAGATCACGAGGTCGGCCTTGCCGGTGGTGAGGTAGGGGATGCGGTTGGTGCTCGTCACCGGGATCAGTTCGATCTTCACGCCGAGTTCCTTGGCGATCAGGCTCGCCATGTCGATGTCGTAACCTCGCGGCTTGAGGTCGGTGCCGACGCTGCCGAAGGGCGGGAAGTCCTGCGGCACGGCGACGCGCAGGGTGCCGGCCTTCTGGATGTCGGTGAGCACGTCGGCGCGGGCATCGGACAGGCCGAGGCCGGCGGAGACGGCGATGCCGGCGGCGAGGACGCAGAGGCTGCGGAGGAAAGGGCGGCGGGTGGCGGTGTGGGCGGACATCATGGGTCAATCTCCTGGGGGCGGTTTCAGAGGGCGGGGAAGTTGATGCCGGCGCGTCGCGCGGCGGCGGAAAGGTGGGCGCGCATGGCGGCCTCGGCGGCGGGGGCGTCGCCGGCGAGAATGGCGTCGATGATGTGGCGGTGTTCGTCGGCCGGTTCCCAGATGCCCGAGGGGTTGGAGAAGGGCAGGCGCAGGCTGTGGCCGATCTGGTCGCGGAACTGCGCGGCGACGCTGGCGAGACCGGCGTTGCCGGAGAGTTCGGCGAGGCACAGGTGGAACTGGAGGTCCCAGTCGGAGGCCATCACGAGGTCGCAGACCTTGAGCGCGTCTTCCATGCCGCGCTGAATGGCTTCGAGCCGCTCGCGACCCGTGGCGTCGATGCGGCGGGCGGCGAGGGCGGTCCACGCCGGTTCGAGGACGGCGCGGAATTCGAACAGCGCCTGCGGGGTCATCGACGCGGTGCCGCGCGGCAGATGAGCGGGATCGGGCTGCTTGCCGGCCGTGACGAAGACGCCCTTGCTCGGCTGGCTGCGCACGAGTCCGAGCGCTTCGAGCGTGGAGATGGCTTCGCGCAGCGATGCGCGGCTGATGGAGAGTTGTTCGGCGAGTTCGCGCTGCGAGGGCAGGGCGGACCCGGCGGGGAATTCACCGTCGATGATGCGGCGCTGGAGCGCCTGGGCGGCAACGTTGGCGATGCTCGGCATGTAAGTTCCTGGGTGCTGTGATCTGACTGGTCAGACCGGTCAGGCCAGGAATTGCATGAAACATGCCACGTAAGATGAGACCGGCGGAAAGGCCCTGTTGACGGGAGTTTCGGCCGATTTTCGGTGAGGAGGGCGCGAGCGCGTCACGCATCATCACAGTGCGTTCACGACGAGGCGGGAACCATGGTGGGGCATGGTGGCGACGCGGTGGGCGGTTCAGTACGTGTTGCTAATCCGCCGGCGCCGCATGAGGTATTCGCTCAGCGGCTGCTGCTTCGCAGCGCGGCGGAGGTGACGCAAGTGCGCGCCCTGCACCGCGCTTCCGCGGTGCGCGCTCAGACAGTCCTCGCCGCGCCGCGAACACCCCATACGTCACCGCCTGCGTTCCGGGCGGTTCAGTTACGGGCGGACCTGCGTGGTGCGAATCACGCAAGTGTAGTGTTTCGAATCTGATTAGCAGTTTCCTTCCCCTTCAAGGGGAAGGACAGGATGGGGATGGGTTGCCGAGGAGCGCCAGTTGGTAATCGTGTTTTGTCAGGGGCGAGTCAGCCCTGTATGGCGGATTAGCCGAAGGCGTAATCCGCCACGTTCTGGCTAGAATTCGATTACGCCGGCTTCATCGAGCGGGATCTCATCGCAGTTCGGCCCTTCCCCCGCTCGGTCGATCACGAGGAAGTCCGATACCCCGTCGAGCGCAAGCAGCGGGTGGTGCCACACGCCGCGCGCGTAATTGACGCCCTGGTCGCCGCGGGCGAGGAAGACGCGCAGGTCTTCGACGCCCGGTGCATCGCCTGCTTCCGCGACCACGACCAGGTAGGGGGCTCCCGACAGCGGCACGAAGGCCTGGCTGCCCAGCGGGTGGCGCTCCATCATCCCGACGGTGAAGGGCAGCGCGCGCGGCTGACCGCGGAAGATCGACACGATCGTGCGGCCGTCCGGGCCGGGATCGATCTGCGCGAGGTTGTGGTAGCGCTCGGTGTTGCCACCGTTGATCGTGAAATGATGGGCCGCGTCGGACGCCTCGATCACGTTGCCGAAGCGGGCGAAGGTCTCGCGCGTCAGCGGCTCGACCTGGAGCCGGATCAGGGTTTCGTTCATTTTTTCACTCTCCCCCACAGACGCAGGCGCGAGACGCCGCCGTCCGGGATGATGTTGAGGCGCACGTGGGTGACGGGGCCGAGCTTGGCGATCTGCTCGGAGAAGCTGTGGATGGCGTCCATCGACAGCTTCTGCTCGGGCAGCAGTACCGGCCAGAACATGCTCTGGGTGATGACGGACTGGTCGGTGCCACCCTCGACGAAGGCGGCCTGGATGGAGCAGCGGTCGGGGTAGTTGCCCTTGAAGTGGGCGGTGTCGACTTCGATCTTCTCGATCGTGCCGGCGGCGCCGAGCTGCAGGATGCACCAGTCGGAGCCGGGCTCGCGGCGGCGGCGGGTTTCCCAGCCGTCGCCCATGTTGATGCCGCGCCCCGGCAGGATCAGGTTCGAGGCGGTGCCGAAGTGGGCGTCGTTCCACGCGACCGGGCGACCGCCGTTTTCCAGCGCGACCAGATCGACGAGCGCATCACCCGTGCCCTCGAACACCCCGACCGGCTGGCCATAGACGCGCAGGCGCGCAATGCCGCCGTCCGGATAGATATTCACACGCAGGTGCGTGTACGCGGCGTCGGAGTTCGCCTGCAGCAGGTGGTGGCTGTTACCCGAGAGCGAGGTCGAGGGCAGGATCTCGGTCCATTTCGCGTCTTTCAGCGCGGCGGTATCGTCGCTGTCGCACACGGTGGCCTCGATCGACACGGCGGGCGCGTAGTTGCCGGTGAAGTGGCTGGTGTCGACGTCGAAGCCGCGGATCGTGCCCTTGCGGCCGAGCCTGACGAAGCACCAGTCGTGGCCGGTGGTGCGCTTTCTGCGGGTTTCCCAGCCGTCCATCCACTTGCCGTTGTCGTCGTACTTGCCGGGGACGAACTGCGCGGGTTCGGGGTTCAACATGCGCGAGACTTCGGCGAAGAAGTCGTCGGAGGCATACAGCGCCTTGGCGCCGATCCTCGGGTTGGCGAGATCGACCGAACGCAGCGCCCAGTCGGGGAGGGCGGCGGGTTCGGCGATGCGGATGCTGCCGGTGTTGTGACTCATCGGTTGGCTCTCTCTGTTGCGGGGGATTGGGCCGCGGGCGGGTCATGCCGCCCGCGGCGCGCTGCGTCAGGAAGCGGACTCGGTGGCGAGGCGAGGCGTGATTTCCAGCTCGGTCTCGTCGGCGCGTGCGCCGTGGGACACGTTCTGGCCCTTCATCGCAAGGTGGTAGAACAGGGCGCCGAGCGCGCAGCCGATGAACCAGTTGAAGTCGGCCAGCACCTTCGTGCCCGACAGCGTGATTGCCACACCGACCAGCACCGCCGGAGCGAGCGCCCACATCGCGCGCTTGTTCACGCCGTTGTCGTACCAGTAGGCACCGCCGGGCCTGTCGCTGTAGAGGTCATCGACGACGATCTTGCGGTTGCGCACCAGGTAGAAGTCGACCAGCAGGATGCCGAACAGCGGGCCGATGAAGGCGGCGAGCATGTCGAGCGTGTAATGGATCACTTCCGGCGAGTTGAACAGGTTCCATGGCGTGATGAAGATCGAGCCGACCGCGGCGATGAAGCCGCCGGTGCGGAAGCTGATGTGCTTCGGCGCGACGTTGGAGAAATCGAAGGCCGGCGACACGAAATTGGCGACGATGTTGATGCCGATCGTGGCCGTGACGAAGGTGAAGGCGCCGAGCACCGCGGCCATCGTGTTGTCGATCTTGCTGACGGTCTCGATCGGGTCGGTGATCATGTGGCCGAACACGGGGATCGTGCCGGAGGTGATGACGACGGTGACGACCGAGAAGGCCAGGAAATTCACCGGCAGGCCCCAGAAGTTGCCGCGCTTCACTTCGTCGAAGGTCTTGCCGTAGCGCGAGAAGTCGCCGAAGTTCAGCATCGGACCGGAGAAGTAGGACACGACCAGCGCGATCGCGGTCAGCATCGGGCCGATGACGCCCCACCCTTCATATTTCACTTCGCCGAGGTTCAGGCTGATGTTGTCGGGGCCGGCCTTCCAGATGATCCAGCCGGCGAGCACGAACATCACCACGTAGACCGCGGGTCCGGCCCAGTCGATGAAACGCTTGATCGCTTCCATGCCGTGCCAGAAGACGATGGCCTGCAGCACCCACATGATCATGAAGCCGAGCCAGCCCAGATACGACAGGCCGGCAAAGCTGCTATGCGCGAGGCTTTCGAGGCCGGGGAAGAAGCGCAGCATGACGATCGTGAGCGCCGACGAGGCGAGGAAGGTCTGGATGCCGTACCACGCGACCGCGATCAGGCCGCGGATGATCGCCGGTACGTTGGCGCCCCATACGCCGAAGGCGAGGCGGCAGGCGACCGGGTAGGGAATGCCGGCTTGCTGGCTGGGCCGGGCGACCCAATTGCACAGGATGTTGACGAGGCAGATACCGATGATCAGCGACACGAGCACCTGCCAGCTTGTGAGACCGAGTGCGAACAAACTGCCGGCAAAAACGTATCCACCGACACTGTGAACATCCGACATCCAGAACGCGAAGATGTTGTACCAGTTCCAGTTCTTGTCCTTCAGAGGACCGAGATCCTCGTTGTACAGGCGGTCGCTGTAACCCGCCGGCAGGTGCTCTGACATGCTTGTCTCCTCATGGCCGCGACCGATGCCGCGACGGCTACCTTTGTGGATTGTGCGGTCCTACAGTGGTCGAGCCCGGAACGTATAATTTCTCTTATGCGCTCATAAACTGTATCCGTAACGTTATAAAAGTGTATCCAATAAATGAAGTCAAGAAGTTTTTTTGACCTCGCGCAAAGTTCCGCGTCGTTATTGGTGTTTTGCAGGTGTAACAAGCTTGGGCGCGATGGAGTGGGTTGGGATGTCTATATGGATACAAAAATATATTGAATTGTGTCCAATGTGATTCTAGACTGGTTTTAACGACGGGCCGGACGCGTCCTGCCCGCACATGGAGACAACGATGGGAAAACGTGCATCAGCCGAACTCGGAGCCGGACGCGCCGACGATGGACTCGGCGGCAACGGTCGTGACGAGGTGATCTACCGCAACTTGTTCGTCGCGATCGTCGAGAACCACCTCGCGCCCGGAACCAAGCTGCCCGAGGACACGCTTGCCGAAACCTATGGCGTGAGCCGCACCAGCATCCGCAAGGTGTTGCAGCGCCTCGCGCACGAGCGTCTGGTGGACGTGCGGCTGAACCGCGGCGCCTCGGTGGCGCAGCCTTCGGTCGGCGAGGCGCGCGACATTTTTTCCGCGCGCCGCATCATCGAATGCGGCGCGATTCCGCAGGTCGTCGCAAAGGCGACATCGCCGGCGCTCGAAGCCCTGCGCGACCTGGTGCGTCGCGAGCATGCGGCTCAGGATCGCGGTGACTGGCGCGAATCGATCTTTCTCTCGGGCGCATTCCACGTCGAACTGATGCGGCTCTCGGGCAACGAGACGCTGACCGACTTTCTGACCCAGCTCGTGTCGCGCTCTTCGCTCGTGATCGCCACCTATGGCTCGCCGCAGACGGCGAGCTGCCGCCATTCCGAGCACGACGACGTGATCGAGATCATTGCGGCGGGCGATGTCGAAGCCGCAACGCGCTGGATGGACCGCCATCTGCGCGACGTCGAACGCAGCGTCGTGCTGGTCGAGGAAGAACCCGAGCCCGCGGACCTGAAGAAGATTCTCGAGGAGGTCGCCCAGCGCCGCCCCAAGCTGCGCTGAGGACGTTCTCCCTTATTACAAACCAGGAGACAGCAATGCTGATACGCGTCATCAACCCCAACACCACCCGCAGCATGACCGAGAAGATCGGTGCTTCGGCGCAGCGCGTCGCCGCCCCCGGCACGCGCATCGTCGCGAGCAACCCGGACAGCGGGCCGGTCTCGATCGAGAGCCATTTCGACGAGGCCATCAGCGCGGTCGGCGTCGCCGACGAAGTGCGCAAGGGCGAGAAGGAGGGGACGGACGCGTACGTGATCGCCTGTTTCGGCGACCCGGGCCTGCTTGCCGCGCGCGAGCTCACCCGCGCGCCGGTGCTGGGCATCGCGGAGGCCGCCTTCCATCTGGCGACCATGATCAGCACGCGCTTCTCCATCGTCACGACGCTCTCGCGCACCGGCATCATCGCCGAGCACCTGCTGCAGTCCTACGGCTTCGCTCACCACTGCCGCCGCGTGCGCGCAGCCGAGATCCCGGTGCTGGATCTCGAGGACGACGGCGCGTGCGCCTTGAACCGCATCGTCGAGGAATGCCTTCGCGCGAAGGCTGAGGACAACATCGGCGCGATCGTGCTGGGCTGCGGCGGCATGGCGGACCTCGCGGACGAGATCCGCGACGCGGTCGGCCTGCCCATCGTCGAAGGCGTGACCGCTGCGGTGAAGCTCGCCGAGACGCTCGCGAGCCTCAAGCTCGGCACCAGCAAGCACGGCGACCTCGCCTTCCCGCCGCCCAAGCGTTTCACCGGGAGATTCGAACATCTGAGTTCGTGAGGCATTCCCAAGGCACGCCGAGACGCCCGTGACGAGGCGTCCGGGCCGCATCGAAGGAGACAGAAAATGGCGGTTGCAGAACAGAAGATCGCCGCGCCCGGCCTGGGCGCCGGTGTTGCGTCGGCGGATGCGGGCGCAGGGGAATACAAACCGGCCGGCGACGAGTCGCTCGCGCCGCAGCAGGTCCGAATCATGGACCGCTGGTCCTACCTGATGGCATGGTTGGGCGGCTGCGTGTCGATCGGCACCTTCGCGATGGGCTCGAGCCTCGTCGGCCAGCTCAACATGCTGCAGGCGGCGGCCGCGATTGCGATCGGCTGCTTCGTCATCGGCATCGCACTCGCGATCAACGGCGATGCCGGCCACAAGTACGGCATTCCCTTCATGGTGCAGGCAAGGAGCGCCTTCGGCTTCGCCGGCACGCGCTTTCCGGGGCTCGTTCGCGCCGTGCCCGCAGTGGTGTGGTTCGGCTTCCAGAGCTGGATCGGCGCCGGGGCGTTGAATGCGGTGTCGGCGACGATGTTCGGTTTCGACAATCTCGTCGTGTGCTTCGTCGCCTTCCAATTCCTGCAGATCGCGCTGTCGATCTACGGCTTCCACGGCATCAAGTGGCTGGAGAACATCGGCAGCGGCTTCATCCTGTTCGCGCTGGTGTATATGTTCTATGCGGTGATCACCAAGTTCGGCGGCCAGATCGACGCGAAGATCACTGGCATCGAGGGCTCCTGGGGCATGCCGTTCTGGGGCGCGACGATGCTCTTCCTGGGCATCTACAGCACGATGATGCTCAACGTCAGTGACTACTCACGTGAGCTGCACAAGGACGTGAAGCCCGCCGTGCTGACCACGATCTACTCGATGAGCATCCTGCCGGCGACCCTGTTCATGGGCCTGATCGGCCTGATGGTCTCCGGTGCAACCGGCACCGCAGACCCGATCAAGGTGTTCTCGAGCGCCGTCGACAACAAACCGCTGCTGGTCGTCACGCTGCTCTTCATCGCCTTCGCGCAGGTCACGACCAACGTGCTCAACAACGTCGTGCCGCCGGCCTACGTGCTGATGGACGTGTTCAAGCTGTCATTCCGCAAGTCCGCGGTGCTCGTCGGCCTGCTCGCCTTCGCGACTTTCCCGTGGGTGCTGGTCAAGGACGAATCGGCCGAAGGCCTGCAGATCTTCGTGCAGACCTACTCGGCCTTCCTCGGCCCGATCTTCGCGATCCTGGTGGTCGATTACTACATCCTGCGCCGTCGCACGCTGAACCTGCAGCACTACTACGACGCCGACGGGCCCTACCGCGGCTTGAACTGGGCGGGCATCGTCGCGACGGCGGTCGGGGCGATCACCGCGTTGAGCTTCCCCGCGGTGTCCTGGTACGCGAGCCTGCCCCCCGCCGGTCTGACGTATTGGCTGCTGATGAACAACTGGGATGCGTGCAAGCGCTTCCGCCACAACTGAGCCAGGTGAACGTTATGAAGATGGATTCGAATTACCCCCGCGACCTCGTCGGCTACGGCCGCAAGCCCCCGTACGCGAACTGGCCCGGCCGCGCGCGCGTCGCCGTGCAGTTCGTGCTGAACTACGAGGAGGGTGGCGAGAACTGCGTGCTGCACGGCGACCCGGGGAGCGAGCAGTTCCTGTCCGAACTCTTCAATCCGCCCGCGATTCCGGACCGTCATCTCTCGATGGAGGGCATCTACGAATACGGTTCGCGCGTCGGTGTGTGGCGCTTCCTGCGCGAATTCGAGCGCCGCGGCCTGCCGCTGACGGTCTTCGGCGTATCGATGGCGCTCGAGCGTCACCCCGAACTCACCGCCGCCTTCCGCGAACTCGGCCACGAGATCGCCTGCCACGGCTGGCGCTGGATCCACTACCAGAACGTCGACGAGGCGACCGAGCGCGAGCACATGCGCATCGGCATGGAGATCATCGAGCGCCTCACCGGCGAACGCGCGCTCGGCTGGTACACCGGCCGCGACTCCCCCAACACGCACCGCCTCGTCGCCGACTACGGCGGCTTCCTGTACGACTCCGACTACTACGGCGACGACCTGCCGTTCTGGATGGAGGTGCGGAAGTCCGACGGCGAGACCGTGCCCCAGCTGATCGTGCCCTATACGCTCGACACCAACGACATGCGCTTCGCGCTGCCGCAGGGCTTCTCGCATGGCGACGAGTTCTTCGAATACCTGCGCGACGCGTTCGACGTGATGTACGCGGAAGGCGACGAACGACCTGCGATGATGTCGATCGGCATGCACTGCCGCCTGCTCGGCCGCCCGGGGCGCTTCCGCGCGCTGCAGCGCTTCCTCGACCACATCGAGAAGCACGACCGCGTGTGGGTATGCCGGCGTGTCGACATCGCGCGGCATTGGCGGGAGCACCACCCCTGCAGCCCGGCGCGGTGAGCACGTGCGTCGTCGCGTGAGGGCGGCCCGCGACGGCCCCCCGGCACGTGATCGGACGGGGAACTTCGGCTCCTCGATGCCTTCACATCAATGTGTCGCCGCCGATGAGCGGTGGCGAATCGGTGAAGTCCAGTCATGGCCCGAGAGATCAACCGCTGGAGCGCGTCGGACGTCATTGCGATGTTCCCGACCCTGGTGTGGAAGGTCCAGCTGAAGCCGGAGCTTCACGCCGCGATGGACGGGACGCTTCTCGCCGCGCTGGACGAGATGCGTCGCACCGCGGCGCCGCTCGCACCCGGCCAGGGCTGGCAGTCCGAGCAGATGCTGCATCGACGGCCGGAGTTTGCCGAGTTGGTCGCGTGCGTCGATGGCCTGGCGAAGAGTGTGACGCGCTTCCTGCGGCTGGGCTACGACGCCGTCGAGATTACCGGCTGCTGGGCCAACGTCCTGGCACCGGGCGCCGCGCATCGCATGCACTCGCACCCGAACAACTTCCTGAGCGGCGTCTATTATGTCCGCGTTCCACCCGACGCGGACTGCATCAACTTCCACGACCCCAGGCCTCAAGCGGCCATCATCCGGCCGCCGGTCGTGGAACTCACCGCCGAGAACACCGACCAGGTCGTGGTGAATGTACGTAGCGGCACCCTGCTGATGTTCCCGTCCTACCTGCAGCACTCCGTGGATGCGAACCAAGGCGCACAGGAGCGCGTGAGCATCAGCTTCAACCTCATGTTCTCGGCCTTTTCGGAGAATGTGAGCAAACCGTTGTGGTAGGGGAGCCGATCCGTCGAATTCGCCTTCCCTTACTGACGGACGGTGCCCGGGATTCCGAACCGCACGAAGCTCCTGGTCGTCATGAGGGGGCTCGTCCCTCGGCCGCGTAGTCGAGGTGTCGTGCAGAGGGGGTGGGCGTTCGGAAATCCGAACGCTCCGAAGGAGCCTGGTTCGGATTTCCGAACGACCCCGCACAACGCGGCTACCGGCACTTCGCGGATTTCAAGGGCTGCACGTCTTGCGCGGCGCAGCAAAAAAGCTGGCACGGCATCTGCAATGGATATGGCCATCGGGATTACTTATCCCGTCATACCAAAGGAGACATGATGCTGCTGCGCAAGCCCCTGAATGCCACCCTCGCCGCCCTGATCACCGGCGCCGTCGCCCTCGTGCCCGCCGTCGCGCAGGCCAACACGCTGCAGAAGATCAAGGAGACGGGGACGATCACGCTCGGCCACCGCGAATCCTCGATCCCCTTTTCCTACTACGACCAGAACCAGCAGGTGGTCGGCTATTCGCAGGAAATGATGCTGAAGGTCGTCGAGGCGATCAAAGCCGAGCTGAAGATGCCGAGTCTGCAGGTGCGCATGATGCCGGTGACCTCGCAGAACCGCATTCCACTGGTGCAGAACGGCACCGTGTCGATCGAGTGCGGCTCGACGACGAACAACAGCGAGCGCGCGAAGCAGGTCGCCTTCTCGAACACGATCTTCATCGTCGGCACGCGCCTGATGACCAAGAAGGAATCGGGCGTACAGGACTTCGAGCAGCTCGCGGGCAAGAACGTCGTGACGACCGCCGGCACGACCTCGGAGCGCCTGCTGCGCAGGATGAACGAGGAGAAGAAGCTCGGCATGAACATCATCAGCGCCAAGGACCACGGCGAGTCCTTCCTGACGCTGGAGACCGGCCGCGCGGTCGCCTTCATGATGGACGACGCGCTGCTCTACGGCGAACTCGCGAAGGCCAAGCGCCCGGCCGACTGGACCATCACCGGTACGCCGCAATCGTATGAAGCCTACGGCTGCATGATGGCCAAGGACGATCCGGCCTTCAAGAAGGTGGTCGATGCCGCGATCGCGAAGACGATGACCTCCGGCGAGGCCGAGGCGATCTACAGCAAGTGGTTCCTCGCGTCGATTCCGCCCAAGAACATCAACCTCGGCTTTCCGATCTCGGATGCGATGAAGAAGCTCTTCAAGGAGCCGAACGACCGTCCCTTCGAGTGATCGCACCGACCCCGACCCCAGCTCAAAAATACAACAGGCCCCATGACGGGGCCGCTTCAGGAGACTCGATATGCAGGTTCGCAACCACAAGGGCTGGATCGCCGGCCGCACGCTGGCGCTGATCGCCGCGCTGGCGCTGTCCAGCAGCACCGCTTTCGCCGATGCCAAGAGCAAAGTCGTCATCCTCGCCACCGGCGGCACGATCGCCGGAGCGGGGGCCACCGCCGCCAACAGCGCGACCTACCAGGCCGCCAAGGTGCCGGTCGACAAGCTCATCGCCGGCGTGCCGGAACTGGCCAACGTCGCCGACGTGCGCGGCGAGCAGGTGTTCCAGATCGCCTCGGAAAGCTTCACCAACGAGCAGCTGATGACCCTGGGCAAGCGCGTCTCGGCGCTGGCGAAGCAGGACGACGTCGACGGCATCGTGATCACGCACGGCACCGATACGCTGGAGGAGACGGCCTTCTTCCTGAACCTCGTCGTGCGCAGCGAGAAACCGGTTGTCGTCGTCGGATCCATGCGCCCGGGTTCGGCGCTGTCGGCCGACGGCATGCTCAACCTGTATGACGCGGTCGCCGTCGCGGCAGCGAAGGACGCGCGCGGCAAGGGTGTGCTGGTGGCGATGAACGACGAGATCCAGAGCGGGCGCGACGTCTCCAAGGCGATCAACATCCGCACCGAGGCCTTCAAGAGCCCGTGGGGCGCGCTGGGCATGGTCGTCGAGGGCAAGAGCTACTGGTTCCGTGCCCCGGTGAAGCGCCACACGACGAGCTCCGAGTTCGACATCGACAAAATCGAGAAGCTCGCTCCGGTCGAGGTCGCCTACGGCTACGGCAACATGAGCGACGCGGCCTACCGCGCCTTCGACAAGGCCGGCGTGAAGGCGGTGATCCACGCCGGCACCGGCAACGGCTCGGTCGCCAAGCACATCGTGCCGGCGCTGCAGGAGCTGCGCGGCAAGGGCGTGCAGGTGATCCGCTCGGCGCGCGTGACCGGCGGCGGTTTCGTGCTGCGCAACGCCGAACAGCCCGACGACAAGTACGACTGGGTCGTCGCCCACGACCTCAACCCGCAGAAGGCGCGCATCCTCGCCGCGGTCGCCCTGACCGCGACGCAGGACAGCAAGGAGCTGCAGCGCATCTTCTGGGAATACTGAACCCGGCCTGAGCCGAACGCCCGGAACCCGCGTTCCGGGCTCCCGCCCCTGAAGCATCCCGTACCGCCGGCGCCACGCGCGCCGGGGGCAGGGGACGGCTGCGTCCAGCGCAGCCGCAGGGGCCTTTTTCTCCGACGTTCTGGAGTCTTGCATGGAATACCAATGGAATTGGGGCGTGTTTCTGCTCCCCAGCGCCGTCAATGACGGCACCTACCTCGACTGGATGATCGCCGGTCTGCAGACGACGCTGTTGCTGTCGCTGTCGGCGTGGGTGATCGCGCTGCTGCTGGGTGCCGTCGTCGGCGTGCTGCGCACCGTGCCGCATCGCGGGCTCTCGGGCGTCGCGACGGCCTACGTCGAGATGTTCCGCAACATCCCGCTGCTGGTGCAGCTCTTCTTCTGGTATTTCGTGCTGCCGGAGCTGCTGCCTGCAGCGGCCGGCGACGCCTTCAAGGCGCTGAACCCGATCGCGCAACAATTCGTTGCGGCGATGGTGTGCCTGGGCTTCTTCACCAGCGCCCGGGTGGCCGAGCAGGTGCGCTCGGGCATCAACGCGCTGCCGCGCGGGCAGAAGAACGCCGGCCTCGCGCTGGGCCTGACGCTGCCGCAGACCTACCGCCACGTGATGCTGCCGATGGCCTTCCGCCTCGTCGTGCCGCCGCTCACGTCCGAATTCCTCAACGTCTTCAAGAACTCGGCGGTGTGCTCGACGATCGGGCTCCTCGAGCTCGCCGCACAGGGTCGCCAACTGGTCGATTACACCGCTCAGCCCTACGAGTCCTTCGTCGCGGTGACGGTGGCCTACCTGATGATCAACGTCGTCGTCATGCTCCTGATGCGCAAGGTGGAAGTCCTCGTGCGCGTCCCCGGTTACCTCGGAGGCAAGTGAAATGTTCGGTTCCTACGAATTCGACTGGTCGTCGATCCCGGTCTCGCTGGGCTTCCTCGGCCAGGGTCTGATGGTGTCGCTGGAGATCACGGCGCTCGCGATCGTTGCCGGCATCGTCTGGGGCACGCTGCTGGCGATGGCGCGGCTGTCGTCGATCAAGCCGCTGGCGTGGGCCGCCGCGGCCTACGTGAACCTCTTTCGCGCGATCCCGCTGGTGATGGTGCTGTTGTGGTTCTTCCTGATCGTGCCGAAGTTCCTCGAGAGCTTCCTCGGTCTGCCGCCGGGTTCCGATGTGCGCCTCGCCTCCGCGATGATCGGCTTCGCGCTGTTCGAGTCGGCCTACTACGCCGAGATCATCCGCGCCGGCATCCAGTCCGTGCCCAAGGGCCAGCTCGCCGCCGCCCACGCGCTCGGCATGAGCTACCCGCAGGCGATGCTGCACGTCGTGCTGCCGCAGGCCTTCCGCAACATGGTGCCGCTGCTGCTGACGCAGGCGATCATCCTGTTCCAGGACACCTCCCTGGTCTATGTGTCGGCGCTCGCCGACTTCTTCGGCGCGGCCTACAAGGTCGGCGACCGCGACGGGCGGCTCGTGGAGCTGGTGCTCTTCGCCGGCGCCGTCTACTTCGTGCTGTGCTTCGCCGCCTCGCAAGCCGTGCGCCACTACCAGAAACGTCTGCAGACCGCCTGAGCCCGCGGCGTCTGCGTTCCCGATACACACCTCAGCGAAAAGGCATCGTCATGATCACCATCGACAAGGTCAGCAAGCATTACGGCAATTTCCAGGTCCTCACCGACTGCTCCACCCACGTGAACAAGGGCGAGGTGGTGGTCGTGTGCGGGCCCTCGGGCTCCGGCAAATCCACCCTCATCAAGTGCGTGAACGGGCTGGAGCCGTTCCAGCAGGGCGACATCCACGTGAACGGCACCTCGGTCGGTGCGCCCAAGACCAATCTCTCGAAACTGCGCGCCCACGTCGGCATGGTGTTCCAGCACTTCGAGCTGTTCCCGCACATGACGATCCGCGACAACCTGAGCCTCGCGCAGATCAAGGTCCTGAAGCGCGACAAGGACGAGGCGGCGGAGAAGGGGCTGTATTTCCTCGACCGCGTCGGTCTCAAGGCGCACGCGCACAAGTTCCCCGGCCAGCTCTCGGGTGGTCAGCAGCAGCGCGTCGCGATCGCCCGCGCGCTCGCGATGGACCCGATCTGCATGCTGTTCGACGAGCCGACCTCGGCGCTCGACCCCGAGATGATCAACGAGGTGCTCGACGTGATGACCGAGCTGGCACAGGAGGGCATGACGATGATGTGCGTCACGCACGAGATGGGCTTCGCCAAGCGCGTCGCGCACCGCGTGATCTTCATGGACCACGGCAAGATCGTCGAGGACGACAGCAAGGAAGCCTTCTTCGCCAACCCGCGCTCGGAGCGCGCGCAGCAGTTCCTCGCGAAGATCCTGCAGCACTGATTTTCCGCAGCACCCACGCCAAAGACCATAAACACCGGAGACAGCATGCATCACGAGAACCTTCCGTCCTACCTGTCCGCCGACCACCTCGGCCCGTGGGAGACCTACCTCAGCCAGATCGAGGCGGTCGCCCCCTATATCGACGCGCCGCTGCGTCCGTGGATCGAGACCCTGCGCCGGCCGAAGCGCATCCTCGTCGTCGACGTGCCGATCCGCCTCGACAACGGCGAGATCGCGCACTACGAGGGCTACCGCGTGCAGCACAACGTGTCGCGCGGCCCCGGCAAGGGCGGCGTGCGCTTCCATCCGGACGTGACGCTCTCGGAAGTGATGGCGCTGTCGGCGTGGATGACGATCAAGAATGCGGTGGTGAACGTGCCCTACGGCGGCGCCAAGGGCGGCATCCGCGTCGACCCCAAGCCGATGTCGCGGGCCGAGCTCGAGCGCCTGACGCGCCGCTACACCAGCGAGATCAACATCCTGCTCGGGCCGGACAAGGACATTCCCGCGCCCGACGTGAACACCAACGAGCAGGTGATGGCGTGGATGATGGACACCTACTCGATGAACCAGGGCCGCACCGCAACCGGTGTCGTCACCGGCAAGCCGATCGCGCTCGGCGGCAGTCTCGGCCGGCATGATGCGACGGGCCGCGGCGTGTTCGTGAGCGCCCGCGCGGCCGCCGAGAAGGTCGGTCTGCCGATCACCGGGGCGCGCATTGCCGTGCAGGGTTTCGGCAACGTCGGCGAGGCCGCGGCCCGCATCTTCCACGACGCCGGGGCGAAGCTCGTCGCGATCCAGGACGTCGCCGCGACCGTGCACAACCCCGCTGGCATCGACCCGTACCAGCTGCGCAAGCATCTCGCCGAGGGTGGCAAACTCACGGACTATCCTGGCGCGACCGAGATCGCCCCGGCGGATTTCTGGGAACTCGACTGCGAGATCCTCGTGCCGGCGGCCGTCGAAGGCCAGATCACGGCCGCGAACGCGCCGCGCATCCGCGCCAGGATGATCGTCGAGGGGGCCAACGGCCCGACGACACCGGAAGCCGACGCGATCCTCCACGACCGCAACGTGCTGGTCGTGCCGGACGTGCTCGCCAACGCGGGCGGCGTGACGGTGAGCTATTTCGAGTGGGTGCAGGACTTCTCCAGCTTCTTCTGGACCGAGGCGGAGATCAACGCCCGTCTCGAGCGCATCATGACCGAGGCCTTCGGTGCCGTGTGGCACATCGCCCAGGAACGCAAGCTCACATTGCGTACCGCAGCCTTCGTCGTCGCTTGCCGGCGCGTGCTCGAAGCGCGTGCGGTGCGGGGCCTGTATCCCTGATACGGCAAGGGTGGGGCGGATGCGTTGAAGCGCCTCCCGCCCCACGCGCGCCGCGATTCATCGAGCGGACTGCACTAGAATCCCCGCACAGCCCCTCGAT
>NZ_WTVS01000047.1 GCF_012911005.2 Aromatoleum toluolicum | reverse complement strand
CCCCGACCCCACCGCCGCCCTGCGCGTCGCCCACACGCTCAAGGGCAACGCCGGCAACATCGGCGCCCGCCGCGTCCAGGTCGCCGCCGAAGCCCTCGAGCACGCCTGCCGCGACAAGCTGCCCACCGACCAGCTCACCCCGCTGCTCGACTGGACGCTCGCCGAACTCGCCCCCGTCATCGACGGCCTGCAGCAGCTCGGTACGGCGGAAGCCGCGCAACCGCCGGCGCAGGCAATCGTCGCGACCATCGACGCCGCGAACCTGCAACAGGATCTGGAGCATCTCAAGGCCCTGCTGGAAGACAGCGACCCCGCCGCTGCCGAGGCCGCCGACGCCCTCACCGCACGCGCCGCCGGCACCGCGCTCGCGCCCGCCCTGAAACACGTCGCCGCCAGCGTCGCCGCCTACGACTTCGACAAGGCGCTGGAGGGCCTCGCCGTCCTGAGTGCGCGGGACGGGTGAGAGGGCATCCGGAGGCGACTGCCGCCGCGACTACCGCCCTCCGAAGGCCGGATTCGTCATGCGCCGCAGATCAGGTATAATGCTGCGTTCCGTTGCCACGCCAGTGGCACAAGGCGCCCGTAGCTCAGCTGGATAGAGTACTGCCCTCCGAAGGCAGGGGTCGGACGTTCGAATCGTCTCGGGCGCGCCATAAATTCAAGGACTTAGGCCACTCCTCGGGGTGGCCTTTTCCTTTGGTGCTACTTCGGTGCTACTTCATCCGCAAAGCGCAGCCGATTGCATGGAGGTTGGATGGCCCGGAAACGGCAACCGCTGCCACGGTTCGGAGGCGCGTTGGATCGACCGCTGCGGCTTGTTTCTCGCCCCGAGAGCACCTTCTCTTCGGCGGTTGAGCCTGGGCGTGCGGCATCCAGACCTGTGTTCGGTGATTGGACCAACACCTCGATGCTTCTCGTGGCACACGAATTCCTCGAAATGGTCGTCGAGCGAGAGAAAACCATCGACCAAAAGCTCCGGCTGCTGATGGAGCACTTCAACATCCACCCCACGGACAAGAGAGCGGATCGGCAACTGGCCATCAAGCTCGCAGAGCTTTGCGTGCGGGGTTTTCAAGAGCGCATACGGCCTGGGGCCCCGAAACGTTGGGGTCTATCCCAACTGAGCGCGCTGAAGAGATCCGTCGATTCCATCGTCGCCGAGGGGTACAGCGTTCGCCGTGCGTGCGAGAAGCTGTTTTCCGAGCAGGGATCCGATATTGACTTCCCGCGCTGTAACTCGCTGGGGACGATGTACCGCAGATACCATCAGGCCAAGAGCGCGAAATAGAGAACGCCCGCACCGGTCGCATCGCAAGCAAATTCAGGGGGTGGTGTGCGGAATTGGTAGCCCCATCTATTTCCGCACAGCGTGGCGCCTCAATCATTTCCGCATGTCAATTTGGCGGTATCGATCGAGGAAGAGATGGTCCCAGAAAAGCCAGCAGGTAGCACCCTTCGTAGTTCCACCGGTAGCGCGGCCGGTAGCCCCGCGCATGATCTTCTGACGCGTAAAGAGGCTGCCTACCTGCTGCGACTCAGGCCCAATACCCTGGCCGTCTGGGCCGTAAAAGGGCGCTTCGAGAAGGAACTGCCGATCATCAGGCTGGGACGGAACCTGATCCGATACCGGCGCAGTGACATCGAACGGTTCATCGAAAGCCGCGCGGGGCTACTGCCTGGCGATGTGGAGTAGGGCGCGCGCCGCTTGCCGCCTCGCATCTGCTGGATTTACCGGTGCTACCAGCGGAGCGGCATCCACTTTCGCGTTGCGCCGCCGCCTTGACGTGTTCCGGGTGGTCATGTTCAAGTCATAGGACGACGTTCTGCGCGGAAGCAATTACACCCAGGCAGGCGACCTTACGAGGGGGCGGTCATGCAGTGGATATTCAAATCGGCGGTAGCCATCTTCTGCGGGGCCATGCTTGCTCCTCTCTCGGCGACGGCTTCGAGCTGGGCGCCATTCGAACAACGGGAAACCGGGGATCGGGTTGAGTGGTTCGAATGGAATAGTGAATCGCTAGCCGTCGATGCCGGCGCTCCGCAATCGGTTTCGGCCACTTGGCGGCGCTATACGACTACGCAGATGACGCCCAGGCCGGAAACGCAGGAGATCGCAAAATCCCAGATCGACTGTCAGCGCTTTGGGTTATCGACATTTCACCGTGAGCGTCTTCTCGTCCGTAAGGACGGCTCCCTTGGTATGCGACTGGGTCCGCCTATCGAGTCGTCACGCACCGACAATCCAAGTAGCTGGGCAACGTGGGGTAGCTCCGATGGCAAACTGATTCGAACTGTCTGCCAAGCGGCTTTCCCTGAGTGGATGCCTGAGTTCCTCGTCGCTCACGAGCGGGAGTGCGGGGGCAAAGTCGAGGGCATGTGTAGCCCCGAAAAGCGAGATTTGGCATACGCGGTCAGCCTGCTGCTTTACCGGAAATACCAAGCTGACGAAGTCTGCACAGCTGGCCAGGATGTTCAGGCCAAGTCCGACTTTTCCAAGTTGGCCGACCAAGCAGTAGATGACGTGCTGGCCGAAGTCACCCGCTGCCCTGACGGTGCTTGCCAGCTTACCGCGCTGAATTGGATGCTGGCCGGGATTGGCAGCGACCTTGTGCGGGCGGGGCAAGGCTTGCGGTGTCAGGCATTCGAGCAACGTGCCGAGCGGATTGCCCAAGAGAAGCGGAGGGCCGTAGGCGTCGAAACCATGAAAGCCTATTTGGCCTGCGCGGTTCGCAAGGCGCCCGCACTGGATGATGGATTGTCGGCAGCGGAGTCTGTTGCGACGGCGCTGCATTCGGCTTGCCTCGACGTGTTCAACAGCGCCGCGGATCTCTTGGTCCGTCACCCCGACAGTCGAGAGATCCTGGCGAGGCAGTTCCAGCCGAAATTGGTGGAGATCGTGCTGCAATACCGGGCAGCACAGCGGGTTCCGAAGAAAACCGTGCCCCGGCCGGACACATCGCGACGCATCCAGTCATAGGCCGAGTGGTGTTCTATGGGCGGCGGTTAGCGGCGAATGGCAGCGATCGACATATGGCCGGATCATCGCTTTCTCTGCGAGGCAACGGGCGGGGCGGCCGGTTCCTGTGCCACGTCGGCCACGTAGTCGAACGGTGCGCCCGACGCTGGAACACCGCTCGCCTCATGCATGCGCCCCTCCGGGCTCGGGTGTGACGGATGACTCTTGGCGAGCTGCGCGTGCTCGCGTTCCAAGTGTTCTTTCACAGCTTGGCGAGCGAGAATCTTGACGAGCTGCCGAACTCCGGGATGCATTGCTTACCTTCTGGGTGGCAGGTTCGTTCAGCAGTAACACTGCCACACGAGCCTGCGTTGCCGAGTTCCCGATCCGCGCACTGGGAGCAGCGGTCGTCCCGCTTTCGGCGAGGGCTCCGATTCCGGGCTCACCATCGGAGATGCCGCCACGGGAGCGCTCTCGGCTCACCGCCGGTCGGTACCCCAGCAGTTTGACGTCCTAGCTGACGCCACCGATACTTTGCCTAGGGCTTCCTGCTCGTCCGTTCCGACTTCCGCTTTGTCCGGCGTACTCGAATCTGACCAGTCGGAGCCCCGCCTTCGACAATGTCACTCGGAGACACGCAGAGATGTCGATATCGAAGCTGACTGTCGCAATTCTCATAGGCAGTGCAAGCTCCACAGCGCTAGCGCACGGCGGCGGGCTTAATGCTGAAGGCTGCCACAACAATCGGAAGACCGGTGATTATCACTGTCACCGCAGCGGAGGCGGCGAATCGCGAAGCCCCCAACAATTCCGGTCGCCCGCGGCGCCGTCTTCGAGACCGATGGAGCGGGCGACTTCACCCGCAGCCAGCTCGCTTCCGCCGGGCTGTTCCGTGGGGCCTCGCGGCGGAACCTACACGATCACCAAGAGCGGCAGAAAGAACTACGGCGGTTGCTAGATCGCGTTTCAGTACATGGGCGGCCCCTCGGGTTCCGAAGAAGTCAGCGCCACGTCTGGAACCCCCGCAATGCATCCAGTCGTAGGCATCTCGGCAGTTGGCGCGTCACCTGATCGCATTCGCAAGATCCGGCGCCCGGCGCGGCAGCGTCTCGCCCGGTTTCCACCAGAAGTCCTGCCCCCAGTCGGTATGCGCCCGATTACGCATCCGCGAGAGGTAGCCCGGTGAGAGGTATTCCTGCAGATCCTGCAGGCCGGCGTGGTCGATCGCAGACTTCGCGTACCAGAGATTCATGAACGGAAGATGCGACTTCGCGAAGCGCAACGCCTCGGCGCCGGCGTGCGTCTCCTTGCCGCGCAGCGCCTCGCCGACGTTTCCGACGGTCAGATCGACCGCCTCGAAGCCGCTGCCGATGACCGGCCCGAAGAGGTTCATCCAGTTCGGCACTCCCGCGCGGTTCTGGCCGCCCAGCCCGGTGTAAAGGAAGTCGCCGAAGATGCCGACGCCGCCGCCCTGGGCGAAGGCCGCACCCCAGAATTTCGGCGTGCTCATGTCGCGCGGGTCTTTGCCGTTGATCAGATCCTTCAACTGGATGGCGAGCGCGCCGAAGATCGTGAGCGCCGTCGTCAGCCCCGCACCGTAGGCCACGGCAGAGGCCTTGTCGCCCACACGCCACTGATCAGCCATGCGCCCCCAGTGCCGCGCCACCATCGCCAGCGGGAAGCCCTTGAAGAGCATGAGCGAGCGCAGGAATTCGCCCTCGATCGTGCCCTTCTGCGTCCCGCGGGTGACGGCCGCGCGCGTCTGCAGATCCTGCGCGAGCGAAGCATATTCCGATTCGTCGGCAATGACGCCGAGCAGGCGCGACACGGCGCGATTCTGGTCGCGCAGCGAGAGCCCTGCCGCGGTGAGCGTGCCCTCGGGAGTCGCCCGCACTGCCTGCAGGGTGAGCATCTGGCTGCCGCGCCAGTCCTCCGGGGCGGCCAGACGCCACACCTTGAAGTCGGTTTCGGTCACGCCTTTCGCTTCGAGGCGTGCGCGGTCGCCTGTCGCCAGCGTGCCCCATTCAGCGCGTGAGAGCTTGCCGAGTGCGCCCATCATGGTGACGGAGAAGCCCCGCCGGATTGCGTCCGTCCAGGCCTCCAGCAGGCTCGCCTTCATCGTCGCGTTGGCGAGCTTGCCCGTCCAGCCCTTGCCGATGTTCGACTCGGCCCATCGGTTCATGTCGCTGATGATCGATTCGGCCACGATGCCGGCGCGGTTGGCGTAGTCGCGCGAATCCTTGCCAAAGGCGCGGACGAGATTCACCAGCGGATCGACGAAGCCCAACCGGTTGAATCTGGCGGTGACGAAGTAGGTCGGCAGATCGGTGATGCTGGAGATGAACGCGCTGCCGAGCTTTCCGAACACCTCGATATTGCGCGCCCCCTGCGCGATTTCGGCAAGGCGCACATTCACGACGCTGCCGGCGTTGCCGTTGAGCACGTCCCACATGTTCTGCGTGCTGACGAGCCACGGCCCGACGAGATCCGCATCGCCTGTCCGGGTTGCGGTGTCGCGCAGGAAACCCCATTGCACGTTCGGATTCGGCCCGAGCTCCTCGACCAGTGCGATGTCCTTCGCGAGCCGGGAAACGTGCCCCTGCATCGACGACAGGACGCCCCCGCGGTTGTAGCTGGCGGCGTAGGTCAGGTAGCTCGTCGCGTCCTTGAAGTGGATCACGCGGTGCTCGCTGCCCCGGTTGGCGCGCATGCTGGCGCCGGCACCCTGCCCGGCCTCGACCTTGTTCAGTCCGCCGGTCGAGATGGTTTCCCATGCGTGGTTCAGCAGATCCACCATCTGCGCGTCGTTGAGCAGCGCGCCGTCGGCGGAGACATAGCGCGACCGATCGAGCAGCGGCAGGATATCGCTCACCCACTTCGCCTGCCCGGCATTGAGCACGCGGATATCGTCGTGCGGCTGCGGCAGGTAGCCGTAGTCGAGCTTACCCACGTCACCGCCGGCAGCGTTGAAGCGCTGACGCATCGCCTCGACGGTTTCAAGCCAGGCTTTCGCGCCCTTCGCCGCCAGCGGGTTGCCCGAGTGCTCGCCGAAGACTTCGCGCACCAGATCAGCCGCCTCGCGTGCGTCCTCGACCATGCCGAGAAAGCGCGGATGCACGGCGTTGAAGGTGTCGATCAGGCCGGAGAAATACTCGTTGGCGACTCCACGCGCGAAGCGGCTGGCGTCGTCGAGCACGCGCCCGACAGCCTGAAAGGGTTTGAGCCCGTCACCGACGAGCGACGCGTACCGGTTCATCACCTTGTCGTGCGCGAGAATCGTGAGCGCTACGCGCTGCTTTCGCTTCGCGGCTTCCGCCATTAGTCCGGCGCCGGCTTCCTTGGCGGCAGTGCGCAGACGTTCGTCGCGCCCGAGCTGCTGCCACGCGGCAGGGTCCTTGCGGGCGATCTGCTTCATCGACTCGATGATGCGCGCCTCGATGTCCTCGGCCTCGCGCTGGGTGACACTGCGGCCGATCGCGGCGGCCACTGCCTGGATGCATTCTCGTCTCATTGCGGGAACCTCAATGCGCAGCTCACGGCCGCGTCAAATGCTGCGGTTTCGATCTTGGCTTGTGCCTCGATGTCGTCGGCGTGCCGTAGCAGATCGGCGACGCGGACCTCGGCGCCGTCCTCGGTGCGGATCACGGTGTCCGGGTTGCGTGCGGCGATCTCGAAGGCCCGCATCTGCTCCGGGGTGTCTGCCCGGCGTGGTGCCTCCTCGCGGCCCAACATGCGCGCGGCCACTTCGCGCACCTGGTCGAGAATTCCGCCAGCGGGCGGGCTGTCCGGTGCGACGGCGCCGATGGGCGCTTCCGTTACGAGATCCCCCATCGCATCGGGGGGCGGTGGCTCCGGGGGCGGCGCAGTGTCGCGAACGCGCTGATACACGGCGTCGAGCTGCGCCAGATCGGGCGCGACGTGCGGCGCTACACTCACCGCCTCGCCTGCATCGAGCTGCTGACGGGCGAGCGCCTGCGCTTCGCGCGCTGCGTTGGCGGCCTGAACGTCGCCCGCGCGGATGAGCGCATCACCGTCACGCACGCGGACCTCGTTCATCACCAGCAGCGCGGCGTGTTCGTCCGCGGTGAGCCTCGGCGCTTCCGGCTTGCCCTGGTGGAAGGCCGCACCGAACACGGCGCCGGTGAGCGAGGCGATCGCGAGATTCACCGGATCGAACGGCTGATACTGTGCTGCGATCTTGTCGTAGTCGGCATGCTCGAGCAGCAGCCGGATGCTGCCCGTCTCGGCGACGAGCATGGCCGGGTTCGCCACAGCGCCGACGGCCGCACTCTGCGCCCGCGTGGCCCCGAGCGCTGGCGGGAGCGCCATCGACACGGCGCCGGCCACACCGGAGATCACACCCGCGCCGGCAGCGGTCGCCTCATCGACGCCCTGATCGGTGAGTCGTTGCGAGGTATTCACCCCCTGATCGAGGCCGAATCCGACGACGCCGACCGGGCCGGCGATGCCGTAGGCGCCCATCTTCGCCACACCGGACACGAGCCCGTGCGCAATCTGGCCGGCTAGCCCTACGGATGCAGGATCAGGCGCGAAGTCCTTGGCGCGCTCGCGAAACTGGCGCGCGGCCTCGCTGTTGCCCATTCGCTCGATGGTCTGAGCGCGGAGCGCTGCGGGGGCGGGCGTCGCCTCGTCATTGATCAGTGCGTTCGTCGGCGCGTCGCGGAAGGCGGCCGCGTGCCCGTAGGCTTCGAGAATGGCCGTCCAGGCGCTGGCCGACGTGTTCGCGGCGTGCGGCAGTGCGTCGGCCAGTGCGCTGCCGAATCCTTGGAAGGCGCCGGGCGGCTCGTCCGGCTCGGGCGGGCGCTGCACGACTTGCGATAGGGATGTGTCGCGGGCGGCGGGGAAGAGGTTGTCGAACATCTCACTGTCCCACTTGGAGGATGAAGGGGCTGCCGTCGGCGCGGCGTACCACGTCGTTGCCGGCCTTCACGAGGTAGCCACCGTCGCCGAAGGTCTGCAGGCGGGCGCCTGGCAGCATCCGCGCGAATTCCTGTGCAGTGACACGCTGATTGCCGACGACGTATTCCCCGCCTGCAGCGGCGAGCCCAGCCGGCAGGGTGGTTCGCAGCGCGTCGCGGAAGCGCGAATCCTCCCACCCGTAGGGTTTGGCGATCTTCGCGCCGTTGAACTCCATCACCCCGCCGGTGGCGAGGCTCACCGCGCGCTCTACATCGTCGTCGCCCTCGCTCTTGAGCTTGGCGTAGATCGCGAACGCGGCATCGGCGGCGGCATCGCGGCCTTGCGGCGACAGATACACGCCGTCGATGGCGGTGAAGATCCGCGCGCGGATCCCCGTCTCGGCGGACGTGTCGATCTTGGCGCGCTTCTCGGCAAGCATCTCCTTGCCTTCCAGGTAGAGCCGCGCCGTCGAGTTGCCGTAGGTCGTGCGCTTCGAGGCGAGCACGCCGGCGATTGCCAGCGTCGAATCCTTGTCCTTGAGCTGCGCGGAGATGGCCTGCATCCCGGCGGGGCCTACTGCCCCCGTCACCTGCTCGAGCACGCGCGCCTTATCGACGGCCTGCATCCCGCCAAGGTAGCCGCGGAACTGATCGGCCTCGCGCTGCGTCAGCACCGCGGGCGGCGCGGCGTAGTCGCGCGCGATGCGTGCCATCGCCGTGCCCCGCGCTCGGAGTTCGGTGAGCGCTTCCGGCCCGTCGAAGCGCGCGAGCGGCTCGAGACCGTATCCGGGGTTCTCGAATGCCGTCTGCACCGGATCCTCGGCCCGGAGCTTGCGCACGAGCGTGACACCCTGCTGCAGGATCTCGTAGTTGCGCTGGCGGGCGGCAAACCCGTCCCCCGCTGTCGGCGTGGCGTCCGCCAGCAGGCGGGCGAGATCCGCATCAGGCATCGTCTTGATCTGCTGCAAGCGCTGCCCGAGCGTCGCCGTATCCTGCAGTGCGCGATACCGGGTGATGCCCTCATCCTGCCCATAGGCGCGGATGAATTCCGCCTCGGTCGGCGGATTGGCCGCGGTGCCGCGTGTCAGGTATTCGGACTGCGCATCCTGCACGCGCGTGCCCAGGGACGTGCGGGCGAGCTGCAGCGCCTCCTGATCGTAGCTGCGTGCGAGCTGCAGGACGTGCATGCGCTGGTCGGGCGGCAACGCATCGACGACGGCATTGCCGGTGCGCACCGCCGGATCGCGCCAGGGCTGCGCAGTGGAGGCACCGGACGAGGCCGGCACAGATGGCAACGGTGCCTTGCCGGTCGCCGCGGCGAGGCCCGCGTCGATCTGCTGGTCGGTGTAGGGCTGGCGGCCGTTCTCGAATCGGATAACTGCCTTTGTCACGGCCTGCAGCGTGGCCGGGTCGTGCAGGTCGATCGCGGCATCGGGCTTGACGCCGATCGCGCCGGCCACGGTGCGGATGTAGGCGGCGGTGTCGTTCTCGCTGGCCGGCGCCCAGCGCGAGATGATGCCCTCTACAGTGTTGATGCCGTGCTTGTCCTGGTAGGCGAGCAGATTCTTGCCCATCGCGCGGATACCCGCTTCGGGCGTGGCAAAGGCAGCGAAACGGGCATCGGGGCCGGGCACCTCGCCCTCCCACGGCGTCTCGCCGCGGACGAGGTTGCCGGGATTGTTGTTGCGCTCGCCACGCGGGGAGGTTGAAGCGGTCGATCCGGGCGCCGTGAGCGTGCCGACGCCGCCGGCCTTGTTGATCTGCACCGCCAGCACGGGGGCGGCAGCGGCGAAGAGCTCACGCTCGATCTGATCGCGCGTCACGGGGTTGAGCAGCCGGCCGTTTTGCTGCAGATCCGCCAGTGCAGCAGCCGGATCAACCTGCCGCCATGCGTCGTAACGCATCTTGAAGGCCGATTCGGTGTATTTCTCGCGCTGCAGGCGCTTCGTCGCATCGTCCCAGCCGAGCAGCGCGCCTTGCGCTTCGACTTCCTCGTGCGCGGTGCCGAGGGAACGGGTGAAAACGTCCGGGTTGTCGAAGTTCGCGGCCGCGTCGCGCAGCGTTACGTCGGCGCGGTCCTGACTGCTCTGCACCTGCCACTTACGGTTTTCCGCGGCGAAGTGGCGAGACATAGTGGCGGTTGCCGACTGCGCGCGCTCGGCGAGCACGTTGCCGATCATCGCCCGCACGCGTGTGTTCTGTGTGCTCGACATGGCATCGTTCCGCAGCTTTTCGACCGTGCGCATGGTGTCCTCGTAGGCATCGACGGCGTTCTTGCCCTGCTGCGTTGTGAGATACCCGCTCTGCGCGTTGAACTGCAGATCGTTGATGCCCTCGGTGAAGCGCGAATCGATGTCCTTGGCTTCGGCTCGGTCCTGCTGAAGCTGCATGTCGTCTTCGATCTGCATCACCTTCGCGCCGGCACGCTCCACCGCGCCGCCGAACTGCGCAAGTTGCTGGCCGGGATCGACGCGAGGCGCGACCGGGCGCACTTGCACGCCCGGCAGTTGGTTCGGCATCACGCCGAAGTTGTCTAGGGTTGGCACACGGGGCACGTCAAATCTCCTTCTTGCCGCCGAATGCGGCGTGGATTGCCCTGGATCGCATTTCGAGCAGCGCGGTCGCCGTGTCCTTGTGCCAGAGCGGCTTGCCTTCAAAGACCGTATCCGGGGTGGGCAGCCGGTCGTGCGTGGCAGTCATGGCCTGCCGGTTCGGGTAGCCTAGGTGGGCGGCCAGGGACTCGGCGTCGAGATAATCACTGCGGTCGATCAATTCGCATTTCTCCTGGATTCGTACCCACCGGGCGATGGTCTGGGCGCGGCGTCGGTATGTGCAGATGTCAGCGATCGTCGATTTGCCGACGTCGAAGCGCTTTGCAAGCTCTCCATAACCCATGCCCTCGTCCTCATGCAGTTCGCGGATGAGATCCACCTCGGCATCTGTGAGACGGGCGTTCTGGTGGTGCTCACCGATCCGAATACCGCGGTCATTCACCGCAATGAGTCTCGCCGACATGGTCAGAATGAACTGGCGGTGCGGAAGGGGAGGTCGGCGGTGGAGAGTGCAAAGGGCATGGCGCTCTCCCCGTTATCCTCGAGATACCTTCTGCTCGGCGAGCCAATCGCCAAGGGAGTCCCACGAGCCGCAAGGGCTTTGAACGGTACCGTCCGGGTTCAGCGTCGCCAGCGCATCCTCATCGATGTTGTCGGGGGTCACCGGGCAAACGATGTTGTACTGGTCGATCGCCCAGCCGACGACAGGCTCTTTGCATGCGTCGATGATCTGATCCTTCTCGTCGTAGAGAAGCGACAACGAGAAGAACCCCGGCATGGCCGGGATCACGAATTTGATGTTGAGTGGTTCGCGCTGCATTCGCCTGACTCCCTTGTAGGATGGGGCGAATGTATCGAGGCCGGCGAGTGGGCGGCCAGAGTGGGCATCTGCGCATTTTGAGGTGCGCACATGCCCACTCCCTCCTTATCTTCGGGCGTAGGTATCGTGGTTTTCCATGCGCAGATGCCCAGCATTAATTGCTGCCTGCCATGCACGGTCGAAGCCGGATTTAGTGAAAAGCCTCGCATCGGTCAGGCAGTCGGATTTGATCTCCCCTTTTCCGCCCGTTGGGATGCGCATCGCATTCCATCCCCTGCGTCCGATGGCCTCGAGGATCACGGCAATCTGCTTCCCGCGTCGGTCTGCGCCGCCGTGGGGCGTGGTATCGCGGGTGGAAGGGATGCCTTCTTCATCACGATGCGGTTGAAACCCGTGCTTGTCACACCATGCCAGGAATAGCGCACGAGGGATTTGCCATTGGTCCGGGCTGCGCCAGTAGGAAATGCCCCCAGGAAGGGCTGTATGGGTGCGGTCGATCCACGTCCTCACGGCTCTGAGATCGTCCGCGTGACTCTCCAGCAGGGATAGCCAGAGAGCGACGTCGTCGGATCCGTCGCCCTCCGCGGCGAGGAGCCGGGCGGCATTGCCCAACGTGATAAATGCGCTCATTGATCTGCTCCTACACCAAGTCGCTCGCGTCATTGGGATCGACTGCCGCCTCGCGCGATTGCCGGACGAAGTACGAGGCATCCCTCCACACCCCCGGCGGTGGCTCGCTGCTTGGCGGAAGGCTCGCCTCCCGACGTTGGCGGATCACTTCCGCCTGGGCCTGCATCTGCATCAGGATCCTTTGAGCGCTCCTTTCCTCCCGGCGGCGCTTACGCTCTTCTGCCCGCCGCTCTTCGAGTTGGTGCAACTTTTCGGCCTTCTCCTTCGCGCGCTGCTCGGTGCGCTCCGGCGTGTCCCAGCGGCGCGGCGGCGGCCTATCGACCTTTAGCCCGGCCAGCAGCGCGTCGAAGTCCTCGAACCGGCTGCGCAGGATGCGCAGGGCCTCCTCCACGAGGGGCCAACGCTTGAAGCGAATCGCATCGTTGCAGACCAGCCAGTGCAGGTAGGCGGTGGTCATCGCCTCTACCGGCTGTCCTTTGAATTTGCCCATCGGCATTAGCATGCCGTTTTCCTCCTATATCGCCTGGCTGCGATCGCGCGTTGGGGTGTGTGCTTCGTAACCTTCGCGCCGTCCGCGGTTGGGGGCGCCCCATATCGTGTGCCCGCCTGCGCACCTGGCGCGCGATGCGTGCAACAAGTCCTCGTCTCCGCTCTCGACCGCTGCTACCTGTATCGCCCGGCCACGCGTTCGCGCGTACTGCTCCAATAACCCACGGCACTGGGCGAGTGCCGTTGCCTTCCGACCTACTCGGCTACAACCAAGCGGAACCTGGGTTTCGGCCCCC
The DNA here is from genome assembly GCF_012911005.2 of Aromatoleum toluolicum. Lineage (GTDB taxonomy): Bacteria > Pseudomonadota > Gammaproteobacteria > Burkholderiales > Rhodocyclaceae > Aromatoleum > Aromatoleum toluolicum. Next base: position 33,453 of record NZ_WTVS01000047.1, on the reverse strand, counting down.
TTGAGGTTGGTACGGGTGGTACGGGTCACGCTCTATTACGCACCTACTAAGAACCTCTCTATATCGGTCTGCAGCGAATTCGTCAGCAATAGAGAGAACAGACTTCTCACTGCAATGGGTTTTGACCCGTACCACCCGTACCAGCGACGAGGACGAGCGAGCAGAATTACGCACGATCAATGCTCCCTTCTACCTTCGCGCGGTTTTCTGCGGATTCCAGGCACCCATTTCGAGCGCGCCAATCGTCGGCAAGTCGAACGCCGCGGACTGCTTTCACGCGATCTTCCCCCACTCGCGGGAGGATGCTGGTGATCCGCCCGTCAGAGTTGGCATAGAGTTCGCTGAAAAACGCATTCTTCTGCAGCGTGAATTTCATCCCCTCGTCGTGACACCAGGCCTTGTAGCAGTCGTAGAGAGCTTCCTTCGCCACCCAGCGGGCGCTGTCGTAGGTTAGGACGTCCGCGATGAAGCCGACGATCGGCGTCGTCTTGCGGATGAGCTCATCGACTGCAGCAACTCCGCTCTCTGGCTGGATGAAAGCGCCACGTCGTTGAAGCTTTGCCAGCCCATCCAGTGCCCAATTGAGAATCCCGGGCAGTTCGGCCATCAGCTTGCCGGTCAGCCTTGTGTCCTCGCGCCCGAAGAACGATTGCTTGAACTTGATGACGATGAAGCGTGATGCGACCGCCCCACCGGCATCGACAATTCCGGGCAGGATGTTGGTCGTCAGGACAAAGCGCGTTGTCAGCTTGCCGACCCAGTCGGAGATCTGCTTTCGCTCCACGCTGATGGCGTCCTCGCCGGTAATGCGCAGGAGGTTTTCGCTGATCGCCTGAAGGTCGGCTCCGCCTCCGACACGGGCATCGGAGATGATCGCCAGAGACTTGCCGATCAGTCCCTGCAAGCCGAACGGACGAGCGAGTTGCCCAAGGGTAGGACCCGCGCAGTTGTGATCGCCGAGCAAGCCCCGCAGGACTCGGGCGATCGTGCCCTTGCCGCAGCGTTTCGGTCCGACGCAGATCAGCGCCTTCTGCTGGGTTGTGTCTTGAGTCAGCAGGTAGCCAAACCACTGCTGCAACGCCTCGATCGATTCGGGGTCGTCGGGGAAGGCCGCTGCAAGGAAGTTGATCCAGGCCACCGGCTCTGGTGCATCGGGCGAATACGTTACATCCACGGCGCTTGTCGAGAAGAAGCGCGGTGTGTGCGGGAGCAGGGATCGGGAGGGGACGTGCAGCAAACCGTTGCCTACAGCAATCAGCTCGGACACGGGGGCGGGCGCGATGGCGCACAGCCAACTCGGCATCGTGCTGGTCGAAGGCACGTTGATCAGCGCCTTGAGCGCGTCGATGGTGTTGTCTACCGGTCCTCGGCCTGGCAAGGCCACTTTGTGGCGCTCGAAGAGCGCATAGATTCCTGCACGAACGTCCGCGTTGCTAATGGTGCGATAGCGACCGTTCCCCCACGCCATGAATTCGTCCTGCCAGTAGCGTAGGGTCAGGCCATCGGCGGACGTATGGCATTCCTGAAGGAAGGCACGGGCCGTTGGTACGGGCCAATCGACCCCGACGCCGGTGTAGTCGTCACCGGGGCCTCTCCGGCGAGCCTCGCCGAGGGATTCGCGCAGCGCTTTGAGAGAGTGCCCGGTTGCCTCCTTCAAGCTTTTGAGGACCGTCTCTTCGTCGATGCTACTGACGCGGGCTGTAACAAGGTCATCGATCACCTTCGTCGCGAGCTCGCGGCCTCCAATCCCCAGAAGGTCGGCCGACTCGATGGTGCTGAGGATCTCAGGCAACGACGGCGCCATCGCTTTCTCGATCGCGGCCTGGGTGATCTTCGCGGCTTTCTCCGCATTCCGTTTTCTGATCGCGGCCTGCTCCGCCTCCTCTTCAGCAGTCAGGGGAAGGTCGGTCAGATCGGAGAACGTCAGCAGCTCGTGGTCGTGATCGCTTAACCAGTGCGTCGTGTTGGTGCCCGAATCGAAAACAAACGGCCGTCCGTCGGCGCCGCGGGAAAAGACGCCGGCCCACGAATCGGAAGCACGAAAAGGGGTTTGGCAGCGGATCTTCCTCTCGGTGTCGAGCAAGTCGGCAGCTTCTTCGACAGTCATCAGCCCGTGCCCTTTGAGCTCGACTTCCGTCGCCAGCGTCAGGTCGTAGGCGTCGAACGCCATACCCGCGCCGCCGCCGCCACGGATGCGGAGATCAACTCCTGCAGCCTTGGCAATTTCGCGAACTCGTTCAGGGATGGGGCATATCAACTCACCGGTGGAAAGCTCGCAGCCGGTCAGCCCCGGCGTGTGCTCGATGCGCTGCTCACTGACGGTCAATCCTGTGCCGTCGGCAACAGGCTTGCCTACGAATATGATGCGCCCGCGGGACCAGACTGACGGATCCACAATCGTGGCTGTACTGTGGCCGACCACTTCACCGGTCACGCGACTGACTCGAGGCTTCAACCACGACAGGCCGAGCTCCATGGCGCGTATGGTGAGCAACTGGCGAATGCGATCGACGTCTTGGGCATTCTCGAGCTTGATCCAGGTGTGACCGTTGCCCTTTCCCACCGGGACGCCGTCAAGCAGTACTCTGCTGGAAGCGGAAGACGCGCGGGTGCGATCAACGAGTTGCACTCCGGGCAGGAGTTGATCAACGTAGGTCACCCAGGTGTCGTAGTCCATCGACGCAAACTCGGCCGGTGTGTGCTCGTCGGTGTCACGATCAAGGATCTGCCACGCGGACGGCTCGACGTTCTCGGCAAAGCGGCCCATTGCCTTCGTGCAGCCTTCAGGGTCGTCAGCAACGGGATGGATACCTGCGGCGCTTTCCCGGCCCTTCACGTTGTAGCGGCGCTCAATTTCCGCTTCCGACAGGATGATGAAACGCTCGCCTATCTCGACGTCCTTGAAGCGGCTGTTGATGATGGCCAAGTGATCGTCCTTGGCCACGCGCGCCAGCAGCGCGGTGAGCGCGTTGTGATCCGGGACATGGATCATCCGCCCGTAGCAGAAGGCTGCTTTTATTTCCGCGCCTTTTTCGACCTTGCCATTGGCCTTGAGGAGAAAGCGCTTGCCCAGTGGCTGCACCGGATCACGAATGACGGTGATCACGTCCCCGAGCGCTGCGGACACATTGCCTAATTTTTGAGCAGCGGATAATCTTTCGTTCGCGGTCGTCATCGTCGTATTTCTTTCGATTGACTTCAGGTCCGCCGACGCCAAGCCCATCGCGTCGTCAGTCGTTTCTGCTTCGCCCCCTACGCCCCGCCGGTCTGCCCCCGGCAGGGCGTTTTCACGTTGTAGTGGCGCGTTCATGCCGCGGTCCTCCCTGCCGTCGGCGCGACTCGATCCAAGCATCGACCTCTGTTTCGTCGAACATGACGCGCCGCGGCGATACGCGGATGGGCGCAGGGAATTCACCCCGCTTCACCATGCCCTCGACGGTTCGTTTGCACGGGCCGTCACCCCCGGCGCCGAGCTTCTCCACCGTCCGCTTGTAGTTGATCAACCCCATTGCAGTGCTCCTAGTTGCGTTTTCCTGCGTTTCGCTGCGCCACTCTCGCACCGTGAGGAATCGGTACGCGCACCCCTCTCTCCGGGCATGAAAAAGGCCGCTCGCGGCGGCCTCTCGGGCTGGCGGCGTCATAGCTCGCCGCCTTCGGATTCGACGGGTGGATCTCGGTAGCGGCCGGGCTCGATTGTTGGCGCCGGGGCGCCGGTATGGACTTGGGGTATTTCGCGCGTCAGGCCGTCCAGAACTGCGGCGAAGCTCGTCGCCTTCAGGCTGCGGCCCTCATCGGAATCGACGCGAGGGGGTTTCCCTTCCAGCGCTGCGTCTCGCCGGTCACGGCAGCGAACAGGCTCATGATCTCGTCCCCCTCAACGTCGCCTTTTTCCTGAAGGAGATCGGCCACAGCGGAAAGCGCGCGCCAATATCGACCGACGAGCGACCGGGATCGCGCTAGCGCCCTCGCTGAAGCTCCACGTCGCTGATCTTCTGGGAGTAGAGCCAGCAGTTCATCAGCGTGCTGACTGTCGCCCGCACCTGCACTCGTCAGTAGAACGACGACGAGGCTCCCATGATTCTGCCGGGACTCCGCAACCGGGCCTGCATAGGCGTGCAGCAGATCGCGTTCGACGTCCTCAAGCAGATCCGGACGCGGCGGGAGCAGTGGAATAAACGCCGGCGAAGAGATGAACGACGATGCCTCTGTGAGGCCCTGGCAACGGACCTCCCGCCCTCGACGGTCAATAACCGGCTCGCGCACCGACGAGGGGCGCACGATGACCCTGTGAATGCTCTGGCCATTCCACCAGTGTGCGAGGCAATGCCCGGCTTCGTGGATCGCCACAACGCGTGATGCCTTGGGCTTCATGCCGATACCCCTCGCTGAGCGCCAACGGTACGGGATTCCAGCCAAGCGTCGAGGTCTTCCTTGCGGTAGCGGATGCGGCCGCCGACCTTGATGAAGGGGATGGTGTAGCGCTTGTTGCAGCGCCAGGTTCTCAGAGTGATGGGCTTGATGCCCAAGTAGTCGGCTGCCTGCTCGGTCGTCATTCCGGCCTGGCCGAAAAGGGCGCTGCGCAGGCCAGATGCGTTGCTGCTAGTTGCTGTGTCCATACCGGCATTTCTCCCTGTTGTGGAATGTTGATGCCAGTATCTCTATGTGCTAGATGCACGTCCTACGTACTTTGTGCGTTCATCTGGTGGCGTTCCTCGATCAGTTCGGCATAATCTGTCGCATGGAAACCAGACTGTCCTTGCGCTACACGGGCCCCGCCGTCGATGAAGGGCTGATGGATGTCTATCAGGCGTCCGCCAACATGATCGCCTTCTCGGAGTTCATGGTGACTGCGGTCAAGGCGACCTTCGGCGACGCTGCCGATGCCAAGGCGAATGTCGCTGGCTTTGGCAAGGGATCCTTCATCACTGATCTGGTCTTCAGCGTGGGAGGACCGGCGGCGACGATATTCGCTTCCTTCACCTCGGATCACCTTGTCACTGTGCTTCAGGAGGCGTTTGGTCTCTGGAAGCATCTGAAGGGATCACCTCCGACTGAGGTGAATCAATCCGGCCAATCGGTTTCGGTGACCAACAACACCGGGCAGATCATCCAGGTGCAGACCGACACTCTGAATCTGGTCTTTTCCGAGAAGGGCGCGGATTCGGTTGGTCGGTTCATCAAGGATGCGCTGAACCAAACGGGGATCACCGGTGTGGAAATCGCCTCGAAAGGCGAGCCGGTCGCTCACGTCGCGCAGCATGAGGCTGATTACTTCGTGCCCGTTGCGAAAGAGTCACCGGTATCCGAGAACGTTGTCACCATGGCCCTTATCCTGGTCGCGCCAGTATTTCAGGATGGCAACAAGTGGCGGTTCAGCGACGGGACCGGCACATCATCGTTTTCCGCAGCTATCGAAGATCAAACCTTCATCGCCAGGGTAAATAATGGCGAGCGGTTCGGAAAGGGTGACGTGCTCACTGTCGAGATGCGGATCGTGCAAACCCGCACATCGAACAAAATCAGCGTGGAGCGGGTAGTCCTGCGAGTGCTCGAGCACCGCGAAGCGGCTCAACAGCCGTCACTCGTTTAGCCTATTTACGGGAGCGATAGGCTCGCACGGTTTTCGCAATTGTCTTTGCATCGGCGTCGGTCGGAAAATCTGCCAGTAATAGGTCGGCCACCTTTGCGATATCGGTAGGCGCAGCGTCAGGAAGCTCCTCGGTCGCCAAGTGCTTCAAGCCAGGATATTTCTCCATGCGGCCGCCCCAGCCAACAGCGCGTAGCGTTGCATCAGCTCGCCTTGCTGCGTGTTCATACTCGTCGGCAAACGTAGCTTGGACAATCTCGAAAGCGACCTCCTTGAGGCGCTCGATGGTGTTGCTGTCTAGTCTGCCGTCGGAAATTTTCTGCCAAAACAGCATCGCTTCCCGGCTATTCCTGAAGAGCATCCGCTATCCCTTCTTCTTCTTTCTGCCCTTCGCGTAATCCCAAGGATGGACCCGCCCATCATCAACGGGCGGTCTCACCTTGGGCTCCGACTTAGCCGACGCAGCTTTTGGGGTGATGGTGTCGCCGCCGAGTATCGCCTCGACGGCGGTACGGAGCACCGCCAGCGTGCCGTCTGGTCGCCGGCGGTATGGAATGCCCATGCTGTCCAACGCCTTTGCCTGGGCAGTTACTCTCTGCCGGCCGGTGAGATCTCGGACTTCCTGGGCGTTGAGAAACATGGCTTCAGTCTGCGAGCATGATCGCGTCGCCGTACTTGTGCGCCATGAACACGTGGCCCCATGTGGTTAAGCGGCCGCGCGCAAGTCGATGCGATTCACGGCGCTTTGGGCTTGTTCGATGAGCTCACGTGCAGCCCAAAGCGTTTGCGCGATCTGTTCGGCGCTCAGTTCCAGATCGTTGGTCTTCTTCTCGACCGCGCGTAGGGCAATGTTCTCGAGCACGCCGATGATTGCCATCCCTTGGTATAGCCGTGCGTTCGCGGTATCGGCCGCGTCAATATTGTCGAGGAGCTTCTGATTCGTTTCTGCGATGATAGCGTCAGCCATTGATGCACTCCGTGTAGTGTATTGTGGTCAGGGGATGGGTCGGTGTTCCCGCACCTTCCTATCCCCGCTCCCTGATGTTTGCCCGCACCGGGACGGGTACGACTTAAGTCACCCTTTGCAGCGGGCGTACTTCTTCGGCGATCTTGTCGCCAGCTTCCTTTTCCGCCTGCTTCAAATCGAAAGCGCTCTGGAGGTTCAGCCAGAACTGCGCTGTGTTTCCGAAGTAGCGCGCCAGCCGCAAAGCGCTGTCCGGTGTGACCGCCCGGCGCTCGCGAACGATATCGTTGATACGCGGTGCCGGCACCCGGAGCTCCGTGGCCAGCGCACTGGCGCTCATATCGAGCGGCACGAGAAATTCCTCCCGCAGGACTTCGCCCGGGTGGATCGGTCGCATTCTGTTGGTCGCCATTTCCGTTTCTCTGTAAAGGTCAGTGGTAATCGACGATCTCAACGCTTTCCGGCCCCGCCGCCGTCCAGGTGAAGCACACGCGCCACTGGGCGTTGATGCGGATGCTGTACTGGCCCGCGCGGTTCCCGCTCAAAGGCTCCAAGCGATTGCCCGGTGGCGTCCGCAAGTCGCTCAGCTCCACAGCAGCATCCAGCATTTGCAGCTTCCGCTCTGCGACGCTTTCGATGTTCCGAAACCGCTTCGGGCTCAGGCCCTCGTAAAGTGCCTGGGTGTCGGCGCACCGGAAAGAACGAATCGTCATGGCTTTTAATTTATATTGTGTTACGTTAAACGTCAAGCGTTAAACGGCAAGCGTTACGCGGTCTTCTTGATCGGGATCACATCGGCGGTCTGGATCAGGCCGCCGGCCGCCAGCATTGCGCGGGTGGCGGTCTGCATGGAGTCGCGCACGGGGTCGAGATTGAGCCGGGAATAGATTTCCGTCGCCTGCGTGCTCTTGTGCCCCAAGGACTTGCCGATGATCACAAGGCTCGCGCCGGTGGCGGCCTGCCAGCTCCCGAGGGTGCGACGCATGTCATGCCCCCGCAGATCGTCGAGACGTGCGCCCACGACGTCGATCTTGAGTGCCGCAGCGATCGCACGAGCGCGCGCCAGGCTGTCCGTCATCGTCTCGTAGATCGGCCCCCGACTGCGCCCACGCGGGCCGACAGTCTTCTTCCGTAGGGCCGGCCATTCGAATTCGTGGTCGGCCTCCCGAATACGTCGAGTCAGCTCGGCAAGCTCGGCGCGGTCGAGCACCCGGTGCCAGCCCTTTTTCACGTCGTGCATGTGCCGCGATTTCCCGCGCCCAGGGAAGACAAATTCGGCCGCCTCGTCTGGCTTCCTCGCTTTGAGGATCTCGGTCGCCTCGGGCATCAAGGGCAAAGTCATCGGGTCGCCGTTCTTGCTCTCCTCGCCACGGACTACCCAGGTCGCCCGCTCCAGGCTCAGGTCCGCCCAACGCATGGCCAGCACATTGCTCTTGCGGGCGCCCGTCATAAGGCTGAGCAGAATGAAATCCCGAACATCCTTGCTCGGCTCCTCTGCGACGGCGGTGAAGAAGCGCGGCAACTCATCGGAGTACAAGAAGCGCTCGCGGGAACGCAGCTTGAACTTCTTGATGCTGGCCGCGGGGTTGGGCTTTTCGAACAGCCCCCACTCGGTAGCGCGGTTGTACATCGATCGGATCAGCCCGAGAGCGCGATTGCCAGCACTCGGGCTCACTCGGCCCAAGTCCAGGATCGTCCGTTGCACCTCGGCTTTGGTGATGGCGCCAATTGGACGGTTGTGCCAATTCACCGATCCCTTGGCCTTCGCACGCTCTTTGCCGTGCTTCTTCTTTGAGTCTGGCGGGATGACGCCAAAGTAGCGCTGAAAGTTTTCCCGTGCATCGTCAATCCGCTTCTTTCCGTGGGGGATCAGATGGCGGGTGACGTACTCCTCGAACAGCTCGCCCAAGGTCAGTTCGGAGCGCTTTGCGCGCTTGATGTCGGCGGGCTTCACGCCGGCCTTCAAATCGATCTTCACCAGGGCGGCCAAGGCTCGGGCCATCCGGATGTTGAGTTCAGGCAGGTTCGCCAGAAAGTCGTTATGGCCACAGTCCCGGGGAAGCTCGACGCTATCCGCCAGGGAGGGATTGAAGCGACCCAACGTTACCCGCTCGGGCTTCCCATTGACCTTGATATAGACCTGGAAGCTCTTGGCGCCGGTGGGAGTGACGCAGAGTACGAGGCCCGGCTCCTTCGTGTCGCTGCAGTAGGTGCGTTTCCCCACGGGGGCGGAGGGCAGTGCCACAAGCGCGCTGCGGCTGAAGTTGATCTTCTCGTAAGCCATGGTTTCTCCAACAGGTGCCCGTGCTACTTCGGTGCTACCCATTATAGAAACATCAGGCTACATCGGTAAATACAAGATCATCGATAAACGACTGATTATCAACATAAATAAACGCAGATAAACAATGATAAATAGTTTGACCTTGTCCCTCCGAAGGCAGGGGTCGGACGTTCGAATCGTCTCGGGCGCGCCAGAATTCAAAAGGTGCTGATTTCATTAAGAAATCAGCACCTTTTTCACTTCAGAAAACCGGACGACTCTGGGCACAGGCACGCGAAGTTCCTCCGAGGTATGCGCTGGACGGGTAAAGCAAAGTGCGGCGGCGGGAAGAAGTGAGTGGAGCGGAGTCTCTTCAAATCATTCCATTTCTGGTCAGAAATGAGTAGATTTGCATAATCTCCTCACTTCTGAGGAGATCAAGAGGATCTCCTCAATGTCACAGAAACTTCAGCCGGACGCCATTCTGGAAGCGGTCAAGGCGCTTGAGGCCGAAGGTCTCCAGGCGGTTTCGTCGTCCGAAATCCACGCGCGCGTTGGCGGTAGCTACGCTACTGTCGGGAGGATTCTGGACAAACTCGTTCAAGCCCAAGCTCTCGTCCGGACCGGAAAAGCACGGGCCACCCGGTATTTCCTGCCATCGGGCGAAGCCGACGTAAGGGAAACGGTGAACGTCACGGACGTTGTGACGGCGACCGTGTCGCCCGCTTGGTCCGGCAAGGCGCAGTCGTTGCTGAAGGTCCTCAACCGCCCCCTGGGCGCACGGAGCCCCGTGACCTATCAGCGCCGGTTTCTGGATGAGTACGTTCCCAATCAATCCGTCTTGCTGCCCCCTGAACTGGCGGACGCCCTCGCACAGGAAGGCCGGATGCAGGGGCAGCAACCCGCGGGGACGTATGCCCGGAAGGTCCTTGAACAGCTCTTGATCGACCTGTCCTGGTCGTCGTCGCGGCTGGAGGGGAATACCTACAGCCTGCTGGCGACGGAAGAACTGTTCAAGAGCGGCGATCCGCCGATGGATTGGGATGGCGTCATGCTGCTCAATCACAAGCGCGCCATCGAATTTCTGGTCGGCGCGGTGCCGACCTACGGCCTCAGCGACATCGTCATCCGTAATCTGCACGCGCTGCTGATGCAGGATTTGCTGGCCGACGTCGCTGGGTTGGGGGCCATCCGAAGCAAGGTGGTCAATATCTCGGGCACCACGTATGTCCCCTCCCAGGTGCCGCAGCTTCTGGAGGAAATGCTCTCGCAGATCGTGGCCAAAGCCCAACTCGTCAAGAGTCCTGCGGAGGCCGCGTTCTTCCTGTGGGTGAACCTCGCCTACTTGCAGCCCTTCGAGGACGGCAACAAGCGTACGAGCAGGCTCGCTGCGAACATCCCGTTGATGCTCTATAACTGCGCCCCGCTCGCCTTTCTCGATGTCGATCCGCATGACTACGCGAAGGCCATGATGGGCGTCTACGAGTTGCTCGATGTTTCGCTGGCAGTCGAACTCTTCGCGTGGACGTACCGACGGTCGATCCGCAAATACAAGGTCATCTTGGAGGCGATGGGATCGCCCGATCCTTTCAGGGTGCGCCACCGCGAACACCTGAGCGAAGCGGTGCAGCACGTTGTGAGAAGCGGCCGGCGTGTCGAGCAGGCGGTGGAGGATCTGGGCCTACCCGCCGAGGACGTGGGACAGTTCGGTGAGACGCTGAAAGCGGAGCTCGAAATGCTGACGGCGCACAACTGTGCGCGATACAGGTTGACGGTTGGGGAGGTGCTGTCCTGGATCGAGCGCGGCAAGCCGATTTGAGTGTCTTGGCATCGCCAGGCAAGTCATCGCTTGGTTGGCAATCTAGAGCCGGTGGGCAACTCAGCCACCTCGATCCAGTGCCATGCCCGTCGCCTGGGGCGCGCCATATTCAGAAAAGCGCTGATTTCACGAAGAAATCAGCGCTTTTTTCACATCTCCGGGCCGGACGAATCTGGGCACTAACGTTTCGTCCCGAACTTATCCCTCAAGGGTGCTCAGCACGGCCGTGTGGTTCTTCTCGATCATATTGAGCAGTGCAAGGGCTGGCCTTTGCGGACGTCCTAATGTCTTACCGTTGCGACGGAAAAACCGAAGCGGGCGGCGAACTGCTCCTGAGTCATATGAACGCGTTGCCGTAGCGCTTTTACGTCCACAGTATGAGGACGATAGACCTTCACACCCTGCTCTTCACCTCGTGCATGTGCGATAGCTTCGGAAAGCCCCTGCTTGATGCTATCGAAAGCCTTGCTCATCGTTTCACTCCTTCTGCCAAGCCGACACCAGCAGGTCGACAAGTTCAGCCAACGTGTTTCTCTCTGCCTTGCTGAGATTGGCGCGCTCGTTCTTGGCGACTAGGGTCAGCAGATAGAGCGGCATGGCTTCGCTGTGGAAATAATAGATGACCCGCACGCCGCCACTCTTTCCCCGGCCGCCCCTCGACCACGGGCAACTTGCGAATACCCCACCCTTGCTGTGCAGGCAGCGATGCATGCAATGCATGCATAAAAATCATGAAAATTTTGCAATAGACGTAAGTTTAGGTAGTGACTAACCTTGGATTCAAGAGGCTGGGAAACGGCCCATAACGACGTATCGAGACCAGGAGGAGACAAGCATGACCCGTGGACGCGTATGCGCCTTGGTAGGTGCAGGTATTTGGGCGGTAAGTATGGCCGTGTTCGCCCAAACCGGGGGCGGCAGCAATCTGACCAAGGTCGTGATTCAGAACTACCCGGGGCCGATCAATCTGCTGACGCAGGTGGCCGTGGAGAAGGGGTTTTGCCGGGATCACGGGATCGAGTGTGATCTGAAGCTCATTCCGGCGGCGCCGCTGGGGATCCAGACGCTGCTTTCCAAGGGAATCGACATCGCGTTGCCGCCGCCGGAGGTCGCCATCCAAGGGGCGCTGAAAGGGGCGGACATCCGGGTCATCGGAACCGCATTTCGTTCGAGTGTCTTTTTCCTGGCCGTGGGCAATCATATCGAGCTGCCCGCCGGCGGTGACTACAAGGCCGTCCTGAACGCGTTGAAGGGCAAGAAGATCGGTGTGACTTCGCGTGGCGCCGGGCCAGAGTTCCAGTACAAGACCATGCTGAAGGCGGTCGGCCTGGGTGACTCCGATGTCACCTTCGTTGCCGTCGGTTCGCCCAATACCGCGTATCCGGCGCTGGCGAACAAGCAGGTCGATGCGGTCATGGGCTTTATCCCGCTGGATGGATTCTGCGATGTCCTGAAGACGTGTCGCATCGCCGTGGCGCCTTTCAACGGGGAGGGGCCGGCCGAGATCACCCGACTCAATGGCGCAGGTGGGATTTATGTCGTGCGGCGGGATTATGACCCGCGTCTCGTCGAGGCATTCCAGGGCGCCGTGCGCGACTCCACGCGTTTCATCCAGGATCCGGCGAATTTCGAGCAAGTCTACGAGATCGCGCGGAAGAACTTTCGTATCGAGCACCCCCAGGGCGATGCCATCCTGCGAAGTACCGTCAAGCGCTTCCTGACCTCCTGGCAATCGGAACTCAATCCCCAGGCCGTTCAGGCAGTTCAGGCTGCGGCAGATTATCTGCATTCCACCGGCCAGGTTCCCGAGACATTTAATACGGCGCGTTTTCGCTAATTGATGGAGGAAAACGCAGTGCGACCCATGGACTTGCCCCTGACGGCAAACGTCGTTGCGCAACAGGCAGCGATCGAAATCAAGGATCTGACGCTTTCATTTACGGCCGGCACGCCGACCATCGATCGGGTGTCGCTCACTGTTCCGCACGGGCAGTTCCTGTCGATAGTCGGGCCGAGCGGCTGCGGCAAGACGACGATGCTGAACCTGCTCGCCGGCCTTATTCACGTCCCCCATTCCGGCACGGTGCGGATACAAGGACGCGAACCGCGTCTGGGCGATCACGGGATTGCCTACATGCTGGCGCGCGACAGTCTCCTTCCCTGGCGAACGACGTTGGAGAACGCGGCCTACGGGATGGAGGTTCGGGGGGTGGCGGCCGAGCAAAGAAGGGAGCGTGCGCGGGATCTGCTGGTTCGAGTCGGTCTGGGGGGATTCGAGAAGTCTTATCCCAAACAACTTTCTCACGGCATGCGCCAGCGTTGTGCGCTTGCCCGCACCTTCGCCCTGGATTCGCCGATCTTGTTGATGGACGAGCCGTTCGGCGCCCTTGATGCCCAGACGAAGCTCCAGCTCGAGGAACTCCTGGTGGACTTGTGGCAGGAGGAAAGGCGCACGGTCGTGTTCATTACCCACGATCTGGGCGAGGCGATCGCCATCTCTGATCGCGTGGTCGTCATGGGGGCCCGCCCTGGCCGCATCGTCACGGACGTCGAGATTCCAATCAAACGGCCACGCTCGGTGCGCGAGTTGCAGAAGGACCACGTCTACCACGAGCTGTACGCGCATATTTGGGAAATGCTGGAGCAGGGGTACAAGAAATGAACGTGAGTGGCGCTCAAGGATGGAAGAAACTGGCGATGGGTTTCGCCTCTCACGCCGGTTTTCTCGCGGTGTTGCTGGCTACGTGGGAGTGGGCGGCCCGAATGGGACTGCTCGATCCGACATTTTTCGGCAATCCAGCCGGAATTATTTCGTTTCTTTGGGCGAACTTCGTCCTGGGAATCCAGCTCTGGATCGAGCTGGGCTGGTCGGTCATGAGCACCCTGATTGCTTTTATCTCAGGCAGTCTGGCCGCGGTCCTGACAGGATTGATCTTCGTGATCTTTCCTCGTCTGGAACGTTTTCTCGATCCGTATTTCTCTGCACTCAACGCCTTGCCGCGTATCGCTTTGGCACCGCTGTTCATCCTGTGGTTCGGGTTGGGGATCGGTTCGAAGATTGCGATGGGTTTCACCCTGACGTTCTTCATCGTGCTGTCCAGCACGGTGGCCGGCATGCGCGGCATCAACCAGGACCATATCGTGCTCACGGACACACTGGGAGCCAGCCCGAGGCAGAAATTCTTTCTGGTGACGCTGCCCGGGGCCATTCCGGTGATCTTCTCCGGCCTGCGGCTCGGGCTGATCTATGCACTACTCGGGGTCATTGCCGGCGAGATCCTCGCGGCCGAACACGGTCTGGGGCAGCAACTCGCCTACCTCGCTTCGACCTTCAACATGAACGGCGTGATGGCTCTTCTCGTCGTGCTCGCCTGGCTCGGCATGGCCGCTACCAGCGGCATGACCCGCCTGGAACACCATCTGCTCCGCTGGCAATAGACACCAGCATCTAGCTCGTTTTCTCACAGGAGGAAGTAAAATGGGAAATATCAAATCCCAGGGGTCCGGCTGCGCCTGCGCAACGCATCATACGATCGAGGCAAACCGGCGTTTACGCGACTCGTTGCCGCCCGACGACCGCTCAGATTTCGAACGCGCCAAGCGCGGCTTCATTGGCAAGCTCGACAGCACGATCATTCGGAATGACAAAGGCGAAGTGGTCTGGGACATGGACCAATACGCTTTCCTCGCTCCGGACGCGCCGGCCCCGGAAACGGTGAATCCGAGCCTCTGGCGTCAAGCCCAGCTGAACACGCACCACGGCCTCTTCAAGGTCTGCGAGCGCATCTACCAGGTCCGCGGCTATGACATCTCAAACATCACTTTCGTCGAAGGGGATACGGGCTGGATCGTCATCGACCCTTGCTGCACGCTCGAGGTGGCGCACGCCGCGCTTGAGCTGGTGACAAGCTTCCTGGGCGAACGGAAGATCAAGGCAGTCCTCTACACCCACAGCCATATCGACCATTTTGGCGGCGCGAAGGGAATTGTGTCGGAAGCGGACGTGGCGGCAGACCACGTCAAGATCATCGCGCCCGAGCACTTCACCGAGGAAACGATCAGCGAAAACGTCTATGCGGGCAATGCGATGGGGCGCCGCGCGTCGTACATGTTTGGCAACCTGCTACCCAGCGGGGAACGTGGCTTTGTCGATGCGGGCCTGGGCAAGCACTTGGCTGCGGGTGAGTCGACACTGATTCTGCCCACGGTGGATATCACGAGAACGGGCCAGACGCTGCTGATCGACGGTGTGGAAATCGTGTTCCAACTCACGCCCGGTACCGAAGCGCCTGCCGAAATGAACTTCCATTTTCCGCAGTTCAAGGCACTGTGCATGGCGGAAAATACGTGTGCCGTCATGCACAATCTCTATACGCTGCGTGGCGCGAAGATCCGCGACGCGCGAGCGTGGAGCACTTATATCAACGAGGCGATCGAGCTCTTCGGTGCCGAGACCGACGTGATGTTCATCAGCCATCACTGGCCGCGTTGGGGACGAGAGGATATCGTCGAGTACTTGAAGAAGCAGCGCGATGTTTACCGCTATATTCACGATCAGACCCTTCGGCTTGCCAATCACGGCTATACGATGGTCGAGATTGCCGAGATGATGGCGCTGCCGAAGAGTCTCGATCAATGCTGGTCGATTCGCGGCTATTACGGCACCGTCAATCACAACTCGAAAGCGGTCTATCAACGCTATCTGGGCTGGTTCGACGCGAACCCGGCGAACCTGCATCCGCTGCCACCGGTCGAGGCAGGCAAGCGCTACGTGGAGTTCATGGGTGGCGCCGATGCGCTGCTCTCGAAGGCGCGCGACTACTTCGAAAAGGGCGAATACCGCTGGGTCGCACAGGTGGTCAACCATCTGGTCTTTGCAGATCCCGACAACAGGGTTGCACGGGAACTTCAGGCGGCGGCGCTGGAACAGCTCGGTTACCAGGCCGAATCCGGTCCGTGGCGCAACTTCTATCTGACGGGGGCGATGGAACTGCGCGAAGGGGTGGAGCGCACGCACAAGGCGCTCAAGTTCGCGAGCATGGACTATCTGCGGGCCATGCCCGAAGAATTGATCTTCGATTACTGGGCGATCCGCTTGAACGGGCCCAAGGCCGAGGGCAGGACGCTTGCGATCAAATTCGATTTTTACGACGACAACAAACAGTACGTCGTACAACTCGAAAACAGCGTCCTCAATTACTCCCCGGCCAAACTCGGCGATCGTGCGGACGCGACGGTGAGGATCAAGCGGCACGTGTTCAACGAGATCCAGGCGGAGACCACCACGTTCGATGCCGAGATCGCGTCGGGATCGGTGCAGATCGAAGGACGGGCTGAAGCACTGAGTGAGCTTCTGTCGCTCTTCGATACCTTCGATTACTGGTTCGACATCGTCACGCCATAAGGGCGCTACACCGGTGTCGGTCGCGCACTCCTTTCGCCAGGAGGCGCGACTGATACAGGCAGTGCTCACGAAGCGCTGCGTGTCTGGCGACGAGCGGACGGTCTTGTGTCCCGGGGTATGTGAGTTCTCCTGTGGATTCAGGCTGAAGGCACCTCGGCCCAAACAATCCGGCGGTCGTTCGGGGCGCTCAGCCTGGCGACCGAGAGCGTGACAAGAACACAAGGAGACGTGATGGATCAATTAGACGACAAGCGAAGTGGCCGGTTCGTCCGGCGGTGGTTGCGCGCCGCCTTCGGGGTGGGTTGGCTTGCACTGGCGTCCGGCGTGGCATGGGCGGCGCAACCAGTAGCCGAATGGCTGGTTCATGGCTATGACAACGCGGGTACGCGCTTCAGTCCATTGAAGGAAATTACGACTGACAATGTCAAGGACATGGGCCTTGTGTGGTCCTACAACCTCGAATCGACCCGAGGAGTGGAGGCGACGCCCATCGTCGCCAACGGTGTGATGTACGTTTCCGCTCCTTGGAGCGTGGTGCATGCGATCGATGTGCGCACCGGAGAACGCGTATGGACCTATGACCCGGCAGTGCCGCGCAGCTACGCAAAGAATGCATGTTGCGATGTGGTCAATCGAGGCGTGGCCGTTCATGACGGCTTGGTATACGTCGGCTCGCTCGACGGTCGTCTGATTGCGATCGACGCGAAGACCGGCACTAAGACTTGGGAACAGGACACGATCACCGATCGCTCACGCCCTTATACCATCACGGGTGCGCCGCGAGTCATCAAGAACAAGGTCATCATCGGAAACAGCGGTGCCGAGTATGGGGTGCGCGGATACATTACCGCCTACGATGCCAAGACCGGCAAGCAGGCGTGGCGCTGGTTCGTGGTCCCCGGCGATCCCTCCAAACCATTCGAGGACGAGTCGATGGCGAAAGCGGCCAAGACTTGGGATCCAGCCGGCAAGTATTGGGAGGCAGGCGGCGGCGGCACCGTGTGGAACTCGATGGTGTTCGATCCGGAATTGAACCTCATGTACATCGGTACCGGCAACGCGTCGCCATGGGCGCACCGCCGGCGCAGTCCGGGCGGCGGAGATAATCTTTACGTCGCTTCGATCGTGGCCCTAGATCCCGACACCGGAAAATATGTCTGGCATTACCAGGAAACTCCGGCGGACAACTGGGACTACACCTCGACGCAGGACTTAATCCTGGCGGATCTCAAGATCGATGGCAAGGTGCGCAAAGTCGTCATGCACGCGCCGAAGAACGGGTTCTTTTTCGTGATCGACCGCACCGATGGGTCCTTCATTTCGGCGAAAAACTTTGTTCCTGTGAACTGGGCCAGCGGATACGACAAGAACGGACGCCCAATCGAGCTGCCGGAGGCGCGTTCCCCTGACCAGCCGTTTGACGCCATACCCGGACCTTTCGGTGGACACAACTGGCACTCGATGTCCTTCAGCCCGCAGACCGGACTTGCCTACTTTCCTGCGCAGAACATTCCGCTGGTATTGGCCGAGGACAAGAAGTGGGCCTACAACAAGGCGCAGCCGGGTCAGGCGATGGCGGGCATTGGCTGGAACCTGGCGATGGAGGTTAATCCGCGGCCCCCTACGAGCACCCCATTCGGCCGCCTGATTGCGTGGGATCCGGTCAACCAGAAAGAGGTATGGCGCAAGGAGCATGTTTCGCCGTGGAACGGTGGGACGCTCGTGACGGCGGGTAAGGTCGTGTTCCAGGGAACTGCGGACGCCCGCCTGATTGCCTTTGATGCGAGCAACGGCAGGGAATTGTGGTCCTCGCCAATGGGGACCGGGGTACTTGCGGCCCCCATCAGCTACGAGGTTGATGGTCGCCAGTACATATCGGTGGCAGTCGGCTGGGGCGGTGTGTACGGCCAGACCCAGCGGGCGTCCGAGCGCAACACCCCCGGAACTGTCTACACATTCGCCCTCGGCGGCAAGGCTCCGATGCCGGCATTCACGGAATTCCAGCGGAAACGTTTGGTTTCGGGCGTTAAATACAACTCCGACCATGTTGCCGAGGGCACGGGACTGTACGTGATGAACTGCGCATTCTGTCATGGGGTGCCAGGCGTCGATAAGGGTGGGATCTTGCCGAACCTCGGCTACTCGGCCCCAGAAGTGATCGCGAATCTCGATCGATTCGTCTTCAACGGTCCTTACGTGCCACGCGGAATGCCGGACTTCACGGGGAAACTCAGCATGGAGGAGGTCCAGAAGATTAAGGCCTTCATCCTGAGTACTGCCGACGCAATTCGACCGCCAAAGTGATCGGTGTCTAAGGGCAGCGCGGGACATTTGCTCGCCGCCTTCTCGACAATTTTTCTTTCTTCGCGGGGGCGTGTGCCGGCTAGCAAACGTCGACATGCGCCCGGCAACCGGAAATTTGTAGGGGGAACCTCATGGATCACCTCAGTTATGTGCACGGCTCATCGGTTAGTCCCCTCATAGGTCAGACCATTGGCCGCTTCTTCGATGAGGCTTGCGCCCGCCACCTCACCTACGCCACGCTGAAGCAGCGCGTCGACGCCCTTGCAACGATCGACGACGAGGGTTTCTGCAACATCGTCGGCCGCATCAAGGATATGGTCATTCGCGGCGGCGAGAACCTGTACCCGCGCGAGATCGAGGAGTTCCTCTACCGCCATCCGAAGATCCTCGACGTGCAGGTCGTCGGCGTGCCGGACCGGAAATACGGCGAGGAACTGTGCGCGTGGGTCATCGTGCGCGAAGGGCAGTCGCTGACCGAGGCCGAGGTCCGGGACTTCTGCCAGGGTCAGATCGCGCACTACGAGGTGCCGCGCTACATCAAGTTCGTCGATGCGTTCCCAATGACGGTGACCGGCAAGATCCAGAAGTTCCAGATCCGCGAGCAGATGATGCAGCAACTGGCATTGGAACAAACGGCCACCGCATGAAAAAAATAAACCCCGGTTGGCCCCTCGATAAACCGGGAAATTTCACGCAGGTGTAACTCTGGGAAATAGTTGCGTTCGAGACTATTTCATCGTGCCACCATCACGGGAATGTACATATGAACATAGGACGAGTTTACAAAGGCAGCTGCTTTTGCGGCGCGGTTCATTTCACGGTCAGCGGTGAGCCAGTCGCGATGGGTTATTGCCATTGTGAGTCGTGTCGACACTGGTCAGCAGCGCCTGTCAACGCCTTCACCTTATGGAAACCCGAAGCAGTACAGATTACGCGGGGAGCAGACAACCTAGCCACCTACAACAAGACGCCACACAGCTATCGCAAGTGGTGCAAAACGTGTGGAGGCCACGTCTTCACCGAGCATCCCGGGATGGGACTCACCGACGTGTACGCGGCGGTCATTCCCGACTTTCCGTACAACGCCGGCGTCCATGTCCACTACGAGGAGTCGAAGCTACGCATAAAGGACGGGCTGCCGAAGATGAAAGACGTCCCGAAGGAAATGGGGGGCTCGGGTGTCAGTCTGTCGGAATAATAAGGCAGGCCCTTCAAGCGTCAATACCCAAGCCGGCGCTTCCGCGGACGCCGCGATCGCCGTTCAGTTTCCCAGTCGCCTTGCCCGGCGCGGCTGAGCTTTCACGATGACTAGCGATATTCGAGGCACAAGAGCGACATCCAATTTTACTAAACCAACTTCTAATGGAGACACAGCAATGGAAGCATACGAAACCGTCAATGGCTTGAGCCGAGAAGCACGTGACTTTATTGGCAAACGCGATCACCGCATGCTCGTCGGGGGCCTTTGGGTTGATTCGGGATCCGGGCGTACGCTGGACGTCATAAATCCCGCTACAGAAGAGGTGATTTCTCGAGTTCCGGCTGGTGATGCGAAGGATGTTGACTTGGCGGTTCAAGCCGCCTCCTGCGCCTTTGAGTCTGGAAGTTGGCCGAAGATGACGCCCATGGACCGCGAGCGCTTACTCCTGAGACTGGCCGACCTTGTCGAACAAAATGCCCAAGCCATGGCCGAGATTGAGTCCATCGACAACGGCAAGCCAGCTACGATTGCGAAAGCAGTCGATGTCACCCTGTCCATAGCTTTTCTGCGCTATATGGCGGGATGGGCCACCAAGATTGAAGGCTCGACGGTCGACGTATCCGTGCCGTTTGTACCCGGCGGAAGCTTCAACGCCTATACACGCCGTGAACCCGTAGGAGTAGTCGCCGCCATCGTCGCATGGAATTTCCCCCTCATGCTTGCATGTTGGAAATTAGGGCCGGCTCTGGCAACCGGCTGCACGGTTGTGCTTAAACCTGCTGAACAAACCCCGCTTTCTGCGCTTTATCTCGGTAAGTTAATCGAAGAAGCCGGCTATCCGCCTGGCGTGGTGAATATCGTAACGGGTGACGGTATTTCCGCCGGTGCGCCGCTAACCACCCACCCGCTGGTGAACAAAATCACATTTACCGGCTCAACCGAGGTAGGCAAGCTGATCGGAAAGGCAGCCATGGACAACATGGCACGCGTGACCCTCGAACTTGGAGGAAAGTCCCCGGTCATCGTGCTTGATGACTGCGACCCAGTGGTAGCCGCGGCCGGTGCAGCGAACGCGATCTTCTTTAATCAGGGGCAGACTTGCTGCGCAGGCTCGCGCCTTTATGTTCCAAAGAGGCAGTTTGACCGAGTGGTATCGGGCATTGCCGACGCCGCAAATGCACTCAAAATTGGCCCCGGACTGGAGGCGGCCACCCAGTTGGGACCGCTTGTGTCTCGCGAGCAAATGGAGCGTGTATGTAATTACATCGACATAGGTCGGCAGCAGGGCGCTGAAATTGTGGCGGGCGGGGCGCGCGCGGGTGAAAAGGGATACTTTGTCAAGCCCACGGTTATTATCGGAGCCCACCAGACAACGCGAGTGGTTCAGGAAGAAATATTCGGGCCGGTACTGGTGGCGTTGCCCTATGACGATCTGGACGAAGTTGCCGCGCGGGCGAATGATACGCCGTATGGCCTTGGCGCCAGCATCTGGTCCAATGACCTTTCAAAAGTTCATCAACTGATTCCGAAAATCAAGGCAGGAACGGTTTGGGTTAACTGCCACAATGTCCTCGACCCCGCCGTACCGTTTGGTGGATTCAAGCTTTCCGGTTTCGGAAGGGAAATGGGTAAGGCTGCCCTCGACGCCTATCTGGAAACGAAGTCCGTAGTTATGGCAATCTAGTCGATTATCTGATACGCCCTTCGTTGTAAAATATGCCGACCCATGCCTTTCATCTTTTTGTTTGAAGTGCATGGGTTGGCTTTTGCTTGGCTTGCGCCCACGCGCGTCGAATCTGTAGGGGCCTTTCCGACAACTAATCATTCCCTTAACCGATCCCTGACCAGGTCGAGAAAGAGCGTCGCGGCCGGGCCAAGAGTTCTTGCCGTGACGTGCAAGAAGCCGATGTGCGATTGCGTGTCGAAAGGTAGTTCGACCGGGAGTTCAGCCAATGCGCCAGCGAGAATATGCGATGCGGCGACGGGAAGAGATACCAATGCGACAAGATCCGACGCCGCGGATAGGCGAAGTAGCGTGGCGATGTCATCGCAAGTGACCGTCTGTAATTGATCAAGACCGGCCTGCCGGGCACTGCTCATGAGCGGCGGGGGGAGTGTGGGCGCTCCAACCGGGTAATCCTTGAAGTCAGCCAGGACGGCATTGCGTCCAATTGCAAGGAGCGGATGCTCGGGGCGAACGACGAACCCAAAGCGATGTTGGGGAAGGTCTTCGATTGTGACATCATCGCGCGACTCGATCACACGGGTATCGAATACGGCGACATCCAGCCGATCTTCCTTGAGCATCTGAAGATTGGTCTTCCCGGATGCGATATTCAAAATAATACGCAGTTTCGGGTATCTGGTCACAAGTTCAACGAGAACACTTGGCAATAAAATCGCCGCTACCATGGGGCCCAGGCCGACGCGAAGTTCGCCTTCCTCAAGACCCTTTATTCGCCTTACAGTCCGGTCAAGTTCACGAAGCTCAAACTGAATTCTCCGAGCATGATCATAAACCGCTCGTCCGAACTCGTTCGGGGCTAATTCTCCGTGGCTGCGGTCAAATAAGTCGACGTCTAGTTCGAGTTCGAGCGAGCTTAAGCTGCGACTTAGTGCCGGTTGGGACAGGTGAACTACGTCTGCGGCTTTTCGAAAATTCCGCAGTTCGATGAGCGCAATAAGGTGTTCAAGTTTGCGTGTCTGCAAGGCTCCCCCTTTTGTGACGGATAAAGTCCGTCAATGCGTATCTTTCATGCAAGTAAATGTATCAGAACTGTGTTTTTGGCGCGATGCAAGCTGCCCGATCTCACGGAGTCTGGGCACGGCAACCTTTACGCAGGCGTTCGCCAGCGAGGGAAGCAATATGTCACAGCCGGATTTGCTGAGCGCCACGACCCACTGTTACAGCGACCTCGTCCTTGATGCACTTCATGCATTGATTTAGCAAGAAAAATGCATTGGACGTAATATTTCGGATCCGCCAATAATTGCAAGAAAAGAAGGCTGATCGAGCCTCAGTATTGATGCCTTAGGCATTCGTATACTTAAAACTAGGAGGAGACGATGAAAAGAAATTCAGTGATGTTAGGTCGCTCAAGAAATCATAGCGGTGTCTGGCAGACTACCCTCGCTGCGGGTGCGGCATGGGCGATGTTGTCCATGCATGCGCATGCTGCAGACGTTCTTCCAGGAGCTTACACTGCTCTGCCAGCAGACAAAAATGTGTTTCAGCTCTTTTACACGCACACCGAACGAAATAAGCAATACGTCGACGGGCATTCGCGGCCGATTGCCGCGCGCGTGGATTCGGACATCTTCCAGCTGAGATACCACCATTTCATGGAAATGGGTGGCTACATTGTCAATCCAAATATCATAATTCCGTACGGACAACTGGAAGGAAAGCGCGATCTCTCGGCCTTTGGAAAGTCTGAAGGCTTGGGTGATGTTGTCCTGAATGCAACAATTTGGCTGCATAATGACCCGAAGGCGCGTACATACTTTGGCATCACACCGTATCTATTTCTTCCCACCGGCGAGTACGACAACAAGGAGCGCTTGAATTTGGGGGAAAATAGGTGGAAGTTCGCCCTGCAAGGGGGTTATACGACCGCGATATCCGATAACATTCTTTTCGATTTAACGGGCGACGTCACCGTATATGGAAAGAACAATGATTTTGGCGCCGCCAGTGCAAAACTGGAGCAGGACGAATCCTATCAGGTTCAAACGTATCTTCGATATAAATTTTCACCTTCTTTCGAAGCCAACATTGGGCTTTCTCATGTGTGGGGTGGTGAGACCGAAATCAACGGCGTAAAGCAACGCAACGAGTTGCGGACAACGAAATATTTGGTTGGCGCCGCCTATTTCTTCCGGCCAACCACACAGCTACTCGCGTTATTCAGTCGCGACACAGCAGTGGAGAACGGTCTTAAGGAGTCTGGAAAACTCGTCGTGCGATTTACCCAAGTGTTCTGAATTGGCGATGAGTGGCGATCGGCAGGCCATGCCAAATTGTCACTCCGCGCTTGCGGCGACAGCAAGCAAGGCAAATGCAGGGCATAGGTAAGAGCGAACCGGTGCGGGCCGTCGCTCATCTCTGCCCTGCCGCCGAGCAGCCTGTACTGGTAGCGCACCGTGCATGCTAGACCGGTCACCCTCGGCACCCGCGTCGGCCTCGTGCTGGCCGCCACGCTTGCGCTGCTCCTGCTCGTCGGCGCCGGCTGGTGGGTGCGCGAGACGCGCAAGTCGGTCCACGAAGAAGTGCTCGCCGCGAGCCACGTCGCGCAGCAATGGGTCGCCGTGCTCGTTTCCGAAACCTTGCGCGACCGCGCCGACGGCCCCGAGCGCCTGATGGCGCACCTGCGCGCCGTCGGGCGGCTGCGCGCGAACCAGCTGGAGGTGCATGCCCCCGACGGCGCCCGCCTCTACGTGTCGCCCGAATCGACCTACAAGCCCGGCCGCTTTGCCCCCGACTGGTTCGCCGAACGCATGACGCCCGCGCTGCCGGTGCGCCACTTCGACGCCGGCGACCGCCAGATCGTGTTGCGCCCCGACGCCTCGCGTGCCGTGCTCGACGCCTGGGACGACCTCACCGCCGGCCTCGGCACCGCCCTCGCGCTGCTGCTGGTCGTCGCCCTCGCTGCCCGCTTCGCGTTGCACCGCGCACTCGCGCCGCTCGCGCAGATCGACGCCGCCCTCACGCGCGGTGCCGACGGACGCTTCGACGTGCGCCTGCCCGGTTACCGCGTCGCCGAGCTCGACCGCCTTGCCGCGAGCTACAACCGCCTCGCCGACACGTTGGATGACACCCGCGCGCACAACCTGCGCCTCGAAGAGGACCAGGCCTTCGCACGCGCCGTGCACGCCCGCCTCGAAGAAGAGCGGCGCGTGATCGCGCGCGAGTTGCACGACGAACTCGGCCAGGCCATCACCGCGGTGCGCGCGATCTCCGGCGCCATCCTGCAGCGCTGCGAAGACCGGCCGCAGCTCCACGGCAGCGCCCAGGCCATCCTCGCGATGACCGGCCAGATGCAGGACGGCGTGCGCACGATCCTGCAGCGCCTGCGCCCCGCCGGCGCCGACACCGGCCAGCTCGACCGCGCCGTCGCCGACTACTGCCGCCTGTGGTCCGGCCACCATCCCGACATCCGGATCGACTGCCGCACCGCCCCCGCCGGTGCGCCGACCGGCGAAGCACTGGGCCTCACGGTGCTGCGTCTGCTGCAGGAAAGCCTGACCAATGTCGCGCGCCACTCCGGCGCCACGCACGTCGAAGTGCGGCTCGATTTCCAGCCCGGCGCCGTCGCGCTCGAAGTGCGCGACAACGGCCGCGGCCTGCCACCCGACCCGCGCCCGGGGCGCTACGGCCTTACCGGCATGCGCGAGCGCGTCGCCGAGCTGCACGGCGAGCTCGCATTCGACACCACCTCCGGCGGCGGCCTGCGCGTCAGCGCCCGCCTGCCGCACCCCGTTCCGACCGAGATTCCCACCGAGGAAAGCTTCCATGGCCAGCATTCTTGAAAACCTCCGCCTCGTCCTCGCCGATGACCACGCCATCGTCCGCATGGGCTTCCGCATGCTGCTCGAAGGCGCCGGCGCCACCATCGTTGCCGAGGCCGACAGCGGCGAGGCCGCGATCGCCGCGTTCGGCGAGCATCAGCCCGACGCCCTGGTGATGGATGTGACCATGCCCGGGCTGGGCGGCCTGTGCGCGCTGGACCGCCTGCGCGCGCACCACCCCGGCGCCCGCGTGCTGATGCTGTCGGCACACGAGGACTCACAGATCCCGATGCGCGCACTGCGCTCCGGGGCCACCGGCTACCTCTCGAAGCGCGCCCAGCCGCAGGAACTGGTGCGCGCCGTCGCCCAGGTCGCGCGCGGCCAGCGCTACGTCGACCCCGAGCTCGCGCCGCAGCTCGCGCTCGCCCAGTTCGGCGGCAGCAACGACCCCGCCGACGCGCTCACGGACAAGGAATTCGCCGTCTTCCTCGAACTCGCGAAAGGCAATTCCGTGACGCAGGTCGCCGACACCCACAAGCTCAGCCCCAGCACCGTCGGCACCCACCTCTACCACATCAAGCAAAAGCTCAATGCCGCGAATGCCGCCGAACTCGCCTTGATCGCAGTGCGCTCCGGTCTGATCGAGGCCTGACATCGACCCGCTCCTCGCAGAGGCGGATCGAACCCCTCTGCCGCAAAAGCGGAGCAGATGGGCTGCCGAACCCTTCTTACACCACGCCCCGGGACACGATCCGCCGCTCGATCGGTCGCATTTAAATTGGCGCTCCTGCTGCGGGTGAGATATGACCGCACATACACGTTGCAAAACGTGCATTAACAATCGAAAAATTTTGCACTGGACGTAAGTTTAGGTAGTGACTAACCTTGGGTTCAAGAGGCTGGGAAACGGCCCATAACGACGTATCGAGACCAGGAGGAGACAAGCATGACCCGTGGACGCGTATGCGCCTTGGTAGGTGCAGGTATTTGGGCGGTAAGTATGGCCGTGTTCGCCCAAACCGGGGGCGGCAGCAATCTGACCAAGGTCGTGATTCAGAACTACCCGGGGCCGATCAATCTGCTGACGCAGGTGGCCGTGGAGAAGGGGTTTTGCCGGGATCACGGGATCGAGTGTGATCTGAAGCTCATTCCGGCGGCGCCGCTGGGGATCCAGACGCTGCTTTCCAAGGGAATCGACATCGCATTGCCGCCGCCGGAGGTCGCCATTCAATCCGCGCTGAAGGGGGCGGACATCCGGGTCATCGGAACCGCATTTCGTTCGAGTGTCTTTTTCCTGGCCGTGGGCAATCATATCGAGCTGCCCGCCGGCGGTGACTACAAGGCCGTCTTGCACGCGCTGAAGGGCAAGAAGATCGGTGTGACTTCGCGTGGCGCCGGGCCCGAGTTCCAGTACAAGACCATGCTGAAGGCGGCCGGCCTCGGTGACTCGGATGTCACTTTCGTTGCCGTCGGTTCTCCCAATACCGCGTATCCGGCGCTGGCGAACAAGCAGATCGATGCAGTCATGGGCTTTATCCCGCTGGATGGATTCTGCGATGTCCTGAAGACGTGTCGCATCGCAGTGGCGCCCTTCAACGGCGAGGGGCCGGCCGAAATCACCCGACTCAATGGTGCAGGCGGTGTTTATGTCGTGCGGCGGGATTATGATCCGCGTCTCGTCGAGGCATTCCAGGGCGCCGTGCGCGACTCGGCGCGGTTTATCCAGGATCCGGCGAATTTCGAGCAAGTCTACGAGATCGCGCGGAAGAACTTTCGCATCGAGCACCCTCAGGGCGATGCCATCCTCAGAAGCAGCGTCAAGCGCTTCCTGACCTCCTGGCAAGCGGAACTCAACCCTCAGGCAGTTCAGGCAATTCAGGCGGCGGCAGATTATCTGCATTCCACCGGCCAGGTTCCCGAGGCGTTCAATACGGCGCGTTTTCGCTAATTGATGGAGGAAAGCGCTGTGCGATCCATTGACTTGCCCCTGACGGGAAACGTTGTTGCGCAACAGGCTGCGATCGAGATCAGGGATCTGACGCTTTCGTTTACGGCCGGCACGCCGACCATCGATCGGGTGTCGCTCACTGTTCCGCACGGGCAGTTCCTGTCGATAGTCGGGCCGAGCGGCTGCGGCAAGACGACGATGCTGAACCTGCTCGCCGGCCTTATTCACGTCCCCCATTCCGGCACGGTGCGCATACAAGGGCGCGAGCCGCGTCTGGGCGATCACGGGATTGCCTACATGCTGGCGCGCGACAGTCTCCTGCCTTGGCGTACTGCGTTGGAGAACGCGGCCTACGGCATGGAGGTTCGGGGGGTGGCGGCTGAGCGAAGAAGGGAGCGTGCGCGGGATCTGCTTGTTCGAGTCGGTCTGGGAGGATTCGAGAAGTCTTATCCCAAACAACTGTCTCACGGCATGCGCCAGCGTTGTGCGCTTGCCCGCACCTTCGCCCTGGATTCTCCGATTCTATTGATGGACGAACCGTTCGGCGCCCTCGATGCCCAGACGAAGCTCCAGCTCGAAGAGCTCTTGGTGGACCTGTGGCAGGAGGAAAGGCGCACGGTCGTGTTCATTACCCACGATCTCGGCGAAGCGATCGCCATCTCCGATCGCGTGGTCGTCATGGGGGCTCGCCCTGGCCGCATCGTCACGGACGTCGAGATTCCAATCAAACGGCCACGCTCGGTGCGCGAGTTGCAGAAGGACCACGTCTACCACGAGCTGTACGCGCATATTTGGGAAATGCTGGAGCAGGGGTACAAGAAATGAACGCGAGTGGCGCTCAAGGATGGAAGAAGCTGGCGATGGGTTTCGCCTCTCACGCCGGATTTCTCGCGGTGCTGCTGGCTACGTGGGAGTGGGCGGCCCGAATGGGACTGCTCGATCCGACATTTTTCGGCAATCCAGCCGGAATTATTTCGTTTCTTTGGGCGAACTTCGTCCAGGGAACCCATCTCTGGATCGAACTGGGCTGGTCGGTCATGAGCACCCTGCTTGCCTTCATTTCGGGCAGTCTGGCCGCGGTCCTGACCGGATTGATCTTCGTGATCTTTCCTCGCCTGGAACGTTTCCTCGATCCGTACTTCTCTGCGCTCAACGCCTTGCCGCGTATCGCATTGGCACCGCTGTTCATCCTGTGGTTCGGGTTGGGGATCGGTTCGAAGATTGCGATGGGTTTCACCCTGACGTTCTTCATCGTGCTGTCCAGCACGGTGGCCGGCATGCGCGGCATCAACCAGGACCATATCGTGCTCACGGACACACTGGGAGCCAGCCCGAGGCAGAAATTCTTTCTGGTGACGCTGCCCGGGGCCATTCCGGTGATCTTCTCCGGCCTGCGGCTCGGGCTGATCTATGCACTACTCGGGGTCATTGCCGGCGAGATCCTCGCGGCCGAACACGGTCTGGGGCAGCAACTCGCCTACCTCGCTTCGACCTTCAACATGAACGGCGTGATGGCTCTCTTGGTCGTGCTCGCCTGGCTCGGCATGGCGGCTACCAGCGGCATGACCCGCCTGGAACGTCACCTGCTCCGCTGGCAGTAAGCACCAATATCTCGCCGTGTGGCGCATAGGTCGGGATGCTGCCGCCAACAGGACTCGGGATAATCCTTCTGGCGCCCTCGGCGAAGCCATCGAGCATTCAATTTGTTTCGAACTATCGAAGTACTCCTGCGGAATTTCCGCCGAGCCTCGGCGTCGCCCATGTCGTCAGCGGGCGACGCCGCAGTTAGTTCCTGGGGATGCGATCAAACGCCGCGATTCTTCGGCGAGCGTTGGTCAGTCATCGTTTGAGTCGACTGCGCTCATGGCCAAGTTGGCCACAGCAGTGGCACTTGTTGATTATCGAGTTTCTCAAAATGGTTTGGTCGCGCTTCTTTCCCTTCCTCGGCTGGCCACGCCCGGCGTTCGATAGCCTGAGAAAGGATGCTTGGGCTGGTTTGAGCGTTGCACTGGTGCTGATCCCGCAGTCGCTCGCCTACGCAACGCTTGCGGGCATGCCGCCGGAGACCGGCCTCTATGCGGCGCTTCTGCCCGCGCTTGTCGGCACGTTGTGGGGCTCGTCGTCGCTCCTTGCCGTGGGGCCCGTCGCGCTTACAAGTCTTTTGACTTTCGCCTCCCTGACGGCGCTCGCCTCGCCCCAAGAGCCGGAGTGGGTGGCGCTTGCGATCTGGCTCGCCGTTTATTCAGGGGCAATTCAGTGCATTCTCGGAGCACTCCGGCTGGGGAGCATCGCTAATTTTGTCGGTTTTCCGGTCATTACCGGCTTTATCAATGCGGCCGCACTCATCATCCTGTTCTCGCAATTGCCTGCGCTCGTCGGTATTCCTGGAGGATTCGACGCCGGTTTAGCTGGGCGCACTCTGCTCGCGCTACGTGAGACACCGAAACTTGTCAGCGAAACTGCGGCATTTGGTATTTCTGCGGTCCTGATCCTAATAATCACAAAGCGGTATGCGCCACGCTGGCCCGGTGTGCTCTTGACCACGCTCGCGGCAATCGCTTTAAGCGCAGCAATTGACTTCTCGGCTCACGGCGGCGAAGTTGTGGGTTCCATCTCGGGCGGCTTTCCGTCTATCGTGCGGCTGCCCGTCCTGTCACCGGAACAGCACCTAAGATTGCTACCGGCTGCGATTATCGTGGCCCTCATCAGCTTTACGGAGGCGATGTCGAGTTGTCGTGCACTTGCTCGCAGGCGGGGCGAACAATGGAATGAGAACCAAGAGTTGATCGGCCAAGGGCTCGCAAAGATCATCAGTGGGGCGAGCGGCGCATTTCCGGTCAGCGGCTCATTTTCGCGCTCGGCCCTGAATGCATATGTAGGGGCCACGAGCGGTTACTCCACCATTTTCGCGACCGCAGGCGTGGCAGCCTGCCTGCTTTGGGGGACGCCTTATCTGTACCATCTGCCGCGTGCCGTATTGGCGGCGATCATAATTGTTCCTGTATTCAGCCTGGTCAATTGGGGCGTGTTTTATCGCCTCTGGCGCACTTCCTGTGACGACGGGGTCATTGCCGTCCTAACGTTCGTCGTAACGCTTACGACGGTGCCTAACCTGCATTGGGGCGTGGCCGCGGGCGTCGCTGCTTCACTGCTCTCCTATCTGTACCGACGCGCCCGGCCGCGTATCGTGGAAGTGGGTGTACATCCTGACGGGAGCTTTCGCGACCGTGCGGTGCATCATCTCCCCCCGATTGCACCTCACGTTATCGCGGTGAGGATGGATGCGGCACTTACATACGTCACTGCGCCGGTTCTTGAGCGGTTCGTAACGGAGCGTGTGTATGAAACCCCCAAGGTAGAAATCGTGCTCCTATGCTGTTCGGGGAACAACGACATAGATGCCACGGGCGTTGAAATGCTTTCTAGCCTTCACCGCAATCTCAGTGCGCAAGGTATCAGACTAACTCTTTGCGCTGTAAAGAAGCAGGTGCGCGAAGTGTTGGAGAGGAGCGGTCTGCACGAAAAGTTCGGCGATGACGCATTCTTCCGGACCGACCAGGATGCCATTGAGTTGCTCGCCAATTGCCAAATAACTGGCCGATCCATTGCAGTGTAGTACGAATTGGTTCTCTCCGCGCTCGAATGGATCGACCGTAGCGACGTCGGTCCGACCTGTCGCAAGGACTGTTGGCGAATAATGAACTGCGATGCAACGTTTGCAACGTCGCTTGAGTTATAGGAGGTTTCAATATGAGTGATTTATCAAGTTTTCTTGCCGCACGCGATTTCCTGCTGGCCAACCGCACCGACTACGCCACCGCGTACGCCGGATTCCAATGGCCGCAGCTCACCGAGTTCAATTGGGCGCTCGACTACTTCGATTCGATGGCCAAGGGCAACGAGCAGCCCGCGCTGTGGATCGTCGAGGAAGACGGCCGCGAATCGAAGCTCTCCTTCGCCGAGATGTCCGCACGCTCGAATCGCGTCGCGAACTGGCTGCGCGAGCAGGGCGTCGCGCGCGGCGACCGCATCCTGATCATGCTCGGCAACGAAGTGCCGCTGTGGGAAACCATGCTCGCCGCGATCAAGCTCGGCGCCGTCGTGATCCCCGCGACCACGCTGCTGACCCCGGACGACCTGGCCGACCGCCTCGAGCGCGGCCAGGTCAAGCACGTCGTCATCGGCAAGGCCCACACCGACAAGTTCGCCGACCTTGCCGGCAACTACACGCGCATCAGCGTCGGCGGCGCGACCGCCGGCTGGCTCTCCTTCGAGGACGCCTACCAGGCTTCGCCCGAGTTCGCCCCGTCCGGCGTCACCAAGGTCACCGACCCGCTGCTGCTGTACTTCACGTCCGGCACGACCTCCAAGCCGAAGCTCGTCCAGCACAGCCACCAGTCCTACCCGGTCGGCCACCTGTCGACGATGTACTGGATCGGCCTGCAGCCCAACGACCGTCACATGAACATCAGCTCGCCGGGCTGGGCCAAGCACGCGTGGAGCTGCTTCTTCGCGCCGTGGAACGCCGGCGCCTGCGTGTTCCTGCACAACTACAACCGCTTCAACGCCAAGGCGCTGCTCGACGTGCTCGTGAAGTACGAGATCACGACGATGTGCGCGCCCCCGACCGTGTGGCGCATGCTGATCCAGCAGGATCTCGCGTCGGTGAAGACCAAGCTGCGCGAACTCATCGGCGCGGGCGAGCCGCTCAACCCCGAGGTCATCGAGCAGGTGAAGAAGGCCTGGGGCATCACGATCCGCGACGGCTTCGGCCAGACCGAAACAACGTGCCAGATCGGCAACACCCCGGGCCAGAAGCTCAAGCCCGGCTCGATGGGCCGCCCGCTGCCCGGCTACACCATCGCGCTGCTCGACGCCGACAGCAAGCCGGTCGAGGAAGGCGAGATCAGCCTCGTCCTCGCCAAGCGCCCGGTCGGCCTGATGCTCGGCTATGCCGGCGACGAAGCGAAGACCGCCGAAGTCATGCGTGACGGCCACTACCGCACCGGCGACGTCGCGAGCATCGACGAAGAGGGCTACATCACCTACGTCGGCCGCGCCGACGACGTGTTCAAGGCCTCCGACTACCGCATCAGCCCCTTCGAGCTGGAGTCGGTCCTGATCGAGCATCGGGCGGTGGCCGAAGCTGCCGTCGTACCGAGCCCGGACCCGGTGCGTCTCGCCGTGCCGAAGGCCTACGTGATCCTCGCCGCCGGCTTCGAACCGTCGAAGGAACTCGCGAAGGACATCTTCGCCTTCACGCGCGACAAGCTCGCCCCGTACAAGCGCATCCGCCGCCTCGAATTCTCGGACCTGCCGAAGACCATCTCGGGCAAGATCCGCCGCGTGGAACTACGCAAGGCCGAAGAGGCGCGCGGCGAAGCCGCCCGGGGCGAGATGGAATTCTTCGAGGAGGATTTCCCCGAATGACTACAAAAGGACGTACCCAGTGCCCATACGCCAGGCGGCCGTGCTACCGTCAGATCTCGATCTGCTCAGAGATCTCTAAGGTATCGTTGACCTCGATGCCGAGATAACGGACTGTCGACTCAAGCTTGGAATGGCCCAGTAAGAGTTGAACAAGCGCAGGTTCTTCAGCCGTTTGTTGATCAGCGTCGCCTTCGTCCGCCTCGAATGCGTGCCCTAGGCGGACGGATCCAGCCCTGCCGCCGTCACCCATTGTTCGACGATCCTCGCATACTGCCGGGCGGATGCATGCGGCGAGCGGTGCTTGGGGCTGCCCGGTCCAGTCGATCAGGCTCCCGCGCCTGGACCGCAAGTTCGCATTCAAGCGCCCACATCATGTCGAGCAGTTGGTCCAGCGCTACGCTCTCAGGTCTGCGCTCGATCGCCGAGATGCGCTGTTGCGATAGACCAAGGCACGCCGAGCGCGGTATGAGATCAGCCGAGAGTTTGCTGCCGGTTGCGCAGGATGTGTCCCATCTCACCGCGAACGGTACCGAGTTGCGTTGGATACTCTCGATTCGAAATAGTCTCGGTTCATTCGGAATCCAGAATAGTGCAAGCGCCTTTGTTCAGCCGTCGCCTGATGCTATCAGTCGCGACTCCGTGGCAACTCGGCCACCTCGATCCAGTGCCCATGCTCGTCGTCTCGGGCGCGCCAGAAGTAAAAATGCTGGATGAGTCTTGGCACGGGCACGCGAGAGGGATCAGATCCCAAGGTATGCGTTAGGGAATCTCTGATCTATTCAGAGCCGGTAAAATACTAAAGTCATAGACCACGCACTGCCGCCATGAAACAAACGACCTTCGCCTCGCAGGCCTTCGACGGGAAGAAGAAGCTGACTCGCCGGGAACGCTTTCTCGCCGAGATGGACGCGGTCGTACCGTGGTCGACATTGCTTGCAGTGATCGAGCCACACTACCCGAAGGCCGGTCGGCGCGGTCGCCCGCCGATGCCGCTGGAAACGATGCTGCGGATCTACTTCATGCAG
>NZ_WTVS01000046.1 GCF_012911005.2 Aromatoleum toluolicum | reverse complement strand
TTCCTTGAGCGCCTCCGCCTCGTCGTCCGCCTTGTCGACCACCTCCTCGTCCGTCATTGCCCGCCAGCTGCTGCACCATGCGTGGCCGGTGCTGGTCGCGCAGATCCTGTCGATGAGCATGATGATCGCCGACACCGTGATCGTCGGGCGCTACGGCACCATCGACCTCGCCGCGGTCGCGGTCGGCAGCGGCGTGTACATTTCCATCGTGATGCTGGTGGTGGGCGTGCTGCAGGCCGTCGCGCCGACCGTCGCGCATCATTTCGGCGCCGGCCGCACCGAGCGGATCGGCCCCGCGCTGCAGCAGGGCTTCTGGCTCGCGCTGATGCTCGCCGTGCCCGGCATCGCGCTGATGGTCTTCCCCGGTTTCCTGCTGGAGCTGAGCAGCGTCCCGCCCGATGTCGACGCGAAAACCCGCGAGTACCTCCTCGCG
Organism: Aromatoleum toluolicum; assembly: GCF_012911005.2. Taxonomy (GTDB): domain Bacteria; phylum Pseudomonadota; class Gammaproteobacteria; order Burkholderiales; family Rhodocyclaceae; genus Aromatoleum; species Aromatoleum toluolicum. The sequence goes on along the minus strand of NZ_WTVS01000046.1, from coordinate 45,951 downwards.
ACGGCCGCGGGCCTGCCCGCCGTGCTGCTGTACCGCACCTTCTATGCCTTCAACAACGCCGTCGGCAAGCCACGCGTGCTGATGGCGATCAGCTTCGTCGTCACCGCGACCCACGTCCCGCTCGCATGGGCGCTGGTGTATGGCCACCTGTGGCTGCCGCCGCTGGGCGTGCTCGGCTGCGGCGTCTCGACGGCGATCGTGAACTGGCTCGCCTTCGCCTGCGGCGCCACCTATCTCGCCCGCAATCCCGGCTACCGGCCGTATCGCCTCTTCTCGCACTGGCGCGGGCCGCAGGCCGCGGAAATCCTCGGGCTGCTGCGCCTGGGCATACCGATGGGCCTGTCGACCTTCATCGAGGTGTCCTCCTTCACGCTGATCGCGCTTTTCGCTGCCCGCCTGGGCGCCGAGTCCGTCGCCGGCCACCGCGTCGTCGCGAACATCGCCGCGTTGATCTACATGCTGCCGCTGGCGATGTCGATCGCCGTGCTGGTCCTCGTCGGCCAGGCCGCCGGCGCACGCGACTGGGCCCGGGCGCGCATGACGATACGGGTGGGCATGATCGTCACCGGCGCACTCGCGTCGCTCATCGGCATTGCGCTATGGATTGCGCGCGAGCCGCTCATCGCCCTGTTTTCGGAAGACGTCGCCGTGCGCGCAGTCGGCCTGATGCTGCTGATCTACGTCTGCCTCTACCAGCTGTTCGACTCGGTACAGACCGTCGCCGCACACGCCCTGCGCGGCTACAAGGTGACCTTCGTGCCGATGCTGATGCACGCGGTGTGCTTCTGGGGGGTGGGCCTCGCCGGCGGCTACTGGGCGAGCTTCCACGCGCCCTGGCGCACCGCGGGCCCGCATGTCGCCGGCTTCTGGGAGGCAGGCGTGATGTCGACAACGGTCGCCGCGGTGCTGTTCGGCTGGCTGCTGCGCGCCGTGATGCGGCGCCAGCAGGAGGGGGCAGCCTGAGGTCTGCCTGAGGTCCGCCCAAGATCCGCGCCGGCGGACGCTCAGCTTCCCAGCCAGCCCTCGCGCAGGGTGCGCATCGGCGCCGACACCCGCTTGCCGCTCGCGAGCTTCACTGTGTCGGCCGGCGGGGCCGCGAGACCGGCGGTGAACGTCATCAACTCGTCGCGGCGGAAGGCGTGGATCGTCACCTGCTCGCCCGGCCGGCGGCGCGCGAGTTGCCCGTCCAGCGAGGCGGCCGTCACCTTGAGGCCATCGACGGCAACGAGCACGTCCCCCGCCGAAAGCCCGCATTGCTGCGCCGGGCCGCCGTCGAACACGTTCGCGAGCTTCGCCTCGCCATTGCCGACTGCAAGCTTCAGACCCAGCGATCCTCCCTTCACTGCCGCCTCGGCACGGAATTCGATCCCGAACGGGCGGAGGATCTCGTCCAGCGGCAGGTCCTCGGTACCCTCGACCGCGTCCTTCAGCCAGCGCGACAGGCGCCGCCCCGCGCCCTTGAGGCCCGCTTCCGCGACCTCGCCGACCAGCGCGAACAGCCCGTCCTCCGCGACCCCTTCACCGGTCAGGCCGTGCCGCTGCCACAGCAGACGCATGACGTCGTCCAGGCTCTTGCGCCCCGCGCTCGCGGCACGCAACTGGAGGTCGAGCGCGAGCGCGATCAGGGCGCCTTTCGCGTAATAGCTGACGATTGCGTTCGGCGCGTTCTCGTCCTGCCGGTAGTACTTGATCCACGCATCGAAGGACGAGTCGGCGACACTCTGCTTCAGGCGGCCGCTGCCGCGCAGCACGTTGGACATCGTCTTTCCGAGCAGCGCGAGGTAGTCCTCCACGCCGATCACGCCCGAGCGCACCAGCGCAAGGTCGTCGTAGTAAGACGTGAAGCCCTCGAACGCCCACAGCAGGCGCGTGTAGTTCTCAGTGGCGAGGTCGTAGGGCGCGAACGCCACCGGCTTGATGCGCTTGACGTTCCACGTGTGGAAGTACTCGTGGCTGCACAGGCCGAGGAAAGTCCGGTAGCCGTCCGTGTGCTCGCGCATTCCGACGTAAGGCAGGTCGTTGCGGCTCGTCAGCAGCGCGGTCGAGGCGCGGTGCTCGAGGCCGCCGTAACCGTCACCGACCACCGTCGTGAGGAAGAGATAGCGATCGACCGGGGCGGGCGTGCCGAACAGTTCGACCTGCCACGTGCAGATGCGCGACAGATCGGCGCACAGGCGTTCGAGGTCGCAGTCGTGGCGCCCCGTGAGGACGACGTCGTGGGGCACGCCGGCGGCCTCGAAGCGCGCATGCGTGAAGCAGCCCATCTCGACCGGATGATCGACCAGTTCGTCGTAGTTCTCCGCGCGGTACAGGCCGAAGCCCATCGCCGGCGCCGCGAGCGGATCCCCTGCCGGACGCCGCAGCGTCGTCGCGACCTTCCATGTCTGCAGCGCCGGACCGTCGGGCGGCAGGATATCGACGTAGCAGGGCTCGTCGGTCTTGCCTTCCACTGCGAGGAACACGCTCGTGCCGTTGAAGAATCCGTGCGTGGCATCGAGATGGGCAGTGCGCACCGAGAGATCCCACGCGTACACCTCGTAGCTCAGCGTCAATACTCGCCCGGCCTCGACCGGCGCCGCGCGCCAGCTATGCTTGTCGAGCTTCTCCACCGCCACCGGCCGCCCGTTGCATTCCGCGCGCAGCGTGACGATGTTGCGGGCGAATTCGCGGATCATGTAGCTGCCGGGAATCCACGCGGGAAGGCGAAACACCTGCCCGGCCGGATCGGGGGCGGCGACGGTGCAGCTGACTTCGAAGACGTGGGCCTCCGGACGCGCAGGAGCGATGGCGTACGACACGCGGGGCTGGTGGGGCATCGGCAAATCCGCAGAACGAAGCAAACCGTCGATTCTAGCTGCAGCAGAGCGCATCGGACGACCCACAAGCACGTTGTGTCGATGCCTCATTTTTGCGCAGAAGCAACATTTCCTTACGCGTCAGTCCTCTGCGACGCATCCCCACAAGTTGTCCACAGGACTGCCCACGCCTGGTGGGGATAAGCGGGAACTTTCCCACAACGCGTGTTGCGAGAATGCCTCATTTTTGTGCAGACACAACATTTCCTTGTGCATCAGTACCCTGCAGCGCATCCCCACACGTTGTCCACAGGACTGCTCACGCCGCGTGGGGATAAACGGATCAGCCCAGGGAATGCACCGCGCCGGCATCAATCCGCGGTCGCGCACGCCTGATCGGAGAGCGGCCCGCACGCGGGAGGCGTCTGCGCGGCGGCGAAGAAGCTTCCGATCTCGGCGAGCGTCGCGTCCATCGCCTCGCGCAGGCGCTCCAACGCCCCGCGAGGCTCCGGACCTTCGCGAAAGGCCGTTTCGGCCGCGCCGGCCGCGCTCGCGAGGCGCAGCAGGCCCATCGCACCCGCCGCGCCGCGCAACTTGTGCGCGGCGCCCGCGGCCGTCGCTGCATCCCCGCTCTGCAGGAAAGCACCAAGCCTGGCGGGTTCCTCGCCGTAGGTATCGACGAAACGCTGCAGGTAGGTCGCATAGGTCGTCGCGTCGCGCCACAGCCTGAGGCCGAGCGCGACGTCGATCAGCGCCTCGCCCGCGCCGGCCGCAGCGGCGACGGACACGACCGGCGCCGCAGGCGCTGTGCGCTTCGCCGCGTACGCCTGCAATGCGGATATCAGGTCCTCGGCCGCGAACGGCTTGGACACAAAACCGCTCATCCCGGCCTGCAGGGCGGCCTCGTGCTGGTCGTGGAAGGCACCGGCGGACACCGCGATCACGGGCAGGGCCCGCAGGGCTTCCGATGCGCGGATGCGGCGCGTCGCTTCGTAGCCGTCCATGACCGGCATCTGCACATCCATCAGCACCGCATCGAAGTCCGCGGGCTGTCGTTCGAGCAGCGCAAGGGCCGCCTCGCCATGCTCCGCCTGCGCAACCTGCGCGCCCTCGCCCTCGAGGATCCCCTGCGCGACTTCGCGGTTGATATCGCTGTCGTCCACGACGAGCACCCGATATCCGGCAAGACGGCCCGACTGCGTCGGGGATGGCGCGCCGACCGCGCCGCCGCTCCTGTTCGCGACCAGTTCCGCCACCGCTTCGAGCAAGGTCGTACCCGTCACCGGCTTGGTCAGGACGCGGTCGGCGAAGTGGCTGTCCGGATGCCTGTGCAGCGCTTCCCGATCGGCCGCCGTCACCATCACGATGACCGGCTGCGCTTCGCTGCCGGTCATGACACGCATGGCGGCGGCCGTCGCCAGTCCGTCCATGCCCGGCATGCGCCAGTCGAGCAGCACGATGTCGAACGGCTGACCGGCGTCCAGGCGCGCCCGCGCAACCTCGATCGCCGCCGGGCCCGAATCGGCGAATTCAGCCGTCCACCCCAGCGCCATCACAATCGCCCCCAGGGTCTCGCGCGCCAGCGGATGGTCATCGACGATCAGCACCCGCTGCGGGAGAAGCGCGGGCGGTGGCGCGGCAGGCCGTTCGGCAAGCGCGAACGGCAGCTCGAAGAAAAACTCGCTACCCTGCCCCGGTTCGCTGCGCAAGCCAAGCTGCCCGCCCATCAGTCCGACGAGCTGCCGGCTGATCGCCAGACCGAGGCCGGTTCCGCCGAATCGCCGGCTCGTCGAGGTATCCGCCTGACTGAAGGGGGAGAAGATCTCTTCCTGTTTCTCGGGCGGGATACCGATCCCGGTATCCGACACGCTGAAGCGCAGGCGCAGGCGATCGCCGTCGCGGCCCGCCAGCGCGACACGCAGCATCACCTCGCCCCGCTCCGTAAACTTGATGGCATTGCTCGCGAGATTGGTCAGCACCTGCCGCAGGCGCAGCGCGTCGCCCATGAGGAAATCCGTACCGGGTGGCGGCGGAAAGACCGCGACCTCCACCGGTTTACCCTCGCACGCGTACGCCATCGTGCTCGCCAGCTCGTCGAGCACCTCTGCGAGGCGGAAGGGCTGATCCTCGATGTCGAGCCGATGCGCCTCGATCTTCGAGAAGTCCAGAATGTCGTTGAGGATACCCAGCAACGAACGGCCCGCCCGCTGGATCTTGCGTGCCAGCTCGCGCGCGGCCGGCGGCAGTTCGGCCCGTTCCAGCAGGTACGCCAGGCCGAGCACCGCGTTCATCGGGGTGCGGATCTCGTGGCTCATGTTCGCGAGGAACGCGCTCTTGGCGCGGCTCCCCGCCTCGGCGAGCTCCGACTGGCGGGTGAGTTCGAAGTTCAGCTCTTCCAGGCGGATCTGCGCCTCCTTCAATTCACTCACGTCCGCTACCACTGCGTACACGCCGCGAACGCGTCCATCGTCGTGATCGGGAACCAGATGCCACCACAGGTGCTTTACGCCTCCGCTCCGATCGTCGGCCAAGCTCGCCTCGAACTTCTGTGGCTGTCCCGCGAGCGCATCCTCGACGTACGGCCGGCTCGTCTCGTACAGGGAGCGTTCGAACACAAACTCCATCGGCGCATTGCTCACCGAAACGGCAGGCTTGCCGAGAAACTCCAGCAGCGCGCGGTTCGCGAAGCGGCATCGCAGCCTTTCGTCCCAATACGAGATCATCGTCGGAATGCTCCCGGTGACCGCACTCAGGAAACGCTCGCTTTGTCGCAGAGCCTCCTCGTTCTGCCGCTGCTCGGTCACATCCAGCGTGACGCTCACCACCCGCAGTGTTTCGCCCGTTGCACTCCGCTGTGCGCGTCCGAGCGAGCGTACGATGCGCTCCGTGCCGTCCGGGCGCTCGATACGGAAGCTGGCGTCGAAGGTCCCGCCCTTCAGTGCTCGATCGAATGCCACGCCGACTTCCCCACGGTCATTCTCGGATACGTGCGACAGCCAGTCCTCCACTCGCATCGGGAAATCGTCCGCGGATAGACCGTAGATGTCGCGGAGACGATCATCCCAGCTCAGGCGCCCGTCCTCGCAGCGGTATTCCGCCACCCCCATCCCGGCGGCTTCGGTCGCGAGCTGCAGCCGCTCGGCGATGCGCTGCTGGCGCGCGCCCTGCTCCACGAGCGCGGCGTGGCGTGCTTCCTCGGCACTCGCACCGATGCTGCGCTGCACATTCTGCAGATAGATGTAGGCAAGACTCGCGAGCAGGGCGGACAGCGCGAGGATGCCCGCCGCAGACCAGCGCGGATCCGGCAGGCTCAACGCCTTGTGGAAGGGCGCCAGCGCCCTGACCTCGACGAACCATTCGCGGCCGTACAGCTCCACCGGCAGCTTCCTGATCAGCCCTGCGACAGTCTCGTGATCGCTCCCCGGCGATGCGTAGAAGCGGAACGGCTGCTCTGCGTAGGCGGCGTCGTAGATCGACACCGCGAATTCGCCGCCGCGAAAGTCGAAATCCGCCAGCACCTCGTCGATGATCAGCGGCGCATAGACCCACCCCAGCAGCGCATTCCAGCGTTCTTCCGGCGTCGCAGGCTGGTATCCGCCACGGTAAACGGGCAGGAGCAAGAGGAAGGCGCGCTCGGGCTTGCCCATCGCCTGCAACAGCGTCAGCGGCGAGGTCAGCACGGGCCGCCCGGTACGAACCGCGGCCAACGCGGCCGTGCGGCGGTTCAGTTCGGATGCAATGTCGAGCCCGATCGATTCGCGGTTGTTCGCCTCCGGCTCGACATGCAGGATGACGAAGCGCTCGCCCACGTGCGGCGCGAACTGCATGACCCGGAAATCCGGCCTGCCGTCGCGGCGCACGGCGGCGACGAACTCTGCCTCGTCGGCAGGATCCACGCGGCGGATGAAACCGAAGCCGCGCGCACCCGGGAATTCCCTGTCGGCCTCGCGCGACTGCGTGTATTGCAGGAAGCGCTTCCGCGGTATCGATTCGCTGCCGGCCCCGATGATCGCGCCGCGCGCGCCCCTCAAGCCGTACTCGAAGGTCTGGAAACGCGCCACCAGAGCGGTGGTGGTCCGGGTGGCGAGCGCGTCGAAACGGGCGTTCGCGGTCTGCCGGTTCGTCTCCGCCATCTGACGGGCGACGCCCAAGGCAACGGCCAGGCCGATCAGGATGACCGTCAAGGGAAACACCAGGGTTCGCTTGCTCATCCGCTTACGGCTCCGTCCCTGCGCTGCACACCGAGTCTACGGCATGTTAGGCCAAACACATGACATTCGCACGACCAATCGTCATCCGCATCCGGCGCGGGCAGCGCATCGCGGCATGCAGGCGGGCAATCCGGCGCATGAAGTTTATACTGTATTTATGTACAGCCAATCAGTCCTTCCTGCCCCACCCGGCGAAGCGCAATACGCGGAACTCCACTGCCTGAGCAATTTCAGCTTCCAGCGCGGCGCCTCGCACCCCGAGGAGCTCGCCGCACAGGCGGCCGGACTGGGCTACACCGCGCTGGCGATCACCGACGAGTGCTCGCTCGCCGGCGTCGTGCGCGCACACCAGGAGATCCGGCGCCAGGCGCTGCCGCTGCACCTCATCATCGGCACCGAGATCCGCCTCGCCGACGGTCCCCGCATCGTCCTGCTCGCCACCGACCGCGCCGCGTACGGCCGGCTCTCGCGCCTCATCAGCCTCGGGCGGCGTGCCGCCGACAAGGGCGAATATCGCCTGACCCGCGCCGATCTCGAAGACGGCCTGCCGGGCTGTCTCGCCCTGCTCGTGCCGCCCGAGGGGACGCCCGACCATGCCGCCCTCGTTGCGGACGGCCGCTGGCTCGACGGGCGCTTTCCCGGCTCGGCCTGGCTCGCCGTCGAACTCGCCTGCGGACCGGACGATGCCGGACGGCTTGCGAGCCTGCTGGCAGCCGCCCGCGAAGCCGGCCTCCGTCCCGTCGCGGCCACGGGCGCGCTGCTGCACGAAGCCGCTCGACGGCCGCTTGCCGACGTGCTCGCCGCGATCCGTCTCCACTCCACCGTCGCCGAAGCCGGCTCCCGGCTCGCGGCGAACGCCGAACGCCGCCTGCACGAGCGCAGCACCCTCGCCCGCCGCTACCCGCCGGAACTGCTCGCGGAGACCCTGCGCATCGCCACGCGCTGCCGATTCCAGCTCGACGAACTGCGCTACGAATACCCCGCCGAGCTCGTCCCGGACGGCGAAACCCCGTCGGGCTGGCTGCGCCGTTTGGTCGAGGACGGCCTGCGCTGGCGTTATCGCCCGGACGGCGACGTTCCCCCGCGGGTACGAAAACAGATCGAACACGAACTCGCGCTGATCGCCGAACTCGGCTTCGAAGCCTATTTCCTCACCGTACACGACATTGTGCGCTTCGCCCGCAGCCGCGGGATCCTGTGCCAGGGGCGCGGCTCGGCGGCCAACTCGGTCGTGTGCTGGGCGCTCGGCATCACCGAAGTCGATCCCCGGCTCGGCATCATGCTGGTCGAGCGCTTCATCTCGAAGGAGCGCAACGAACCGCCCGACATCGACGTCGATTTCGAGCATGACCGGCGCGAGGAGGTCATCCAGTACCTGTACTCCAAGTACGGCCGCGAACGGGCCGCGCTCGCGGCCACGGTCATCCGCTACCGCGCACGCAGCGCCCTGCGCGACGTCGGCCGCGCCCTCGGCTTCCCGCCGGCGCAGATCGAGCGGCTCACGCGCGACCACTTCTGGTTCGACGGCCGCCGTATCCTGCCGGAACGCCTGCGCGATGCCGGCCTCGATCCCGACAGCCCGACCGTCCGGCGGCTCGCCGCCCTCACCGAGGAACTGATCGGCTTTCCGCGCCACCTCTCGCAGCATGTCGGCGGCTTCGTCATCGCCCGCGGCCGCCTCGACGAACTGGTGCCGATCGAGAACGCCGCGATGCCCGAACGCACGGTGATCCAGTGGGACAAGGACGACCTCGACACCCTCGGACTGCTCAAGGTCGACGTCCTCGCCCTCGGCATGCTCTCGGCCCTGCGCCGCGGCCTCGCGCTGATGTCCGCACGGCACGGGCGGGCGTTCACCCTCGCCGACATCCCGCGCGAAGTCGATGCCGTGTACGACATGCTGTCCGCGGCCGACTCCGTCGGCGTCTTCCAGGTCGAATCGCGCGCCCAGATGACCATGCTGCCGCGCCTCAGGCCCCGCCGCTTCTACGATCTCGTCGTCGAAGTCGCGATCGTGCGCCCCGGGCCGATCCAGGGCGGCATGGTCCATCCCTACCTCGAAGCGCGCACCCGCAAGGAACGCGGCGAGGAAATCGACTATCCGCGCCCGGAACGCCGCGATCCCGGTGCACCGCAGGACGACGGCGTGCGCCACGTGCTCGAGCGCACGCTGGGCGTGCCGATCTTCCAGGAACAGGTCATGCAGCTCGCCGTGGTCGCGGCCGGCTTCACCCCCGGCGATGCCGACCAGCTGCGCCGCGCGATGGGCGCCTGGCGCCGCCAGGGCGAGCTCGAGCGCTACCGCGCGCAACTGCTTGCCGGCATGGCCGATCGCGGCTACCGGGCAGAGTTCGCCGAACGCCTGTGCAACCAGATCGAAGGTTTCGGCAGCTACGGCTTTCCCGAATCGCACGCCGCAAGCTTCGCGCTGCTGGTGTATTTCTCCGCCTGGATCAAGCGCTTCGAACCCGCCGTGTTCCTCTGCGCGCTGCTCAACAGCCAGCCGATGGGGTTCTATTCCCCTTCACAGTTGATCCAGGATGCCCGCCGGCACGGCGTGACGGTACGCGGCACCGACGTGCGCGCCAGCGACTGGGACTGCACGCTCGAACCCGAGGACGGCACGGAGCTGCCCGCGGTGCGCCTGGGGCTGCGCATGATCAAGGGGTTCAACGCCGACGCCGCGGCACGGATCGCCGCGGCACACAGCATGCACCCCTTCGCCGGCGTGGACGATCTCGCGCTGCGCGCCGCGCTCGATGCCCGCGAACTCAGGCTGCTCGCCACCGCCGGCGCGCTGGCAGGGCTCGCCGGCCACCGCCGCCAGGCGCTCTGGCAGGCCGCGGGCGGCCAGCCGGAGGAAGGCGTGCTGCATGGCGCGCCGGTGCTGGAGAGCGCCGCGGCAATCGCGCCGCCGAGCGAAGCACAGGAACTGGTTGCCGACTACGCCCGGCTGGGTTTCACGCTCGGCCGCCATCCCCTCGCGCTGCTGCGCGAGCGGCTCAGCGCGATGCGCTTCCTCACCGCCGCGGAAATCTCCGCCTGCCCCGACCGCAAGCTCGCCCGGGCCGCCGGCATCGTGACCTGCCGCCAGCGGCCGGGCACCGCGAAGGGAACGCTGTTCATGACCATCGAGGACGAAACGGGGCTCGCCAACGTGATCGTCCGGCCCGAACTCATCGAACGCCAGCGCCGGGAACTGCTCGGCGCGCGCCTACTGGGAGTGTTCGGCCAGATCAGCCGCCAGGGCGATGTCACGCACCTGCTGGCGAGCCGCGTCGTCGATCATTCCGCGCTGCTCGGCGCGCTCGACGCACAAAGCCGCGACTTCCACTGACGGCGGCGCACGCTGCCGCGCACCGCCATACGTCACTGCACGTCGCCCGGCGGCTCCCTGCGCAGAAAATCCGTGACCGCCACCACGCAGTTGCGCCCCAGGCTCTTCGCCCGGTACAACGCCGCATCCGCCGCCGCCAGCAACTGCTCCAGCTCGTCGCCGGATTCGAAAGCCGCGAAGCCGATACTCACCGTGACACCGATGGGCGCGCCGTCCGCCCCCACGATCTCGATGGCCGCGATCTGCTGCCGCAAACGGTCCGCAAGTTCGCGCGCACCCTCCGGCAGCGTCCCCGGCAGCACGATCACGAACTCCTCGCCGCCATAGCGCCCGACGACGTCGATCTCGCGCACGCTCACGGCGCAGGTCTGCGCGACCATCCTGATCGCCTGGTCGCCGACGGCATGTCCGTGTTCGTCGTTGATTGTCTTGAAATAATCGATATCCACCATCAGCAGCGCCAAGGGCTGGCCGAATCGCTCGGCCCGCCGCCGCTCCTGCTCGGCGCGCTCGATCAGATGGCGGCGATTCGCGATGCCCGTCAGCGCGTCGACCTGCGCCAGCTGGCGCAGGCCGTCCTCGCGCCCCTTGCGCTCGGTAATGTCCTCGCGCACCGCGACGAAATGCGACACCCGGCCGAAACGGTCCCGCAGCGGCGAGATCGCCATGTTCTCCCAATATTCCTCACCGCTCTTCCGGCGGTTGCACACCTCGCCCCGCCATACGCGGCCCGACAGGATCGTCTGCCACAGGTCGGCATAGACCTCGCTGCGCGTATGCCCGGCGCCGAACATCGCGGGACTGCGACCGAGGATCTCCCTGCGCGAATACCCCGACGTCTTCAGGAAGGCCTCGTTCACGTATTCGATCCGGCCGCGATTGTTGGTGATCATGATCGCGGCCGGTGCGTGATCGACAGCCGCCTTGTAGGTTTCCAGCGCGTACTCGCTAACCGGGATCTCCACATGGCTGAAGTCCGGGATCTCGCCAGAGGACAAGTCGACGGGCCGCGGGAAGACCGTTCCCGGCTCATCCGAGCCGATGTGCGGCGACGCGCCGGCCGGGCGCAACAGGGGCCACACTGCCCACGCGACGACTACCGCGAGCAACACGATGGATAAGCCGAAAAAAGGAACAAAGATGTTCCCTCCCCCCGCGGCATCGCCGAAACCGTCGGCGGCGAACACTCCATCGAGCATCCAGAGCCCTACCGCCGTGAGCAACACGAACGCAGCCACCAGGAAGATCGTCAATGACTTGCGGGGGAAAGCCATCAGCCCTTGAAATCCGGAAAACGAGGAGAATCCGTGCGCATACCGCAATGATAGTAGATACGCCGCCAGCGATGCCAAATAAATTATTTCACGACATCGGACGGGGACTTTGACCCGCACCCGCTCCAGATGTGGGGCAACAACCGCCATGTGCGACCGGAAGCGCGGTTGCGCTAACATGCCCTCCCCCGCCCCGCTTCCCGACCTCCGCCGCAACCCGCGCAACAATGATCGACTCCGCACATGAATTCGCCCTGTTCGACGACAACCAGCACGGCCACGGCGACCTTCTGCTGTCCGAGCCGGAGGAGACCATCCGCTGCATGGGCGCAGGCGAGCTCGACAACACCTTCGACGCCATCGAGCGTGCTCGCCGGCGCGGGAAATGGGTGGCGGTTGCTGCCTGTTACGAACTGGGGCAAGCGCTCGAACCCCGCCTGCGCGGGTTGCTGCACGACGACGGCGCCCCGCTCCTGACGGCATGGGTGTACGGCCGGGCCGAACGGCTGTCCGCGGCCGAAACCGACGGGCGCATCGCCGCGACGCTGGCCCGGTGCGACGAGCACACACGACTTGGCGGGCTGATGGACCTGCAGCGCGAAATCGCGGAGGAAGACTACGGCCGCGCCGTCGAACGGATCCGCGCCTACATCGCCGCCGGCGACTGCTACCAGGTGAACTTCACCTTCGCGCTGCGCGGACGGCTCTACGGCTCCCCTCTGGCCTTTTACCGTGCCCTGCGCGCGGCGCAGCCGGTACGGCACGGGGCGCTGATCCAACATACCGACGGGGCAATACTCTCGCGCTCGCCCGAGCTGTTCGTGGAACGTCGCGGCGATCGCCTGAGCTGCCGTCCGATGAAGGGCACCGCGGCGCGTGACAGCGATCCCGCGGCACTCGCCTCGTCGGAGAAGAATCGCGCCGAGAACATCATGATCGTGGACCTGATCCGCAACGACCTGGGCCGTCTCGCACCCAGCGGCGGCGTGCGGGTCGAACGGCTGTGCGAGATCGAGCCCTATCCGAGTGTGTGGCAGATGACTTCGACGGTCGTTGCCGAACCGGTTACGGCGAGCCTCGTGGAGGTGTTCCGCGCGCTGTTTCCGTGCGGCTCGGTCACCGGCGCACCGAAGATCCGGGCGATGCAGATCATCCACGAACTCGAGGCCGCACCGCGCGGCATCTACTGCGGCGCGCTGGGATGGATCGCGCCCGACGGCGACTTCCGCTTCAGCGTGCCGATCCGCACGCTGGAGGTGGGGCGCGACGGCGATGCACAGCTCGGTCTGGGCAGCGGCATCGTCGCCGATTCCGAGCCGGCTGCCGAATGGGCCGAGTCACTGCTCAAGGGTCGTTTCCTGACCGATCTCCGGTCGGCCTTCGGCCTCATCGAAACGCTGCGCTGCGAGCCGGCTGCGGCCGAGCCCTATCCGCTGCTGGACCGTCACTTCGGACGACTCGTCCGATCCGCCGCGGCATTCGGTTTCGCGCTGGACATCGACGCGATCCGGCGCGCGCTGATCGACAAGGCGAAGGAGCTCAGCGGCCCGCAGCGCGTGCGCGTCGAGCTCGCCGCCGACGGCAGTTTCGCGCTATCGGCGGGCGCCCTCGGAGACGGCGCGGCGGCGACACCGACCGTCGTTATTTCGCAGCGCAGGATATCGAGCCGGGATCCCCTGCTGCACCACAAGACGACCGCGCGCGAGCTTTACGATGCGGAACTGAACGCCGCGATGGCGCACGGGCACTTCGACACGCTGTTCTTCAACGAACGCGACGAACTTGCGGAAGGAGCCCGCACCAATGTGTATCTGGATCTCGGCGGAGACTGCCTGCTCACCCCGCCGCTGCACTGCGGCGTGCTGGACGGGGTGTATCGGCGCAAGCTGCTCGACGAGGGGAAGGCACGCGAGCAATGCCTGACCCGGGCGGACCTGTCACGCGCCCGGGCAATCCTGTTGTCGAATGCGGCCCGCGGCCTGTTTCGCGTTGCGCTGGCGAGCGCGCCTTAATGGGTGGCGCAGCGCCGGTTTGCGCAGTTGCACGGCAGGAGCCGCTGCGCATCGTCGGTACACATGCAGTAGTGATTCCCCGTGCCGACGGCGGGCATGCCGGTCGGCTCGCCCGGCTCGAAGTCCTCGATGCGCATCAGCTTGAGGAAGTGCAGCGCAGCGCTCAGGCCGTGGAATACCGTCAGTTCGCCCGAGCCGGCGCACAGCCAGCGCCCGTCCATCGAAATCGCATAGCAGGTGCCGTCGCGCGGTCCGACCGCGTGCACCTTGATCTTGCATTGCTCCCGACGCCAGTCGGGGGCCACCGCAAGCTCCAGCCAGGTTGCGACCTTGCCCTGAATCGCCGTTGCAGCGTCCATTCCTCTCCCTCCTTTTTTTCAGTATCCATCCGGGATGTTACAGCCCGGTGAATCATTGTTTTCAACAGCGTTTCATATTAGCAATATCCAACATAGGCGTTCAACAGGGGGATTGCAACATATTCATACCGACTTGCCCGATTCGGGTATGGTCATAAGCATTTCAGAAATCCGTCTTTTTCAAGCCTCGCGCGCTGGCTATACTTTTCCGTCTGCAACCGAACCTCGCCAACCACCCGGGATGAACGCATGAAACTCGAAACGCTTGCCGTGCACGGCGGTTACACGCCCGATCCGACCACCAAGGCGGTGGCGGTACCGATCTACCAGACGACGTCCTACGCATTCGACGACACGCAGCACGGCGCGGACCTGTTCGACCTGAAGGTGCAGGGCAACATCTACACCCGCATCATGAACCCGACCCAGGATGTGCTGGAAAAGCGCGTCGCGGCGATGGAGGGAGGCATTGCGGCACTGGCGGTGGCCTCGGGCATGGCGGCGATCACCGCGTCGATCCAGACGATCGCCGAGGCCGGCGACAACATCGTCACCTCCAGCACCCTGTACGGCGGCACCTACAACCTATTCGCGCACACGCTGCCGCAGTACGGCATCGAGGTGCGTTTCGCCGACTACCGCGATCCCGACGCCTTCGAGCGCCTGATCGACGCCCGCACCAAGGCGGTGTTTTGCGAATCGGTCGGCAACCCGCTCGGCAACATCACCGACTTCGAGAAGCTCGCCGAAGTGGCCCATCGCCACGGTGTGCCGGTGATCGTCGACAACACCGTGCCCTCGCCCTACCTGTGCCGTCCGTTCGAGCATGGCGCCGACATCGTCGTGCATGCGCTGACCAAGTACCTCGGCGGCCACGGCAACTCGATCGGCGGCATCATCGTCGATTCGGGCAAGTTCCCGTGGGCCGAGCACAAGGAACGCTTCAAGCGCCTCAACGAACCGGACGTGTCGTATCACGGCGTCGTGTATACGGAGGCGCTGGGGCCGGCGGCCTACATCGCGCGTGCGCGCGTGGTGCCGCTGCGCAACATGGGCGCGGCGATCTCGCCGTTCAATGCCTTCCTCATCCTGCAGGGCATCGAGACCCTGGCGCTGCGCATGGACCGAATCTGCGAGAACGCGGTGAAGATCGCACGCCATCTCACCAATCACCCGAAGGTGAGCTGGGTGAACTACGCGGGCCTCGAAGAGCACAAGGACTACCCGCTGGTGCAGCGCTACATGGGCGGGCGCGCTTCGGGCATCCTGAATTTCGGCGTCAAGGGCGGCCGCGAGGGCGGCGGTCGCTTCCAGGACGCGCTGAAGCTGGTGACGCGCCTCGTGAACATCGGCGACTGCAAGTCGCTCGCCTGCCATCCGGCGTCGACGACGCACCGCCAGCTCTCGCCCGAGGAACTGGTGCGCGCTGGCGTGACCGAAGACATGATCCGCCTGTCGGTCGGCATCGAGCACGTCGATGACCTGATCGCGGACCTGGATCAGGCACTCGCCGCAGCCTGATCCCCGAACCGCCCCGGCCTCGGCCGGGGCATCGTTTTTCAGCTTCCCGCCATGACCTGGTCGATGAAGCGGGCGAGCGCGATGTCGCGATCGGTCAGCCCCCCGGCGTCGTGCGTCGACAGGGTGATGTCGACGCGGTTATACACGTTGAACCATTCCGGGTGATGGTCCATCTTTTCCGCCTTCAGGGCGACGCGCGCCATGAACGCGAAAGCGGCGTTGAAGTCCTTGAAGCGGACGCTGCGCGTGATCGCGTCGCGGCCGGGCACGAGCGCCCAGTCGGGCAGCGTAGCAAGCGCGGCAGCACGTTGGTCGTCAGCGAGTTTCGGAATCATGATCGTCTCCGGTTGTTGCGCACGTACGGGTGCCGCAGCCCCGTCACTTCAGCGAGAACATCGCGCGCCGTGAGGCGCCCTCCTCGCCCGCCTTGTCGCCGCCCGCCGCCTCGATCTTCGGGCTGAGCAGGAAGATCCGCTCGGCGGAAACCTTGCCGTCCTCGAGCAGCTTGTCCTTGACCACCTGGCCGCGCTGCAGGGCGAGCTGACGCAGCGCCTCGTGGTCCACGTTGGTGTTGGCGAGGATGAGCGCTTCCATTTCCTCCACGGGCAGATCCTTGAGCAGGCCGATCGCATTGCGCGGGCGCTTGAAGTCGGCGTCGCGATAGACATTCCTGAGCCAGGTGGCGTACTCCTCCTGCGTCAACGTCAGCTCGTCGAGCGACGGCGCCTCTTCGCCCTTGCGTACCATATCCTTGAGCTTCGCAGCCTTGACGCTGCGCTCCATCTGCACACGGCGGATGCCATCCGGATCGGTGGCGGGGTCGGCGTGGGCGGTGATTTCCAGCTTCAGGGCCGGCCGGTCGGCCAGGGCGCGCGCGAGCGTCGCGACCTTCTCGGTGGTTGCCGTATCGAGGCTGGCGCGACCGGGCGCGAATTCAAGATAGGACAGCTCCTCGCCGCCGCCAAACATCGAACCGAGCAGCGCGAACGGTGCCGTCAACGCCTTGCCGATAAGGTTGATGATGGCCTTGAAGACGATGCCGGCGACGCTGAATTCGGGGTCGTCGAGCGAGCCGCCGATGGGCATGTTGAGGTCGATCTCGCCGCGGCCGTTCTTCAGCAGCGACACCGCGAGCTGCACCGGCAGGTCGAGTGCCGTGGGACTGTCGACCTTGTCGCCGAAGGTGAGCTGGTCGAGGAAGACGCGGTTGGTCGCGGTGAGCTTGCGGTCCTCGATCTTGTAATGCAGATCGGCGGACAGCTTGCCCTTCTGGATGCCGTAGCCGACGTATTTGCCGGAATATGCGGAGATGGCGGTGAGTTCGAAATCCTTCACCGTTGCGGCGATGTCGAGATAGCGGTCCTGCCGGAAGGGGTTGAGCTGGCCGGTGACGGTGACGGGGGCGGCATTGTCGACCTTGCCGCGCAGGTCGAGCTTGGCGATGGTCGACGGGTCCGACGACAGCCCGACGAGCTCACCCTCCATGCCGGTGAGGTTGGCATCGTAGTTCGGGCGAATGAATCGGTCGCTGAACTCGATGTTGCCCTGCTTGATCGCGATCTTGCCGATGGAAATCGGCGGCGGCGGTTCGCTCGGCGGCGGGACCGTCGCTTCGGCCTTGCCGGATGCTGCAGGCCCCTGAGTGGTCGGCGCTTCGCCTGCTGCCGGCGCAGTGGCAGGCTGCGCGCCTTCGGGCGTATCGCGATGACGGATCTCGCGCAGGTTGAGCCGGCCCTGTTCGTCGAGGATCAGGCGGGTGTAGAAGTCGCTCAGCGAGATCTCGTTGACGGCGACTGCGAGCGGCGCGAGGCGGAAGTCGATGCCGGTGACGGCGAGTTTCTTCCAGCGCAGGAAGTCCGCGGCGTGGTTCTTGTCGATGGACGCGAAGTTATCGACCCCGACATCGCCGCGGAAGCTCGCCTTGAGGCTGCCGTCCCGCACCTGCTCGAACGCCAGCTTGCCGCGCGTGCCGAGGTTGCCGCGCGAGATGGCGATATTGAGCTGTTCGACGACATAGGGCTGCAGCGGGAGGAGGTCGACGGCCTTCAGGTCGAGGCTGAGGTCGCCCTTGAGCGGTTCCATGCCGACGACGCCCTTCACGCCGACGCTGCCGCGCTTATTGACGCGCGCGGCGAGGTCGAGCTTGGCCGTGGAGCCCTTCACCGTGCTGATGCCTTCCGCGCCGAGCTTGATCGCTTCGGCGAGCAGCACGATGGGCGTGCCCTGGGTGCGGTCCTCGAAGCGCGCCGACCAGTCGTCGAGCGCGAGCTTGTTCACGGTCACGGCCCAGGGCTTGGCCGCCCCGTCGTCGGCGGCCTGCGGTTTGCCGCCCTTTGCCGGCTTCGCGGTCCTGGCAGGCTTTGCCGCCGGTGCGGCCTTGTCCGGCCTGGCTTCGCCGAGGAGGCCGAGGACGTCGAGCCTGCCCTGTTTGTCCCTGACCGCCGCGAAGGCGGCACCGCTCGATTCGACGCTGCCGACGCTCACCGCGCGGTCGGCCGGCACGACCTTGACGTCACTTGCGGCGAAACGCGCGAGCTTCGCGACGGGCTGCTTCTGCCCCTTGAGCGCGAGCTCGAATTCGCGCAGCACGAGCGCCTCGGCGAGCAGGTCGATCTGCGGCTCGTCGCCGGCCATCTTCACCTTGTACTGCACGGTCGCGTCGGCGCGTCCGCCACGGACGTCGCCGCCCGGAAGCTGCGCACCGTAGTAAGGCAGGTAGCGCGAGACGAGGAAGTTCTCGGCGGCGACACGCCCCTCGACTTCGAGCGGGTTGAGACGAACGCGGTCGCGGTGGCTGCTCTTTTCTCCGGCGTCGGTGGTGAAGTCGAGGGCGAGTTCGGCGACCGCGTCCGGCGCGGTGCTGAGGTTGCGTGCCTCTAACTGCAGATCCTTGATCTCGGTGCGGAAAGGCTCGCCGCCGCTGTCGGGACCGCCCGCGGCGCGGTCTTCTACGTGGATCGTCGCGCCGGTGATCTTCGCGTTGTCGAGGGTGAACAGCAGCGGCTCGGGCGCAGCCGGTGCCGCCGCGGGGGGTGCGGGAGGTGCTGCATCCGGCGGGCTACCCGCCGCTTGGGCGCCCGTCTCAGGCGGGGCTGCGGCGGGTTTGTCCGCTGATGGCGGCGGCAGGATCTCCTGGAAATTCAGCCGCCCGTTGGCGAGGCGCACGACGTTCACGGTCGGCTGCCCGATTTCGAGGCGGTCGAGATGGAACTTGCGTGCGAGGGGCTGCACGTCGGCAAGGCCGAGCGAGAGCGTGGGGATGCCGAGCAGCGGGGCGCCATTCGCGTCCTGCAGCGTGATCGAGGCGAAATCGACCGAACCTTTCAGCACAACCTTCGGCGTTTCGTCGGCGGCTTGCGAAAAGGCGAGTTCGAGATCGGTCGATACGCGGCCTTCGGGCAAGCGGAATGCCGACTTGAATGGCAGGTAGGCGGTATAGGGCGTGAAGTCGAAGCCGTCGAGCTTGAGCTCGAGGATGGTGTCGCGGTCGTTCGCAAAGGGACGGGTGCGTCCGACGAGCTGCAGCGGACGCCCGTTGATGTGCGCGGAGACGACCGGCTCGATGAAGAGCTCGATCTTGACCGGCAGATTGGAGACGAAGGGCATGCCGATGGTGAGGTCGGTGACCTCGTTCTTGACCCCGACCAGCCGGTCCTCGACGTACACCGCGCCATCGACGAGCTGGATGTTGTTGAGCGAGAACAGCGCCGGCTCGTCATCCTCCGGTTTCGGACGCGCGGCGAGCAGCTCCAGCACGTCGCTCCAGTTGTGGCGGGTTTCGTCGAGACGCACGAAATTGACGCGCGGCGCCTCGAGGCGTATCTCGCGCAACACGGGGGCGCCGCGGAAGATCGACTCGCCTTCGAGGTTCGCATACAGCGAGCGGAACGAGAACGCGCCGGGCTGCCCGTCGGCCTCGGCGATGTCGAGACCCGTTGCGGTGACGGTGAGCGCGAACGGGTTGATGTCGATGTCCTGGATGGTGATCTGGCGCCCAAGCGCGTCGGATGCGATCTTCTGCCCGAAATGGCGCACCAGTGGAGGTGCCACCAGGAAGCCGAGCACGGCGATCACGAGGACGGCGCCAACCGCCCACTTCGCCAGACGCTTCAGGCGGGCAGGATCGAATCGCGAACTGCGTGCCTGTACCTCAACGGACATTCACTGCCTCCAAGAGAACTCCCCATGACCGGACCACCCGTTCGACCCATGACATCAATCTAGCAGGCCGATGCGCGAGAGTGTATCGCGGCCGCGCCATTTCTAGATCTTGCACCGCTTGCTTGTTGCCGGCATGGAACGAAATGTTTCCGGATTTCATTGGCATCGCATCGGTTTCACCGGCGGCCGGAGCGGCTCATCGCGGCGAATTGATTGGACACACGAACGGTTTGACACGCATCAAGGATCACCCTGCTGGAATTGGGAGAATTCATCCACCCACACAGGAGACCCGAGACCATGAGCCAGATCACTTCCCTGATGACCGACGACCACCGCCACTGCGACGAGTCCTTTGCCCGGGCCGAAACGGCCGTGGCCAAGGGCAAGTGGGACGAGGCGAGCGCTGCCCTGGCGCAGTTCGCCAGCGAGTTGGAAGGTCACTTCGAAGCCGAGGAATCCCTCCTCTTCCCGAAGTTCGAGGCCGCCACCGGGATGACCGAGGGCCCGACGAAGGTGATGCGCGGCGAGCACGCCGAGATGCGCAGCGCGCTCACCCGCATGCGCGACGCACTCGCCAACAAGGACAAGGACGATTACGCCGGCGAGGCGGAGACGCTGCTGATCCTGATGCAGCAGCACAACATGAAGGAAGAGAATATCCTTTATCCCATGTGCGACTCGCACCTGTCCGGCACGGACGTCGCGAACGGGTTGAGCGAGCGCCTGCACGCGAGGGCCTGATGAAGAAAACTGTAGACGCGCGCGGTCTGGAACCACCGCAGCCTTTCGAACTGGTGATGGACGCACTGGCGGATCTGCCGAAGGGCGAGAGCCTGTTGCTGCTGCTCGACCGCATGCCCCATCCGCTGTTCCGCATCCTGGACCGCGACGGCTACAAGCACGAAAGCCGCATCCGCGACGACGGCGTCGTCGAGATCGACATCCTGAATCCATGATTCCTGACGGACAGACCCTCAGCTACGACGCGGCGCCGGCCTTCTCGACGCCGCTGCGTTTCTTCATCACCGCCCCGCTCTTCGGCGCCGCGGCCGGAGCGGCCCTGCTGGCCGCGCCGGAACTGCTGGATTCGCGGTGGACGCCCGGTGCGCTGGCTGTGACGCACCTGGTGGCCGTCGGGTTCATGTTGACGGTGATGCTGGGGGCGCTGTTCCAGGTCTTGCCGGTGGTCGCGGGGGCGGTGATCCCACGTTCGGGACTGGTCTCGACGATCGTGCATCTGGCGATGACGATCGGCGCGCTGTGTCTGGCGTGGGGGCTGGGCAGCGGCTCGCATGGGTTTCTGATGCCGGCAACGGTGTTGATCGGGGGAGGGCTCGCGCTGTTCGTCGTCGCGGCCTTTCTCGGGCTGCGGCGGATTCCCGTGGCACAGGCGACGCCGCGGGACCTGCGCATCGCGCTGCTCGGCTTCGCGGTCGCCGTCGCGCTGGGCATCACCCTGGCGCTGGCGCTCGGCGGCCGACTCGATCTGCCGCTGCTGACCGTGCTGAAGTTGCACATCGGCTGGGCCCTGCTGGGCGGGTCCGGCGTCCTGCTTGCGGCGGCGAGCTGGGTCGTCGTGCCGATGTTCCAGATCACACCGAACTACCCGGCGCCCCTCACCCGCTTCTGGGCGATGGGGACGGGTGCGGTACTGCTGGTGTGGAGCGCGGCCGTGTATGGCGAGCTGGGCTCCGCGGAGTTCGCGCTGTCGGCCGTGCTCGCGGCGCTGTGCGTGCTGTTCGCGGTGCACACACTGAAGCTGCAGCGGCAATCGCGGCGCTCGGTGCCCGACATGACGATGCGCGCCTTCCAGATCGGGATGGGGAGTTTCATCGCGGGACTCGCCAGCGTGCTGGTCGCACAGCATTCGGAGCATCAGGTCTGGCCCCTCCTCGCCGGGATACTGATCCTGCACGGCGGCTTCGTCAGCGTGATCGTCGGCATGCTGTACAAGATCATCCCGTTCCTGGCGTGGCTGCACCTCACCCAGGACGTCGGCAAGGCGCCGAACATGAAGAAGCTGCAGCCGGACTCGCCGATTCGGCGTCATCTGGCCCTGCACGCCGTCGCGCTCGCCGCCCTGCTGGTGGCGGCGTCCGTCGGCAATGCGTGGCTCATCCGCCTCGCCGGACTGCTCGTCGTCGCCGAGTTCGCCTTCCTTCTCGCGAACATCGTCAAGGTGCTCGGCAACTATCGGCGGGCGCACGCCGCCTGAGCTTTGCTCCCTCCCCCTTGAAGGGAGGAACAAGGTGCCCCAGCGGACTACATAGATTTATCTTGAGTGCCACAGACTAGTTCCGAAGTACTAGTCCCGCCGACACCCCACTAGTTCTTCAACCCCTGCTTTCGGCGAATGTTCGCCGGTCGTCGCGGGGCATAACCTTGCTTCCAGCATGGAGCGCAGTGCGCTCCGCCCTGGAGGATGAGGAAGATGGCCTCGCAACGCCGCAAGCAGTTCTCCGTTCTGGTGATGAGCACGACCGCATTCACGATGTGTTTTGCGGCATGGATGCTTTTCGCCGTGATCGGGATTCCGATCAAGGCCCAGCTGGGCCTCAATGAAACCCAGTTCGGCCTGCTCGCGGCGACCCCCGTGCTGACCGGCGCGCTGGTGCGCCTGCCCCTCGGCATGCTGACCGACAAGCTCGGCGGCCGCCTGGTGTTCTTCGCGCTGATGGTGGCGACGGTCGTGCCGATCTGGCTGATCAGCCAGGCGACGGCGTACTGGCATTTCCTGCTCGCGGGCCTCTTCGTCGGCCTCGCCGGCGGCTCGTTCTCGGTCGGCATCGCGTACTGCGCGCGCTGGTTCGAGCGCAAGAACCAGGGCTTCGCGATGGGCGTGTTCGGCGCCGGCAACTCCGGCGCGGCGGTGACCAAACTGGTCGCGCCGGTGCTGGTCGTCGCCTTCGGATGGGAGTTCGTGCCCAAGGCGTTCGCGCTGGCGATGCTGGCGGTCGCGATCGCGTTCTGGCTGTTTACCTACGAAGACCCCGAGCACCGCGTGTCGTCGAGCGTGAAGTTCGCCGACCAGTTGCGCGTGCTGAAGAACCCGCGCGTGTGGAAGTACTGCCAGTACTACTCGATCGTGTTCGGCGGCTATGTGGCGCTGGCGCTGTGGATGACCAAGTACTACGTCACGGAGTTCGGCCTGGGCCTCGAGACGGCGGCCCTGCTCGCGGCCTGTTTCTCGCTGCCGGGCGGCGTGCTGCGTGCCGTGGGCGGCTGGTTCTCGGACCGCTTCGGCGCGCACAAGGTGACTTGGTGGGTGATGTGGGTGTCGTGGGTGTGCCTGTTCCTGCTGTCCTATCCGCACACCGAATTCACGGTGATGACCGTGGCCGGCCCGAAGACCTTCGCGATCCACCACAACGTCTGGTTCTTCACCGCGCTGATGTTCACCGTCGGCGTCGCCTGGGCCTTCGGCAAGGCGTCCGTCTTCAAATACATCTCGGATGAATTCCCACACGAGATCGGCGCGGTGTCCGGGATCGTCGGCCTCGTCGGCGGCCTCGGCGGCTTCCTGCTGCCGATCATGTTCGGGGCGCTCCTCGACCTGACCGGCGTGCGCTCCAGCGCCTTCATGCTGCTCTACGGCGTGACCTGGGTGTCGCTGATCTGGATGTACTGGACCGAGGTGCGGCGCACCGACGTCATGCACGGCGGCGCGGCGGCTACCGCGAAGTGATTCCGATAACGACACGAAATCCTGAAACAGGAGGAACCATGGCCCCTGAAAAACTCCGCCCGATACCGCCGGTCCCGGGCCCGCTGCCCGCGGGGGTGCTCCCGGGCGAGCGCCCGCGCGGCGCGGACATCGCCGACTGGCGTCCCGAGGACGAGACCTTCTGGGCGCGCGAAGGAAAGCGCGTCGCCAATCGCAACCTGTGGATCTCGATCCCCAGCCTGCTGTGCGGCTTCGCCGTGTGGCTGATGTGGGGAATCATCACGGTGCAGATGGCGAACGCGGGCTTCCCCTTCACCCCCGACCAGCTGTTTTCGATCGCCGCGATCTCGGGCCTGTCGGGCGCCACGCTGCGTATCCCGGCATCCTTCTTCATCCGCATCTGCGGCGGGCGCAACACGGTGTGGCTGACCACCGCGCTGCTGATGATCCCGGCCATCGGCACCGGCCTCGCCCTGCAGGACAAGAGCACACCGCTGTGGGTGTTCCAGCTGATGGCGCTGCTGTCGGGCATCGGTGGCGGCAACTTTGCCTGTTCGATGGCGAACATCAGCACCTTCTTCCCGAAGCGCCTGCAGGGCACCGCACTAGGGCTGAACGCCGGTCTCGGCAACTTCGGCGTCACGACCTCGCAGTTGCTGATCCCGGCCGTGATGACGCTGGGCCTCTTCGGCGCGCTGGGTGGCGACGCGATTCCGCTCGCGAAGGATTCCGCGACGCTGATCGGCAAGATCGCCGCCGGCACACCGACCTACGTGCAGAACGCGGGCTTCATCTGGTTGCTGCTGCTCGTGCCGCTCGCGGTGGTGGGCTGGTTCGGCCTCAACAACCTGAAGACCGTGTCGCCCAACATCGGCTCGACCGGCGCGGCGATGGCCAAGGTGCTGACGCTCTACACCGTGGCGCTGGTGGTGTCGGGCATCGGCCTCTACCTTTACCTGCCCGCGCCCAGCGGCCTCGGCCTACTGTCGGGCAACGGCATGTGGGCGGTGCCGCCGCTGGTGACCATCGGCACGCTGTTCGGGATGAAGGCGATCGCGACGAGCGACGTGAAGGCCAACCTCGACAAGCAGTTCGCGATCTTCCGCAACAAGCACACGTGGTCGATGACGGCGCTGTACCTGGTGACCTTCGGCTCCTTCATCGGTTTCTCGATGGCGCTGCCGCTGTCGATCACGGTGATCTTCGGCAACACGCACGTGTTCGATCCGACGACCAGCGCCTGGGTGCATGCGAAGAACCCGAACGCGCCCTCCGCGCTGATGTTCGCGTGGATCGGCCCCTTCGTCGGCGCGCTGATCCGCCCGGTGGGCGGCTGGATCTCCGACAAGCTCGGCGGCTCGATCGTCACGCAGTGGATCTCCTTCGTGCTCGTCGCCACCTCCGCGGTGACCGGCTACGTGATGCACCTCGCCTACCAGTCGGCCACGCCGGAGAGCTACTTCCTCGTGTTCATGCTGCTCTTCATCGTGCTGTTCGCCGCCTCCGGCATCGGCAACGGCTCGACCTTCCGCACCGTGGGCTTCGTCTTCGACCAGGACCAGCGCGGTCCGGTGCTGGGCTGGACCTCGGCGATCGGCGGCTACGGCTCCTTCATCGCGCCGGTGGTCATCGGCCAGCAGATCAAGGCCGGCACGCCGGAGAACGCCATGTACGGCTTCGCGGTGTTCTACGGGCTGTGCGTGCTCATCAACTGGTGGTTCTACCTGCGCAAGAACGCATACATCCGCAACCCCTGACCCCATCCCTTCCAGAAAAACGACCGAAACGCAAAGCAGGATTCACAGGAGCAAGCAATGAGTCATTTTCTCGACCGCCTGAAATTCTTCGACAAGGTGAAGGACACCTTCGCCGGCGGCCACGGCATCGTCACCAACGAGGACCGTGGCTGGGAAGACGCTTACCGCAACCGCTGGCGCCATGACAAGGTCGTGCGCTCGACGCACGGCGTGAATTGCACGGGCGGCTGTTCGTGGAAGATCTTCGTCAAGAACGGCTTGGTGTCGTTCGAAATGCAGCAGACCGACTATCCGCGCACCCGCGAGGACCTGCCGAACCATGAACCGCGCGGCTGCCAGCGCGGCGCGTCGTTCTCGTGGTACCTGTACTCGCCGCACCGCATCAAGCACCCGATGATCCGCGGGCGCCTGCTCGAGCTGTATCGCGCCGAGCGCAAGACGGGCAAGGATCCGGTCGAGGCGTGGGCGGCGATCCAGGCCGACAACACCAAGCGCGACAAGTACGTGAAGGTGCGCGGCCTGGGCGGCTTCGTGCGCACGGACTGGCAGGAAGTGAACGAGATCATCGCCGCGGCGAACATCTACACGATCAAGAAGTGGGGCCCGGATCGCATCTACGGCTTCTCGCCGATTCCCGCGATGTCGATGATCTCCTACGCGGCCGGCGCCCGCTACCTGTCGCTGATCGGCGCCGCCTGCGGCTCGTTCTACGACTGGTACTGCGACCTGCCCGCGGCGAGCCCGCAGACTTGGGGCGAGCAGACCGACGTGCCGGAAGCGGCCGACTGGTACAACTCGACCTATCTGATCATCACCGGCGCGAACCTGCCGATGACGCGCACCCCGGACGCGCACTTCGCGACCGAAGTCCGCTACAAGGGCGCGAAGATCGTGTCGATGGCGCCGGACTACGCGGAATACGTGAAGTTCGCCGACCTGTGGATGCCGGTGAAACAGGGCACGGACGCGGCGGCCTTCCTCGCGATGGGTCACGTCGCGCTGAAGGAATACTTCATCGAGCGCCAGGAACCGTACTTCATCGAGTACGCGCAGAAGTACACCGACCTGCCGATGCAGGTGATCCTGCGCGCACACGACGGCGCCTTCGTGCCGGACCGCAACCTGCGCGCGTCGGACTTCGACGACCTGCTGGGCGAGACGAACAACCCCGACTGGAAGACCATCGTCTTCGACGCGCGCACGAACTGCTACGTTGCGCCGAACGGCTCGGTCGGCTTCCGCTGGGGCGAGGAGGGCAAGTGGAACCTGCTGCCGAAGAATGCCGCGAACCAGCAGGAGATCGATGCCGAGCTGTCGTGCATCGACAAGCGCGATGACGTCGCGTCGGTCGGCTTCCCGCACTTCCAGCCGGGCGAGCCGGGCCTGCTGTACCGCAACGTGCCGGTTCGCAAGCTGACGCTCGCGTCCGGCGAAACCGTGTTCGTCGCCTCCGTGTTCGACCTGCAGGTCGCACAGTACGGCATCGACCGCGGCCTCGGCGGCAAGAACGTCGCCAAGTCCTACGACGACGCCAGCGTCGCCTACACCCCGGCCTGGGCCTCCAAGGTCACCGGCGTGAAGGCCGCCGACATCGAGCGCACCGGCCGCGAGTTCGCGCAGAACGCGGCGAAGACGCGCGGCAAGTCCATGATCATCATGGGCGCGGCGATCAACCACTGGTACCACAACGACATGCAGTACCGGTCGATCATGAACCTGCTGCACATGTGCGGCTGCGTCGGCCAGAGCGGCGGCGGCTGGGCGCACTACGTGGGCCAGGAGAAGCTGCGCCCGCAGGCCGGTTGGGCACCGATCGCGTTCGCGACCGACTGGCAGCGCCCGCCGCGCCACCAGAACTCGACCTCGTACTGGTACTTCCACACCGACCAGTGGCGCTACGAGACCATCGACGCCGACGAGCTGCTGCAGCCGGCGGCGAAGGGCAAGTACAAGGGCTACAAGCTCGCCGACTACAACGTCGCCGCGACGCGCATGGGCTGGCTGCCGTCGGCGCCGCACTTCAACCGCAACCCGCTGGAACTGGTCGCAGAGGCCGAGAAGGCCGGCGCGACCGATGAAGCCGGCATCGCGAAGTACATCGTCGACGAGCTGAAGTCGGGCAAGCTCGACGTCGCCTTCGCCGACCCGGACGCCGAGGAGAACTGGCCGCGCAACCTCTTCGTGTGGCGCGCGAACCTGATCGGCACGTCCGCCAAGGGTCACGAGTACTTCCTGAAGCACCTGCTGGGCGCGCAGAACGGCGTGCTGCAGGAAGGCGGCGACGGCAAGGGCACGAAGGAAGTGAAGTGGCACGAGGAAGCGCCCGTCGGCAAACTCGACCTGATGGTGGACATCAACTTCCGCCTGAATTCGACCGGCGCCTACTCCGACATCATCCTGCCGACGGCCACGTGGTACGAGAAGAACGACCTCAACACCACCGACATGCACCCGTTCATCCACCCGCTGTCCGAAGCCGTTACGCCGGGCTGGGAATCAAAGTCGGACTGGCAGATCTTCCGCACGATCGCGAAGACGTTCTCGGAGCTTTCGGAGAAGCATCTGGGCGTCGCCAAGGACGTCGTCGCGCTGCCGATGCAACACGACTCGCCGTTCGAGCTGGCGCAGCCGCTCGGCCAGGTGCGCGACTGGAAGAAGGGCGAGTGCGAGCCGGTGCCGGGCAAGACCATGCCGCTGCTGAAGGTCGTCGAGCGCAACTTCGCCGACACCTACAAGAAGTACATCGCGCTCGGGCCGCTCATGACCAAGCTCGGCAACAACGTCAAGGGCCTGGACTGGAACACCGAGCAGGAGTACGACGAGCTCAAGAAGTGCAACTACACGGTGCAGATCCCCGGCGTCTCCTTCGGCATGCCCTCGCTGGAAGAGGACATCTCGGTGTGCGACGCGGTGATGCGCATGGCGCCCGAGACCAACGGTGAAGTCGCGCACAAGTCATGGTCGGCCCTGTCGAAGAAGACCGGCATCGACCACCACCACCTGTACGCCGGCCGCCACGAGGACAAGATCACCTTCCGCGACATCCAGGCCCAGCCGCGCAAGATCATCACCGCGCCGACGTGGTCCGGGATCGAGTCGGAGACCGTCAGCTACACCGCGGGCTACACCAACATCCACGAGCACATCCCGTTCCGCACGCTCACCGGCCGGGCCCACTTCTACCAGGATCACGAGTGGTTCCTCGACTTCGGCGAGGGCTTCTGCGCCTACCGTCCGCCGATCGACATGAAGGCGCAGAACCTGATCCCGGACTCGGTACGCAGGAAGCCGCACCTGACGCTGTCGTGGATCACGCCGCACTCGAAGTGGGGCATCCACTCCAGCTACCAGGACAACCTGCGCATGCTGTCGCTGTTCCGTGGCGGCCCGTACGTGTGGGTGTCGGAGGACGACGCGAAGGAGATCGGCCTCAAGGACAACGACTGGATCGAGGCGATCAACGCCAACGGCGCGACGATGGCCCGCGCGGTGGTGTCGCAGCGTGTGCCGCGCGGCATGGCGCTGATGTACCACGCCCAGGAGAAGACGGTGAACGTGCCCGGCTCGCCCTCCACCGGCAAGCGCGGCGGCATCCTGAACTCGGTGACGCGCGTGATCGTGAAGCCCACCAACATGGTCGGCGGCTACGCCCAGCTCGCGTACAGCTTCAACTACTACGGCACGGTGGGCTGCCAGCGTGACGAGATGGTGGTGCTGCACAAGATCGAGGACCAGGACATCGACTGGCTGGAGCGGCCGCTGACGGCGGAACGCGAAGCGCAGCGCAACCCGGTCGGGGTCGGGGCGAAATAAGCAGCGAGGAGTCGGCAAGGTTTTGCCCCCTCCCCGTCAAGGGGAGGGCTGGGGTGGGGATGGGTGGACTCCGCAGCGCCAATTGGAAACCCATCCCCATCCTGTCCTTCCCCTTGAAGGGGAAGGAACCTGCTAAGGACGCAACGCCCGCCTCCCTCCGGGGGACGAGACATTGAGATTTTGGAGATACGAATGAAAATCCGCGCGCAATTCGCGATGGTGTTCAACCTCGACAAGTGCATCGGTTGCCACACCTGCTCGGTGACCTGCAAGAACGTCTGGTCGAACCGCAAGGGCATCGAGTACGCCTGGTTCAACAACGTCGAGTCCAAGCCCGGCGTCGGCTACCCGAAGAACTGGGAAAACCAGGAGAAGTGGAAAGGCGGCTGGGAGAAGGTCAACGGCAAGCTGGAGCTCAAGGCCGGCGGCAAGATGAAGAAGATCGTGCAGATCTTCGCCAACCCCAACATGCCCGAGATCGACGACTACTACGAGCCCTTCACCTACGACTATGCGCGCCTGCACAACGCGCCGCTGTCGGAAGCCGCGCCGACCGCGCGCCCGGTGTCGCAGATCACCGGCGAAAAGATGGACAAGATCACCTGGGGCCCGAACTGGGAGGACGACCTCGCCGGCGAATTCGCCGCGCGCTCGCAGGACGCCAACTTCGCCAACATGCAGAAGGAGATGTACAAGCAGTTCGAGAACACCTTCCACCTCTACCTGCCGCGCATCTGCAACCACTGCATCAACCCCGCCTGCGTCGCCTCCTGCCCCTCGGGCGCGATGTACAAGCGCGAGGAAGACGGCATCGTCCTCGCCGACCAGGACCGCTGCCGCGGCTGGCGCATGTGCATCTCCGGCTGCCCGTACAAAAAGGTGTTCTTCAACTGGGAATCGTCCAAGGCCGAAAAGTGCATCGGCTGCTACCCGCGCGTCGAATCCGGCCTGCCAACGGTCTGTTCCGAATCCTGCGTCGGCCGCATCCGCTACAACGGCATCATCCTTTATGACGCCGACAAGCTGCTGGACGCCGCCTCGACGGACAACGAGCAGGACCTGTACAAGGCCCACCTCGACCTCTTCGTCGACCCGTACGACCCCGCGATCATCGCCCAGGCGCTGAAGGACGGCGTGCCGCAGAGCTGGATCGACGCCGCGCAGAAGTCGCCGATCTACAAGATGGCCGTCGAGTGGAAGATCGCCTTCCCGCTGCACCCCGAGTTCCGCACGCTGCCGATGATCTGGTACGTGCCGCCGCTCTCGCCGGTGCAGTCGCAGATCGACCAGAAGAAGCTACCGACCGAATCCGACGGCGTGATCCCCAAGGCCGAGGCGATGCGCCTGCCGGTGCAGTACCTCGCGAACCTGCTCACTGCGGGCAAGACCGAGTACATCACCAGCGCGCTCAACCGCCTGCTGGCGATGCGTTCCTACATGCGCTCGATCCACGTCGATGGCGAACCGGATCTGGGTCCGCTCAACCGCGCCGGCATCACCGAGCAGAACGCGAAGGACATGTACCGCTACCTCGCGATCGCCAACTACGAGGACCGCTTCGTCGTGCCGACCGCGCACGAGGAGATCCGCCTCGACGACTACCACGGCTTCCAGGGCCAGAACGGCTTCACCTTCGGCGCCGATGTCTCCAAGGGCCACGGCACCTTCTCCCTTTTCCCCGAGCGCCGCACCCAGTCGGCCGAACCGCGCGAACCGGCCCCACTGGCCGAGCCCCGCGACTGAAGGAGAACGCGATGAAAATCTTCCGCCTGCTTGCCGCCCTGCTCGACTACCCGAGCGACGGCTTCCTCGATGCCCTGCGCGAACTCGCCGCCAAGGATCCGTACGCCTTCGTCGAGTCGCTCGACGAGGAAGTCGCCCTCAGCGTCGAGGAATACCGCAGCGTCGCCGACTTCATCACGATGCTGCTCGCCGCCGATCCGCTCGAGCTGCAGGGTGCCTATGTGCAGAGCTTTGACCTCACCGCCGAGCACAGCCTGCACCTGACGCACCACATCTTCGGCGAGGAGAAGTCGCGCGGCCCCGCGCTGATCGACCTCGGCGAGTTCTACCGCAGCTACGGCCTGCAGGCCGACGAGAAGGAACTCCCGGACTACCTGCCGGTGATGCTGGAGTTCTGCTCGACGCTGAGCATCGGCGAAGCCTGGGTCTTCCTCGGCGACGTCGCGAAGGTGCTCAAGGTGCTCGCCGACAACCTGGAAAAATCCGCCAGCCCGTACGCGCCGCTGGTCCGGATCGTGGAAAAACAGGGCAGCCTGACGCGCCTGGCTGCCTGAGGAGACGACATGAACGCAATCAACTTCTTCTTCGGGGTCTATCCCTACATCGCGCTGTCGGTGTTCGTGATCGGCAGCTGGATCCGCTACGACAACGAGCAGTACACGTGGAAGACCGACTCCTCGCAGCTGCTGTCGAAGAGCAACATGTGGATCGCGAGCAACCTGTTCCACGTCGGCATCCTGTCGATCTTCGGCGGCCACTTCGCCGGCCTCGTGCTGCCGCATGCGCTATGGATCGGGCTGGGCGTTTCGGACCTGCAGCACCAGTGGATCGCGATCGTCGCCGGTAGCGTGTTCGGCACCATGTGCCTGATCGGCGGCGCCATCCTGTGGCTGCGCCGCATGTTCAATCCGCGCGTGCGCGCCGCCGGTCGCCGCATGGATGCCTTCATCCTGAGCTGGCTGATGCTGACCCTGGTTGCCGGCCTGTCGACGCTGCCGGTGTCGATCGGACATGCGAACCACGGCGACCCCGGCGTGATGCTGGCGCTGTCGGGCTGGGTGCAGAGCGTGCTGACGCTGCAACCGAAGCCCGAGCTGCTCGCCGCCGTGGAGCCGGTGTTCCGCTTCCACATGGTGCTGGGGATGACGGTGTTCCTGCTGTTTCCCTTCACGCGTCTCGTGCACATTCTCACCGCGCCGCTGAGCTACGTCGGCCGTGCTTACCAGATCGTGCGTTCGAAGCGGCGCGTCAAGGCGACCGCATCGGCGTGAGACCATCCCGGGGGCGGCAGCCCCCGGCTTGCAGGGTGGCGGCAGGCGACGTAGTCTGCACGCCACCCTGCTTCATCGAGCGTTCATGCTCCCACTCGGCAACAGTCTCAGCACCAAGATCACCGGCATCCTGCTGGTGTTCTTCCTCGTCGCCCTGACGGCGATCGGCATCACGCTGTTCATGTCCTGGCAGCTCGAGGGGGCTGCCGCGGCCATCAACGACGCCGGCAGCCTGCGCATGCGCACGCACCGCATCGGCCACCTTCTCGCCCACGCCCCGCAGGCTTCGCCCGCCGAGGCGATGCGCATTCGGGAAGCGCTCAGGACGGAACTGGACGAGTTCGACCACGTCTTTGCCGAGCTGCGCCGCGGGAACCCGCAGCGCCCCCTGTTCGTCCCCCGCGACAACGACATTCCCGCAGACATGCAGCGGATGGCGGACTTCTGGTCGACACAGGTTCGACCGATACTGGATGGCCTGCTCGCCACATCGAATGAGGCCGGCATCCCCGCGGATCCCCCCGCGTTCGACGACACGATCCGGACGTTCGTGTCCGGCATCAACGACGTCGTGCTCAAGATGGAACAGAGCTACGCGCGCAACACCGACATCCTGCGCGCATCGCAGGTGTCCCTGATCGCACTGGCCGTGATCGGCACCCTGTTCCTGATCCGCTTCTTCTTCGTGCTCGTGATCCGCCCCGTCTCGGAACTGCAGACCGGCATCAAGCGGATGGAGCAGGAGGACTTCAGCGCCCGCGTCCCGGTCCTCGGCAAGGACGAATTCGGCGAGCTGTCCGACGGTTTCAACCGCATGGCCGTCCACCTGCAGGGCCTGTACGGAACGCTCGAGGAGCGCGTCGACGTCAAGACGCGCAGCCTCGAGGAGAAGAACCGCCAGCTCGAGATCCTTTACGACATGGCCGCCTTCCTGCGCCAGCCGCAGGACGTGGACGCCCTGTGCCGCGGCTTCCTGCAGCGCGTGCAGAAGATGTTCGGCGCAGCGGCGAGCTCCGCGCGGCTGCTCGACCGGGATTCGCTCCAGCTGTGCATGACCGTGCATGCCGGACTGGACGATGAATTCATCGATCGCGAGGCGACGCTCGAATGCGGCGAATGCGTGTGCGGGCAGGCGGCGCGCGGCGGCAACTCGCTGACGTGCGAACCGGAACGACCCGATACCGCCCTGGACCTCGGGGCCTGCCGCCGCGCCGGCTTCAAACTCGTTTCGGCCACGCCGATCGGCGCGAACCAGCAGACGCTGGGCATCTACAATCTGTATTTCCGCGAGGCGCGCCTTCTCGGCGATTCCGAGCGCCAGCTCCTCGAGACGCTGGGACAGCAGCTCGGCATCGCGATCGAGAACCAGCGCCTGCATGCGAGCGGCCGCGAGCTCGCCGTGTCGGAGGAGCGCAATCTCCTCGCACGCGAACTGCACGACTCGATCGCGCAGGGGCTCGCCTTCATGAACCTGCAGGTGCAGATGCTCGATGACGCCCTGCGGCACAGCGACCTGAGCCAGGCGCAGGCCACCCTCGCGATGCTTCGCCAGGGCGTGCAGGAGAGCTACGACGACGTGCGCGAGTTGCTGGTGCATTTCCGCACGCGCGTTGCCAAGCAGGATCTCGGCGGCGCGATCGGCGCCGCCCTCCGCCGGCTCGCCGACCAGAGCGGGATCGCGACGGAGCTGGAGCTGGAAGGCGGCGGCGCACCGCTCGACGCCGAGGTCGAGACGCAGGCGCTGTACATCCTGCAGGAAGCCCTTTCCAACGTGCGCAAGCACGCCCAGGCGAAATCCGTACACGTCGCCCTGCGCCGCGGCGTGCATGGGCTGGCGCTGGTCGTGCGCGACGACGGCGTGGGCTTCGACGAAGGCGCGCGCACCGCCCGCGAAAAGGAAAACCACATCGGCCTGCAGGTCATGCGCGAGCGCGCGCTGCGTATCGGCGGAAAATTCTCGCTCAGCTCCACGCCGGGACGCGGCACGGAAGTGCGTCTCGAACTCCCGCGAATCAACCAGGAACCAAACTGATGTCCGCCCCGATCCGAGTGCTCCTCGTCGACGACCACGCCCTCTTCCGCAGCGGCATCAAGTCCCTGCTGCAGCGCCACCCGGAGTTCGAGATCGTCGGCGAGGCGGGCGACGGCATGGAAGGCGTCAAGCGCGCCGCGCAGCTGCGGCCCGACGTCGTGCTGCTCGACCTGCACATGCCCGGCCTCTCCGGCCGCGACGCCGCGGCGATGATGGCCGAGGAGGCGCCGGAGTCGCACGTGCTGATGCTGACCGTATCGGAAGACGCCGAGGATCTCATCGAAACCCTGCGCGCGGGCGCCTGCGGCTACCTGCTGAAGAACATCGAGGCCGAGACGCTCACCGCCGCGATCACGAAGGCGGCGGCCGGCGAGTCGGTGATCTCGCCGCAGATGATGGGCAAGCTCGTGCAGGGCGTGCGCGGCGCCCCGGCCAAGGCCAGCACCGAAGCGGCGGCACCGCCCGTGGTCGCCTCGGAACTCAACAAGCTCTCGCCGCGCGAGCGGGAAATCCTCGTGCTCGTCGCGCGCGGCCAGAGCAACAAGGAAATCGCGCGCACGCTGGATCTCGCCGAGAGCACCGTCAAGATCCACGTCCAGAACGTCCTGCGCAAGCTCGGCCTGACGAGCCGCGTCCAGGCGGCCGTGTTTGCGGTCGAACAGGGAATCGTGCAGGATCCGCGGACCTGAAGGGCGCCGGACGGAGGCCCGCTTGACCCCACCGACCCGCAGCGGCGTCTTCAGCCGCATGGTCCTGCCATTCGCGCTGGTGCCGCCGGTCATGATCCCGCTGGCAATGAACGACCACGCCGCGGTCTATCGCCTTGATCCTGCGGGCGCGAACTGGGAATGGATCGCGCTGCTGGTGTTCGTCGCCGAGCTCGTCGCGGTGACGGCTGTCGCCGGGATGCTGCGGCTCACGACGCCCGCCGACGCCATGCGCCCCACCCGCGCGCGCGCGCTCGCGATCGCCGCACGCGCCGCCGCGCCGCTATGGGCCTCCGCCGTGGTGCTCGCCGTGCCCAGCCTCGGGGCCCTCGTCATCGCCCACCTGCTCGCCCACGCCGTCGCGCTGCGCAGGCTCTACCTCGACATCCGCGACGAATTGCGGCTGGACAACGAGATCCAGGCGCTGCACATCACCTACATGGCCTACAGCGTCGCCGCCGTAGTGTGGGCGCCGATCTTCGTGCTGATCTTCGTCTCGCTGTCGCCCGCCTGAACGCCGGCCGCAGGGGCTGTGCCTCCGACATAACCGCCACGCGTTTTTCCTTATCCGAGATCAAGGAGTCCGCACGGCCGGGTCCATACAGTTACGTTACCGCCCACTTCGGGCTGCGCTGCATGGGTGGATCGTCATCCCGGCCCGCCCGCAACGGCAGAACACAGGCAGATCACTCGACGCTTGAACAACGGAGCCCATTACATGAGCCAGGACCACAACAAGGATCACAACCTCGACGGCCAGCCCGACCCGAGCCGCCGCAAGTTCCTCAACACCGCAGCCTTCGCCGGTCTCGCCGGCGCCGGCCTGTCGGTCGGCCTTTCCGCCTGCAAGCAGGAGCAGGCACCCGCTCCGGCTCCGGCAGCCCCTGCTGCCCCCGCGGCTGCACCGGCGGCCCACGCCGCCCCGGCCGGCATCCACCTGAAACCCGGCGAACTCGACACCTACTACGGCTTCTGGAGCGGCGGCCACACCGGCGACTTCCGCGTGCTCGGGCTGCCCTCCGGTCGTGAAATCACCCGCGTGCCGTGCTTCGTGCCCGACGCGCTGACCGGCTGGGGCATCACGAACGAATCGAAGAAGATCATGGGCACCAAGCCCGACGGCAGCCTGAAGTACACGGTCGCCGACACGCACCATACCCACGCCTCGTACAAGGACGGCAATTACGACGGCCGCTACGCGTGGATCAACGACAAGATCAACAGTCGCCTGGCCCGTATCCGCCTCGATTACTTCATCTGCGACAAGATCACCGAGCTGCCGAACGTGCAGGGCTTCCACGGCATCTTCCCGGACAAGCGCGACCCGGTCGATCCCGCGATCAACTACACGACGCGCGTGTTTTGCGGCTCGGAGTTCCAGATCCCGCTGCCGAATGCCGGCAAGGACGTGAACGACCCGTCGAAGTACCGCTCGATGTTCTCCTGCGTCGACGCCGAGACGATGGAAGTGCGCTGGCAGGTGCTGATCGACGGCAACTGCGACCTCGCCGCCACGTCCTATGACGGCAAGCTCGTCGCGACCAACCAGTACAACACCGAAGGCGGCGTGCTCTACCCCGACATGATGTCGGCCGAGCGTGACGCGTGCCTGTTCTTCAACGTCGCCCGCATCGAGCAGGCGGTGAAGGACGGCAAGTTCAAGACCTACGGCGACTCCAAGGTGCCGGTGGTCGACGGTACGCGCGAATCGAACAAGGATCCGAAGACCGCCCTGACCTGCACCGTCTCGGTGCCGAAGAACCCGCACGGCGTAAACGCCAGTCCGGACGGCAAGTACTTCATCTGCGCCGGCAAGCTCTCGCCCACCGCAACGGTCATCGAACTCACCAAGGTGCTGGAGTGGTTCGAAGGCAATCTCGAGAGCGCGGACAAGGCCATCGTCGCCGAAGTCGAGATCGGCCTCGGCCCCCTGCACACCGCCTTCGACGGCCGCGGCAACGCCTACACGACGCTGTTCCTCGACAGCCAGGTCGTGAAGTGGAATGTCGACAAGGCGATCAAGTTTTCCGCCGGCGACAACACCCAGCAGTACGTCGTCGACCGCCTCGACGTGCAGTACCAGCCGGGCCACATCAACGCCTCGCAGTCCGAAACCGCGGCTGCCGACGGCAAGTGGCTGTGCGTCGGCTGCAAGTTCTCGAAGGACCGCTACCTGCCGGTCGGCCCGCTGCACCCGGAGAACGAGCAGCTCATCGACATCTCGGGCGAGAAGATGGTGCTGGTGGCCGACCACCCGGTCCGCCCCGAGCCGCACGACTTCATCATCCTGAAGCGCGAGCTGGTCAATCCGAAGCAGGTCTACAACATCGACGACTTCCCGCTCGCGATCAAGGATCCGAAGGACTCCGGCGTGTTCCGCGACGGCAAGAAGGTCACGGTGAAGATGTATTCGATGGCCCCGGCGTTCAGCCTCACCGAGTTCAAGCTCAAGGTGGGCGACGAGGTCACCCTCATCCTCACCAACCTCGACAAGGTGGAGGACCTGACGCACGGCTTCGCGATCCCGAAGTACAACGTCAACTTCATCGTGAACCCGCAGGAAACCGCATCGGTCACCTTCAAGGCCGACAAGCCGGGCGTGTTCTGGTGCTATTGCACGCACTTCTGCCACGCCCTGCACCTTGAGATGCGCAGCCGCATGATCGTCGAGGCCTGACGGGTTCTCGGCAAGGACTGCGCCGGACCCGTAACGGTTTCGGCGCGGTTATCCCGCCCCTGCAAAGGGGCAACGATGGGTGATATTCGAGGGGCCGTGCGCCCCTCCTTTTTTTCACTATGTGTGCAGCGCAGCAGATGAATTTGCACCAATTGATCGGAAACAATTACGTCACGAGGTCTGGTTCGTAGACTGTCTCCAGTCCCGCCGAATCGGAAAGTGTCATGAAATTTCTGGCTGCACTCCGCAATATCCTGTTGTCCGTCGCGCTTACGTCGACCGCATCGCTCGCGCTCGCCGATACCTACGAGGCGAAGCTGCCCGACGAGATCAACACCGCCCCCGAGTTGTGCAAGTACGCCCCGTGCGCCGAGGTCCTGCCCGGCGCCACGTCCTTCTCCGAACGCAAGGGCCAGCCCCGCTACGTCGAGGGCTATGCGGAGGAAGCCGGCAAGAAGAAGCTCATCGGCTACGTGATGCTCTCGACCGACATCACCGACACCCCCGCCTACTCCGGCAAACCGGTCATCACGCTGATCGGCATGGACACCGGCGGGCGTTTCGTCGGCGTGAAGATCCTGAAGCACTCGGAGCCCATCCTGCTGCTGGGCATCCCCGAGTCGGCGCTGACCCGCTTCAACCAGCAATACCTCGGCCAGTTCGTCGGCAACAACATCGAGATCGGCCAGTCCCGTCCCGAGGAAAACATCATCGGACTCGACGCGATCTCGGGCGCGACCGTGACGGTCATCGCGCAGAACCAGGTGATGATGACCTCCGGCACGGCGGTCGCCCGCCAGGTCGGCATCCTCAAGCCCACGATCCGCGAGCAGGCGAAATTCCGCGAAACCGGCGCAAAGCCCGACTGGGCAGCCCTGGTGCAGGAAGGCGCCGTGCGGCGCCTCATCGTCAAGCCCGAGCAGGTCGGCCTGGAACGCGGCGGCGAGCCCTTCATCGAACTGTGGTTCGGCTACCTCAATCACCCCGACCTCGGCCGCGCGATCCTCGGCGAGGGCGCCTGGCGCAACCTGATGGCGCGCCTGCATGAAGGCGAACACGCCCTCTTCGTGATCCGCAGCGGCGGGAAAGAGTCCTTCAAGGGCTCGGGTTTCGTGCGCGGCGGCATCTATGACCGCGTGCAGGTGCGCCAGGGCGCGGATTCCTTCACCTTCCGCGACCTCGACGCCGTCAACCTCTATGGCATTGAGGCTGCCGGCGCGCCCGCCTACAGCGAATCCTCGATCTTCATCATCCGCTCGAAGGCCTTCTCCGGCGCCTATCCGTGGAAGTTCGTATTCCTGGGCAACCGCGTCGATCGCGCCACCGGCGCGCGCAGCTTCGCCAACTTCGACGTCGAGTACTGGCTCCCGGATCAGTACCTGGAAGGCGGCCGCCCGGAAGTCGTGAAGCCCGATGCACCGTGGGTGCGCGTATGGAAGACGCGCGCAGTCGAGATCGCGCTCTTCGCCGCGCTGCTCGTCGCCGTCGCGACCGTCTATGCCTTTCGCGAAAAGCTCACGCGCCGCGCGACGCGCAAGAACAAGTGGCCGGTGAACGCCTTCAAGTACAGCGCGTGGGTCATCAGCATCGGCTTCGTCGGCTTCGGCATGCTCGCGCAACCGTCGATCACGCAAGTGCTGACGTGGTTCCACGCGCTGCTGTTCCACTGGCAGTGGGAATTGTTCCTCTCCGACCCCTTCATCTTCCTGTTCTGGATCTTCATCATCGTCACGGTGTTCGTCTGGGGACGCGGACTGTTCTGCGGCTGGCTGTGCCCGTTCGGTTCGCTGTCGGAGCTGCTGTACAAGGTCGGCGGCGCCGTCGGCCTCAAGCGCTTCCAGTTCCAGCTGCCGCGGCGCTGGCACGACCGCCTGAAGTGGGTGAAGTACGGCGTGTTCTTCGGCCTGCTCGCGGTGTCCTTCTTCTCGATGGGGCTGGCCGAGAAGCTCGCCGAGGTCGAACCGTTCAAGACCACCTTCCTCGTCGGCCTGTTCAACCGCAGCTGGCCCTACACGCTGTTCGCCGCCGGCCTGCTGGGGCTGTCGATCTTCACCGAGCGGCCGTTCTGCAAGTACCTGTGCCCCCTCGGCGCGTCGCTCGCGATGCCTTCGACCTTCCGCTGGTTCGGCCTCAAGCGAAAGCAGGAATGCGACAGCTGCAAGGCCTGCGCGGTCGGCTGCGGCTCGCAGGCGATCGACGAGGACGGCCGCATCGACCACCGCGAATGCCTGCATTGCCTCGACTGCATGGTCCTGTATACGGATGATCACGCCTGCCCGCCGCTCGCGCAGGAACGCAAGCGCCGCACCAAGGCTGGCCTGCCGCTCACGCCGATCGGTCCCGACGGCTACTACATCCCGATCAAGCTGGTGCCCGTCCGCGCGGACGCCGCGGCGAAGAACTGATTTCGGAGCAGAAAGACATGGTCAATCCGACGATGCCGACCGATCCCGCCAACCCGCCCTATGCGCAGACGACGAGCCTCGTGCGCCTCGTTGCGGCCGAAGCGTGGGACCATTTGTGGCCGTGGAGCCATCACGGCTTCCAGCGCCAACGCGCACTGCAGGCCGCCGGCATGGCGCTCGCCCTCGCCGCCACCCTCGTGTGGGTGCTGGCGGCGATGGGTCAGATGCAGGTCGGCGCAGTGATCGGCTGGTGGTTCGGCTGGAGCGTGTTCGAGGTCTTCGTGCGCCTCGGTTCCAAACCCTACGTCAAGGACGGCCCGTGGTGGGGTCGCCGCTACCGCGTCGCAAACGCGATGGACATGGTGTGCTACGTCGGCTTCAAGAACCTGCTGATCGGCGCAACGCTCTTCATCGCATTGAAATCGCTGGGCTTCCTTATCATCCAGGGGTGACATGCCGATATTCGGGGCAGGGCGCACACTGACGTTCCGGCACGCCTTTCTGGCCGTGGCGGCGCTGCTGTGCGCGCTGCCGGCCCTCGCCGCGACGCTGAAGGTCGCTCCGGGCGAATCGATCCAGGCCGCCATCGAGCGCGCCGCCGCGGGCGACGTCATCGAGGTGGCGCGCGGCAAATACACGGAAAACCTGCTGATCGCAAAGCCGCTCACGCTGCGCGGGGTCGAGCGCCCCACGCTCAGCGGCGGCATGCAGGACGACACGATCCGCGTCACCGCCCCCGACGTCGTCATCGAGGGCCTGATCGTGCGCGACTCCGGCGACAGCCTCCTCAGGCAGAACGCCGGCATCTACCTGTGGCCCGGCGCGCACCGCGCGGTCGTGCGCAATTGCGAGCTCACCTACAACCTCTTCGGCCTGTGGATCGAGAAGGCCAAGGACGTCCGCATCGAACACAACATCATCACGGGCAAGCGCGAATACCGCTCGTCGCAGCGCGGCAACGGCATCCAGTTGTACAACACCACCGGCGCCCGGATCATCGGCAACGAGATCAGCTTCGTGCGCGACGCCCTCTATGTCGACGTCTCGCATGACGCCGTCTTCCGCAGCAACCGGTTGCACCATGCCCGCTACGGCACCCACTACATGAACTCCTACCGCAATGTGTGGGAGGACAACGACGTCTACATGAACCGTGGCGGCCTCGCGCTGATGGAAGTGCGCGACCAGCTGGTGCGCAACAACCGCGTGTGGGCCAATTCCGACCACGGCATCATGCTGCGCACCATCCAGGACGCCATCGTCGAGAACAACGTGATCGCCGGCAACAACCGCGGCTTCTTCATCTACGACGCGGAGTACAACACGCTGCGCGGCAACCTCGTCGTCGACAACGTCGTCGGCACTCACCTGTGGGCCGGCTCCAAGAACAACAAAGTCGAGAACAACGACTTCATCGCCAACCGCGAACAGGTCCGCTACGTCGGCGCCAAGGACGAATTGTGGGGCGTCAAGGACGGCAACCACTGGAGCAACTATCTTGGCTGGGACCGCAACGGCGACGCCGTGGGAGACGTGCCCTACCAGGCCAACGATCTCGTCGACCGTCTGTCTTGGCAACACCCGATGCTGAAACTGCTGCTCGCAAGTCCCGCAATACAGACGCTGCGCCTCGTCGGCCAGCAGTTCCCGCTGCTGCGCGCGCCCAGCGTGGTCGACCCGAAACCGCGCATGCAGCCGAAGAACGAAAACTGGAGAGAATGGCTTGGCAGATACTTCCCAGGCTCCCGCTGAACGCGCCGCACCGGTGATCGCGGTGCGCGGCGCGACCAAGCATTACGGCGCCGTGCGCGCCGTCGATG
Organism: Aromatoleum toluolicum; assembly: GCF_012911005.2. Classification (GTDB taxonomy): domain Bacteria; phylum Pseudomonadota; class Gammaproteobacteria; order Burkholderiales; family Rhodocyclaceae; genus Aromatoleum; species Aromatoleum toluolicum. The sequence continues at coordinate 4,389 of NZ_WTVS01000046.1, read as the reverse complement.
GCGTCGACCTCGAGGTCGCGCCGGGCGAGCTGTTCGGCCTGATCGGGCACAACGGCGCCGGCAAGAGCACCCTCTTCAAGATGATGCTGGGCCTGATCCCGGCAACCGCGGGCGACATCCGCATCGGCGGCTCGCCCGTCACCGGCAGCGGCTTCCGCGCAGTGCGCCGCAAGATCGGCTACCTGCCGGAGAACGTCGTCCTCTACGACAACCTCACCGGCCACGAGACGCTCGAGTTCTTCGCCCGCCTCAAGGGAGCCCCGGCAAGCGAGTGCGGTCCTGCGCTCGAACGCGTCGGTCTCTCCAGCGCAGCACGCCGGCGGGTGCGGGAGTACTCGAAAGGCATGCGCCAGCGCCTCGGCTTCGCGCAGGCGCTGCTCGGCCGCCCGCGCATCCTGTTCCTCGACGAACCCACCACCGGCCTCGACCCCGAGGCGATCCGCGAGTTCTACCTGATCCTGCGCGGCCTCAAGGCCGACGGTGTGACGATGATCCTCACCTCGCACATCCTCGCGGAGATCCAGGAGCGCGTCGATCGGCTCGCGATCATGGCCGCCGGCAAGGTCCAGGCCGTCGGCACCGTGCAGGATCTGCGCGAGCAGATGGATCTTCCGCTGTGGTTCCGCGTCCGCCTCGCGCACGAGGACTTCCATCACGTCCGCGCGGTACTCGGCGGCCTGCCGGTCCTCGCGATCGAGGCACGCGAGGACCACGTCGCCGTGGAATGCCAACGCGAATCGAAGATGGTCGTGATGCAGGCGCTCGCCTCGCTCGGCGACAAGGTGCTCGACCTGCACGTGCACGAACCCTCGCTCGAGGACGTGTTCTTCGGCTTTTCAGACTAAGGGCGACGCACATGGAAATCCGCCAGATCGCCACCCTCGCCGGCAAGGAATTCTGGGACCGCATCCGCAACCGCTGGGTGCTCGCCGTGGCCCTCGTGTTCACCGCCTTCGCGCTCGTGATCGCCTACTTCGGCGGCGCGCAGCAGGGCACGGTGGGCTTCCGCTCGATCGAGTTCACGATCGCGAGCCTCGTCTCGCTGGTGATCTACCTCGTCCCGCTGATCGCGCTCGTGCTCGGCTTCGACGCCATCGTCGGCGAGCGCGAACGCGGCTCGCTCGACCTGCTGCTGTCGATGCCGATCACGCGCTTCGAACTGCTGCTCGGCAAGTACCTCGGGCTCGCCGCGGCGCTCGCGTTCTCGACCATTGCCGGCTTCGGCCTCGTCGCCGTCGTGCTCTCCGCGCAACTCGATCTCACCGCCCTGTTCCACTTCTTCGGCTTCATGCTGAGTTCGGTGCTGCTCGGCCTCGCCTTCCTCAGCCTCGCGGTCATGGTGTCCACCTTCGCCGCCGACCGCACGCGCGCCTCCGGCATGGCGATCGCGCTGTGGTTCTTCTTCGTGCTGGTGTTCGACCTGCTGCTGCTCGGCGGCCTTGTCGTCACCGGCGGCAAGTACGGTGGCGAGATCTTCCCCTACCTGCTGCTGCTCAACCCCGCCGACGTCTTCCGCATCCTCAACATCTTCACCCTCGACGACGTCCGCACGCTGTACGGGCTCGCGACCGTATTCCCCCGCGCGCTGGCCGAACCCTGGCTACTCAGCCTCGTGATGGCCGCGTGGATCGCAGCCCCCCTGGGCGTTGCCGCATGGAGATTCCGTAAATGATGTCCCCCATCCTTCCGTTCCGAACGACCCTGCTGGCGGCCCTCGCGGCCGGCCTCCTCGCCGCCTGCGGGCCGGGCGGCAGCGACGGCGGCAACAAGCTCGCCGCGGTCGAGATCGACCAGAGCACCGCCTGCTCCCTCGACGGCATGCTGCTCGCCGACTACCCCGGCCCGAAGGCGCAGATCGTCTACGCCGACCGCCCGGAACCCGAGTTCTTCTGCGACACGGTCGAAATGTTCGGCATCTACCTCAAGCCCGAGCAAATTCGCCCGGTGAAGGCGATCTTCGTTCAGGACATGGGCAAGGCCGACTGGGAGCAGCCGCGCGGCGCGTGGATCGACGCGAAGACGGCCTGGTACGTCATCGGCAGCTCCCGCCACGGCTCGATGGGACCGACGATCGGATCCTTCGCGCAGCAGGCGGACGCCCAGAAATTCGCCCAGGCGCACGGCGGCAAGGTCCTCGCCTTCGACGCCATCACCCCCGACATGGCGGTGCTCGACGGCGGAGCCCTCCACGACAGCAAAATGTGAGCGACGACCATGGCCAACTTCTTCGAGAACGTGGAACCGACCGACGCCGAACAGCTCGAGCAGCTGTCGCGGCTGGTCTTCGAACTGCGCGAGAACCGCGACGCCATCCTCAAGGCCAACGGCGCGACCGACGAGATCGAACTGCTGGAGCGGATCTACACCGGCGCGATCCCCGAGCATCCCTCGTATGAGCACTACCTCAGCGCCCGCATCCTCGCCGACACGCGCGAGACCGTGCGCGCGATGCTGACCGAATGCCTGAAGGAGGCCAGACGGACATGAGCCTGCACATCGAACTCGCCGACCGCATCGACCGCACATTCGGCGCACGCCTGCCGCAGCCGGTCGAGCACAAGCAGGACGCCCTCGTCGTACACCTCGGAAACGGCGTGACGCTGACGGTCCGCTACGCCGCCAACGACGCCTACTCGCTGCGCTGGAATTTCGGCGACGCCGAATTGGGCATCGACACCGCACCGCTGCACCGCGAGCTGGCGACCTTCCCCAACCACCTCCACGATATCGACGGACAGGTGCGCCCCGACCCGCTCACCCACCCCGACGACACGCCGGTCGCCAACGTCTCACGCGTGATCGAGGCGCTGCTTGCCGACCCGAGCCTGGGTCTGCGCTAGCTAAGCGCCAGCCCACCGAACGGCAGCGGGGCGCGCGTGCGCCCCGCTCGCTTCAGGCCGACAGCGTCATTCCGACTTCGAAACCATGTAGTCGACGGCAGCCTTGACCTCGTCGTCCTTGAGCGCCGGGCTGCCCCCGCGCGGCGGCATCATCCCTTTCTGGCCGGTGAAGCCTTCCAGGGCGTGCTTGTACAGCACGTCCTTGCCCTGTCCGATGCGCGGCCCCCAGTCCGCCTTGTCGCCTGGCTTGGGTGCCCCGCCCACGCCGGCGGCGTGGCACAGCGCACATACCTTGTTGTAGGTACTCATCCCCGGCGCAGTGTCCGCCGCGGCCGTCGTTGCGGGCGCAGAGGGTGGCGCGGGCGCAGGCGCCGGGGTCGGCGCAGCGGAAGTGGCCGGACTCGGAGGCGCAGGCGGCGCTGCAGGTGCCGCGGGCGTGGATTCCCCACTCTTGCCGCACGCCGACAGCAGGACAGCCAGCGCGATCGCGCTCATTGCGGTGGTCTTGATCATGTTCGATCTCCTCGTCATCAATTCGAACGCCCGCGTGCCGCATCAAGTCATGCAGTTCGGGGAGCATGTACTCCGTTGACGCGAACGCCCTGCCAAATATTTGCGCGACTACAAATCCTTTCACTTCGTCGACGTTGGTGACCGACGTTGGCGACGCTCGAAACCTCCTACGGACGAATAAATAGCCACACACTATTCATAGCATCGAAACGTTCAATTTTTATAATCATACGTCGGTGCGTAGCATTCACTCAACGCAACATCAACGACACAAGGAGAGAAACGATGGCCAGCCCCTTCCACAACCCCGAGTCGCTCACGATCAGGAACCTCGAATCGGCCTTCGCCGGCGAATCGATGGCGCACATCAAGTACCGCTACTTCGCCAAGCTGTGCCGCGAGATGGGCGACGAGGAAACCGCCAAGGCCTTCGAAGCGACCGCCGACCAGGAAGTGATGCACGCCTTCGGACACCTCGATCTGCTCTTCCCCAAGGAAAGGATGACCCCGGCGCGCGCCCTGCAATTCGCGATCGAAGGGGAAACCTACGAATACACCGAGATGTACCCGAACTTCCGCCACGTCGCAGTTGCCGAAGGCAACGAGGCTGCAGTGAAGGAAATCGACGAACAGATCACCGAATCGAAGGAACACGCGGAACAGTTCAGGGCCGTGCTGGAAAAGGCCGCCAAGCGCTTCGCCGCGCTGGCCAAGGTGGAAGAGCGCCACGCCAACCACTACCAGCAGGTCCTGGACAAGATCTCGGCCTGACCCGAACCGCCCTCCCCCCAACAACCCACGAAGAACGGAAGAACATCATGAAGACCTACCAATGCATCGTTTGCGGCTTCATCTACGACGAAGCGGCCGGCCTCCCCGACGAGGGCATCGCCCCGGGCACGCGCTGGGAAGACATCCCCGCCGACTGGGCCTGTCCCGACTGTGGTGTCGCCAAGGCCGACTTCGAGATGGTCGCGATCTGACCCGCCCCGAGACCGCGCTGCGGTCTACGCTTGAAGCCCCCTCAAGCCTGCCC
>NZ_WTVS01000045.1 GCF_012911005.2 Aromatoleum toluolicum | reverse complement strand
GTTGGGGTGGGGATGGGTTATGCAGCCGTCGCAGAAACCCATCCCCATCCTGTCCTGGGAGCCTCCGCTTCGCTCCGTCGCTCAGACGGCGCGGAGCGGTGCTCTGCGAAACCCCGTCTTCGCCCCCTTGAAGGGGAAGGAACCTGCTATCGACGCGGCGGGCAATTATTCGACTTAGTGGTGCGCCAGCCGCTCCAGCGTGTAGCGGGCAATCATGCCTTCTTCGTTGGTCGGCACGACGGCGACGGCCACCCGGCTGTCGGGGGCGTCGATGCGCAGCGCGTGCGCGTCGTTCGCTTCCGGGGCGATGGCGACGCCCAGCCAGGCGGAGAGTTTCGCGACCTGGGCGCGCACCTGCGCGGCGTGCTCGCCAATTCCGCCCGTGAATACGAGTGCATCGAGACCGCCGGCCGCGGCGGCGAGCGAGCCGATTTCGCGGGCGATGCGGTAGCAGAACAGATCCACCGCTTCTCGCGCCTCGCGGGCATCGGATGCGAGCAGGGTGCGCATGTCCTGGCTGATGCCGGAGACGCCGAGGAGGCCGGACTCCTTGTACAGCAGGTTGGTCAGGGTCTTGGCGTTCATGCCCTTCTGTTCCATCAGGTAGAGCAGCACGCCGGGATCGAGGCTGCCGGTGCGCGTGCCCATCATCAGGCCCTCGACGGCGGTGAAGCCCATCGTCGTGGCGACGCTCTTGCCCTCGCGCAGCGCGCACATCGACGCGCCGTTGCCCAGGTGGGCGATCAGCACCGCGCCGTTCGCGCGTTCGCCGATGACGTCGGGGAGCTGGCGCGCCACGTAGTCGTAGGACAGTCCATGGAAACCGTAACGCTTGACGCCCTCGGCGCTGATCGCGCGCGGTAGCGCGAAGGCCTGCGCAAGCGGGGATTGCGTGCGATGGAAGGCGGTGTCGAAGCAACCGACCTGCGGAATCTCCGGGATCAGCGCTGCGACGGCGCGCACGGCGCGCAGGTTGTGCGGCTGGTGCAGCGGGGCGAGCGGGATGAAGCCTTCGAGGTCGCGCAGCACCGATTCGTTGAGCACCACCGGTGCGCTGTGGAGTTCGCCGCCGTGCACGATGCGGTGTCCTGCTGCGACGACGTCGAGATCGGGATTGTGGGCGCTCAGCCAGCGGAACAGGTGGTTGAGCGAGTCCTTGTGCTGTTCGCCCTGGCTGCCGCCGGTCAGCACCGATTCCTGATAGTGATTGCCGTCGGCGTCCTTGGCGGACAGCTGCGGCGTCGCGCCGATGCCTTCGATCTGTCCGGACAGGGCGGGGTTGCGGGCGAGCTCCGGTTCGATCGGGAAAAGAGCGAACTTGAGGCTGCTGGAGCCCGCGTTGATGACGAGGACCGACTTCATGCGAGACGCGCCTCGCGCTTCTTGTGTGCGATGAGCTGGGCGATCGCACACGAGGCGGCGCGCGTTTCGGCGGTGTCGGCACGGCTGGTCAGCACGATGGGCACGCGCGCGCCGAGCACCACTCCGGCCATCAGCGCGTTGGCAAGGTATTCGAGCTGCTTGGCGACCATGTTGCCGGACTCCAGATCCGGCACGACGAGGATGTCGGCGTTGCCGGCGACCAGCGAGCGGATGCCTTTGGTCTTGGCGGCAACGAGCGACACGGCGTTGTCGAAGGCGAGCGGGCCGTCGAGGAGGCCGCCCTTGATCTGGCCGCGGTCGGCCATCTTGCACAGCGCGGCGGCATCGATGGTCGAGCGGATCTTCGACGTGACGGTCTCGACCGCCGAGAGGATCGCGACCTTGGGCTCGGGCAGGCCCATGACGTGGGCGAGGTCGATCGCGTTCTGGATGATGTCGACCTTGTCCTCGAGGGTGGGCTCGATGTTGATCGCGGCGTCGGTGATCAGCAGCGGGTGCGGGTAGGTCGGCACGTCGGCCATGAACACGTGGCTGATGCGGCGCGACGTGCGCAGCCCGCCTGCCTTGGAGATGACGGCGCTCATCAGCTCGTCGGTGTGCAGCGAGCCCTTCATCAGCGCTTCGACCTGGCCCTCGCGCGCCAGCGTGACGGCGGTTTCGGCCGCCTCGTGGCTGTGCGCGACGTCGATGATGCGCACGCCGTGCAGGTCGATGCCTTCCTGTTCGGCGACTGCGCGAATCTTCGTCTCCGGGCCGACCAGCACCGGAATGACGAGGCCGGCCTGGGCAGCCTGGATCGGGCCGCGCAGCGACTCGGCATCGCAGGGGTGGGCGACGGCGATCGGAATCGGCGCCTTGCCCGCCGTGATCGACAGCAGGTGACCGTAGCGCAGCTCGCGGTCCGAGATCGTGACTTCGGGGAGGTGGATGCGGGCGCGCTTGATCTTCTCGGTCGGCGCCTGCACCTCGGCGACGCCGTCGATGACCTTCAGGCCGTCCTGGTTGAGCGCGAGGCAGTCGAGCACGATGTGATGGTTGTGCTCGAACTTCTCGCGGCAGGTGACGGTGATCGTGAGCGTGTCGCCGATCGTGATCGGGCGGTGGAAGTTGAGCCCTTGCGAGACGTACACGGTGCCGGGGCCGGGGAATTCGGTGCCGAGGATGGTGGAGATCAGCGTGCTGCCCCACATGCTGTGGCCGACGACTTCGCGGAACTGGCTGGAGCGGGCGAATTCGGTATCGACATGGGTCGGGTTCACGTCGCCCGACATGATGGCGAAGAGGTGGATGTCGTCGGGCCGCAAGGTGCGGACGAGCTGGGCACGGTCGCCCACCTGGATCTCGTCGAAGGTGCGGTTCTGGATGAAGTCGGTGACGTTGCGATCCATGGTCGGTGTGTTTCCGTTGCGATGCAAAAACTGCATTTTAGGCGCCTTATCAGAGATTTGCCTGCTGCACTGTAAAAACGTGTTTGCGCTGCCGCATCCGTGTTTCATCCGTGCGACAGTGCCGTGTGCCGCGCGGGGCGGCTCGGGCTGCATGCTAAAATCGCCCGCGGTTCGAACAGGGATGGGGCTTTCATGGAAGTAGTGATTCTCGCGGCCGGGCAGGGCAAGCGCATGCGTTCGGTATTGCCCAAGGTGCTGCAGCCGATCGCCGGACGGCCGATGCTGGCGCATGTGATCGGGGCTGCCCGCTCCCTTGACGCGTCGCGCATCTGCGTCGTGTATGGGCATGGCGGCGAGGTCGTGCGCGAGCGCATGCAGGACGCGGCGCTGCGCTGGGCGCGGCAGGAACCGCAACTGGGCACGGGGCACGCGGTGCAGCAGGCGCTGCCGGAGCTGACCGACGGCGAGATGGCGCTGGTGTTGTACGGCGACGTTCCGCTGATCGGCGCGCCGACGCTGCGTCGCCTGCAGACCGCCGCCGGCAGCGGCAAGCTTGCTCTGCTGACGGTGGAACTCGACGACCCCACCGGTTACGGGCGCATCCTGCGCGACGCCGACGGCCGTGTCACGCGCATTGTCGAGGAGAAGGATGCGAGCGCCGAACAGCGCCGCGTGCGCGAAGTCAATACCGGCATCCTCGTGGCGCCGGTCGCACGCCTGCGCGACTGGCTCGGGCGCATCGGCAACGACAACGCACAGGGCGAGTACTACCTGACCGACATCATCGGCCTGGCGGTCGCCGAGGGCGTCGACATCGTCACGGTGCTGCCGGACGCGGTGTGGGAGACGCTGGGCGTGAATAGCAAGCCGCAGCTCGCCGAACTGGAGCGCATCCACCAGCGCAACATCGCGCAGCGCCTGATGGACGCCGGCGTGACGCTGCTCGATCCGGCGCGCATCGACGTGCGCGGCGAGCTCGAATGCGGTCGCGACGTCGAGATCGATGTCGGTTGCGTGTTCGCGGGGCGCGTGGAGCTCGGCGACGACGTGCGCGTCGGCGCGAACTGCGTGATCCGCAACGCGCGCATCGGCGCGGGCACCCGGATTGCACCCTTCTCGCACATCGAGGACACGGTGACGGGGCGCGAATGCGTGATCGGCCCGTACGCGCGCACGCGCCCCGGCACGACGTTGGGCGACGACGTGCATCTGGGCAACTTCGTCGAGGTCAAGAACAGCGCGATCGCCGACCATTCGAAGGCCAACCACCTCGCCTATGTCGGCGATGCGGACGTCGGCCGGCGCGTGAACATCGGCGCGGGCACGATCACGTGCAACTACGACGGCGCCAACAAGTTCCGCACCATCATCGAGGACGACGTGTTCATCGGCTCCGATACCCAGCTCGTCGCGCCGGTGCGCGTCGGTCGCGGGGCGACGCTGGGCGCGGGCACGACGCTGACCAAGGACGCCCCGCCGGAGCAGCTCACCGTGTCGCGGGCCAAGCAGATCACCATCGCCGGCTGGAAGCGGCCGGTGAAGAAGAAGTAAGCCGGAGAAGAAATCATGTGCGGCATCGTCACAGCCATCGCGACGAAGAACGTCGTCCCCGTCCTCCTCGAAGGCCTGCGCAAGCTGGAATATCGCGGCTACGACTCCGCCGGCCTGGCCGTGCTCAATGGCGGGCTGCAGCGCGTGCGCGCGGCCGGCCGCGTCGCCGAACTCGCGGCGCGTGCCGATGAGCAGAAGCTCGACGCCGGCATCGGCATCGCGCACACGCGCTGGGCGACGCACGGCGTGCCGTCCGAGCGCAACGCGCACCCGCATGTGTCGGCGGGGCTGGCCGTCGTGCATAACGGCATCATCGAGAACTTCGAGGCGATCAAGCAGCGCCTGATGGCCCAGGGCTACGAGTTCGTCTCGGAAACCGATACCGAGGCGATCGCCCACCTGATCCACAGCAAGCTCGCGGTCCAGCCGGATCTCTTCGAGGCAGTGCGCCTGGCCACCAACGAGCTCGTCGGCGCGTACGCGATCGGCGTGATCAGCGAAACCGACCGCGCGCGCGTGATCGTTTCGCGCCACGGCGCGCCGCTGCTGCTGGGCGTGGGCGAGGACGGGATGTATGCGGCCTCCGACACGGCGGCGCTGCTGCAGGTCACGCGCAAGGTGATCTACCTCGAGGATGGCGACATCGCCGAGCTGCGCCTCGACGGCTACCGCATCGCACGCCCCGACGGCACGCCGGTCGAGCGCGCGACGCATGTGTCGAGCCTGTCGGCCGACGCGGTCGAGCTGGGCCAGTACCGTCATTACATGCAGAAGGAGATCTTCGAGCAGCCGCAGGCGCTGGCGAACACGCTCGAAATCATCGCCGGCGGCGGCTCGGTGACGCCGCAGCTGTTCGGCACCCAGGCGCCCGAGCTGCTCGGCGGTGTCGGGCGCGTGCTGGTGCTCGCGTGCGGCACGAGCTACCACGCCGGTCTGGTCGCGCGTTACTGGATCGAAGCGATCGCGAAGGTGCCGTGCAGCGTCGAGATCGCGAGCGAATACCGCTACCGCGAATCGGTCGCGAACCCCGACACGCTGGTGGTCGTGATCTCGCAATCGGGCGAGACCGCCGACACGCTCGCCGCGCTCAAGCATGCCAAGGTGCTGGGCATGGAGCGCACGCTGGCGATCTGCAACGTGCCCGAGTCGGCGATCGTGCGCGAGGCGGCGCTGCGCTTCATCACGCGCGCGGGTCCCGAGATCGGCGTCGCCTCCACCAAGGCTTTCACGACGCAGCTCGCAGCGCTGGCGCTGCTCACACTGTCGCTCGCCAAGCTCGCCGGCCGCCTGCCCGAAGCGGAGGAGGCGCGCCACCTGACGGCGCTGCGCCACCTGCCGGTGGCGGTGCAGAAGGTGCTCGATCTCGAGCCGGAGATCGAACGCTGGGCGCAACGCTTCGCCGGCAAGCAGCACGCGCTGTTCCTCGGCCGCGGCCAGCATTGGCCGATCGCGATGGAAGGGGCACTGAAGCTCAAGGAAATCTCCTACATCCACGCCGAGGCCTACGCGGCCGGCGAGCTGAAGCACGGCCCGCTGGCACTCGTCGACAAAGACATGCCGGTGATCGCAGTCGCGCCGGCCGACGAGCTGCTGGAAAAGCTGAAATCGAACCTGCAGGAAGTGCGCGCGCGCGGCGGCGAGCTGTATGTGTTCGCCGACGCCGGCAGCGAGATCCCCGAGTCGGAGGGCGTGCACATCCTGCAGATGCCCGAGAACTACGGCCTGCTGTCGCCGGTGCTGCACGTCGTGCCGCTGCAGTTGCTGTCCTACCATGCGGCGCTGGTGAAGGGGACCGACGTGGACAAGCCGCGTAACCTGGCGAAGTCGGTTACGGTGGAATGAGGGGTTGGCAGCGATAAAGTGATCTTGTTCCTGACAATTAAAGTCGAAAACTCGTCATTAAAGTCGAAAACTCGTCATTAAAGTCGAAAACTGGGCAATAAAGTCGAAAACTGGATTGCCTCATGAAAACGCCCGGCTCGTCCGGGCGTTTTCGTTAGTTGGTTAGGGATGAGGTTGAGCTGCGCGCTTCCACTCAGACGTCGGGTGCTCGGCCTTATGGAAAGCTATGCATAAGGCCGAGGAACAGTCGATGGTGGCCGTCTTCACTTCGGCCGGACCGGACGGTAAGACAGCGAGTCATGACAGACAGCATTCGGCCACAAGCCGTCGGTCGTGGTTGTCCGCGTTGAAGGAGCGGTCCTGGATCGCGATGGGAACCTCATAGAATCTCCCGAAGGGGTCGGCCCCCACCTCCGGGGCCGGACCGGGGAGAACCGGGTCCGGAAGATCGCCCGGTCCGCGGCGCAGGAGATAGAACCCGGCGGGGCCCGCGTAGACGTTCAAGCGGGTCATGCCCAGCGTATGGTCGTGATACCAGAACGTGCTCGCCCGCTGATCGTTCTCATACTGGAACGTCGCCGTGCCAGGCTCCCAGACCTCGCCGAACTTGCTGGAGAACTCGCTCTTGAAGAATTCGTACCACGTGCCCTCGCTGGCGAAGCCCGCGGGGATGTCGTTCGCCGCAGGCAGGTACCAGGCCTCGGCATAGCCGTCGCTTTCCTGGGCGCTGTGCCCCCCGTGCAGATGGGTCACGATCGGGACCGGGCCGGTATAGGGGCCCGGGGTGCTCGCGAAGCTCGGGCGCATGTCCCGGCCCGCGGCGCCGCCCGGCGGGTTAGCCCAATGGAGCATCGGATCCACCGCCAGGAGGTGGGGAAGGAAGTTCCCGTCGGCGTCTTTCAGGTCGTTGATCCACTTGACCCGGACCGGCCTGCCGTACCTGGCTTCGATGGTGAAGGCCGGGTAATTGAACGTATCCGGGTGGTTGGCCGAGCCGTAACTCCATACCGTCGTACGGGGCAGGGGGTAGGCAGGATCTGCTGCTGGAACTGCCGGACCGCGATCTCGTAGTAGTCGACTCGCCCGCCGCTTGTCTTGGGCATCGCCGGCGGGATGACCAATGGCATGGCGTATTTCGTGATTGAAGCGGGATCCAGCGTGCCACCCGGTATCGCGGCAAAGGCACGCCGGATGAACCCGAACTTGGTGAAAAGGAACGTCCCCGCGCCAGCCAGCGTACTGATTCTCAGGAATTCGCGCTTGGTCGTCATAACCGACTCCTGACATTGGCTGCGTAGCGGAGAGAAGTTGATTCGTCGTTCTGGCCGAAGAGAGTCGCTCGTCACGTCATTGATTCAACATAGCCTGCCACCGATGACATTCAAGCGAAATGTAACGACGGCGGACGGCTCATGGCCGTCTGCTGCTGTCGCGCTGTCAACGGTCGTCCCGTGCAGCTCTGCCGATGGGGTGCGGGTCGGTGCCCAGATGGACCTTCATGGCGCGGGCCCGGGTGGCGCATCGACGGTAGCGGGCGACGTGATGACACGACCGAGACGTTGAACCGCATTGAGTCGACATTATAAAAATGAAGCGCTTCATAAAAACGTTTACTTTGTCCTGGCACTTATATAAATTCTGATAACACGTGTTTTGGAAGCGCTACAAAAGTGAGTGGCTGAAGGATTGGGCTTGAATGCTGGAGCCGCCGGAGAGCCATGTGATTCACACGGATCGACGAAAGGAGAGGTCGGTGTTCAAGAACTTTATCGGTGGCGAATGGATGGAGGGTGTTGCGATCAACCGCAACATCAATCCCTCGAATCTGGACGACCTGGTTGGTGAATACGCGCGGGCAGACGAGGCGCAGGCGCAGCATGCGATCGATGCGGCATTCGACGCGCAGCAAACGTGGCAGCGCAGCACTGCGGAAGAGCGTGCCGATGCGATGGACCGCATCGGCACGGAGTTGCTGGCGCGGCGCGAGGAGCTTGGCCGACTGCTGTCGCGTGAAGAAGGGAAGACCTTGCCCGAAGGCATCGGAGAAGTGACGCGTGCGGGGCGAGTGTTCAAATTCTTCTCGGGCGAGGCACTGCGCCTCGGCGGGGAGCGCTTGCCGGCAATCCGCGCCGGGGTGGACGTGGACGTACACCGTGAGCCGGAAGGGGTCATCGGCATCATTACGCCGTGGAACTTCCCTATTGCGATCCCGGCATGGAAGATCGCTCCGGCCCTGGCTTATGGCAACTCGGTGGTGTTCAAGCCCGCCGATCTCGTGCCGGGCAGTGCGTGGGCGCTGGCCGAGATCATTGTGCGTGCCGGCAAATTACCTCCCGGTGTGTTCAACCTGGTGATGGGTGCCGGCTCCCAAGTCGGAAACGCGATGGTCAAGTCGCCCAAGGTTCGCGCCGTGACCTTTACCGGGTCGACCGGTACGGGGCGACGCATCGGGTTGGACTGCATGGAGCGGGGGGCGAAGGTGCAGCTCGAGATGGGCGGAAAGAATCCGCTGGTCATCGTCAACGATGCCGACCTCGATGTGGCGGTGTCGGTCGCGATCAACGGTTCGTTTTACTCGACCGGTCAGCGCTGCACGGGTTCGAGTCGCTTGATCGTCGAGGACGGCATCCACGACCGCTTCGTCGCTGCGATGGTCGAGAAGCTGTCGGCGCTCAGGATTGATGACGCTTTGCAGCCCGGCACCGACATTGGGCCGGTCGTCTCGCAGGATCAGCTCGATCAGGATCTGTCCTACATCGAGAGCGCGCGGTCCGAGGGGGGGCGTGTGGTGTTCGGCGGCGATCTGCTGCAGCGCGCGACCGCTGGCCATTACCTGTCGCCGGCACTGATCACTGACACCGAGAATGCGATGCGCATCAACCGCGAGGAGGTGTTCGGCCCTGTCGCGAGTGTCATCCGGGTCAGGGATTACGAAGAGGCCGTGGCGGTCGCCAACGACACCGTGTTTGGCTTGTCGTCGGGTATCTGCACGACCTCGTTGAAGCATGCGACGGATTTCAAGCGGCGATCGACGGCGGGGATGGTGATGGTGAATCTGCCGACGGCCGGCGTCGATTACCACGCCCCGTTTGGCGGTCGCAAAGGTTCGAGCTACGGGCCGCGTGAGCAGGGCAGTTACGCACGCGAGTTCTATACCTCGGTGAAAACAACCTACACGCTGGCGTGAATCCATGAACGAGATCACTGGAACGACCCGAATCTGCGCCATTCTTGCCGACCCGATCCATCACGTGAAAACCCCTCAGGGGATCAATCGTCTGCTGCAACTGCGCGGGGTCGATAGCGTGATGGTGCCGATTCATGTCACCGCCGGAGACCTTGCGTCGGTGGTGGCCGGCCTGCGGGGGATGAATAACCTGGACGGCTTCGTTGTGACCGTGCCGCACAAGACCGCGATGGTGGCGCTGTGCGACGAGGTGTCACCGGCTGCGGCGCGAATTGGAGCGGTCAACGTGGTACGGAGAAGTCCGGACGGCCGCCTGATTGGCGAGATTCTGGACGGTGAAGGCTTTATCGCCGGGTTGCGTCGGGAGGGAATTGACCCCGCGGGACGCAGCGCGTATCTCGCCGGAGCCGGCGGGGCGGCCAACGCGATCGCGTTTGCCCTGGCGAAGGCCGGTGTGGCGCGGCTGACCGTCGCCAACCGCACGCTTGCAAAGGCCACCGACCTCGTCGACCGCCTCGCTGCGGCCTACCCGCTCCTGCCGCTTGCCGTCGGCACGGGCGATCCGACAGGGCATGACATTGTCGTCAATGGAACCTCGCTGGGGCTGCGCCCGGGGGATGCATTGCCGTGCGATGCGCAACACCTGGAAGCGAACCAGATCGTCGCGGAAATCATCATGCAGCCGGCCGACACGCCATTGCTGCTGGCTGCCAGGCGGCAGGGCTGCCGCATTCACTACGGTGCGCCGATGCTCGCGTGCCAGATCGAGCTGATGGCGGCATTCATGGGAATCGCCGAGGCGGCGGGGGCATGATGGAAGACTTCTCGATTGAAGCATTGCGCCGCGTTGTCGGCGAGCGTGGCGTCATCACCGACGAGGCCGATCTGGCGCCGTTCTGCACTGATTGGCGAGGCATGTTCAAGGGCAGGGCACGGTGTGCGGTGTTGCCGCGCTGCACGGCGGAGGTTGCGGCGGTGGTGCGACTGTGCGCCGCGGCCGGTGTGCCGATCGTTCCGCATGGCGGCAACACCGGCCTTTCGGGAGGGGCGACGCCTGACGCCAGCGGTGAGCAGGTGATCCTGTCACTGTCACGCATGTCGGCGATTCGCAGTCTTGACGTCATCGGCGAGACGATGGAAGTCGAAGCCGGCTGCATCCTGCAGGTCGCCCAGGAGGCGGCGGCCGACGCGGGGCTGCTGTTACCGATTACCCTTGCTGCCGAAGGTTCGGCACGGATAGGCGGCATCCTGTCGACCAATGCCGGGGGCACCAATGTGCTGCGCTATGGCATGGCGCGCGGGCGGGTGCTCGGGCTGGAGGTGGTGACGGCCGATGGCACGATCGTCAGCGGTTTGCGACAGTTGCGCAAGGACAATGCGGGCTACGACTGGAAGCAGCTGTTCATCGGTACCGAAGGCACGCTGGGCATCGTTACCGCGGCGGTGCTGCAGCTTGCGCCGAAGTCGCGGCACCGGGTGACGGCGCTGCTGGCGGTGCCATCCGCGGACGATGCGCTGGCGGTCCTGCGTCTGGCACGCCAGGCGATCGGCGAGACGCTGAATGCGTTCGAGCTGATGGCGGGGCCCGCACTCGAGCTTGTTGCACGCCATGTCGGACTGACCACGCCCCTGGCCCCGGCTCCGTGGTACGTGTTGCTGGAGGCCAGTTCCTCGCTGCCGTCGCTCCGTGATGCTGTGGAGGAGATGTTGGCTGACGTCCTTGAGCGCGGCGCGGCGAGCGACGGAGTGATCGCCGAGTCCGAGAAACAAGAGCGTGAGTTGTGGCACCTTCGCGAATCGATCACCGAGGCGGAAGCGCGCGCGGGGCGTTCGATCAAGCACGACGTGTCGGTTCCGATCGCGCTCATTCCGGCCTTTCTGCGAGTCGCCGACGAGGCGGTGATGAAAGCGTTTCCCCAGGCGCGCATCAACGCATTCGGCCATGCCGGTGACGGCAATATCCACTACAACGTGATCATTCCGCCTGACGCTGACAGTCAGGTCCTGAATCGCCTCGTCCATGACCTTGTCGTCGCCCATGGTGGAAGCATTTCAGCGGAACACGGAATCGGCCAGTACCGGGTCGATGAGTTACACCGCTGTCGGTCGGCTCCGGAACTCGAGCTGGCCCGGCGCATCAAGCTTGCCCTCGACCCGGCCGGGTTGATGAATCCGGGCAAGGTACTTCCTCAAACAATTGTCACCCGGTGACGGTGCCATGGACCAATTTGACTACATCATCGTCGGCGGCGGGACTGCCGGCTGCATTCTGGCCAACCGTTTGACCGCATCGGGGCGCTTCCGCGTCTTGATGCTCGAAGCCGGTGGCGAGGCACGCAGCATGTGGATTCCCATCCCGGCTGGCTTCAGCAAGCTGCTGACCAATCGCAAATTCAACTGGTGCTTCGAGACCGAACCCGAGGACAACACGCTGCGCCGCAAGATCGCCGTGCCACGTGGCAAGGGCCTCGGCGGATCGACCCTGATCAACGGGATGATCTACGCCCGTGGTCAGCCCGAGGACTATGATTCATGGGAGCAGGCCGGGGCCCGTGGGTGGGGGCGCGCGACGTCGAGCCGTATTTCAGGAAGCTCGAAAGCTACCAGGAAGGCGACGAGCGGCGAGGCCATGACGGTCCGATGAATCTGTCACGCGTGGATGAGCGCTTTCCGATCGCCGATGCCTTCCTGCACGCTGCGCGTGAAGACGGGCATGCTCTGAACGAGGATTACAACGCCGGCCGGCAGGACGGTTTTGGCTACTATCAGGTCGCCCAGCACCGTGGCCGCCGCTGGAGTGTCGTCGATGGCTACCTGAAGCCGGCACGCCGGCGTGGCAATCTGTGCATCGTGACCAATGCCCATGTGCTTCGCTTGAATCTTGACGGGCGGCGTTGTGTCGGCGTGACCTATCGCGTGGGTGAGCGGGAAGTCACGGTGCAGGCGAAGGTCGAGGTGGTCATGGCCGCCGGTGCGGTCCAGACGCCGCAAATTCTCGAGCTCTCCGGCATCGGCAGGCCTGCGTTGCTGCAATCATTGGGGATTCCGGTGCTGCACCCGCTCGCTGGCGTCGGCGAGAACTACATCGACCATTTCGCGACGCGAATGAACTGGCGCGTTAGGAATACCGTGACGCTGAACGAGATGGCGCGTGGATGGCGCCTTGCGCTGGCGGTGGCCGAATATTTCACTCGCCGTACGGGCATCCTGACGCTGGGGACCGGCCTGGTGCACGGGTTCGTGCGGACTCGGCCCGATCTGCCGACGCCCGACGTGCAGTACTTCTTCGTGCATGCGAGTTACGCCAACGCGGCGGAGCGGATCCTCGACCGGGCCCCCGGCATGACGATCGGCGTGACCCAATTGCGCCCCGAGTCGGTCGGCAGCATTCACGCCCGCTCGGCCGACCCTCACGCGGGGCCGGTGATCCGCCCGAACTTCCTCGCTTCAGAGGTCGACCAGCAGTGTATGGTGCGCGGCATGGAGATTGCACGACGCATCGTCGGGCGGCCGGCGCTGCGAAAGTACATCGAGCATGAGATGAGTCCCGGCAGCGACGTCGTCAGCGATGCCGACTGGGTCGAGTTTGCGCGTGCGAACGGCCAGACGATCTATCACCCGATCGGCACGTGCCGCATGGGAGAAGACGACGATGCCGTGGTCGACCTGCGCCTGCGCGTGCGCGGGCTCGCCGGACTACGCGTCGTCGATGCCTCGGTGATGCCCAAAATGGTTTCCGGGAACACCCAGGCGGCCGTGATGATGGTGGCCGAGAAGGCGGCGGACCTGATTCTGGAGGATGCCAGCCGCGGCTGAATCGCGCGCCGCACCTCGCCGCGCCCTCGCCGGCTTACTGTGCCGGCGGTGCGGCGAGGCTTTCGCGCTCGACGATCTGCGTCAACAGCAGGGGTTCATCTCCCTGCGGCCGATCTTCGATCAGCGCGACGATCTTGTGGGCGGTGTGCACCCCGATCTCGGTGATCGGTACCCGCACCGTCGTGAGGGGGGGCGTCGCGATGCGGGCGAATTCGATATCGTCGAAGCCGGTTACGGAGAGGGTTTTCGGCACCTCGATGCCCCGCAGCCTGCATTCGTGCAGTGCGCCAATGGCGTGCAGGTCGGTGCCGCACATCAGCGCCGTCGGCCGGTCAGCTGATTGCCATAGCTTGGCAATCACCTCACTCCCGCCTTCGAGTGAGAACGGTGCTTCGATGATCCAGTGGGGTGGCACCTCCAGTCCCGCTTCGCGGATCGCCGCGAGTGTGCCCGCGATTCGAGCGCGGGCGCGTTCGTTGTGGATGGTCGGCCCGCCACACAGCGCGATGCGCGTGTGGCCTATCGCGAGGACGCGCTTCGCCATCTCGTACGCGGCAACGTGATTCGAGAAGCCGACCTTGTGCTGATAGTCGCTCTCATCGACCGACCACGTCAGGACATAAGGGAGATTGCGCTGGCGGATCAGCCGGAACACTTCTTCATCGTGGTCCGCGCCGACGAGGATGATGCCGTCGATGCTGTTCTCGACAATCGCTCGCACCACGTTGATCTCGCGCTCGACGCTGTATTCATGGCTGCCAATGACGAGTTGGTAGCCCACGCTGGACAAGGTCTGCTGCAGCGAGTCGACCGAGTTGGCGTACGTCGGGTTTTTCAGCGTCGGATAGATCGCCGCAATCGTGTGTGTTTTGCGCGATGCCAGGGCCCTGGCGGCACCATTGCGCACATAGCCAAGTTGTGACACGGCGGTCATGACCTTGGTCAGCGTCTTTGGCTTCACGGCTTCAGGTATCGACAGCGCGCGCGACGCACTGCCCAACGAGACGCCTGCGAGACGTGCAACATCTTCCAGGGTGGCGGGTCTGGTCTGTTTTGGCATTGCCTTGTTCAGCTGGGTGTGTGGATGTCCACTGTGTATGAGTAACGCTGTTACGTTGCCGCGGAGATGCCTTCATCTACGCTGTGATGATAGCCCGGAAAATTTGTTAACGGCATCGAATTAAAAAAATGAAGCGCTTCAAAAAAAGGTGTGCTAATCTCTTTATACGTTGAAGCACATGCAAGTTGCAACTATAAAGCGCTTCAATTAATGAGTGTCGCGAACATCGTGAAATCGTGAGGAGGAGACGTTTATGAAAACATTCGCACGGAAGTGTCTGTCGCTGTGTGCCGGCTTCGGCATGTCGCTGATTGCGGCCGGTTCGGTTGCTGCCGCCGACCTCAAGGTGGGTGCGTTATACCCGTTCAGTGGCGGCCTGGCGCTCCTCGGCAATGAGAGCTACCGCGGTCTTGAACTGGCGGTCGAGGAGCGCAACGCCGCCGGCGGCATCAACGGGCAGAAGATCGCGCTGGTGAAGGCGGATGCCGTGGATGCGAACCAGGCGGTCGGCGAGGCGCGCCGGCTGACTTCGGTCGAAGGGGTCTCGGCGATCTTCGGCAGCTATTCTTCGGCGCTCGCCTTTGCGGCCACACAGGTTACCGAACTGGCGGGCGTGCCCTACTTTGAACTCGGTGCGGTCTCCGACTCCGTAACCGGACGCGGTTACAAGTATGTGTTCCGCAGCAACCCGACCGCGAAGAACTTCGCGGAGGGGATGGTGGATGCGGTGACGCACGTCATTGCGCCGGCCCTGAAGGTCGATCCGAAATCGCTGAAGATCGCGATCATCCATGAGGACAGCCTCTACGGCACGACCATTTCCGGATTCCAGAAGGAGAAGGCGGCCCGCGACGGGCTGAACGTCGTCGAGATCCTGCCGTATTCGGCGAAGACCGTCGATCTGTCTTCCCTGATCCTGCGGCTAAAAGGGGCGAAGGCCGACGTTGTTATGCAGACCTCCTACCAGAACGACACGATCCTGTTCTTCAATCAGGCCAAGGCGGCCGGCTTCAAGCCGAAGGCCTTGATCGGCGCCGGTGGCGGCTACTCGATGGCGGATACCGCGACAGCTTTGGGCGAAACCCTCAACGGTGCGTTCAACGTCGACTTCACCCAGTATGAAACGCGTGAGGAAGGCGCGCCGGGCCTGAAGAGTTTCGTCGCCTTGTACACCAAGCGCTATGGCACCGCGCCGCGCTCGGGCCATAGCCTGACGAATTACGTCGGCGCGAAGGCATTCCTGGATGTGCTGGCTGCCGCAGGCTCGACCGACAAGGACAAGATCCGCGGGGCCGTCATGGCCTACAAGAAACCCGTTGGCTCAACGGCAAGCGGCTGGGGTTTCGAGTTTGGCGAGGACGGACAGAATCGCCAGGCCAAGGCCAACCTGATGCAGTGGCAGAACGGCAAGCTGGTCACGGTATTCCCGAAGGAAGTGGCTGTCAGCGAGCCGGTGGTCGGCCGCTGACCGGATAAACCCAGGTTTCGACGTATCGACGGGCTTCCGGTCGATACGTCGGGACAAGGAGCCGAAATGGATATCTTCCTTCAATTGATCGTAAATGGCCTGTTGCTCGGTGGTGCCTACGCGATCATCAGCATCGGCCTGACCCTGATTTTCGGCGTCGTACGCGTCGTCAACTTTGCGCACGGCGAGCTGTTGATGATCGGGATGTACGCGGTGTTCCTGGCGTCGCAGCAACTCGGCTGGCATCCGTATGTTTCCGCCATTCCGGTCGCCCTGATGCTGTTCGTGACCGGCGCAGTGATTCAGCGCTTCGTCATTCAGCCGCTGCTCAAGGCGGATCCGCACATTCAGATCTTTGCGACCGTTGGCGTCTCCACGGCCCTCCTCAATCTGGGGCTGCTGATTTTCGGTGCGGACGTCAGACAGATCTCGCCGGGATTCGGTGCGGAGAGTTTTCAGCTGGGAGAGCTGAGTATCGTCAGCGGCCAGCTGGTGACCTTCCTGATGGCTATCGCACTGGTCGGCGGCCTGCACGTGTTCCTGCAGCGCACTTACGTCGGGCGGGCCTTTCGCGCGGTGTCGCAGCACCGCTATGCGGCCAGCCTGATGGGCGTGAATGTCGACCGCATGTACGTCTACGCATTCGGGCTCGGGGCGGCATGCGTTGGTCTTGCTGCGGCCCTGCTGTCGACGCAGTACCCGGTGTTCCCCACCGTTGGCAGCTATTTCACGCTGACGGCATTTGTCGTCGTCGTGCTCGGCGGCATGGGGAGCCTTTACGGCGCGTTGATCGGTGCCCTGCTGATCGGTCTGGTCGACAGCCTTGCGGGTTACTACATCTCGCCCGACCTGAAAGAGGTCGTCTATTTCGTCATCTTCATCCTCATTCTCGTGGTTCGCCCGACCGGTCTGCTTGGCCTGGGGCGCGGATCGGAATAACAGGAGTGCGCACAATGATTCCGAATCTGCGTCACCCACGAACGTACGTGAGCCTGCTGGTGTTGTCGTTGCTGGTGCTCGTGCCGCTGGCGTTCAACTCCCCGTTCGTCTATCACCTGTTCGTCCTGATCTGTGTCTACGGTGCGCTGGCGACGGCATGGAACCTGGTCGGCGGCTATGCCGGACAGATGTCGCTGGGCCATGCCGTGTTTTACGGTGTAGGCAGCTACACGGCCGTGCTGATGACCATCAATTTCGGCGTGTCGCCGTGGATCGGCATGTTCGTGGGTGCTGCCGTGTCGGCCGTGCTTGCGGTTGCGATCAGCTATCCGACCCTCCGGCTGCGCGGACCGTTCTTCGCACTGGTGACGATTGCGATGCTCGAGGTGGTCAAGCTGCTGGTGGTCCACCAAGGCAACTGGACCGGCGGCTCGGCGGGACTCAGTGTGCCGCTGAACATCGGCCTGCCGTGGATGATCTTTCGCGAGAAGCTGCCCTACCTGCTGATCGCGTTCGGATTCCTGCTCGCCACCTTGTGGGTCGCATGGTACGTACGCCAGTCGCGTCTCGGCTTCTACCTCGTTGCCGTGCGCGAGCGTGAGGATGCCGCCCAGGCGGTAGGCGTCAATACGACACGCGTGAAAATCATTGCTGCCGTGATCTCCGCAATCCTCACCAGCATGGTGGGCAGCTTCCACGCGATGTATCTCACCTTCATCGAACCATCGGCCGCCTTTTCGCTTGAGCTCTCGATCCAGGTTGCGATGTTCGCCCTGATTGGCGGACTTGGCAGTGTGGCGGGCCCGCTGGCGGGTACCGTGCTGGTGCTGCCGGTCGCGGAACTTGCACGCGGTTGGTTGAGCAGCCTCGGTAGCGGGACGCACGGCTTCATTTATGGCGTCATCCTCGTGGTGGTTGTGCTGACCATGCCGCGAGGTATCGTCGGCCAGTTCGGCAACCGTGTCCGGGGACTCGTCGACCGCCTGCCTCGGTTGGGGACGATCACCGAGCCCAAGGTGACGTCGCAGCTGCACCACGTTGCGCGGCCGCCGCAGGGCGAGCCGATCCTGAAGGCCGAACATCTCAAGAAGAATTTCGGCGGACTGAAGGCGACCGACGACGTGTCACTGACGCTGCATTCGGGCGAAATCCTCGGCGTCATCGGGCCCAACGGTGCGGGCAAGACGACGGTGTTCAATCAGCTGTCAGGTTTCATCCGGCCCGACAGCGGTTCGGTGACGATTGCTGGCGATGGTGGCGGGTGGCTTAGCCCGGCCTCACCGAATGCGTTTGCCCGTGCAGGCGTGGGCCGCACGTTCCAGATCGCGCAGCCGTTCTCCGGCCTCAGCGTGCTGGAGAACATCATGCTCGGCGCCTTCATGCACACAAAGAGCCGCGCCGAGGCCGAGCAGATTGCCCGCGAGGTGGCCGATCTGACCGACCTGAGCGCGTTGCTCGGAACCGAAGCGAAGAGCATGACCGTCGGCGGCCTGAAGCGCCTCGAGGTCGCACGGGCGCTCGCGACCCGGCCGAAGGTGCTGCTCCTCGACGAAGTCATGGCCGGGCTGAATCCGTCCGACGTCGAGAAGGCCATTGCGATGGTACGCAGGATTCGCGACTCGGGTGTTTCGGTGCTCCTCATCGAGCACCTGATGCAGGCGACGATGGCGTTGTCCGATCGCATCCTGGTGATCCACACCGGCCAGGTGCTGACGAGCGGCAGTCCGCAGGAGGTCGTGACCAATACCGAAGTCATCCAGGCGTATCTCGGCAAGGGCTATGAAAGCGCAAAGCCCGGGGCGGGCGGTAGCGAACGGCAGGATCGGGCGACGAAGACCGACGCCATCCGTGTGCAAGACGGCAAGGGGTATCAAAGTGCTCAAAGTGCATGATCTGAGGGCCGGCTACGGCAAAAGCGAAGTGCTTCGCGGCATCTCGTTCGAAGTGAATCGAGGCGAGGTCGTCACCATCGTCGGTGTCAATGGTGCGGGCAAGAGCACGACGTTGAAGACGCTGTGCGGCGTCGTGCGTGCACAAAGCGGCCGCATCACCTTCGATGGTGCCGATATCTCGAATCGCCCCGCCAACGAGATCGTCGAGCGGGGACTGACGATGATCCCCGAAGGCCGGCAACTGTTCCCGTTCCTGACGGTCAAGGACAACCTGCTGATGGGCGCCTACAAGAAGGCAGCCCGCTCGACGGTCGCAAAGCGGTACGAGGAAGTGCTCGAGATGTTTCCGCGCGTGCGCGAGCGACTGGCGCAACACGCCGGCTCGCTGTCGGGAGGCGAGCAGCAGATGGTTGCCATCGCGCGCGGCATGATGGCTTCCCCGAAACTGTTGATCTTCGACGAGCCCTCGCTGGGCCTGTCGCCGCTGCTGGTCGAGATGATGTTCGAGATCATCGAGAAGATCACGGCGCAGGGCATCACCGTGTTGATCGTCGAACAGAACGTGTTCCACACGCTGAAGCTCGCCGACCGCGGCTACGTTCTCGAGAACGGAGAAATCTCGCTGAGTGGCACCGGTCAGGAGTTGCTCGACAGCGACCACGTCAGACGAGCCTACCTCGGCATGTAGGCGATCCCGGGCCGCCGGCGGTGTTGCCGGCGCGGCCTGGCCAATGAATTCAGGAGATGTTGCCTTGAAACGAATCGATCATGGTTCGGGCGGCGCCGCGGACGTGCTCCGCGTCGTCGATGATGTGTGTCCGTCACCCGCCGCTGGCCAGGTGTTGATCGAGGTGCATTACGCCGGCGTCAATCGCCCCGACGTGCTGCAGCGTTCCGGATCGTATCCGCCGCCGACGGGCGCCTCGCCGTGGCTTGGGCTCGAGGTGTCGGGTGTCATCGTTGCCGTCGGTGAGGGCGTCACACGGTGGAGGCCGGGCGATGCCGTGTGTGCGCTCACGCCGGGCGGTGGCTACGCCGAGTTCTGTGTCACCGATGCGCGCCACTGCCTGCCGATTCCGACGGGAGTGACAATGTTGCAGGCCGCCGCGCTGCCCGAAAACTACTTCACCGTGTGGGCGAACGTGTTCGACCGCGCTGGTCTGGATGCGGGCATGTCCCTGCTGGTCCATGGCGGATCGAGCGGCATCGGCCTGACGGCGATCCAGCTGGGGAATGCCTTCGGTGCAACGGTTTATGCCACCGCCGGGAGCGGGGAAAAACTGCAGGCCTGCGTCGCGGCAGGCGCGACGCGGGCGATCAATTACCGCAGCGAGGATTTTGCCGCGGTCATCGCGCGCGAAACCTCCGGCCGCGGTGTCGATGTCGTCCTCGACATGGTCGGAGCCCCCTACGTCGAAAGGAATCTCCGCTGCCTCGCGCTGGAGGGGTGCCTGCTCCAGATTGCATTCCTCGAGGGCAGTCATTTCGATTTCGATGCGACACCCATCATGTTGCGGCGCCTGACGCTGACCGGTTCGACGCTCCGGGCACGCAGCGACGACCAGAAAGCGGACATCGCACGCCGGCTTGAAGCCGCGGTATGGCCGCTGCTCGAACAAGGCAAGTGCCTGCCGGTCATTCATTCGGTCTTCCCGCTGGCGGACGCGGGAGCCGCGCATGCGCTGATGGAGAGTAGCCGGCATATCGGAAAAATCATGCTTTCAGTAAAGGAACACGCCAATGAGACACGCTGACAGGACCGTACTGGTAACAGGTGGAGGGGGCGGCATCGGCGCCGCGATTGTCGAGCGCTACCTTGACGAAGGAGCGGCCGTGGCAATCGTCGATTTCAATGCGGAAGTCGGTGAGCGTTACGTTGCGGCGCTCGCGGATCGCGGGCACAAAGTGCATTTCGTTGCCGCTGACGTATCCGATTTTGCAGCGTGCGAACGCGCCTGTGCATCGGTCGAGGCAGCGTTGGGGCCGGTTGATATCCTCGTCAACAACGCCGGAATCTCGCCCAAGCACGCTGGTCAGCCGATGCCGATCCATCGTATGGATCCGGCTGAATGGCGCCAGGTCGTAGGCGTGAACCTGCATGGCGCCTTCAATTTCTCCCGCCTGCTGACGGCGGGCATGATCGAGCGCGGTTATGGCCGCATCGTCTCGATGTCCTCGGTCGCCGGCAAGGCTTACCTCGGGGACATCGTCGCCGCGCACTACAGCACGACCAAGGCCGCGCTGATCGGCTTTACGCGGCATCTGGCCGGCGAACTCGGACCGCATGGCATCACGGTTAACGCGCTGGCGCCCGGCAGGATTGCGACCCCGATGGTGCGCACCGTGTCGGAAGCCGCAAATCGCGGTGTCGTCGACATCACTCCGCTGCGTCGCCTCGGCGAACCGTCGGAAGTTGCGGACGTGTGTTGCTACCTTACGTCCCCCCAGGCGAGCTTCGTCACCGGCCAGGTGATCGATGTCGCTGGCGGCTGGCTGATGACCTGAGGCAGGAGATACTCATGGGCAATGAAACCGGCTTTCCCCGCGTGCGGATGCGCCGCATGCGCAGGGACGCATTCTCCCGGCGCATGATGCGCGAATGCCGCTTGAGCGTTGATGACCTCATCTACCCCGTGTTCGTGCTCGACGGGAAGCAGCGCCGCGAACCGATCGTGTCGATGCCGGGGGGCGAGCGGCAAAGCATTGACGGGTTGCTGAAAACCGCCGAGCGTGCCGTGACACTGGGTGTGCCGGCACTTGCGCTGTTTCCGGTGATCGACCCTGTCTTAAAGTCACCTAACGGCGAAGAAGCCTACAACCCGGAAGGGCTTGTGCAGCGCGCGGTGCGGACACTTAAACAGGCGTTTCCCGAACTCGGCGTGATCACGGACGTCGCACTGGATCCTTACACCAGCCATGGCCAGGATGGGCTGATCGAGCCGTCTGACCCGAGACAATATGTCCTCAATGACGAGACGCTCGAGGTGCTGGCGAAACAGGCACTGAGCCATGCGCTAGCCGGTGCGGACATCGTCGCGCCGTCGGACATGATGGACGGCAGGGTGGCGCGAATCCGCGCCGAGCTTGACGGCGCGAACCAGATCCATACCCGGATCATGGCCTACTCGGCCAAGTTCGCCTCGGCCTTCTATGGCCCGTTCCGGGATGCGGTGGGCTCGGCTGCGAACCTCGGCAAAGGCAACAAGGCGACCTACCAGATCGATCCGGCAAACAGCGACGAAGCGTTGCGCGAGGTGATGCTGGATCTGGCCGAAGGCGCGGATATGGTGATGGTGAAGCCGGGATTGCCCTATCTGGATATCGTCCGGCGCGTGAAGGACGAGTGCCGTGCTCCGCTCTATGTCTATCAGGTAAGCGGCGAATACGCGATGCTCAAGGCTGCGGCGCACAACGGATGGCTCGACGAACAGGCGGTCATGCTTGAAAGCCTGCTGGCCTTTAAACGCGCAGGAGCGAACGGGATTCTGACCTATTTCGCGCTCGATGCTGCCGAACTGCTCGCGGACTGACGACCACTATGAAAGCCCCGATGTCCGCAGCCCTGGCCGCGGATGCGACTGCAAACGAGGAATGCCATGAAAAAGACTTCGATTGATCTGATTCTTAACGAGCATCGGGCCTTCGAGTCCGTACTGACGGCGCTGCGTGAATTTGTGGACGGTATCGCCGCAGGTCGCTACACGGCGGACTTTGGACTCCTTGCGGCCATGATCGAATATGTCACTGAGGTTCCGGAGCAGGTACATCATCACAAGGAAGACGAATACCTGTTCGCCCGGCTGCGCCTGCGCGCCCCGGATGCCGGGCCGCTTATTGACGAATTGATGCGGCAGCACGCGCGTGGGCCGAAATTGACCGCCGCGCTGGAACGGGCGCTGATTCATTATCGCAATGCCGAAAAGGCAGGACTCGACGCATTCCACAATAAGGTGAATGAGTATGTCGACTTTCAGTGGCAACACATCCTGAAAGAAGAGCGCGAATTGCTTCCCCTGGCGCAGGAGAGGTTGCTTGCGGATGACTGGGCAATCATTGATGCCGCCTTCCTGACCAACCACAACCCCTGGCGTGGGGTCGAGGACGAGTATGCGGCCTTGTTCGAAAGGATCGTCAGCCTTGCGCCTGCGCCAATCGGCCTTGGCGGCTCCAGCGCGAACCAGGGTTTTCGGACTGCCGACTGAATTGTGAGAACTTCTGGAGGATTAATTTTGAAGATCCTGGTACCCGTCAAACGCGTAGTCGATTACAACGTCAAGGTGCGAGTGAAGGGCGACGGCACGGGCGTGGATATTGCGAACGTGAAGATGTCGATGAACCCCTTCGACGAGATTGCAGTGGAAGAAGCAGTGCGCCTCAAGGAAGCCGGCGTGGCAATGGAAGTCGTGGCGGTGAGCTGCGGGGTTGCGGCCTGCCAGGAGACCATCCGTGCAGCGATGGCGATCGGCGCCGACCGCGGCATCCTGGTCGAGTGTGGCGAACTGAGCGATGTCGAGCTGCAGCCGCTGGCGGTGGCCAAGCTGCTGAAGGCGCTGTGCGACAAGGAGGCCCCGCAGATCGTGATCTGTGGCAAGCAGGCGATAGACGACGACGCCAACCAGACCGGCCAGATGCTCGCCGCGCTGATGGGCTGGCCGCAGGCCACCTTCGCCTCGACGATCACGCTGGCCGGTGACGGGACACAAATGAGAGCCACCGTCACGCGTGAGATCGACGGCGGCCTCGAGACCCTAGAGATGAAGCTTCCGGCGGTCGTCACCACCGATCTGCGTCTGAACGAGCCGCGCTACGCGACGCTGCCCAACATCATGAAGGCGAAGAAGAAGCCGCTCGACATCGTCAAGCCGGCCGACCTCGGTGTCGATGTCACGCCGCGCCTGGCGACGCTGAAAGTCGCCGAGCCCCCGAAGCGCAGTGCCGGCGTGCGCGTGGCGGACGTCGCGCAACTCGTCGACGAGCTCAAGAGCGAAGCGAAGGTGATCTGATCATGGCGATCCTGGTAATTGCAGAACACGACAATCGAACGATCAAGGCCGCGTCGCTCAACACCGTGGCCGCCGCCGCGAAACTGAGTGGTGAGATTCACGTGCTGGTGGCCGGTGCGAACTGCGCCGCCGCCGCGAGTGAAGCCGCGAAGATCGTCGGCGTCGCGAAGGTACGCGTGGCTGATGCCGCGCACTACGAATCGCACACCGCCGAGAACGTCGCCGCGCTCGTCGTCGCCCTCGTTGCCAATGGGGCATCGGGCTACACCCACATCCTCGCGCCGAGCACGGCCAACGGCAAGAACGTCGCCCCACGCGTCGCGGCACTCCTCGATGTGGCACAGATCTCCGACGTCACCAGCATCGAAAGCGCCGACACCTTCGTGCGGCCGATCTATGCCGGCAACGCGATGGCCACCGTCAAATCCGCCGACGCCGTGAAAGTGCTCACCGTGCGCACCACCGCCTTCGAAGCGGCCGCAGTGGTGGCAAATGAGGATGGTGCCGCGACGGTCGACGCACTGGCCGCCGGCCCCGACTTGGGACTCTCGACGATGAAAGGCCGCGAACTCACCAAGAGTGCACGGCCTGAACTCGGTGCCGCGAAGATCATCGTCTCGGGCGGCCGCGGCCTCGGCAACAGCGAGAACTACCACAAGCTGCTGGAGCCGCTCGCCGACGCCCTCGGCGCAGCGCTGGGTGCCTCGCGCGCCGCGGTCGATGCGGGCTATGTGCCCAACGACTGCCAGGTCGGCCAGACCAGCAAGATCGTCGCGCCGCAGCTCTATATCGCGGTCGGTATCTCGGGCGCCATCCAGCACCTGGCGGGCATGAAGGACTCCAAGGTGATCGTCGCGATCAACAAGGATCCGGAAGCGCCAATCTTCCAGGTGGCCGACTACGGTCTGGTCGGCGATCTGTTCGAGGTCGTGCCGGAGCTGGCGAGCGTCCTGCGCTGAATCAAATCGGGCTCGTTGCAGCCCGCATTTCCCCTCCGATGAAGATGTGTCGCTTTCCTGTTTGAACTTCGTCGATTTGCGCTGGCTCGGTGAAGGACGCTTTACCGGGCCGGCATCGCTCTCGTCACTGAAAAACCGGGCGATCTGCCAGACGGCAGGCTCCAGGGGGTGCGTGACTGCAGCGACCAGATCAGCGGTGGCGCACCATATAATGGCCGCCCGTAATCTCGGCGTGGGAGCAAGATGAGGCTGAACCTGAAGGTCCCTTTCGCGGAAAAGGACGAAGCCAAGAAGCTTGGTGCGCGGTGGGATGCTGGGCGAAAAATCTGGTACGTCGAGGGCAAGGAAGACTTGGCCCCGTTTTCCAGATGGTCGCCGACGCCGCACGATGCTTCTGCTGATGACGGGCGGACGCCGAAGAGCGCTTCGGCCAAGAATCAGGACTCGTCCGGCAAGGTCCAGGTCGGCAGTCACTACGTTGAGCATCCTCGGGTGTGTGATTGCCCGCCGTGGGAGGTGTGCGACAAGTGTCGGGCCACGGCCCTGTCCAGCCGGGTTTAGGGGGCGGGAGCATGGAAGTCGTCGCGGTAATCGACTTTGAAACGACCGGACTG
Source organism: Aromatoleum toluolicum (assembly GCF_012911005.2). Lineage (GTDB taxonomy): Bacteria > Pseudomonadota > Gammaproteobacteria > Burkholderiales > Rhodocyclaceae > Aromatoleum > Aromatoleum toluolicum. The sequence goes on along the minus strand of NZ_WTVS01000045.1, from coordinate 23,624 downwards.
TCGCCAGGGCAAGGTGACCGTGCAACGGAAGTTGCGGCAGTGATACTGGAGGACGGCAGGATTGTCGACCGCTACCAGAGCCTGATGAACGGCGGCGTCCGGATTCCGTCCTTCATCGAGTCGCTGACCGGGATCTCCAACGCGATGATTCGGCGGGCGCCGCCGGCGGCGGAGGTCATGCAGGAGGTGGCGGACTTTGTCGGCGACCGTCCGTTGGTGGCCCACAACGCTTCGTTCGACTGCAAATTCTGGGATGCCGAGCTGGCGCGAATCGAGCGAAGCAGGCAGCAGGAGTTCGTCTGCTCGTTGCTGCTGTCGCGCCGCATTTTTCCGCTGGCGCCGAGCCACAAGCTGGGTGCCCTGGTCGAGTACGCAAACCTGCCGGTGGCGGGCCGCTACCACCGGGCTTTGGCCGATGCGGAAATGGCGGCGAGCCTCCTGCTGCGCCTGGAAGATGAGCTGCGTGAACGTCACGAGGTGAATGACGTGTCCGTCCAGCTTCTGCGCCGGATTCAACGCGTGCCGAAGGCGCAGCTGACGAGGTGCATCGCACGTGAGCGGAGTCGCTGACGCCGCCGCGTGCGCAAAGCGAGGCGGAGACGCCGTTTTCGACAATAATTGCGGGATGCGAAAGATCGCGGTCCTCGATCGCGGTCGAGTCGTCCCCTTTGATTGGCTGGAACAGCCAGCCAGGATTGGAGCCACGTGATGCGCCTGTTCTCCGCACTTGTACTTGCCTGTTTCTCGATTGCCGCCCACGCTGCCGGCCCGGCGGCGGAGACCCTTCCGTCCGGCGTGACGGTCGAGCGCTACAAGGAGGGAACGGGCGCCGCGCCGACGAAGACCGACGTCGTGCGCGTGCACTACCAGGGCACGCTCGCGAACGGGCGGGAGTTCGACAGCTCGTACAGCCGCGGGCAGCCGGCGGAATTTCCGGTCAGCGGCGTGATTCCGTGCTGGACCGAGGTGCTGCAGCTGATGAAGCCGGGCGGGGCGGTGCGCATCACCTGCCCGCCGCAGACGGCCTATGGCGCGCGCGGCATCCCCGGGACGATTCCGCCCGACAGCACGCTGACCTTCGTTGTCGAGCTGCTCGAGGTCAGGCGCTAGGCGGGCAGGGCAGCAAATTTTCCGTCGGGAGCAGAAATAGTTCATTGACGCCGGCATGCAGGGGCGACAAAGTGGCAGTCATGAAGATCACCATCGTCCCCGCCATCCACCTGCTGCACGAAGCGGTTCACGCCACGCTGGCGACGCATTCGACGCAGCTCGCGGGCTACCCCTACGCGACGGCGCTGCCCTGTGTCGTGGATGCGGCACAGCGTCCGCTGTTCTGCATCAGCCTGCTCGCCGAGCACACGAAGAACCTGCTCGCGGACCCGCGCGCGAGTCTTTCGGTGGTCGGCACCGAGAACGGCAGCGTCCAGGCCGGGGTGCGCATGACGCTGATCGGCGACGTCGAGCGCTTCGAACCGTCGGCGGAGCTGCTTGCGCGCTATCTGCGCTATCAGCCGGACGCGAAGCAGTACCTCGAGCTCGACTTCGCCTTCTTCCGCCTGCAGCCGAAGCGCATCCGCTACATCGGCGGCCCGGGCAAGATGGGCTGGATCGAGGACGAGCGCTGGGCCGGGCTGCCCGTGCTGGCGGAAGCGGCGGAGGCGGATCTGCTGCATCAACTCGCCGGCAGCGTGCCGGCCGGCACGCATCTGCTCGGAATGGACTGCTTCGGCGTCGATTACGCCGTGAACGGGCAGCGGGCGCGGCAGCGCTTCCCCGAGGTACGCAGCGCCGAGAACCTCGCCGCCACCGCGCCGCGCATCGTGGCCGGGCTGCTGTGAGCGCGGGCGCGTCAGGATCCCGGCCGACGTCTTGGTGGGTGGAACGGCCATGACCTCGGTCGAAACCACCCTCGCATTCTTTGCCGTGTCGGTGCTGCTCGGCGCGGCGCCGGGTCCGGACAACCTGTTCGTGCTGATGCAGTCGGCGATGCGCGGGCGCCGGGCCGGGATGCTGGTCGTGCTGGGGCTGTGCACGGGCCTGCTGGGGCACACCGCGGCGGTCGCCGTGGGCCTTGCGGCGGTGTTCGCGGCGTCGCCGACGGCCTTCACGGTGTTGAAGTTCGTCGGTGCCGGCTATCTGGCGTGGCTCGCATGGCAGGCGCTGAGCGCGCCCGATGGGGGCGATCCGGCCGTCGGCGCGGCGGCGCCGGACGGCTGGCGCATGTATGTGCGCGGCATCGTCATGAACCTGACCAACCCCAAGGTGATCCTGTTCTTCCTCGCCTTCCTGCCGCAGTTCGTCGAAGCGGGCGCGGCGCCGGTGGCGCTGCAGGTGATGTGGCTGGGCTTCGTGTTCATCGTCGCGACGCTGCTGACCTTCGGCGCGATCGCGCTGTTCGCGGCGTCGATCGGGCAGCGCCTGCGCAGTTCGGCGACCGCGCGGCGCGTGCTCAACAAGTCGGCGGGGCTGGTGTTCTTGGGGCTGGCGGCGCGGCTGGTGCTGGCCGAGCGCTGAGCCGTCCGGCGTTCAGGCGATCGTCACGGCGGTGCCGCTGACCGCCACCATCAGCATGCCGTTGGTCTCGCCGAGGACCTCGTAGTCGAGGTCGATGCCGACGATGGCGTTGGCGCCCAGCTTTTCCGCGGCTTCGGCCATTTCCTCGAAGGCGGTGTCGCGCGCCGAGCGCAGCGTCTTCTCGTAGGCGCCCGAGCGCCCGCCGACGAAGTCGCGCACGGCGGCGAACATATCCTTGAGGAAGTTCGCGCCTATGATGGCTTCCCCGGTGACGACGCCGTGGTAGGCGCGGATGGTCTTGCCTTCGACGGTGGGCGTGGTGGTCATCAGCATGGCGTATTCCTGTGAAGTGCTCAGTGGGAAGTGGACAGTGGCGCGGGGCTCAGGGCGCGAGCTGGCGCAGGTCGGCCGTCGCGGCCTGGCCGAATTCGTCGCCGAGCAGGTAGTTCACGAGCCGGAACGCGCATTCGTCGGGGCGGGCGAGGGCGCCGTCGCGTTTGAGCGCCTCGAAGCGCGCGCGCACCGGGAAGCGGTCGTCGGGCGTCGCGCGGATTTCGGCCTGCATCGCGGTATCGACCACGCCGGGGGCGAGGCTGCAGATGCGCAGGCCGGGCATGCCGTCCATCGCGGCAGCGCGCGCGTGCTGGTCGAGCGCGGCCTTGGAGGCGCAATACACGCTCCAGCCGGCATAGGCGCTGCGCGCGGCGCCGCTGGATACGTGCAGGATGCGCCGGTCCGCGACCTCGGTGCTGGCGGCGGTGAAGGCGCTGGCGAGCATCAGCGGGGTCGCGGTGTTGAGTGCGATGGCACGCGCGATCGCTTCCGGCGGCAGGACGTCGAGCTGGCCGACCGGCTGCAGCATGCCGGCGTTGTTGATGAGCAGCGCCTGCGAGCAGTTGGCGAGGAAGCTGCGCAGCGTCTCGCCGCCGAGCCAGTCGGCGACGACGTCGGTGTCGGCGAGGTCGATGCGCACCTGCGAGAGGTCGTCGGGATAGCGCTCGGCGAGGGCGTCGTTCGCGTGCCGCGCCAGTCCCAGCACGGGGATCGTGCGGGCGAGGAGTTCTTCGGCGATCGCGGCGCCGAGTCCCTGGGTGTGTCCGGTGAGGATCGCTTTCATTGTCGTCATGCTCGGGTCAGGCGGCCTGGGCCGCGGCTTCGGCCGTGAGCCAGGTGCGGAAGGCGGCGACGGCCGGGCGCCGCGCGATCGCCTCGTGCATGACCAGATAATAGGCGAAGGGCGAGGGCAGCGGTATGTCGAAGGGGATTGCGAGGCTGCCTTCTGCGACCCGCGATTCGATCAGCGAACGCGATGCGAGCGTGACGCCCTGGCCGGCGAGCACCGCGGAGAGCGCCAGCGCGGCGTTGGCGAAGCGCGGGCCGCGCTGCGGGTCGACACCCGCGACGCCCGCACGTTCCAGCCACAGCCCCCAGCCGGAGCGGGCGACGCCGGGGCCGGCATCGCGCAGGGTGTCGTCGTGGATCAGCACGTGGCGTGCGAGGTCGCCCGGCGTGCGCAACGCGTGGTCGCCGTGCAGCAGCGCCGGTGCGCACACTGGGACGTAGTCGGGGGCGAAGAGCCGGTCGACGACATGGCCGGGATAGCTGCCGGTGCCGTACAGGATGGCGACCTTGCTCTCGGCGTCGCGCGGGTCGATGGCGAGCGCGGCAACGATGGCCGCCTGGCCGCGGCGGTCCACGGTGTCGGCGGTGCTCGACAGCTGCAGCGCGACTTCCGGGTGCGCGCCGGTGAAGCTCGCGAGGTGGGGCACCAGCCAGTGGCTCGCGAACGAGGGCGGGGCGATCACCGTGAGCGGTCCGGCGACTGCCTGGCGGGTGCTCTCGATGGCCGCGGCGAAGCAGTCGAAGCCTTCGCGCACCTTGGGCAGCATCGCGCGGCCGTGTTCGGTGAGCGCCAGCGCGCGCGTCATGCGGCGGAACAGCGGCACGCCCAGCCAGTCTTCCAGCGCCTTGATCTGCTGGCTGACGGCCGCGGGGGTCACGCACAGCTCGGCCGCGGCCTGCTTGAAGCTCAGGTGGCGCGCGGCGGCTTCGAAGGTGCGCAGCAGGGCGAGGCCGGGCAGGCGGTAGCTCATCGGTGACGGTTAAGTCTTACTAATCCGTCGCATCATAAACCGTCGTTTGTCGCCGAGCCAGCCGCTGCCTAGACTGCGCTCCACATCCATCGTGGTGTCCGGCGGTCCTCCTCCCTCCTTCGCCGTCGGGAATCTTCGATCGATCGGATTGCGCGCCATCGGGTTGCCGGTGGCGCGCATTGCTTGCGCGGCTCGCCCCATTCGCCGCGCCTTCGCCATGTCGTTCCGGCACCGGATTCCATGCAGGGCAGGTTTGCGGACTCCTCCGCCGGGCGGTCGTTGGCGCCGGAATGCCGGCGTCCCGTTTTCGTGGAGTCGTGAATCACATGAATAAAGAAAACCGCATCCATTGTGCGGCGCTGCGCAGCAAGGTCATGTCCGCCAACGAGGCGGCGAGCCTGATCCAATCGGGCATGAACGTGGGCATGAGCGGCTTCACCGGCGCGGGCTACCCGAAAGCCGTGCCGTCGGCGCTCGCCAAACGCATCATGGACGCGAACGTGAACGGCAAGCGCTTCAAGATCGGCGTGTGGACGGGCGCCTCGACCGCGCCCGACCTCGATGGCGCGCTGGCGATGGTCGACGGCATCGAGATGCGCCTGCCCTACCAGTCGGATCCGACCTGCCGCAAGCGCATCAATGCCGGCGAGATGGAGTACATCGACATCCATCTGTCGCACGTCGCGCAGTTCGTGTGGTTCGGTTTCCTCGGCAAGCTCGACGTCGCGGTGGTCGAGGTCGCGGGCATCCTCGAGGACGGGCGCCTGATCCCGTCGTCGTCGATCGGCAACAACAAGACCTGGCTGGACCAGGCCGACAAGGTGATCCTCGAGGTCAATTCGTGGCAGAGCAGCCAGCTCGAAGGCATGCACGACATTTGGTACGGCACGCAGCTGCCGCCGAATCGCCAGCCGATTCCGCTCGTGCGCAGTTCGGACCGCATCGGCGAGCCCTACCTACGCTGCGACCCGGAGAAGGTGATTGCGGTCGTCGAGACGCACGCGCCGGACCGCAACTCGGCGTTCACGCCGCCGGACGAGAACTCGAAAAGAATCGCCGGCCACATCCTGGAATTCCTGCAGTACGAGGTGAAGAAGGGCCGCCTGCCGCGCGAACTGCTGCCGCTGCAGTCGGGCGTGGGCAACATCGCGAACGCGGTGATGGCGGGCCTCAACGAGGGGCCGTTCGAGAACTTGACCGCCTATACCGAGGTGCTGCAGGACGGCATGCTGGAGATGTTGAAGTCCGGCAAGCTCGCGAGCGCGTCGGCAACGGCGTTCTCCCTGAGCAATGAGGCGCTGGCGGAACTGAACGCGGACCTCGCGCGCTACCGCGAGCGCATCATCCTGCGCCCGCAGGAGATCAGCAACCATCCGGAAGTGATCCGCCGCCTGGGCGTGATCGCGATGAACGGCATGATCGAGGCCGACATCTACGGCAACGTCAATTCGACGCACGTGATGGGCTCGCAGATCATGAACGGCATCGGCGGTTCGGGCGACTTCGCGCGCAACGCGTACTTGTCGATCTTCATGACGCCGTCGCAGGCGAAGAACGGTGCGATCTCGTGCATCGTGCCGATGGCCTCGCACGTGGATCACACCGAGCACGACGTGCAGGTGCTGGTCACCGAGCAGGGCCTCGCCGACCTGCGCGGGCTCTCGCCCAAGCAGCGTGCGAAGGCGGTCATCGAGAACTGCGCGCACCCGAACTTCCGGCCGGCGCTGTCGGACTACTACAAGCGCGCGCTGCAGTTCTCGCCCGGCAAGCAGACGCCGCACTTGCTCGAGGAAGTGTTCAGCTGGCACCTGCGCGCGCTGCGCGGCGAGCGGATGTAGTTCTCAGTCGAAGAGGCGCAGGTTCTCGCCGCGCTGTGGCGGGCGCGGAGCGGCCTCGCCGGGCGGCAGCAGCGTGCCGACGCGCACGCCCAGCAGGCGCAGGCGGCGGTCGAGCGGCACGCGCTTGAGGCAGCTGCGCACCGCGGCGAGGATCGTCGCCGCGTCGTCGGTCGCCTGTTCGATCGTGATGTCACGCGTCACGGTGCGGAAGTCGTCGTAGCGCAGCTTGAGGCCTATCGTGCGCCCGACATAGCCCTTGCGCTTGAGGTCGCCGGCGACGCGGTCGCACAGTTGCACGAGGATGTCAGTCAGCGTGTCGCGGTCGGCGCGCACGTCGAGGTCGCGCTCGAAGGTGGTTTCGCGGCTGATCGACTTGGTTTCGCGCTCGGTCACGACGGGACGCTCGTCGCGGCCGTGCGCGACTTCGGTGAGCCAGTGGCCGAAGTGCTGGCCGAATTCCTCGATCAGCGTTTCCGGTGCCGCGGCGGCGAGTTCGCCGATGGTGTGGATGCCCAGCGCGTCGAGCTTTTCGCCCGCGCGCGGGCCGATGCCGTTGATCTTGCGCGCGGCGAGCGGCCAGATGCGCGTGGGGATGTCGGAGTAGTCGAGCACCGTGAGGCCATCGGGCTTCTGCAGGTCGGAGGCGATCTTCGACAGCAGCTTGTTGGGCGTGACGCCGATGGAGCACGACAGGCCGGTCGCCGTGCGTACGGCGTCCTTGATGCGCTGGGCGAGCGCGACGGTTTCGCCCGGCACCTCGGTGAGATCGATGTAGATCTCGTCGATGCCGCGATCCTCGATCAGCGGGGCGATTTCGGCGACGGCGGCCTTGAACAGGCGCGAGTAGCGGATGTAGTCGTCGAAGTTGGCCGGCAGCAGGATGGCGTCGGGGGCGAGCGCCGCAGCCTTCATCAGCCCCATGCCCGAATGCACGCCGAGCGCGCGGGCGGGGTAGGTCGCGGTGGTGGCGACGCCGCGGCCGACGTAGTGGCGCAGGCGCGGGAAGTCTTCGAGGCTGTCTCCCGCGAGCGCGCCGCGCCGTCCGCCGACGACGACGGGTTGGCCGGCGAGTTGCGGGTAGCGCAGGAGTTCGACGGACGCGAAGAAGGCGTCCATGTCGAGGTGGGCGATGCGGCGTTGCATGGAAGGCGCGGCGTACGCCGGCGCTTCAGTCGGCCAGCGTCGGGGCGCGTTTGAGGAGGTGGTTGCCGATGTAGGAGGCGACGGTCTCGCCGTGCTGGTTGATGGTCTTATACAGCATGCGGACGATGCCGCGGTCGGGCTTGGAGCGCGAGGGCCTGACTTCGAGGACTTCGAGTTCGGCGTGCAGGGTGTCGCCGGGGTGCACCGGGGCGAGCCAGCGCAGTTCGTCGATGCCGGGGGAGCCGATGCTGGACTCGGCGATGATGCCGGTCTGGATGAAGAGGCGGAAGGTCAGGGCGACAGTCTGGAAGCCGCTGGCTATGAGGCCGCCGTAGGGGGATTGGGCGGCGGCATTGGTGTCGAGGTGGAAGGGCTGGGGGTCGTACGCCATTGCGAAGTCGATGATCTGGCCTTCGGTGAGGGTGATGCCGGCGGTGGCGAAGCGTTCGCCGGGGGCGAAGTCGTCGAGGTAGCGGTGGTGGCGCATGGGGTGAGGTCGTCCTGATTTCTTGTCAGGGCGATATTTTGCGGCATTCCTGGCCGCCGGGGGCGCGCGGGGGTGTTTCTTACAGGAGGTTCAGACGTTTCGCGGCTTCGCGCAGCTCACCGCGGAAATCCGGGTGCGCGATGCCGATCAGGGCCTCGCAGCGCTGCTTGGCAGTCTTGCCGCGCAGCTGGGCGACACCGTACTCGGTGACGACATAGTTGATGTCGTTCTTGCTGGTCGTGACGTGGGTGCCCGGGGTGAGGGTCGGCACGATGCGCGAGATGGTGTCGTCCTTGGCCGTCGACGGCAGCACGATGAAGGCCTTGCCGCCCTTCGAGCGGTTGGCCGCGCGCACGAAGTCGGCCTGCCCGCCGGTGCCGGAGTAGGGCAGAGGGCCGAGGCTCTCCGAGCCGCACTGGCCGAGGAAGTCGACCTGCATCGTCGCGTTGATCGCGACGAGACTGTCGTTCTGCGCGGCGTAGTAGGGATCGTTGGTGACGTCGACCGGGTGCATCTCGAGCGTCGGGTTGCGGTGCATGTACTGGTACAGCTTCTTCGAGCCGAGCGCGAAGGTCGCCAGCATCTTGCCCGGCTTGAGCGTCTTCTTGCGGTTCGTCACGGCGCCGGACTCGATCAGGGACAGGATGCCGTCGCCGATCATCTCGGTGTGGATGCCGAGGTCGTGCTTGTGTTTCAACTGCATCACGACGGCGTCGGGGATGCCGCCGTAGCCGATCTGCAGCGTCGCGCCGTCGTCGATCAGGTCGGCGACGTATTTGCCGATCGCTTCCTGCACCGGCCCGATCGTCGGCAGGCCGACTTCGAGGATGGGGGCGTCGCTTTCGATCAGTGCCGCGACCTGCGAGATGTGCACGTGGCAGTCGCCGTAGGCGAAGGGCACGTTCGGATTCACCTCGAGGACCACCGCGCGCGCCTTCCTCACCGCGGCCATCGTGTAGTCGGGGCCGAGCGAGAGTGCGAAGTAGCCGTGCTCGTCCATCGGCGAGGCCATCGAGAACACGACGTCGGCAGGCGTGAGGCCGCGGTCGATGAGCTGCGGGATCTCGGAGAAGTAGTTGGGCATGAAGTCCACCCAGCCGGCCTGTCCGCCCGGGCGCGATGCACCGCCGAAGAAGTACGCGCTGTGGCGCACGTTGGCGACCGTCTCGGGGTCGAAATAGCCGTACTTGCGCAGCGGCAGGATCTGGCTGACGACGACGTTCTCGAGACTGTGACGGCGTGCCGACAGCGCTTCGAGCAGCGTGGGCGGCTCGCCGACGCCGGTCGGGACGATGACGGTGTCGCCCGACTGCACGAGTCCCGCGGCGTCCGCGGCACTCATCCTTTTCTGCTGATACTGGGTCTGTACGCTCATGTCCTTCCTCTCCCTGGCTTCGACTATCTGTGAATCGATTCGGGCGCGATTATAGCCGCGTCCATACCGGTGCGTATGGAAAACGTACGGATGCGTATGGGAAATTCGATTGGCTCCGCCTATCGACGGAGCCGGCGGTCAGCAGGGTGCGGCGGGGCCGCGGTGGAAAACCAGTTCCTCGACCGGTTGGCCGCCTGCGAGGTGCTGTTCGACGATGCGCTGCATGTTCTCCCGGATGGCATTGTAGTACCACACGCCGTCGGGTTGTACGCACACGATCGGGCCGCCCTTGCAGGCGGCGAAGCAGGATACGCGGGTTCGCTTGACGCGCAGTTCGCCGCTGTCGAGACCGGCGGCCTTGAAGGTGTCGCCGAGGCTGTCGAACAGCGCCTGCGATTCGCCGTTCTGCGTGCAGCGCGGGCCGGTGCATACCAGCAGGTGGCGGCGGTAGCTGCCGAGTTTCGGTTTTTCGGGCATGCCGGACGGCAGTGCCGTCGCTTCCGATGGCGCGCTCATGCGAGCGCCTCGTCCGCGGCGGTCGGTTCGTCGTCGCGGCTGTCGGCGAGCGCGGCGGCGATGTAGTCGGCGGGCAGGCCGTGGCGGCGTGCGAGTTGTTCGAGCGTCTCGTCGCTGCTGCGGAGCGCCTCGAGCCAGCCGTCGAGGCCGGTCGACAGCGAGCGGCCGGCCTTTTCGCCGTCGCGCGTGTCGCCCGTATCGACGTCGTACTTGTTCGCGTAGCCGCGCGGCGTGACCATCAGGCCGTCGCGCACGAAGGTGTTGGAGTTGCCGATCAGCACCGTGCTGAGCATGCCGATGTCGCACTCGGTCATCTGCGCCAGCGTCGTGAATTCGATGCGCTGCTTGGGGCGGTAGGCGGACTTCACGATCGCGACCGGGGTGTCCGGGCGGCGGTGCGCGAGGAAGAGGCGCTGCGCCTCGACGATCTGACGGGCGCGGCGGCCGCTCTTGGGGTTGTAGAGGGCGACGACGAAGTCGGCGGCGGCGGCGGCGTTGAGGCGGCGTGCGATCACGGGCCACGGCGTGAGGAGATCCGACAGCGAGATCGCGCAGAAGTCGTGCGTCAGCGGTGCGCCGACGAGTGCCGCGCAGGTGTTGAGCGCCGAGGCACCGGGGATGATCTCGACTTCGATATCCCCAGGTCGGCCAGTGGGCGGCGTCCAGCCGGCCTGGAATAGCACTTCGAAGGTCGGTCCGGCCATGCCGTACACGCCGGCATCGCCGGACGAGATCAGCGCGACCTTCTTGCCCTGCTTCGCCCGGTCAAGCGCTTCGATGGCCCGGTCGAGCTCCTCGGTCATCGACTTCTTGACGACCTCCTTGCCGTCGACGAGATCGGCGACGAGGCGGATGTAGGTGACATAGCCGATGATGGTGTCGGCTTCGGCGATCGCGGCGCGCGCGCGGCCGCTCATGTGCTCGACGCTGCCGGGCCCGAGGCCCACCAGCATGATCTTGCCTGTGGTCATGATGTTCTTCTCTGTGTTGAGGACGTAGGGCGGGCGTAGCGCAGCGGATCCCGCCAAAGCGGCGGCTGAGCCACCCTTTACGTATGATTGGCGGGATGCGCTATGCTCCTCCCGCCCTACGGTATCGTTGCCAGGTCTGCGAGCGCGGGTCGCACCCAGCGTGCGACGGCCCAGCCGGAGAGCCCGCCCAGCGCGAGCCATTGAACGGCGGTGGCGATGGTGGTCGCGATCGCGAAGGGGCCGGCGAGCGCTTCCATCTGCTGGGCGATCCCGATGTCGTAGCCGGCGAACGGCCCGCCGGCGAGATGCGGCGCTCCGACCGCGAAGGGCAGTGCGAGTACCGCAAGGCCCGCCCAGCGCAGCGGCCCGCGCACGAAGGCGAGCAGCCCGAGGCCCGCAGCGCCGCTCGCAGCCGCGAGCAGCCACCACGCCTGACGATCACCGAGCGGCGCGGCGACGCTGCCCGGAAGTTCCGGTGGAAGGCCCAGCGTCGGCAGTCCGAAGACGCAGATCCAGCCGGCCGCGCCCCAAACCAGACCCGTGCGCGCTGACGCCAGGGGACGGCCACGCAGGTGTTCCCAGATCGTGATCGCCGCGACCAGGACGAGGCCGAAGCCGATCGCGGTAAGGACGTTCGCGATGGCGGTCCAGACATGCCGTTCGGTGCCGTCTTCCGGCGCCCACTCGGCAGCGTCGTGTGCGTGCGCATCGTCGTGGCTGTGGTCGTGATCATGCGCGGTTGCGGCGAGCGGCGTGGCCGGTTCGGCCGGGTCGGTGGAACCTTCGAACACCTCCGCGGCGGCGATGAGCGGGATGGCCTGCCAGTGCTGCACGGCACTCACGAGCAGGCCCGCCAGCGCCCCGACCAGCAGGGCGCACAGGACGATACGACGGAACAGCATGCCGGGCTCCGCGCTCAGTGGCAGGGGAAGACGTTGACGTGGCGGGCGTCGTGCGCGGCGTTGTGGGCCGCCGCGATCGGGCTGAAGCCCACGCCATAGACGATCACGGCGCCGAGCAGCGCGGCGGTGAGGACGGGCATGGCGATCGCCATCAGGGCGCTCTTCGGGCGGGCGATTTGCAGGGCGGCTTGCTGTTGCATGGTGGTTCTCCTTCTTCGATGGGTGTGACAGCGTTTGAAAATCAGTTCGATGCCGACATGCGGGCGACCGACACGGTGGCGTTGCGGCCGTCGGCGCCGCGGAGCTTGTGTTTTTCGACGATCAGATGCGTCAGATCCGCCCCGGCGGCGAGCAGCGCCGCGGCTTCGGACACGGATGGCGTGCCGGTGTGGCGGCGTACCGTTTCGGACGGATTCGGCACGGGCACGTCGGCGAGTGCCGCCGCCGGGTGGAAGGCGATCGTCCAGCCGTGACTGGCTGCGAGTTCGAGCAACCCGGCCTCGTCGGCCTTGAGGTCGATGCTCGCCACTGCACGTACGTCGGCGAGGTTTGCGCCGGCCTGGGCGAGCGCCTGGGCGATCGCGCGGGCGATCGTCTCCGACGGCGTGCCGCGGTCGCAGCCGAGACCCAAGGCGACGCCGGACGACGCGATCTGCGATGACATCACGCCGCTTCCTGCGGCGGACGGTAGATCACGCGGCGCCCGGCGAGGCGTTCGGCCCAGCCGGCGGGCAGTTCCCGATCACTGATCCACAGTACCGCGCCGAAATTCTCGGGATCGACGTCCTCGAGGCGCTCGAAGCGTTTCAGGTTCGCAGGCAGCGGACCGCTGCGGCCGTTCGCATGACGAGTCCACCAGTCGCGGCTGCCCGCTTCCTGCACGAGGGCGACCGGTTCGTCGTTCACGACCGCGGCGCTCGCGCGCACGATCTCGTCGTGGCTCGCATCGAAGGTCCAGCCGAGTTCGCGGCCCAGCAGATCGACGGCGAGCGTCTCGCGCGCGTCCGACGCGGTGGTCAGCACCGGCTGCGCGCCGAGCGCCGCGGCGAGCACGCCGGCGAGCGCATTGGCACCGCCGAGATGGCCGGAGAGCATCGGGATCGCGTAACGGCCGCCTTCGTCGAGCACGACGATGCCGGGGTCCTGTTCCTTGTCCTTCAGGTGCGGCGCGATCAGGCGCACGACGGCGCCGAGCGAGACGATTGCGACGATGCCGTCGAAGCCCGCGAAGAGCGCCGGGATCTGGTCGCCGGTCTTGCCCGTGTAGCAGGTCGCGGCGCCGGGGGCGGCAGCGTCGGCTTCGGCGCGGAATTTTTCCGGCGCGAAGAGCCGTGCGCCGGGGATCGCCGCGACGACCTTGCCGGCGAGCGCGATGCCGTGCCTGGTGATCGAGACGACCGCGACGCGTTCGTTCGGGAAGGGGAGGTGGACGCTCATGCCACGGCCTCCGCAGTGGTCTTGCCTTCGGCAGTCGCAGCGCGCTTGCGGCAGCCGCGACGCAGTTCGCCGCGCGCCCGCTTCGGGTTCTGCACCAGCAGCAGCGACAGGTAATTGACCTTCTCGCCGCGCAGGCTCGCGACGTCCTTGACGACGCGCTCCTCGGGCGAGCCGACCTTCTCGACGAAGCAGCTGGTCGTCAGCAGGTCCCGTGCTTCGAGGAGATCCAGCACCTCGTCGAGCAGCGGTTTCACCTTCATCAGCACCAGCGTGTCGAACTCGTCGAGCAGGTGGTCGATCACCGACACACCGTAGGCTGCGGGGATCACCGCGACGGTTTCATCCTCCTCGGCGAGCGCGACGTCGGCGCAGGCCGCGGCCGCAGCGAAGGAGCTGACGCCGGGAATCGTCTCGACCTCGACTTCCGGCGCCAGCTCGCGCACCGCGCGGGCGAGGTGGCGGAAGGTCGAGTAGGTGGAGGCGTCGCCTTCGACGAGGAAGGCGACGTCGCGCCCTTCGGCGAGGAGCTCGGCAGTGCGGGCGGCGGCGCGCGCCCAGGCTTTCGCGAGCGCGACCGCGTCGCGCGTCATCGGGAACACCAGCTCGACCGCGTCGGCCGGCACGTCGAGGCCGCCGCGCACAACGATGTCGAGCGCGTAGGAGCGTTCCTCGGCCTTCTTCACCGGATAAGTCCAGAGCGCGTCCGACTGCAGAGCGGTCCAGCCGCGGCGCGTGATCAAGTCGGGATCGCCGGGCCCGAGCGACACGCCGATCAGGCGGCCGTAGCGGGGGGAGGGGAGATGCTTATTCATTATTGGTCTCTGTAGCGGGGAGTTCTTTACGCGCGGTGACGATCCACACCGGGTTCTGCGCGGCCAGCCGGTGCATGTCGAGGATCGGCTGGCTGCGCGCGGCCGACAGCATCGTCACCTCCCAATCCGCGCCGGCCGCGGCGAGCGCTGTCGTCGCGGTCGCGAGGTTTTCGAGCGTGACGAAGTTCATCACGAGGCGTCCGGCGGGTCGCAGCCGCGCGAGGCACAGCTCGATCAGGCCCGCGAGTTCGCCGCCCGAGCCGCCGATGAAAACTGCGTCCGGATCGGGCCACGCGTCGAGGCCGTCTGGCGCCTTGCCTTCGACCAGCGTGTAGTTCGTCGCCTGCAGGCGCTGCGCGTTCTCGCGCGCGTTCGCGGCGTCGCCGGTGTTCTTCTCGATCGCCCAGACGTGGCCGAGGCGGGCGATGCGCGAGGCCTCGAGCCCGACGGAGCCTGAGCCGGCGCCGATGTCCCACACCAGGCTGTCGGTGCGCAGCCCGAGTTTCGCGAGCGACACCGCGCGCGCTTCGAGCTTGGTAATCAGCCCCTTTTCCGGGTGGCGCTGCACGAAGTCACCGTCCTCGAAACCGAAAACCGCGCGTGAATAAACCGGGGACAGACCACGGTTTCCTTCCGGAAAACCGTGGTCTGTCCCCGGTTTTTTCTGCGGTTTTTTCCAGTCGATGACGGCGATGTTGGGGTGCGGGAACTCGTGTTCCGCGGCCTCCGCGAGCGTGAGGTCGGCGAAGATTTCCTCGTCGGGCAGACACAGGCGCGCAGCGACCGAGATGCGCAGGTCGGCACCGTAGCCTGCCGCGAGGAGAGCGCGTGCGATGCGGCCCGGGCTGTTCGCCGGGCTCGTGAAGGCGGCCACGCGCTCGTGTTCCGCGACCGCGCGCACGATTCCGTACAGGCCGTGGCCGGGCGTCGCGCCGGTGTGCCATTCGCCGGCATCGGTGCCGTGGCAGGAGCGGGTCGCCGCGTCCTGCCACGGCTTCTTCAGCCGTGCACAGGCGATCGCGATCGTCGACGGCGCCGGCAGCACTTCCACGCTCGCTGCGCCAATCTTGTCGATCAGGAAGCGCGCGATCCCATGGCATAGCGGATCGCCGGTCGCGAGCACGGTGACCGCCAGGTGGTCGGCGAGCGCCGCGCGTACCCATTCCGGCGTCTTGCCGAGCGCGCCGTCCATGTCGCGCAGCTCGACTTCGGCACCGAGATGCGGCGCGACGAGATCCAGCGTGCGGCGCGCGCCGATCACGACACGGCTGGCAGCGAGACGCGCGCGGCCGGCGGCCGACAGGCCGTCCCAGCCGTCGTCGAGGATGCCCAGGATCAGGCAGCGAGGGTCAGACATTCGGATTCCTCCACGGTGACGATGGGCACGCCTTCGAAATTGCAGGCGAGCACGGTGAGGCGGTGCGGGCCGGGGTAGCGTTCGCGCAGGCTGCGGATCGCACGGACCGCGAGCGCGCGGTGGAAGGGCACGGTGAGCCCCAGTTCGGCGAGGCTCTCGGCGGCGAAGCGCGCGGTCTCGGCGGCGCGGATCTGCTCGACGACCTCCGACGGCGCGCCGACTTCGGTCGCGGCATCCGCGATCAGCTGGCGGTCGATCTCCTCGCGCCAGGCGTGCGTCACCGACAGGCCCTGTGCGATCTTGGTCAGCTTGCCGACCATCGCGCCGACGACGATGCGCTGCATGCCCTGCCTGACCGCGGTCGTGAAGGCCGCCTTCACGAAGTCGCCCATCTGCACGAAGCAGGCCTCGTCGAGCTCGGGGAATTCGCGCATTGCGCACTTCTCGGTACGCCCGCCGGTCGTGAACACGACCGTCGTCTGGCCCTGGTTCGCGGCGACGTCGACCGCCTGGATCACGCTCGCGCGGAAGGCCGCGGTCGAGTAGGGGCGCACGATGCCCGTCGTACCGAGGATCGAGATGCCGCCGAGGATGCCCAAGCGCGCATTGAGCGTCTTCTTCGCCATCTCCTCGCCGCCCGGCACGGAGATCGTCACTTCGAGGCTGTCGCCGGCCGCGAGGATCGCGGCGCCGGCGCGCGCGACGTTGTCGCAGATGTTCCTGCGCGGCACCGGATTGATCGCCGGACCGCCGACTTCGAGGCCGAGACCGGGCTTCGTGACCACACCGACACCCGGTCCGCCCTTCAGGATCACTTCGCCGCCGCCGTTCGGGATGCGCCGCACGTCCGCGGTGAGATGCGCCTTGTCGGTCGCGTCCGGGTCGTCGCCCGCGTCCTTGATACTCACCGCGTGGGCCGAGTCGCCTTCGACGCGCCCGTCGGTGATGCGAAAAGTCACGTGCATCGTGTTCGGCAGCACGCACTCGATCTCGGCCGGGACTTCACCCTGCGCGAGGCCGAGCGTCGCCGCGGTCGCGGCGGCGGCCGAGTTCGCGCCGGTCGTGAAGCCCGTGCGGTTGCCGCGCTCGCGCTTCGCATCGCCCTTGCGTACCTTCTCCGGCAAGACGTGGCCTGCTGCCATCGATCGCGTCCCCGCTTACGCCGCCGGCGCCTGTTGCTCGCGCTGGCGCGCCTCGGCCAAGCCCAGCAGCGCATGGATCGCCGCGACGACCAGCGTCGAGCCGCCCTTGCGGCCGCGGATCACGATCCACGGCACGTCCGCGACTTCCGCCATCAGGTCCTTCGATTCGGCCGCCGACACGAATCCGACCGGCATGCCGACGACCAGCGCGGGCTGCGCGCCTTCCTCGCGGATCAGGCGCACGACTTCGATCAGCGCCGTCGGCGCGTTGCCGATGCCCACGATCGCGCCGTCCAGCAGCCCCTGACGGTGCGCCTTGCGCATCGCCTGCACGGCGCGCGTGGTTTCCTCGGCCTTCGCCTGCTCGATCACGTCCGCGTCGGAGATGAACTGGTGCGTGCGCATGCCGAAGTGCGCGAGGCGCGAGGCCGACAGGCCGACGCAGATCATCTCGACGTCGGCGACGATGCGCGTGCCGCCGGCGAGGATCGCCCCAAGACCCGCCGCGACCGCGTCCGCGTGGAAGTCGGTCAGGCCGTTGAATTCGAAGTCCGCGTTGGCGTGGATCATGCGGCGGACGACCGGCCACTGCTCCGCCCGGTAGTCGTGGCGCCCGACCTCGGCGTCGATGATCGCGAAGGAATCGTGCTCGATCGCGCGTCCGGCGGCGGTGAGCTGTTCGGTGACGACGTTGCTGTGCATGGTTCAGGCGTGGGCGGGGTGGGCGCAGCCGGCGTGCGGTGCGTGGGGGTGGGCGCAGCCGTGGCCGTGCTCGTGGTGGTGATGCATCTGACCGTGATCGTGGGCGTGGTCGTGATGGCCTGCGGTGTGGCTGTGGTCGTGCAGGTGTTCGGCCTCGGCGGCGAGGCGATACTTGCAGCCGTCGCACTCGAGCAGGGCCTCTCCATCGCCTTCCGCGTCCGCAACGCGCGCCTCGACCAGTTCGAAGATGCCCGCGTCGAAACCGAAATGCGTGCCGAGCGCGAACGCGATCTGCGGGTACTGTGCGCGCAGGCGTGCGAGCTGCGCGTCGATGCGCTCGATCAGCACGCCGGTGAAGAGATACACCGGCACCACGGCGATCTGCGTCATGCCGAGGCGCACCTGGCGCTGCACGGCGGTTTCCAGTCGCGGCCAGGTCACGCCGGTGAAGGCGAGCTCGACGAGCTCGTGATCGGTGTCCTCGAAGATCCAGCGCGCCATCTTCGCGAGCTCGCCGTTCGCGCCGGCGTCCGACGACCCGCGACCGAGCAGGATCACGCCGGTGGTGCAGGGATCAGGCATGTGCAGCGCGCGCATCAGGCGCTCGAGCTGGCCCATCAGCACCTTGAAGATCTCGCGTCCCATGCCGAGGTGGCGGGTGCATTCGAACGCGACGCCGGGGTGACGCTCGCGCGCTTGCTCGATCGCCGCCGGGATCTCCATCTTCACGTGGCCCGCGGCGTTGAGGATGAAGGGGATCACGATCACGCGTGCAGCACCTGTCGCAGCGCGGTCGAGCCCCGTATCGAGCAGCACGTCGGCGTACTCGATGAAGCAGGCCTCGATGCGCCACTCCCGGCGGCGTGCGCGCCACTCGGCGGCAAAGCGTTCGATCTCGTCGTTGCCCGCGCGGTTGCGCGAGCCGTGCCCGACCAGCAGGATCGTGGTGTCGTTCATGATGCGTCTTCCGTGACGGTGGCCCGGCGGAAGCGGTGGCTGAAAGCCGGGTCGTAGAGTTTGGAACGGGCGATCTCGGGCCAGTCGCGGGCGCCCAGTGCGGGGCTCGCGATGATCATCGCCTGCGCGGCGATCTTCTCCGCCTGGCACTTCTTCTTGATGTCGGCGAGCGTGCCGCGGACGATCTTCTCCTCGCCCGGCCAGCTCGCCTTCTGCACGACCAGGATTGGCGCGTCCTCCGGCCAGCCGGCGCGGCGCAGCGCGTCCTGCACCTCGTGCAGCAGCGTGATCGACAGGAAGATGCACAGCGTCGTGCGGTGCGCGGCCAGCGCGTCGAGTTCCTCGCCCGCGGGCATCGGCGTGCGCCCGGCGACGCGCGTCAGGATCACCGTTTGCGTGACTTCCGGCAGCGTCAGCGTCTCGCCCGCCGCGGCGGCCGAGGCCAGCGCCGAGGACACCCCCGGTACGACCTTCCACGGCACGCCGGCCGCATCGAGCAGCCGCGTCATTTCGACGAGCGCGCCATACAGACCGGGGTCGCCGGTCTGCAGCCGCACGACGGTTTCGTGGCGGGATGCCGCGTCGATCAGCCACGCGCTCATCTCCTCGAGCGTCATGTCCTTCGAATCGCGGATCGCGCAGCCTTCCGGCGCATGGAGCGTCGCCGCCTGGTCGACCAGCGAGCCGGCGAACAGGATCCCGCCCGCCTGCTCGAGCAGGCGGCGACCCTTTACGGTGATCAGGTCCGGATCGCCCGGACCGGCGCCGACGAAGCACACGGTTCCCGGCAAGGACTTGGAATGCATACGGCTCCCCGCGAGTGCATTGAACAAGCACCGGGGGATGGCGACAGCCGACGGCGCCGACGGACGGCACGGTCGGGCGCAGCTTGAGGCTGGGTCGATGAGTGGCTGCGTTCGGGCGCTTGAGGCCCGTGACAGACGCGATCGGATTCCAGTCGGCAAGCCCACACCCCGGGGCACAAACCTTCCAAATCGATCGGGCCGGTCTTCTGGCTCGCCTTCCACCGGATTCCGCCGCCTTCCCGAGCGCAAGGCTCAGTGGCGTGTGGCGGATCCGTCAGGCTTACAGCAGCGGGGGCTGCGCCGGACTGGTCGAAGGAGCGTGTCCTCCGACGTCACCGGACTTCCCGTTTCACCCCGTCACGCGGCTGCGCGGCGGGGAACCCGGATCGAATTCAACGCGGAGAATAGGGGAAGCGCGCCGGGCGCGCAAGTTGCCGTTACGTCATTCGGCAGCCGATCCGGCAAGCGATTTCGCGCCGCCTGCCCTAACCGGGTAGTCCACTTTCCCGGAATACTCCGGGCGTATGCAGTCGGCGTTCCGCGCGCCAGCGGATCCGGTTATGCTGGCGGGTATGACACAGATTTCTGCAGATTCCGCCATGATGCAGCCCGTGACAAAAGCCTGTGCGGTGCCGTCCTACCTGTCGCGCACCTATCACTGGGCCTATCTCAGCCACCGCACCCTGCCCTGGCTGGACCGGGAATGGGTCGTTTCGGCCATCCTGTGGGGCAATGCGTGGCGCCTGATGCGCGCAGCGGTCGAGGAGTTCGCTCCGGGACAGCGTCTGTTGCAGGCGGCGTGCGTCTATGGCCCGTTCTCGCGCCTGCTCGCCGAGCGTGTCGGCTGCAACGGGGCGCTCGACGTCGTCGACGTGGCGCCGATCCAGGTCGCGAACGCCCGCCGCAAGCTCGACGGCCTCGCGCACGCCGAGGTACGTCAAGGCGATCTGGCGCGGCCCGATTGCCTCGCGGCCGCGTCGCACGAAGCCGTGTGCTGCTTCTTCCTGCTGCATGAAGTGCCGCCGCTCGAGCGCGCGTGCATCGTGCACAACCTCCTCGGGGCGGTCGAGCCGGGCGGCAAGATCGTGTTCGTCGATTACCACCGCACCCGGCCCTGGCACCCCCTGCGCCCGGTCATGGCGCAGGTGTTCCGCTGGCTCGAGCCGTTTGCGCCCTCGCTGCTCGACACCGATATCACGGCGCTGTCGCCGTTGGGCGAGGAGTTCGCATGGAAAAAGACCACCTTGTTCGGTGGTCTCTATCAAAAGGTCGTCGGGGTGCGGCGTAGCTGAACCGCACCCGTCGCGGTGACGCTCAGCCGCCGCGGTTGCCCGGCTTTGCGTTGAAGAGCGCGGCGCGCGGCGCGGGGCTACGCGCCGTATCCTGACGCGCCGGTGCGCGCGGGGCGTCGCCTGTGCGCGGCGCACGGTTGCCGCTGGGCTCCTGGCCTCGCGGTGCGCCGTTCCTGTTCGCCTCGCCGTTGCGCGCACTGCGATTGCCCTGCGCGTCGCCGTTGCGGGCCGGGCGGTTTGCCGGCTTGCCGCCATCACCCGCTGTGCCCTGTGCGCCCTGCCGTGCCGGCTGGCGGTTCGCGCCGTGCGGCTGCGTGCGCGGCGCCGGACGTTCTGCGAGCGGCTGGCGCGGCGCACGGCCGTCGTTGCGCCGTCCCGACGACTGGCGCGGGTCGCGCGGCGGTCGCTCGCTGTCGCCCGGATCGGGCGCGTGGGTCACGAACTCCGGCACTGTGGCGCGATCGATGGTGCGCTTGATCAGGCGCTCGATCGACGCGAGGTAGGGCCTCTCCTCGCTGTCGACGAAGGAAATCGCCTTGCCGGTCGATCCCGCGCGGCCCGTGCGGCCGATGCGGTGCACGTAGTCTTCCGGCACGTTCGG
This sequence comes from Aromatoleum toluolicum, assembly GCF_012911005.2. Classification (GTDB taxonomy): domain Bacteria; phylum Pseudomonadota; class Gammaproteobacteria; order Burkholderiales; family Rhodocyclaceae; genus Aromatoleum; species Aromatoleum toluolicum. The sequence continues at coordinate 2,679 of NZ_WTVS01000045.1, read as the reverse complement.
CAGCTCGAAATTCACCACCTGCGGCAGCTGGTCGATGTCCAGGCCGCGCGCCGCGATGTCGGTCGCGACCAGCACCGGCAGCGAGTTGTCCTTGAACTGCGACAGCGCGCGCGTGCGCGCCGCCTGGCTCTTGTTGCCGTGGATCGCGGCGGCGGGAATGCCGTGCTTGCCGAGGTATTCGGCGAGCCGGTTGGCGCCGTGCTTGGTGCGCGTGAACACCAGCACCTGATGCCAGTCGTGCTCCTTCACCAGATGCACGAGCAGGTCGCGCTTCTGCTTCTGCGGCACCGAATACACCGATTGCTCGACCAGCTCGGTGGTCGTGTTGCGGCGCGCGACCTCGACGCAGCCCGGGTTGTTCAGCAGGCCGTTGGCGAGCGAGCGGATCTCGTCCGAGAAGGTCGCCGAGAACAGCAGGTTCTGGCGCTGCTTCGGCAGCATTGCGAGCACCTTGCGGATGTCGCGGATGAAGCCCATGTCGAGCATGCGGTCGGCCTCGTCGAGGACGAGAATCTCGACCCCCGACAGGTCGACGGTCTTCTGGCCGGCATGGTCCAGCAGACGCCCAGGCGTCGCGACGAGGATATCGACGCGCTTCTTCAGCGCCGCGATCTGCGGATTGATGTTCACGCCGCCGAACATGACCATCGAGGTCAGCGGCAGGTGCTTGCCGTAGGTCTGCACGGATTCCTCGACCTGTGCTGCGAGCTCGCGCGTCGGGGTGAGGATCAGGCAGCGCGGGCGCCCGGCCTTGGGGGCGCTGGCCGGAGCTGCAGAAAGCCGGTGCAGCAGCGGCAGCGTGAAGCCGGCGGTCTTGCCGGTGCCGGTCTGGGCCGCGGCAAGCAGGTCGCCGCCGGCCAGCACCAGCGGAATCGCCTGCGCCTGGATCGGAGTCGGTTGCGTGTAGCCGGACTCGGAAATGGCGCGCAAAAGGGGTTCGGCCAGTCCAAGACTGGCGAAGGAAACTTCGGAATTGATCAAGAAGGATGCTCCAGCGACGGCCTGTCGCTGCGTTAGAGCGACACCAATCGAGGCGGGCGGGGTAGTGCGACCAAAAAAAGGGTCGCCACAGGATGTTAGCGGAGGGCCTGCGGCCGATTGGCCAAGGACACAGGTGTTGTAATTGTACACAGGTTTCCTGCAGTGCAACAAGGGTCCTGTAAGGCAATTCCCTCCGGTTTGTGCGCCTTTCACATTGATTTATATGCAAATTGTTGGTGTGTGTATTACTAAGGTGCAATGTTGCGCTTACTTCTTGTTAAGTATATTCCGCGTTTCGATCATGGTTTATCGGGGTGCCAAGCATGGCAGCTGTCCAAAACCGCCTCTCGCGCACTCGCGCACGTCTTGCTCGCAGGCTTGGTCTGCGCGCCACGGCGGGCCTCTCCGCATTGGGGCTGCTCGCGCTCGCCCTGGGTGCCATCGTGGTGCTGCTGGTGGGGGGCACCTGGTCTGCCCTGGTTGCGGGCAACGTGGTTTGGGCCCTGGCCGCGGTCGTCAGCTTCCTGATCGCGACGGCCTCGTGCGTGCTGGTGTGCGGCTGGCTGTTCGCGCCGGTAGCCCGGCCCGACGGCGTGCGCCTGCCGGAGGAGCTCGCGGAAGGGCTGTTCCGCCTCATCGAGCGCACCGGCAACCGTTTCGGCGGAATCCGCATCGACGCGGTGTGGGTCGTTGGCGACATGAATGCAGCAATCCTGCAGCGCCCCCGCTGGGGCTGGATCGGTCCGTTGGAAACCCATCTGATGATCGGCCTGCCGCTGGCCCACAGCGTGACCCGGCGCCAGTTCCGCGCAATCCTCGCGCACGAGTTCGCCCATCTTGCGGCGCAGCGCCGCGGGCTGGACGGCTGGTGGGGCCACCTGCGTGCATGGTGGTTCCGCGCCCTCGACCGCTGCATCGAGGATGCGCCGCGCCTCGGTCGCGCGCTGGACAACTGGACCGCGGGTGACCTGCGCGCCGCGATGCGCCTGTCGCGCCTCGAAGAGTTCGAGGCCGATGCCGGCGCGGCGCGCGTGGTCGGTGCGCAGCGGGTCGGCGAGGCGCTCGTCGAGGTCGCGTTGAAGGAGCGTTTCCTCAATGAGGACTATTGGCGCAAGATCATGGCGCAAAGCCGCACCACGCCCCAGCCGCTGATCCGCCCCTTCCGCGAGATGGGCTTGGGCGTGCTTGCCGGCTTCCGCCGCCCGGAACCCGGCCCGATGGACATCCGCAGCATGTTCGCCGGTGCCGCGTCCGAGGCCGACTTCCACCCCACGCTGGCCGAACGTCTGCGCGTGCTGCGCGTCGATCCCGAGGTCCCCGTGTGCGGCGGCGAGTCGCTGGCGAACACCTTTCTCGGCCCCCTGCTGCCGACGCTGTCGTGGGTGTTCGACCGCGCGTGGTGGCAGGACTCGCGGCGCGACTGGCGTCAGCGCTACGAGCGCGCGCGGCGCGACTGAGCGCAGCCGGGGCGGATTATTAGCGCGGCAGTCGAATTCACGCCGGCTGCCTCGGGCACCTTGTTCCTCCCCCTTCAAGGGGGAGGTTAGGAGGGGGATGGGTTTCTGCGGCGCCTGCTTAACCCATCCCCACCCCAACCCGGGAGTCTCCGCTTCGCTCCGCCGCTGCGGCGGCGCGGAGCGGTGCTCCACGAAACCCCGCCTCCGCCCCCTTGAAGGGGAGGGAGCTAGCGTGCAGCAC
>NZ_WTVS01000044.1 GCF_012911005.2 Aromatoleum toluolicum | reverse complement strand
GGCGTTGAGGGTGGGGAAGGTGCCAACGACGCCGGCCTTGCACTGCGCGATCACGAGTTCCGGGCCGCTGGCGAGGAACATCGGGGAGCAGATGAGGGGCAGCGACAGGCGCCCGGCGAGAAGTTCAGGAATGGGCATGGGCGCTCTCCGGGCTCATTGCAAGGCGCCGATCGCGACTTCGCGTGCCCAGGGATAGTTCGCCTTGCCGGCGGCAGAGCGTTTCACCTCCGGCACGAGGACGATGTCCTTCGGGATCTTGTAATTGGCGATGTGCTGCTGGCACAGCGCCCGCAACTGCTGCGGATCCAGACACAGGCCGGGACGGGGTGCGACGACCGCGACGACCTTCTGGCCCCAGCGCGGGTCGGGAAGGCCGACGACGAGGGCATCGAGCACATCCGGGCTCATGCGCAGCACTTCCTCGACCTCTTCCGGGAAGACCTTTTCGCCGCCGGTATTGATGCAGTTGGAGCCACGCCCGTAGATGATGATTGCGCCGTCATCGGCGAGCTTCGCGGCATCGCCGGTGAGAACATAGCGCTTGCCATCCAGGGTGACGAAGGTCTGCGCAGTCTTCTGCGGATCGCGGTAATAGCCGAGCGGCAGGTAGCCGCTACGCGCGAGGATGCCCGGCTCGCCGGGGGCGGCAAGGCGGTTGCCGTCGACCACGACGGCCAGATCGGGGCGCGCGGCGATCCGGATCATGCCGCCGTCAGCGGGTTTGCTGCCCAGTCCGAGCTGCCCGCTTTCCGACGAGCCCATCCCGTTGCTGAAGTAGACGTTGGGGGGCAGGTAGGCCTTCAGGCCTTCCTTGATGTGATCGGAAAGTACGGCGCCACCGTTACCGAACACGAAGAGGGCAGACAGATCCCAACGGTTCGGGTGGGCGTTGAGCGCGTCGAGCAGCGGCAGCGCCATGGCGTCGCCAACGATGGTGAGGCCATTGACCCGTTCGCGGATGATGAGATCGAGGATGTGCTCGGCGTTGAAATGATGCTGATCGTTGAGTACCACCGTGTGACCAGCAAACAGCGACACCATCGTTGCCCAATGCGCCGCGCCGTGCATGAGGGGGGCCACGGGCATGAAGCGCATCGGTGCGGCCTTGCGGATGCGGTCGGGGAGCTGCTCCGGTGTGGCGATCGGCCCCTCGGCCGGGACGTATGAGGCACCGCCGCCGAGGCTCCCGAAGAAGAGGTCCTTGTGCGGCCACATCACGCCCTTCGGCTTGCCGGTGGTGCCGCCGGTGTAGAGGAGGGAAATGTCGTCGTCACGGCAGTGCACCGCATGCAGCACTGCAGGGTCGCCAGTCAGGGCCACGTCGTAGGAGGTCGCGCCGGCAAGGGCGGGCGTGCCGCCTCCGGTGCGTACCTTCACGCGCAGCTCGGGTGCGGCATCGAGGGCTTCGGTAACGGCCGCTTCGAGGTCGGCGCTGTAGAACAGCGCCTTCAGACCGGCGTTGTCGTAAAGGTAGCGCAGCTCGTCTGCGACATAGCGGTAATTGATGTTGGCAGGGATGGCGCGTACTCGGCAGGCGGCGAGGAAGGCCTCGAGGTACTCGGCCGAGTTGTACATCTGCAGGCCCACCACGTCGCCCGGGCCGATCCCCTGTCCGTGCAGCCAGGCGGCGAGCCGCTCGACGCGCTGGGCCATCTGGCCGTAGGAGTGGCGCCTGTCGCCGATCACGAGCGCATCGCGCTCGGGGACGGTTTCAGCCGTGATTGCAAAGAGATCGGCCAGGCTGAAGCTGCGAGGGGTCATGATGTCTCCGATGTAATCGTTGTTGCGGCCGATCAGGAGATCGCGCCGTCGGCCTTGAGTCGCTCGATGGCCTCGTTGGCCCAGCAGAGCTCGCGCAGGATTTCTTCGTTGTGCTCACCCACCGCAGGCGGTTGGCGGTCGAGGCTGAAGCGGTAATTGCTCATCTTCACGGGGAAGGCGAAGTAGGGCGCGCTGCCGCCGTCGGGCAGCGGGGTGTCCACGGTCATCCCGCGTGCCTGCGTATGCGGGTGGGCCAGCACCTCGTCAATGCGTAGCACGGGGCTGACACAGGCATCAACCCCGTTGAAGGCGGCCATCCACTCGGCGAGCGTGCGGCGCTTGATGATTGCCGCGACCTGAGCCTTGACGGCGGGGCCGGCCTTGCCGGAAGCCCAGCCGCTCTTGATGAGCTCCGGGCAGCCCGCGGCCTGGCAGAAGTTTTGCCAGAACTTCGGCTCCAGGGCGCCAACCGCGAGATGCCGGCCATCCGCCGTTTCGTACGTCCCATAGCAGGGCAGGGCGCCGCTCAGCGTGTCGTGTCCGGCCGGGATCGCACGCTGGTACGTGTGGAGGCCGGCGAGGGGCTGAACGTTGAGCGCCATCGCGCAATCGGTCATCGATACGTCGATGAAGCGCCCTTCACCGTTGCGCTGCGCATCGAACAGCGCGGCGAGAATCGCCATCGCGGCGGACAGCGCGCCGCCGGCGAGATCCGCGATGGGGAAGTTGCCCGGATGGGGGCTGGCAGTTGCGGGAGCGCTTTGTTCAAGGATGCCCGCGTAGCTCTGGTAGTTGATGTCGTGGCCACCCAGGGCGGCGAGCGGGCCGTCCTGTCCGTAGCCGCTGATCGCGCAGTAAACGAGCCGCGGGTTGATGGCATGAAGGGCGTCGTAGCCGAGGCCGAGCCGTGCCATCACGCCGGGGCGGAAGCCTTCGACGAGGATGTCCGCGTCACGCACCAGCGCCAGGATCACTTCGCGCCCGCCCGGCGCCCTCAGGTCGATGGCGAGCGAGCGCTTGTTGCGATTCACCGCGAGGAAGAAGTGCGAAATGGGCGTGCCCTGCGGGCCGCGCGCCGCTTCGCCCGCGCCGGGCGGTTCGACCTTGATCACTTCGGCGCCCATGTCCGCCAGATGCAGCGTGCACATCGGGCCGGGCAGGAGCTGGGTGAAATCGAGTACCTTGATGCCGCTGAGGGGTTTCGTCGTCATGGGGGCGTCCTCTTCCGTCTCAGGTGCGATCGAGTTCGCGGAACGGCACGTTGCGGTCCGTGCGAATCTCGCCCGGCAGGCCTAACACGCGTTCGGCGATGACGTTGCGCAGGACCTCGTCGGTGCCGCCCGCGATGCGCGCGCCCGGCGAGCCCAGCCACAGGCGCTGCAGGTAGCGCCAATTGCCACCGAGCACTTCCGAAGCGAGCAGCCCTTCCGGACCGGCAAGTTCCATTGCGAAGGACGAGATCTCCTGCATCGCCTTGGCGGCGACAAGCTTGGTGATGGACATCTCGGGGCCGGGCGTCTTGCCCTTCGACAAGGCGGTAAGGCCGCGTGAGATGATCAGCGACACGCCCTGCTGGTCGAGGTAGGCGTCGGCAATGCGCGCGCGTACCCGCGCGTCCTCGATCGCCGGACGCTCGTCCCAGACGCAGATCCGGGCGAGCTCGATAAGCTGCCGGTGCAGGTCGGTCGGAAGGTTGCCGCCGACCGACAGGCGTTCCTGCATCAGCGTGCTCAGCATCACCTTCCAGCCGCCGCCCTCCGGGCCGAGGCGGTATTGATCGGGGATCCGCACGTCGGTGAAGAACACCTCGTTGAATTCCGAGTCGCCGGACATCTGGTGGATCGGGCGGATCTCGACGCCCGGGGCCTTGAGGTCGACGATGAACATCGTGAGCCCGTCCTGCTTGGGCTTGTCCCGGTCGGTGCGCGCGAGGAGGATGCCGAAGTCGCCGAAATGCGCCGACGAGGTCCACACCTTCTGGCCATTGATGACCCATTCGTCGCCGTCGCGCATCGCGCGCGTGCGCACCGCGCCGGTGTCCGATCCCGCGCCGGGCTCGGAGAAGAGCTGGCACCAGATCTCCTCGCCCGCGAGGCCCGGGCGCAAGAAGCGCGCCTTCAGTTCGGGGGCGGCCCAGCGCATGACGGTAGGCAGGCCCATGCCGATGCTGACCTCGAAGATCATCTGTGGCACGAGGTAGGCGGCTTCCTCCTGCTGGTAGATCACCTGCTGCATCGCCGTGCCGCCCATGCCACCGGCTTCGCGCGGCCAGGTGATCGCGGCATAGCCGGCCGCAGCCTTCTTCGCCTGCCAGGCCTTGGCGAGGGCGAGCTTCGCGGCCTCGTCGAGACCTTCGCCAAACGCTTCATCGGGGCGCGTGCGGCGTTGCCCGTTCGCAGACAGCCAGTTGCGCACTTCCGCGCGGAAAGCGGCTTCGTCGGGGGAATCGTTGAAGTCCATGTGTCGGTCCTCCGCTTACGCGGCCTCCTTGATCAGTTCGTCGGCGAGGCGGGCGCGCCAAGCGTGTTCGCTGCCGATCAGTTGCGCGAGGTGGCGCGCGCGGCGGTAGTAGAGGTGGCAGTCCATTTCCCAGGTGAAGCCGATTCCGCCGTGCAGTTCGATGCCTTCCTCCGCCGCCAGAAGGAAAGCGCGGGTGGCCGCGACGCGGGCTGCGGCCGCCGCCCTGGGCAGCTCCGGCGCGTCTGACGAGAGGGCCCACGCGCCGTAGTAGGCATGCACCCGGGCTAGCTCGATGCGTGTGAAGATATCCGCCATCTTGTGCTTGAGGGCCTGGAAGCTCCCGATCTGGCGGCCGAAGGCCTTGCGCTCGAGCGAGTAGTCGCGCGCGAGTTCCAGAATCCGCGCGGCGCCGCCGACCTGCTCGAAGGCGAGCAGAACGGCCGCCGCGTCGAGCACGCGCGCAGCGACGGCCGCGCCCTCGGCAGTCTCCAGCCTTTCGGCCGGCGTTCCGGAAAACTCGATCTGCGCCAGCGGGCGCGTCGGGTCAATGGTCGGCAGCGCCGTGCGGCGCACGCCCTGGCCGTTGAGGTCGACCACGACGAGATCGTTGCCGACCTGCAGCACTGCGATCTGAGCAATGGCACCGTCCGCCAGGATCGGGCTGGTGCCGTGGAGACGCTGGCCGTCGAAATTGAGCGGGCTCGGTGCGCGGTAGCGCTCGGTGCTCGTGAAGGCCGCAGTCGCGATGACTTCGCCCTGTGTGATTCCTGGCAGCCAGCGCCGCTTCTGCGCTTCGCTGCCCGCACGCAATAAGGCCTCGGCGGCCCGGTAGATGCTGGACGACAGCGGCACGGCGGCGAGGTGGCGTCCGGCTTCCTCCGCCACCAGGCACAGTTCCAGATAGCCGAGGCCGGCGCCGCCGTAGACCTCGGGAATCGCCGCGGCGGCGGCGCCCATGTGGATGAGGTTCTGCCAGACCTTGGTCGAGTGGGTCGCCCGCCCTTCGAGGACTTCGCGTACCGCTTGCGAGGTGCTGTTCTCGGCGAGCATGGTGCGTACCGCTTCCTGCAGGAGGCGCTGGTCGTCGGAAAAATCGAAATTCACGTTGTGCTCCTCACTATGGGGGCGTGCAGGTGGGCGTCCGTCAGCGCGCCGCCGCGGGCGGGGTGACCCGCCGCGCGCCGTAGAAGGTCTGACCTTCCGCGGCCATGTCGCGCAGCAGTTGCGGGGCGGCGTACTGATTGCCGTAGCACGCCGCGAGGCGGTCGCATTCGCTGACCACACGTTCGATGCCGATGGTGTCCATCATCGAGAACGGGCCACCGAGGTAGGCCGGGAAGCCGACGCCGAGGATTGCCCCGACATCACCGTCGGCCGGGTCGATCACGATGCCGTCGGCCATCGCCTTGGCGGCATCGACGAGTTGTGCGTAGAGCATGCGCGCCTTGACCTCCTCGACCGTCGGCTGCTCGGCGAGCAGCGGGAATAGCTCGGCCAGCCCCTTCCACAGGCGCTTGCTGCCGTCGGCGGCATAGTCGAAGAAGCCCTTGCCGTTCTTGCGCCCGTGGCGCCCCAGTTCGCCGACCAGCTTCTCGACGAGGCGGAACGTCGGCGTCTCCTTGAACGCTGCGCCTTCGTCCTTCTTGCGCTGCTGGCTCGCATGGTAGGCAGTGTCGAGCCCGATCTCGTCGGACACCGTGAGCGGCCCGACCGGGATGCCGGCCATCTTCGCGGCGTTCTCGATCAGCGCAGGATTTACCCCCTCGGTGACCATCGCGAGGCTCTCATTGACGTAGGCGCCGATGAAGCGGCTGGTGAAGAAGCCCGGCCCGTCGTTCACGACGATGGGGGTCTTCTTCATCGCCTGCACCAGATCCAGGGCGCGCGCGAGCGTTTCTGGCGAAGTCTTGCGGCCGCGGATGATCTCGACGAGGGGCATGCGTTCGACCGGCGAGAAGAAGTGCATGCCGATGAAGTCCTGCGGCCGCTCGCCGGCCTCAGCAAGTTCGGTGATCGGCAGGCCCGAGGTGTTCGACGCGATCACTGCATCCTTGGGCAGCACCGCTTCCAGTTTGTGCGTCACATCGGCCTTGATCGCGCGATCCTCGAACACCGCCTCGACGACCAGATCGACGTCGGCAAGGCCGGTGTAATCGGTGGTTGGATGGATGCGCGCGAGGATCGCGTCGGCCTTCTCCTGCGTCATGCGCCCCTTGGCGATATCCTTTTCGAGGCGCTTCACGGAATAAGCCTTGCCCTTGTCGGCGCCGGCCTGGTCGCGGTCGACGAGCACCGTCTCGATGCCGAGCTTGGCGCAATGGTAGGCGATGCCCGCCCCCATGAGCCCCGCACCGACCACGCCGATCTTGCGGAAGGTGGTCTTCGGGACGCCTTCCGGGCGGTGCATCAGCTTGTCCGCCTTGCCCTTGTTGATGAACAGGGTGCGGATCATGTTGCGCGACACGGGGTCGAGCTGCAGCAGCGTGAAGTACTTGGCCTCGACCTCAAGCGCCTTGTCCATGGGCAGCTGCGGGCCCTCGTACAGGCACGACAGGATGGCCTTCGGCGCGGGCAGATTGTGATAAGTCTTGGCCTGCAGCATCGCATTGCTGACGACGAGCATCTGTGCGATCGCCGGCGTCATCGGGCCGGCGCCGCCCGGCACCTTGAAGCCCTTCTTGTCCCACGGCTGCACGGGGTCGCCTTCCTCGACCAGCCAGCGACGGGCTTCGGCCTGCAGTTGGTCGGCCGGCACCACCTTGTGCACCAGCCCCATCTTGAGCGCCTTCTCCGCGCTCAAGGCCTGGCCTTCCATGAGCACCGGCACGGCGGCCTGGATGCCGACGAGGCGCGACACGCGCTGGGTGCCCCCGCCGCCGGGCAGCAGCCCCACCTGGACCTCGGGCAGGCCAAGCTGGATGCCTTTGCTGTCGGCGACGACGCGGTAATGGCAGGCGAGTGCGATCTCGGTGCCGCCGCCCAGCGCGGTGCCGTTGATCGCGCAGGCGACGGGCTTGCCGCAGGTTTCCATGCGACGCAGCAGCTTCGACAACGAGGCATTGCGTGCCAGGCGCTCGGCTACCGGCGTGTCCTGGGCTTCGAGCGAGGCCTCGATTCCCTTCAGATCGGCACCCGCGGCGAATACGGGTTTGCCGGAAGTGAAGATCGCGCCCTTGATGGCGTCGTCCTTGACGAGGCGTTCGACCGCCGCCTCCATCTCGTCCATGAACTTCATGTCCATCGTGTTCATGGCACTGTCCGTGCGGTCGAAGAGGAGGGTGGCGATGCCGTCGGCGTCCACCGCGATATGGATGACTTCAGTCATGATCAGGTCGATTCCTTGAATAGTTCCGGTGGCGCTCAGACGAGCTCGATGACGGTCGCCGTGCCCATGCCGGCTGCTTCGCACAGCGTGACGAGGCCGGTGCCGACCTGGCGGCGTTCCATCTCGTCGAGGAGGGTGCCGAGGATCATCGCGCCCGTCGCGCCGAGCGGATGTCCCATCGCGATCGCCCCGCCATTGACGTTGATGCGGTCGTGCGGCACGTCGAGGCGCTCCATCAGACACAGGACGACCGACGAGAAGGCCTCGTTCAGCTCCCACAAGCCGATGTCGGAGGCGTTCATGCCGGCCTTCTTCAGCGCCTTCTGCGCGGCGAAGCTCGGCGCGTCGAGCATCAGCGTCGGCTCCGATCCGACGGTCGCCACCGACCGGATGCGCGCGCGCGGCTTGAGGCCCGTGCGCGCACCGATGTCCCGGTTGCCGACGAGCACCGCCGCGGCGCCATCGACGATGCCCGAGCTGTTGCCAGCGTGGTGCATGTGATTGATCGCTTCGAGCTGCGGGTACTTCAGCAGCGCGACGCCATCGAAGCCGTATTGCGTGCCCATCTCCAGGAAGGAGGGCTTCAGCGCCGCGAGCGATTCGACGGTCGTATCCGGGCGGATCGCTTCGTCCTGCGCCAGCACCGGCAGGCCGAGCACATCCTTTACCGGCACCACGGAGCGGGCAAACCAGCCGTTCGCCCACGCCTGCGCGGCGCGTCGCTGGCTCTCCACCGCGTAAGCATCGCACTGCTCACGGGTGAAGCCGTGCAGCGTCGACAGCAGGTCGGCGCTCACCCCCTGCATCGTGAAATACATCTTGAAGGCCACCTGCGGATCGAGCGCCATCGCACCGCCATCGCTGCCCATCGGCACGCGCGACATGCTCTCGACGCCTCCGCCGATCGCCATGTCGATCTGCCCGCTGGCAACCTTGGCGGCTGCGAAGTTCACCGCCTCCAGGCCGGAACCGCAGTAGCGATTCACCTGTACACCGGGCACGCCGTGATCGAAGCCGGCGACCAGGGCAGCAACGCGAGCGATGTTGCCGCCCTGTTCGCCGACCGGGCACACGCAACCGAGGAACACGTCCTCGACCAGAGTGGAGTCCAGCTGATTGCGGTCGCGCACTGCCTGCAGCATTTGTGCTGCGAGCTGCACGGGGGTGATCTCGGCGAGCGCACCGTCGGCCTTGCCTTTGCCGCGGGGGGTGCGCACATGGTCGTAGATGAAGACGTCCGTCATGACAATCCTTTGTTCGGGTCGTGAGTCGAAAACGCCGGCCTGCCGTCAGCTTCGATCGCCACGTGTTACACACGAGCGTGGTCACGGCAGGAGGTTCGGGGGAATCCTAGGCCACGGACGGGATGAGCAACAAAATCTGAGCGCTAACCCGAACAATGCTTCGCTATACTTCGCAAGTCACTGTATTGAAATGCACTTTGTGCAATGCAGAAAACCGAACAATTTGGGCAAATAATCTGATGGGGCGCCGGCAACGGGCTTACGCATGGGAGCGAGCGCAATGAGGAAGGGGACGGGGCAGGCTGCAAAGCGTGCGGGCACCGAGGCCACTCATGAGCGCGCGACGCCGTCCCAGGCGCGCGCGCGTTTCACGGTCGAAACCATCCTCGAAGCGGCGAGCGAGATCCTGCGGGTCGAGGGCGTCGACGCGGTCACCACGCGCAAGATCGCGGCGCGCGCCGGCGTATCCGTCGGCGCCGTGTATCAATACTTCCCGAACAAGGAAGCGATCCTGATCGAGATCAGCAAGCGCATCATGGATGAGGAGTCCGAAGCGGCATCACCGGAGCTCTTCCGCCTGCACCGCAAGTCGCTCGACGAGATGCTGCAGGCGCTGTTCCGCAACACGGTGCGCACCGAAACACGCCTGTATTCGTTGGGGCGGGACTTCTACCAGCGCTATGCCCGCCACATGCAGTTCGGCCGCGCACAAGGTCTGGGCCGTGGTTCGCGAACCTCGGCCGAACTCGTCGGAAGCATGGAGCTTCTGCTCAAGCAGCACGCCGACGATGTTGGCGAAGCGGACACGCAACTGGCGTCCTTCATGCTCGTGCGTGGCATGCGCAGCATCCTCGCAACCCTTGTCGAGGAGCGCCCGGAATTGCTGCAGTCGCCAGCGCTCGTGCCGATGCTGGTGCGCATCGCGCGCGCGATCAACGATTCGCGCGAGGATCCAGCGGGGCAGGGCGGGCGATGAACCGGCTGCTTCGATCGGGAACCTACCGGATGGCCCGGCCAAGGCCGACCTTGGGTCGCTGGCCCGTGTCGGGCGGCAATGCGACGATCACGTGCCGTTCTCCTCCTTGTGCCGGTCAATGAGTCAAACGACGGGATGTCGTATCCCTCGCAGTCACAGTGCTTGGCAGCTAGGATGCCATGCACTTAAGATGCAGCGCGAATCTTCATGTACCCGGAGGTCACTTGGTAAACGACTGGGAATTGTCGAAGAGTGTCGAGCGTACGACAAACCTCCGCACGACGAAGGGCGCTGTGCTAAAGGCGATCGTGCTGTTCGTGATCGCCGCGCCGGGCATGGGCGCATGGGCGCAGAATCTTCCACCGCCTTCACGAACGGTTTTCAGGTGTGAAGTGGATGGCAAGGTGACCTACTCGGACTCCCCGTGCCTGGGCGCGCGCAAGATAGAGGTCGAACCCACACGGGGGGTAAGCAAGTTATCGGGCAGTGAACGCGTTGGCAATGACGTTCGCCTCGAACGGCACCGCGAAATCATGGCCGACGCACTAAAGCCGCTCACTGGCATGGACGCGAAGCAGATGGATGTCTATCGGCGACGGATGAAACTTGAACCCACCGATCGGCAGGAATGCCACGACTTGGATGGCAACCTCGCGACTATGGAGCAGCGCGAAAGGCTCGCCTCCGGACCGCAGCTCTCATCTATCCAAGGCGCATTGCTAAAGCTGAGGCTTCGCTATCGCGAACTTGGGTGTTAGACGAACTGACTGGAGGCCCCCATTCAAGAGCCAGCGCCTCACCTGACGCACGACAAACGGAAGCACCTCGGCCGTACCTGACACTCACGGTTCACCTCAATCCGCGATCAACAGCAGCTATGCGGAAACGACTCCCAATAGCGGCAGCCGGCCAGAAGCAGTCAGTTGTTGTTACATTTCGTATATGTGTCGAGAAACTTTACAAGTATCTTGAGGCAGTCGTTGCCTGCAGCCCTTGGGACCTATTTTGTTATGCGAAATCTAGGGCTTAGATAATCGTCATGTCATTGGCCTGCCATTTGCTTCGGCTCCGATAGGCCGCCTTCTGGCTCGAATCGTGGATGAAGACGTCCGGACTGAGTGAGTTCTATTCGCAGTTCAATGCGGAATTCATTAGGAGCCTGATCGCTGCCATTGTGACCCGAAGACGATATTTCGCAGCAATTCAATGGCCCGAGTAAATCCGATGCTCGCGAATCACGATTTCACTGAAGCTCTTCCTTATCTGCCGCCAGTAAGGAGTTTGAAATGCTAAAATCGACGCTTCCTCTGATTGCGTTAGGGTTTTCCGCATTGTGCAGTAATGCAGAGGCGCAGTCAGCCCCCCCTGATTGCAATGCTTCAAGTAGGAACATGGAAAATGCATCAAGAGCTTATGGCCAAGCAATTGATAATTTCAATGAAGAAAATCCGCCTGATGAGCTAAAGCCTGATGCATGCGTCGGCGGTGTAGTGCGATGGGAAAAAACCTCTTTCAAGATGGATATCCCAGAATTCAAAATGGGGCGCAAGTCGTGGAAGATGGATGTTCCAGAAACAAAGATGGTCAACCAAGAGTGGTGGATAAAAGAGCCTTTCATTAGGTGCGAGAACAAAAAAACGGGACAGTATCCAGAAACATTTTGCGAGGATACCTGGATAAGAGTCGGCCCAGTTAAGACGAAAGGAGTTCCAAAATGCACCGTAAAATGGTCAGATATCATTACAAAGATTTGCTGGCCAGAAACAAGAGATAAGCGGGTTGTCGTCGGCGTTCCTGAATTCAAAATGGTCACGCAAGAGATGAGCATGGACGTTCCAGAAGTGACCATGAGGACTCGCGAACTCAGTTTGCATTTACCGCAATTCTCTGTGGACTCCGGTTGCATCGGGCCGGACTGCGCAGAGCTTTGCAAGAGGGAGTCAGAAGATCAAATTGAAAAGCTGGAATCTAGCAGAACTGCGGCGATTCGACCTGCCAAAGAGCAACTCATCGTCAAGGCTGCAGACATGTTTCAATGCCAGGGCAACGCTCTCGAATGGCAGAAAGCGAACGCGCTCGGAGAATTCGACAAGTATATAACGGTTGCAAGAATGACATTGGATTCGATGACCTCTCAGGGACTGCTAGAGGCGGCCGCAGAGCAAAAGGTGCGATTGGATGACATGCTGAAACAGCGAGAAAAAATCGTAGCGGAACTGGATGTTGCACTGGCCGATCTCAAGTCACAAGAACGAGAGACGATCGGAAAATTGGCGCAGTGAACGCATAAACTACGCATTGCAGCCTACGTATTTGCCACCGCTTCGAAACGGTAAGCACGAGGCTGCATGCGAGCTTTGAACGGTAGACTTTCCTTGTGCCCGACCGTTTGCTCAGGGTCGAAATGACTCATTTGCGAGCCGCAGCATAGGTGCATCTGATCTTCAATAGCGGCTTTCCGGCGATGAATCCGAAGAGTTTCAGGTCGTAACCCGACCCATGAAAAACATTCCGCCTTTCGCTGATCCGGTGGCAGGTTTCTGAGCGGCGCGGGTTGCCCCGTTCACTTAATGCATAGATCGTTCAATGCCGACATACGAGGCGAGCGATTTATTCACCGAGGCAGTCAGGCGTCTGCCTCGGAGTGCCATCGGTCGGCTGTGGCCGGCTGCGTGAGCTCACGAATGTCGACTTCGCGGCAGTGAAACTCACTAAAGTGCGGCCTCCTTAAAGGGCTGCTTCCGAGAAGTCCGGATGACCGCTTGGGGTCGATTGCGTGAGTCGGAGAACCGTGCGAGCGGTCATCCCGGCTGAATAAGATCGAGGCTCCCCGGATGACCGCTCCAGCCGAGGAGCTCTCAGTCTGCCCCCGCTCCGGGCGACTGCTTTGCTCAGAAACCGGCCGGCGGGTCACCGAAACGACAAGTGCCTCTCGAGGGGTCGCTGTTGCCAGTGCGATGGTGATCCGCGATTCTGATAAATGTCCGACGCGCCCACCACGAGCGCGCCGGCAACCGGGCGAAGCCGGATCAGCAACGGCTTCAACGCTGCGCGTGCATGGCTTCGAAGCCTTCGGCCGCCTTTTGCACATCGGGCGGAAAATCGGACATCTCCTGGACCTGCCGGATCTCGATGATCTCGTTGTCCGACATCGGGGCGCGCGACGCCCAGGCGACGGCCTCCTCTTTGGACTTCACGTCGATCATCCAGTAGCCCCCGAGCACCTCCGTGGTTTCGATGAAGGGTCCGTCGGTGACGGTCGGCTTCCCGCCGGTAAATGACACGCGCGCGCCCATCGACGGCGGGTGCAAGCCGTCGAGCGTGAGGAGCACGCCGGCGTTCTGCAATGCCTCGTTGTACTTCATCATCGCCTCGACCGCCTTCGCGTCGGGCACTGTTCCGGGGGGCGCCTTCTCGTAGCCCTTCGGGATCACCAGCATCATGAAGCGCATCTCAATGGCCCTCCTTGTCGGCCTCGCAGTTGATCATCCAGGGCACGCCGAAGCGGTCGGTGCACATGCCGAAGCGGGCCGCCCAGAAGGTGGCGCCGAGTGGCATCTGGATCGTGCCGTTGTCGGAAAGCGCGGCGAAGATGCGCTCGGCCTCGGCAATCGAGTCGACATTCAGCGAAACCGAGCAGCCCTTGATGCCCTCGTACGGAAACTGAGGGGCGGTATCGGAAGCCATCAGCGTCTGGTCGCCGACAGCGAGACAGGCATGCATGATGCGGTTCCGGTATTCGGCGGGAATCGGTCCGCAACCCGGCTGACCGTCTTCCCCCGCGGGGGCGTCGGCGAAGCGCATCATGGCCTGGAGGGTGCCGCCGAGACATTGCTGATAGAAGTTGAAGGCAGCCTCGCACTGGCCGTTGAAAATCAGATAGGCATTGATTCGCATGGTGTTCTCCGTTGAGGGGTCAGGGCTCCAGCCACAGCGCGGCGTTGCTTTGCGGGTCGAACGGAGCGGAGAAGTGTTCGTGAACGATCCGCCACCGGCCATCCTGCTTGCGCAGGCAGGAGGTCATGCGCATCCAGCCCGACATTTCCTTGCCATCCGGGCCGGTGCCGCCGCAGCGGTTGAGGGCGTGGGCGAATGCCAGATCCGCGTCGGCGGTGATCTGCAGGTCGTGGATCTCGAAAATCATCGCGCCGGTGCACATCGACATGCAGGTTTCCCAGTGCTTGCGGTAGGCGTCGCCGCCCTTGAATTGCAGCTGCGCAATGGCGTCGAAGGCGACGATATCTGGTGCGTAATGGGCGAAGATGCGCGCGACGTCGCGGGCGCGCACGGCCGCCGCCCAATCTTCCAGTGTGTTGCGGATTTCCGTCTCGTTGAGTGCGACGGTGGATCTCGTGTCCATGGTGGGTCTCCTTGGGGTTGGATGCGGCGTCGGGGTGCGCCCTTGCGGTCTGCCGGCGCTTGGCCGGATTGCGATCGTTTATCGTGTCAGCAGGTGGACGCCTGCGTGTCGAAGCCGAGCGCGCGCACGGTCTGCAGGTCCTCCGCAACGGGCCGCACCTCGACGCAGCCGAAGCGCGCGCCCGGGATGCGCGCCGCCACCTGGATGGCTTCGTTCAGGTCGCGCGCCTCGATCAGGTAGTAGCCGCCGAGCTGCTCCTTGGTCTCGACCCAGGGGCCGTCGGTGACCGAGATCCGGCCGTCGCGCACGCGCACCGTGCTGGCGGCATCGGGCGGCAAGAGCCGGTTGCAGCCGACGTAGTGGCCGCTGCGCCGGATGGCGTTGGTGAACTCGCGGTACTCCTCGAAGTGCTTGTCCGCATCGGCGTGGGGCATCTGCTCCATGACTTTTTCTGCACAAATCAGGCACAGGTATTTCATTTGGGGTCTCCGGGTGAGGGCGGAAGACGGGCTTCCGTGCTTCTGGTCGAACGGCGCAACGCGATATCGACATCCCGACGAAAAAAATTTCGACGTCACGGCCCGAGCGCAGCGAGCCGCCGTTCGAGGAAACGTTGTTCCGGCCCCTGCCGCGTGAGTGCCAGGGCCCGCTCGTAAGCTGCCCGTGCTTCTTCGTTGCGCCCCAGACGGCGGCACAGGTCAGCGCGCGCCGCATGGGCGAGGTGGTAGTCGGCCAGCTCGCCGCGCATCAGGATCGCGTCGATCGCGGCCAGGCCGGCCGCCATCCCGTCGCGCATCGCCAGCGCCACGGCGCGGTTGAGCTCGACCACCGGCGAGGGGTAGCGCTGCAGCAGCAGGTCGTAGAGGCCGACGATCTGGGCCCAGTCGGTGGCGGCAGCGGTCGGCGCCTCGGCATGCACTGCGGCGATCGCGGCCTGCAGCGCGTAGGGGCCCGCGGGGCCGGACGCGAGCGAGTGCTCGACCAGCGCCGTGCCTTCCGCGATCAGATCGTGCCGCCACAGCGAACGGTCCTGCTCGTCGAGCAGCACGAGATCGCCGGCCGGCGTGGTGCGCGCCGCGCGGCGTGACTCCTGGATCAGCATCAGCGCCAGCAGCCCGATCGACTCCGGCTCGGGGAGCAGCTCGGTGAGCAGGCGACCGAGCCGGATCGCTTCGGCCGACAGCTCGGCGCGCGTCAGCGAGTCGCCGGCCGATGCCGAGTAGCCTTCGTTGAACACGAGGTAGATCACCCGCAGCACGCTGTCGAGGCGATCGGGCAGTTCCGCGCGGGCGGGCACGGCATAGGGGATGCGCGCGTCGCGGATCCGTGCCTTGGCGCGCACGATGCGCTGCGCGACGGTGGGCGGCGCGGTGAGGAAGGCGCGCGCGATCTCTTCGGTGGTGAGGCCGCACACTTCGCGCAGCGTCAGCGCGATCTGGGCCTCGGCGCTGAGGATCGGGTGGCAGCAGGTGAAGATCAGCCGCAGGCGGTCGTCCTCGACGCTGTCGGCGAGGCTGTCCTTGTCGCCGCCACCTTCGCTCGCGGGGTCGGGCCGGTCGTCGAGATCCTCCACGAAATCGAAGCGCGCGCGTCGGCGCAGGGCGTCGACCGCCTTGTAGCGTCCGGTCGACACCAGCCAGGCACGTGGATTCGTCGGCATGCCCTGCTCGGGCCACTGCTCGAGCGCAGCGCGGAAGGCGTCGTGCAACCCCTCCTCGGCGAGGTCGAAGTCGCCGAGCAGGCGGACCAGCGTCGCAAAGACGCGGCGCGACTCGCTGCGGTAGAGCTCCTCGAGCTTCGACCGCACCGCCGCCAGGGCCTGCGGCCCTGCGGTCGATGAGGCGTCGGGGGCGACCATCCGGGATGTCTCCGTTCGTCGAAGTACATCCCGTAGATTAGTTCACCCTGCTCGACCTCGATTCATGCCGGTGCAAATTCGCTCAGGAGCGCACGGGCTGCGCCGCCACGGCCTTGTCCGCGGTGCGGGGTATCCGCGCGTCGGACGAGTCCGGACGGGCGGACGGCACAGGCGAGGGCTGTGCGGCGCCGGTCGCCTCGCGGCGGCCCACGCCGAGCCAGCAGGCCAGTGCGGGGAGCAGGAAGATGGCGCCGAGCACATTTACCAGGAACATGAAGGCGAGGAGCACGCCCATGTCGGCCTGGAACTTCAGCGCGGAGAAGGCCCAGGTGCCGACGCCGATCGACATCGTCACCGCTGTGAACACCGCTGCCGTGCCGCGCTGGCGCATCGACTCGTAGAACGCCTCGCGCAGGCTGTAGCCGCGATCGGCGAGTTCGTGTTGCATGCGCTCGTAGATATAGATGCCGTAGTCGACGCCCACGCCCACGCCCAGTGCGATTACCGGCAGGGTCGCGACCTTGAGGCCGATGCCCAGCAGCGCCATCAGCGCGTTGCACATGATCGTCACGAGCGTAAGCGGCACGACCACGCACAGCACTGCGCGCCACGAACGGAACGTGAGCCAGCACAGGATGGAGATCGATGCGAAGATCGAGGCCAGCATCTGCACCTCGGCCCGCTCGACGGCCTCGTTCGTCGCCACCGCCACGCCAGCGTTGCCGCCCGCGAGGCGGAAGGTGATGTTGGGGGTCTTGTCCTCGGCGATGAACTTGCGCACCTCATCGACCACGTGCTTCAGCGTTGGGCCCTGGTGGTCATTGAGATAGACGGCCAGATGGATGGTCTTGCAGCCGGCCGAATTGAAGCCCAGCTCCGGGTTTGCGGCGCGGCTGCCGGTGCGCAGCGCGGCTTCGGTGCGCTGCAGGGCAGCCCAGCGCGGGTTGGCCTCGTTGTTGCCGGCGGCGAAGAGCTTCGCCAGCCCTGCCACCGTACTGACCGACTGGACGCCATCGACGCCCCGCATGCGGAAATCGAAGCGCTCGACGGCGTTCATGACCTCCCAGTTGAGGCAGGCCTCGGTCAGGTTCTCGGTTTCGACATAGACGGACAGCACATCCATGCCGATGGAGTAGTTGCTGATGATCGTCTCGTTGTCCCGGTTGTAGCGAGAGTCGGCACGCAGTTCCGGCACGCCGCTGCCGATGTCGCCGGTCTGAAGCTGGCGCGAGTAATAGGTGGCGGCGGCCAGCAGGGCGAGCATCACGCCGAAGGTCGCGAGCGCCGGGCGCGGTTCGGACAAGGCCGACAGCTTCCACCAGATCTGGTGCTTCTCCTTGTTGTCCACCGGCTGGTTCAGCGCCATGCGTTCGAGGTGCAGGTGCGACAGGATGATGGGCATGAACATCTTGTTGGTCATGATCATCAGCGCGACGCCCAGGCATGCGGTGAGGCCGAGTTCATGCACGATGGGGATGTCGATCACCATGATCACGAGGAAGCCCAGGGCGTTGGCGAGCAGGGCCATGATGCCGGGGATCGCGAGCTTGCGGAACGCGCCCTCGGCCGCCTCCATCGCCGTCACGCCCGCGAGCACGTCCTGCTTCCACGCGTTGGTCATCTGCACGGCGTGGGAGACGCCGATCGAGAAGATCAGGAAGGGGACCAGCACCGACATCGGGTCGATGCCGTAACCGATCAGCGGCAGCAGGCCCAGCAGCCAGATCACGGGCAGCAGCGCGACCGCGATGGCCAGGACGGTCAGCTTGAGCGAGCGCGAGTACATCCACAGCATCAGCGAGGTGATCACGAAGGCGATGGCGAAGAAGCTCACGACGGTGGAAAGGCCGTCCATGACGTCGCCCATGATCTTGGCGAAGCCGACGATCTCGATGTCGACCTTGTCGCTGTCGAACTGGGCGCGGATGGTCTCGAGCTTGCGGGCGACCTCGGCGTAGTCGAGCTTCGCGCCGGTGTCGGGATTGACCTCGAGCAGGTCGGCCTGTACGAGGGCGGACTTGAGGTCATTGGCGACGAGGCGGCCGATCTGCCCGGACTTGGCGACATTCGCCCGGACCTGGCTGAGGCCCTGCTCGTTCGTCTCGAAGCGAGCCGGAATGACGACGTCGCCGGTGAAGCCTTCTTCCGTGACCTCGACATAGCGCACGTTGGGCGTGAAGATCGACCGGACGCTCGCGCGGTTCACGCCCGGCGTGAAGAAGACTTCGTCGTTCACCTTGCGCAGGATCGGCAGGAACTCGGCGTTGTAGATGTCCCCTTCGCCTTTCCACTGCACGTTAACCAGGATGCGGTTGGCCCCGGAAAAAGTGGTCGAGTGCTGGAGGAAGGCCGCCATGTACTCGTGCTTGAGAGGGATCAGTTTGTTGAAGCCGGGATCCAGCCGGGTGCTCAGAGCCGAATAGCCCAGACCGAGCGTAACGAGCAGGAAGAAGGCCCCCAGCGGCTTGCGCCAGCGAATGAGCATGCGGGCGAGCACTGCGACCAGTGCGTCGGTTCTGGACAGGGCGTGGGGGGTGTTCATGAGGCGACTCCGTGATTCTGGCGTGTGGCTGGGTAGCGATCTCAAGTTTTCTGATGCTCGCAGGCTTCCGACGGTCTCACCGGACGGGTCCGGTATAGGCGCCCGCGCCGACGAGGTACTTGCCGACGCGCACGATGTAGCTGTGCTTGTTCTCCACTTTCAGGTTGGCCGGGTTGCGCCACGCATAGTGCACGTCGCCCTCGCCCTTGCTCTTGGCCAGCGCGATCATCTCGCGTATGAAGTACTTGCCCTTGGCATCGACGAACTCACCCGCCTTGCGGCCCACCTGACGCGGGCTGCCGCCGTGCGCATAGACCAGTTCGTCATCCAGCCCCACCACGAACACGTACAGGTCGTCCTGGACGAAGCCACCGTTCAGGCTGTTGAAGCGCTCGAAGGCGCGGTCGCCGTGCACCTTGATTTCATGCACCGCACGCCATAGCAGCGACTTGGCGAGCTCCACCGACGCGTTCGGCGCGTAGTAGCCGACAACCAGGATGCGGTCGCCGACGGAGCGATAGGTCGCGACCTTCAGTTCGGCACGGTTGCGCGCGGGGTTGTACCAGCGGTATTCGACAGTCCCGGTTCCGGCGGACTTGGCGCCGTCGAGTATCTCTCGGAAGAAGTGGCGACCGTCGGAGTCGGTCAGGTCGCGCACGTTGCGCCCGATCAGCGCGGCCGACGAGCCGCCGCTGGCGATCAGCTTGCCGTCTCTATGGAGGACATAGACGTACAGGTCGCCGTCCTTGAACGCGCCGGACTGGCTGAAGGTCGCCAGCGCCTGCTCGCCCTTGTCGCGCAGGTGGTGCTCGGCGCGATCGAGCAGCGCCTGTGTGCGCGCCACGTCCGTTCGTTCCTGCTCGCCGCCTGGGGCGGCATCTTCCGCATGGAGCGACATGGTGTTCAATGCAATGCCCAGCACAGCGGCGAGGATGAGGGTTCTCAGCGGAGCCATGTCGCGACGTCCTCCCAAAGAAGATTGCGGCGAGGCTCATTGTAGGGCGGTCCGCGAGAGCTTTCTTAGTCCGGCCGGACGATGCCAGTCAGTGGACCGGAGCCCGATACTCGGCCAAAGGGCGAACTTGGGCATCGCCGCCACTTCAGGAGATTTGCATGACTGTAACCGTCGTCACCGGCTCGGCATCGGGTATCGGAGCCGCTGTAGCCAAGCAACTGCAGCAGGCCGGGCATCGCGTGATCGGCATCGACCGGCGCGACGCCGACATCGTGGCCGATCTCTCCACCGCCGAGGGGCGGGACGCGGCGGTCGCCGCCGCGCTCAAGGCCTGCAACGGCGTCCTCGACGGATTGGTTTGCTGCGCCGGCCTGGGGCCGACCGCGAGTTCCTGCGGGTTGATTGTCGCCGTTAATTATTTCGGCATGAGCGAGCTCGTCGACGGCCTCGGCGACGCCCTCGCGCGGGGCGGCAAGCCTGCGGCGCTTCTGATCGGCTCGGTGGCTTCGGCCCACCCCGGCATCGACAAGTTGCCGATGGTCGAATTGATGCTTGGGCGTGACGAAGCGGCGGCCAAGGCGCAGGCCGACGCCATGGCCAATCCGCAGGCCGCATATGCTGGCTCGAAGTACGCGATTACCGTGTTCGCGCGTCGCAAGGCAGTGGAGTGGGGCAGCCGCGGCATAAGGCTGAATGTGGTTGCGCCCGGCGCGGTCGAGACGCCGCTGCTGCAGGCCTCGCTGTCGGATCCGCGTTATGGCGAGGCCATCCGCAATTTTGTCTCTCCGCTGGGCCGCAACGGCAGCCCCGACGAGATCGCCAAGGTGGTTGGATTCATGCAGTCGGAGCAGGCGGGTTTCATGCACGGCACGGTGGTGTTCGTCGACGGCGGCATGGATGCGCTGACCCGCCTGGAGCGCTTCTGAGTGCGTCGCGTTGGGCGATGAAGGTTCATTTGATGCTGCCACAAACGTGAAGCTCGACGCGCGCACCGGACTGGTCCAGGCGGAAGCGGGCGATGCTCCGGGGAGCGGGCCGGGGGCTCGCCGCCGGCAGATCCTCGAGGCGGCGGAGGAGTGCTTCCGCGACAAGGGGTTCCACGGCGCGAGCATCGCGGAAATTTCTGCGGTGGCGGGCGTCAGCGCCGGCCACATCTACTACTACTTCAAGAACAAAGAAGAGATCATCACCGCGATCGCGGAGGCGGAGCTCGACGCCCTGCTCGAAATACACGACGCGGTGCGCCTCGAACACAATGTTGTGGATGCGATCGTCGCGCGCTCGGGCGACATCGCCCTCCATTACGCGGATCCGGAGAACTCGCGGCTGCGTCTGGAGATTCTCGCGGAGAGCGCACGCAATCCGTGCATTTCCGCGCGTGTGCATGCGCTCGACCGGCGCGCGCGCGAAAGCGCTTACCGGAGTCTGCGCCTGGTCAACGCCGGGCTGGCGGGCGAGGCCCTGGAGGCGCGGATTGCAGCGCAGTACGAACTGATCAGCGCGATCCTTTTCGGAATCACCGTCCGCGCCGTGCGCGGCATCGAGGTGGACCACGCCCTCCTGAGGCGGGAAGTGATGGACACGGTCCGTCACGTGCTCGAGCGCAACTGACGTCAGGCCGTGCGTTCGATCAGGGCGTAGGCGGAATGGTTGTGGATGGATTCGAAGTTCTCGGCCTCGACAACGAAGTGGCCGATGCGCGGGTCCGCTCCCAGCGCGCCCGCGATGTCGCGGACGGTATCCTCGACGAATTTCGGGTTGTCGTAGGCGCGCTCGGTGACGAGCTTCTCGTCTGCGCGCTTTAGGAGGCCGTACAGCTCGCACGAGGCGAGGCCTTCGACCAGGGCGATGATGTCCTCGATCCACACGTGTTCGCGCAGGGTCGCCGTGACCGTCACGTGGGAGCGCTGGTTGTGCGCCCCGTAGGCGGAGATCTTCTTCGAACACGGGCACAGGCTGGTCACCGGCACCAGCACCCTCAGGATCAGCCGGAAGCGGTCATCGTCGCCGACCGTGCCGGTGAGCGTTACCTCGTAATCCATCAGGCTGCTGACGCCGGACACCGGCGCGGCCTTGTTCACGAAGAAGGGAAAGCGCATCTCGAGATGCCCGGTGCGGGCCTCGAGCCGGGCAATCATGTCGCGCACCATCGGTTCCAGCGCCTCGACCGAGATCTCGTGCTCGCGCCCGTTAAGGATCTCGACAAAGCGCGACATGTGCGTGCCCTTGAAGTGCTGCGGGAGGCCCACGTACATGTCGAAGACCGCGACAGAACCCTGCGTGTGGCCGCTGCGGTCGCGCACCCGCACCGGGTGGCGGATCGAGCGGATGCCGACCTTGTCGATCGGCATCGCGCGCGCGTCGTGTGCGGACTGCACGTCCGGGATGTCGTTGAGTTTCATCGCGTCGTTCCGGTGAGGGTTCGGGTCCATCGTCCGCCGCCGCGGCAACTGCATCATCGTCCGTTCAGACGGTGGCACCCGTTGCCAGCACGGGTTTGCGCCGCGGCGACTGCCATTAGTCTCAACGGACGATGTTCCGCTTCCACTCCAGGTGAATGATTGGCTCCGTCAAGAGGCCCGGCGTTTCAAGCCGCCGGCCCTCCAGTCCCCTGCGGCAATGCTGCGAACGAGGGGGCACGAGAACAGATATAACGGAGACAAATGCATGGATAACGGCATCGCGGCCCGCAACGCATCGCAGCCTTCGGTGGACATCGTGTCGCGGGATGAGACCCAGGCCAAGCTTGATCGGCGTGCGCAGAGCAGCGCGCTGATCAAGCCGCGTGACCTATATACGATCGCCGACCGCCTCGAGGCGCAGGCTGCAGTTCAGGGGCGCAGGACCTTCCTCGTCTACGGCGATACCCGCTACAGCTATGCCGAGGTCGATGGACGCGCCAATCAGTATGCGCATGCGATGCGTGCACGCGGACTTGGGGCGGGGGACGTCTGCGCGATGGCGATCGAGAACCGCCCCGAGTTCTTCTTCGCGTGGTTCGGCTTGGCGAAGCTCGGTGCCGTCGCAGCCTTCATCAACACGCAGGTGAGCGGCCGCCCGCTGGCGCACGCCATCGAGACAACCGGCGCGAAGGCGGTGCTCGTCGGTGAGGAGTGCCTCGCGAATTTCGGCGTAACGGAAGGTCTTCCGAACGTCATGCAGTGGCTGCTGCCCGATGCCGAGAGACCGGCCGGGGCAGGCCTGCGGCGCGCGGGGGACACCGATTTCGCGGACGAAGTCGAGCGCGCCCCGCGGGACCCCTTTCCGCGCGAACCGCGTGCGTCGCTCACTGCGGAGACGCCGGCCCTGCTGATCTTCACGTCCGGCACCACGGGGCTGCCGAAGGCCGCGCGCTACAGCCACATGCGCTGGATGTCGTCGGGCGACGTCATGGTCGACACCATCGGCGCGGGCCCGAACGACGCCTTCTACTGTTTCCTGCCGCTCTATCACGGGGCGGCGGCAACCTCGGTCACCTCCACGGCGCTGAAGGCGGGCGCCACGATCGTCGTACGCCGGAAATTCAGCACGCGCGAGTTCTGGAACGACGTGCGCCGTTATGGCGTCACCGTATGCCAGTACATCGGCGAGATCTGCCGTTATCTGCTCAATCAGCCCGCTTCGGAGCGCGATCGCGACCATGGCCTGCGCTGCATGATGGGGGCGGGACTCACTCCCGAATCCTGGTTGCGCTGGATCGAGCGCTTCGGTCCGATCCAGATCTTCGAAGGCTGGGGCTCCACGGAGGCGAACACCAACCTGATCAACGTCGACAACCGCCTCGGTTCCTGCGGCCGTGTGCCGTATTGGGAGAAGACCAACTTCCGTCTCGTGCGCTACGACCTCGAAAGCGGCGAGCACGTGCGCGACGCGCGCGGTTTCTACCTGCTGTGCCAACCCGGCGAGGTGGGGGAGGGCATCGGCTACATCGTCGATCATCCCGATATCGGGGGCGGGCGCTTCGAGGGCTATACGTCGGCGGACGCCACGGAGCGCAAGATCCTGCGCAACGTCTTCGTCGAGGGCGACGCGTACTGGAGTTCGGGCGACCTTCTGCGCTACGACGAGGATGGCTATTTCTACTTCGTCGACCGTATCGGCGACACCTTCCGCTGGAAGAGCGAGAACGTCTCTACGATGGAGGTTGCCGATGCGCTCTCCGATTATCCCGGCGCCGAGCTGATCAACATCTATGGCGTGAGGGTGCCCGAACATGAGGGCCGCGCGGGGATGGCGGCGATCGTGATGCAGGAAGGGCGAAGCTTCGATCCGGCCGGTTTCTACGCGCTGACCGAGGAGCGGCTGCCCCGCTATGCGGCGCCCCTGTTCGTGCGCGTGTCCCGTGCGGCAGACCTCACCACCACATTCAAACTGCGCAAGGTCGACCTGCAGCGCCAGGGGTATGACCCGACGGCGTTCGACGATCCGCTGTACGTTCGCAGCGAGGCCGAGCGCACTTATCTGCCGTATTCTGCCGCGGAGTTGGCGAAAGCCGGCCTGCCAGAGTTCCGGGCCACGACTGCTGCGGCGATATAGTCCATTTGGACGATGTGCGCTGCCGTGGGGCGGCGCAAGTTGCGTCATACAGAGCCGGTCGCATTAACCCCACAGGGGATTGGCGAATCGGGATCGGTCAGTAGAGAGGCCCGTCAGAGGCCCGACTGGAGAGAGACAATGACGATCAAGCTGCTCGTGTTCGGCGCCCTGTGCGCTTTCCTGGGTTCGCAATGGTTCAAGGTCGGCACCGCGCAAGAGACGGTGGCCAGCTGCGAGGCCGGAATCCATCACTGCCCCGGTATTGTCGTGGGGCAGGTGTCTGCAGACAAGATGTTCGCCGCACTGGCGATGCGCTGAACCCCACCCGGGGTGCGCTGCGAACGGCCGCCTCAAGGCGGCCGTAGTGGTGGCGAGGATCCTCAGGCCTTCATTGAGTTCTGACGCCCAGCGTTCCGCCCTTCTGCCGCGGCGGGCATTCCTTGAGCGAGCGCATGTGGGCGCCGATCAGATCGTAGACCTGTCCGCCCCACGCCACGCCCATGCGCATCGAGAGCTCGTTGGCCTTGTGGCCGTCCTGCCGCTCGTAGGGGTCCATGCGCAGGTTGAAGGTCAGCGTGCTGGGTTTCAGATGGTCGAAAAAGCCCTCGCGCGTCTTTAAATGGGACTTCCACGGACCGATCCGCACGGCGGTCAGTTCGCTCTCGTTGTAGTAGATCACCGAGTTCCGCGCCGAAAGGCGCTTGCCCAGCCAATGTTCGAGGTTGTCGACGCCGTCGATGCAGACCTGATGGCTCTCGCGGAGCTGCTCGGGCACACCTCGACGCCCGGCTGCAGCGGCGAGGGTCGTGAACAGGTCCTCGTGCGTCTGGATGCCGTTGGAGACGGAGCCGGCGCGGATCGCCGCCGGCCAGCGCACGAGCATGGGTACGCGCACTCCCCCTTCCCAGGTCGTCGCTTTTTCCCCCCGAAACGGGGTGGCGCCTCCATCCGGCCACCAGGAGGCCATTGCGCCGTTGTCGGCCGTATACACCACGATCGTGTTGTCCGCGATCTTGAGTTTGTCGAGGAGCGCGAGCAGTTCGCCGACGTGGCCGTCATGTTCCATCAGCCCGCTGCCGAATACGTCGAATTCCGAGGAGATATCATTGGCGAGGCCGCGTGACGCTTCCTTGAGATGGGTGTAGACGTGCATCCGGCTCGGGTTGAACCAGGCAAAAAACGGCTTGCCGGCATCGACCGACTTGCGAATGAAGGTTTCCGTGTGGGCGAGGTATTCCTCATCCACCGTTTCCATGCGCTTGACCGTCAGCGGCCCGGTATCCTTGCAGCGCTGCTTGCCCCAGCGCCCGAAGCGCGCGTCCTCGCCGCCCTCGTCGGCTTCGGTGACCACGCAGTCCAGTACACCGCGTGGGCGGTAGCGGCGGTTGAAGCCCGGGTCTTTCGACCACATCGCCAATTCAGGCTCTTCCTCGGTGTTGAGGTGGTAGAGGTTGCCAAAGAACTCGTCGAAGCCGTGCACCGTAGGCAGGTGTTCGTTGCGGTCGCCGAGGTGGTTCTTGCCGAACTGACCGGTGCGGTACCCGGCCGTCTTGAGGACTTCGGCCAGCGTGGGGTCGCGGCTGTCCAGCCCGATCGGAGACCCAGGCAGGCCGACCGTGGTGAGGCCGGTGCGGATCGGCAGCTGGCCGGTGATGAAGGCGGAACGGCCGGCGGTCGAGCTCGGATGAGCATAGTGATCTGTAAACAGGACGCCTTCGCGCCCGATGCGGTCGATGTTGGGCGTGGGCACCATCATGCCGTGCGTGTAGAGGCCGATGTTGGCGTAGCCGACGTCGTCGCTCATGATCACGAGAATGTTGGGCGGCTTGTTCTGCGCCTGGGCTTGCACGGGCACGGTGCCCGCGAGGGCCGCGGCGATCAGCGTCGCGAGCAGGTGGCGGTGCGGGGATTTCAGACGTCCTTCTGCTCGCTTGGGGCGCAAGTTCATCATCGGGTGTCTCCATTGGTTGGGGTTGGGGTGCCAGGTGTCGGGACGCCGAGCCGGCGCCGAATCTCCGGCATGTCCTGGGCGACCTGCGCATAGAAGGCCTGCAGCCCCTCGCACAGGTAGTTGAGGCCCGCCTCGCCGTCGGGTGTGCGCAGCAGGCGGTTCTTCGGGCACTCGCCCCAGCACAGGTTCAGGTGTGGGCAGCGGCGGCAGAAACCGGGCAGGCTGTCGTGCTTGGCGAGGCCGAAGTCGGTTTGCCGCTGCGAGAAGGCGAGGTCGCCTTCGTGGAGCTCGCGGATATTGCCGAGGCGAAATTCCGGATAGACGAAATGATCGCAAGCGTAGAGCTCGCCGTCCTGCTCGAGAGCCATCGCCTTGCCGCAGACCGGTCCGCTCGTGCACATCTGCGCGGGCAGGCCCAGCGACTGCGCGACCGCCGTCTCGAACACGTTGATGTGCAGGCGCCCGAAGTCGTGCGCGAGCCACTCGCGCCAGACGGTCGTGAGGAAATCGCCGTAGTCGCGCGCATCGACCGACCACTCGGTGACGATGGACAGCGGGTGTTCCGGCCGCGTGCGCGGGGTGCCCAGGGGCGGCATCGCGGCGTCGCGTTGCAGGCCGGGGGCGCGGAGCTTGAAGTCGCGCGTCTCGACGCAGGGCGTGAACTGGATGCGGAAGGTGCCGGGAACGGCGCGCAGGGCGCGATAGACGTCCAGCGGCGCGCGGGCGACGTCGCGATTGACGACGCACAGCAGCGCGAAGGGCACCTCGGCGGCGGCCAGTCGCCCTGCGGCCGCGATTACGCGATCGAAGGTCGGTTCGCCACCCTTCGTCGGGCGGTAGCGGTCATGCAGTTCACGCGTGCCGTCGAGGCTCAGGCCCACGACGAAGCCGTGTGCCTTGAGGAAGGCCACCCACTCGTCGTCGAGGAGCAGGCCGTTGGTCTGCAGGTCATTCTCGATGCGCTGGCCGGGCTTGCGGTGGCGGGCCTGCAGTTCGACCACACGGCGGAAGAAGTCCAGGCCCATCACGGTGGGCTCGCCGCCCTGCCACGAGAAGACCACCTCGTCGCCGGTCTGCGCCTCGATGTACTGCCGGATATGGGTTTCGAGCAGCGCGTCGCTGAGGCGCGCGTTGCGCGGGTGCCCGAGCAGTTCGGATTTGTGCAGGTAGAAGCAGTACGGGCAGTCGAGATTGCACAGCGCGCCGGCCGGTTTCACCATGACGTGGAAGCGGTACTGCCGGCCCGGGGGCAGGGGAGGCAGGTTGCAGCGGGGCTGGGCGTTCATGACGGCAGCCCGAGTTCGGGCCATGCCCCGGAGACGTAGGTCTGGCAGTTCCCCCACCCGGTCGCGCCGGTGGCGCTGTCCGTGACCTCGATCATGCAGTCGCGGAACTGGTTGAGGATCGCGACGGCCTCGGGGTGTGAGCAGTCGGCGAAGTACTCGCCTTCGACGTGCAGCGGGCCGCAGTAGGTGCCGTGGTTCCGGCCGTCCAGGCGGTGATAGAGCCCGCCGCCGAGATGGAAGCCCGTATCGCCGAGCGGGCGCGCCGCAAGTTCGCGGGTGCTACCGTCCTGCATGCGCAGGCGGAACACCCCGCCCAGCAGGCGACGGTTCTCGGGCGCGAAGCGAAGCGCGGGTTCGATCATCGCGACGGCAATGCGACGGCCGTCCGCATATTCGAAATGCCCCTGCACCCGTTTCTGGTCGAAACCCGGTGCCGAGTAGTGCAGGTAGTACTGGTGGAAGGCGTAGGTGGCGCTGTCCCGGTCCTGGAAGTAGAGAGGATTCCAGACGGCGAGTACGCGGATGTGTTCCGAGTCGACCAGCTCGGGGGCGACATCCGTCACCGGGCGGCCGACGCCGGGACGGATGCCCCATGAATGGTCGCGCGTCATGATCCAGGACTCGGGCGTGATTTCGGTGCGCCGCCCGTCGACCTCCACCCAGCCGCGGGCGTGGCCGGTCTGGTGATAGCGGATCTGGTCGGCGGTGCGACGGTAGCCCGTCAAGCCGCGCCGATCCTCGCGCTCTTCGGCGAAGCACGGCACGATGCCTTCGAGCTCGACATCGAAGCCGATCGGCTGCGCGTCGTTCGGCTCGAGCCGGACGCGGATGCGCCTGAGCGCTTCGATGACTTCGTAGTGCAGGGGCCCGACATCGACATCGTCCGGCGAACGGGAGAGTTCCCGGCTGGCCTGCACTACCCATTGCTCCACGCCGCGGGAAACCCCGCCGTACCCGTCGACGACGTTGCGGTTCACGTACTTGCCGAAGCCGAACCCGATCTGCAGCGAACCGTCCCGGGCCGCAGCCATGCCGCACACCTTCTCGGTCCACGCGAGGTCGGTGTGGCTGACGCTCGCGAAGGTCTCGACAATCTGGTGGTTGAATCCCTCGTCTGCCGCGAGCAGGGGGCCCACGCTGCCTCCGTTCATCCCGGTCTCCTTGTCGATGAGCGGCCTCGTGCGAGGCCGTTGCCGCCCCGCATTCGTCCGGATCGCGCGCGGGCTTTCGAATCTGCTCGATTCCCGCGCCCGTTTGTTAGAGTGCTGCGGCATGCTTGCAGCGGTCGATGTGCCCGACCGCGGGGGTGGGAAAAGTATAGGGAGCAGTCCCATCGCACCGGAATTCGTATTGGTCGAGCCGATTTCCGCCTGCAAGCGTCTGTTTATTTGGAATAATTACTCCGATTTCGGGAGAAGCCCCGGGAGGTCTCGCATTCTTATGACCAGCAAGAAGACCGTTCGCGAAGGGGAGAAGGGCAGCGGTCGCCTGCCCGCTCCGCGCAAGGTGCCGTCGCAGTCGCGTTCGCGCTCGCTCGTGGCGGCGCTGGTCGAGGCCTGCCTGCAGATCCTGGACAAGGAGGGGGCGGAGGCGCTGACCGTCAATCGTCTCTCCGAAGTGTCGGGGGTGGCCGTGGGCTCGATCTACCAGTATTTTCCGAACAAGGATGCGGTGGTCAGCCTCGCCTTCGATCACATCCTCCACGAGGAGGCGACAGTCCATGTTCCGGCGCTGCGGCAACGCGTGGTGGGCCTGCCGCTCGACGCTGCATTGCGCGAGATCCTGGGCAACATGATTCGACAGGAATTGCGCCTGCACCGACTCAACGCGGAATTCCATCTGAAATATCATCCGGAACTGCAAGTCGGCCTGCGGCTGGGACCTTACGAGAGCACCAGCCAGTATGTCGATGAGGCGTGGGGTGCGTTCGTGAATCTGTATGTGCCCGATCTCGATCCCGCTCGCCGCGACATGGCCGCCTACATGCTCGGCATGGCCTCGCGCGCGACCATCCGCGTCGCACTGGAAGATGCGCCCGAACGCGTGAGCCGACCGGAGTTTCTCGACTGCCTGGTGGCGATGGCGCTGGGCGCGCTCGGCGTCAACGCCTCCGCCTGAACACGCGCCGGGGCTGGAAATGCGATGGGACCTGTGCAGCCGCCCGGTTTGGTCGCAAATACATAAACGATTCAAGTAGTTGAGTTGTGATTCGCGCCTGCGGGAATGCGAATCACGGTCTCGTCCTGCGCTCCCTATACTTTTCGCATCCGCCCCGGATCCGTGCCGGTGGCGGGCGACAAGTACGAGGAGACTCCCGCATGCAAGCAAGCCCCGAAGCCGTCGGCACAGCCTTGCGCGACTGGCTGACGTCGCGATGGCCCGACAGGCGCGGCCTGGAAGTGAAGGACGTGCGTCTGCCGAGCCAGGGGTTTTCAAACGAGACCTGGCTGCTCGATCTGGAATGGGAGCGGGACGGTGAGTTCAAGCGCATGCCGGCGGTACTACGCCTGCAGCCCTCGGAACTCGCGCTGTTCCCGTCCTACGACCTCTCGCTTCAGTACCGCTGCATGGAGCGCCTCGCTGGAAGCGATATTCCCGTGCCGCGACTGTTCGGTTGCGCGCTCACGGATGACGCGGCCGGCAATCCCTTCGGGCGTCCGTTCTATGTGATGGAGCACCTGTCGGGGCGGACGCCGGGGGAGAACCCGCCCTACCATCTTGCCGGCTGGTTGCACGATCTGTCGGCCGCACGGCGGCGTGCGGTTTGGCTGAACGGGGTCGAGATGATGGCCCGCGTGAATCGGTTGGACTGCGCCGCCTACGATTTCAGCTTTCTCGACCATCGGACCTCGGGCGAAACCCCGCTTGACCATCAATTGCGCGAGTCGCGCGCCTTCCTTGTCTGGGCGGAATCGCTCGCCGAACCCTATCCGCTGCTGCGCGCCGCACTGGATTGGCTGGAGGTGAACCGCCCGCAGGGCGGACCGATAGGCCTGTGCTGGGGCGACCCCAAGCTCGGCAATTGCCTGTTCGATTCCGACGACGACCGCTGCACCGGACTGCTCGACTGGGAGTCCGCGCATCTGGGCAATCCTGTCGACGATCTGGCCTGGTGGATCATGCTCGACCGCTCCCTGTGCGACGGATACGGGTTTAGGCGACTCGAGGGTCTCCCGTCGCGCGCGGAAACCATCGCCCACTGGGAGCGGTGCAGCGGTCTGTCGGCGCGCGATCTCCCGTATTACGAAGTGTTCTGCGCCTTCAGATTCGCGCTGATCATGGCGCGCATCGGCTGCATGTTCATGGCACGGGGCCTCGTCCCCGCCGGGCAACGGATGGATCTCGAGAACGGTGGCAGCGCGTTACTGCGCCTCCTCGCCGCCGAGCAGGGTCTTCCGTTCGCCTCGCCTTTCCCAATAACTGCAGGAGCAATGACAGCATGAGCAAGGTACTGACCCGCATCGACGGTCGCGTGATGACCGTCACCATCAATCGCCCCGAGGCGATGAATGCCCTCGACCCCGAAACCCAGGCCCTCATGTCGAGTGCCTTTGACGCTTTCGCGTCCGACAACGAACTCTGGATCGCCGTGGTCCGCGGGGCGGGCGGTCGCGCGTTCTCGGCAGGTGGGGACATCCGCGCGATGCGCACGGCACTGGAGGGTGGGGAACCCTACCGGATACCCGAGACCGGTTATGGCGGACTGACCAGTCGTTTCAAGCTCGACAAGCCCGTCATCGCGGCCGTCGAAGGCATCGCGATGGGTGGGGGGTTCGAGGTCGCGCTCGCGTGCGACATCGTCCTGGCCACGCGCAATTCCAGCTTCGCCCTGCCCGAGCCGCGCATCGGCGCCGTCGCCTACGCCGGCGGCATGCACCGGCTGCCTAGGCAGATCGGCATGAAGCGCGCAATGGATCTCCTGCTCACGGGGCGCACCATCGGTGCGAGCCAGGCGGAGGCGTGGGGGCTGATCAACGAGGTGGTCGAGGAGGGCGGCATGGACGCGGCGCTGGCACGCTGGTGCGATCTGCTGTGCGCGAACGCGCCGCTCGCTTTGCGCGCGACCAAGGCGGCCGTGGGAGAAGGCCTCGCGCTGCCGCTGGACGAGGCGATCCGGCGTCAGGACGCGGGCGGCTACGCGGCGATCGAGGCGATGCGCGCGAGCCGCGACGTCGTCGAAGGCATCATGGCCTTCAACGAGAAGCGCGCGCCGGTCTGGGAAGGCCGCTGACAGCCGATGACGAGGAATTCTCCGATGCTGCATTCTGAATCGAAAGAGTCGCTCGCCGCGAGCTTTGCCGAGCTCGTCGAGCGTCGCGTCTCGACCCGCGCCTTCCTGCCCGAGCCGCTGCCGCGCGGCGACATCGAGCGCGCGCTGAGCCTGGCCTGCCGCGCACCGTCGAACTGCAATACCCAGCCGTGGAAGATCGCGGTCGCCGGCGGGGCGCTGCGCGATCGGCTGGCCGCGGCGATCAGCGAGGCCATGGCCGCCGGGCGCATGAATCCCGACTTCCCCTACGACGGACGTTACGAGGGCGTCCAGCAGGCGCGCCAGTTCGCGGCCGCCGAGGCGCTTTACGGCGCCGCGGGCATCGCGCGCGCGGACAAGGCGGCGCGACTCGCGCAGTTCATGCGCAACTACCGCTTCTTCGACGCGCCACACGCGGCCTTCTTCTTCCTCTCGCCCGGCGCCGGCACGCGCGAGGCGGCCGATCTGGGCATGTGCGCGCAGACGCTCATGCTCGCGCTGACGAGCATGGGCTACGCCAGCTGCCCGCAGACGGCGTTGAGCTTTCATCCCGATCTGGTTCGCGCCGAGTTCGGGATCGAGCCCGGCTGGCAGCTGCTGTTCGGCATGTCCTTCGGCCGCCCCGATCCTGCCGCGCCGGTCAATGCGCTGCGCCTGCCACGGGATGTGGAGGCCTGCACCGTGATCCGGGAGGACTGAGGTGGAGCTTTTCGACTACATCGTCGTCGGAGCGGGGAGTGCCGGGTGCGCGGTGGCCGCCCGCCTGTCCGAGGATGCGGCCTGTCGCGTGCTGCTGCTGGAAGCGGGCGGGCGCGACGCGAACCTGATGATCGACATGCCGGCCGGCTGGGGCAAGACGCAGGAGCCGGACAGCGCCTTCAACTGGGCCTACGAGACGGCGGCCGAGCCAGGCCTCGGGGGGCGCAGGATTCCGCTGCCGCGCGGCAAGGTGCTCGGCGGCAGCTCCGCGATCAACGGGCTGCTGTACATCCGCGGCCAGCGCGAGGACTACGACGCCTGGGTGGCGGACGGCGCGCGGGGCTGGGGCTGGGAGGACGTGGCGCCGCATTTCCTGCGGATGGAGCGCAATGTCGCCATCGCCGACGCCCACCATGGCAATGACGGCCCTATCGTCGTATCCGACCTGGTCGATCCGTCGCCGCTCGCCGCAGTCCTGATGCGGGGCGCGGAACAGGCCGGAATTCCGCGCACGCGCGACTTCAACGGCGCAAGCCAGGAAGGCGTGGGGCTGTACCAGGCGACCCTGTCGGGCGCGCGTCGCTGCTCGGCCGCGCACGGCTACCTGCGGCCCGCGCGCGATCGGGCGAACCTGGAAATTCGCACCGGTGCGGCGGTGAACCGCGTGCTCATCGAAGCGCAGCGGGCGGTCGGTGTTTCTTACCGCGTCGGGAGCGAGGTGCGCGAAGCCCGCGCGCGGGCCGAGGTGATCCTGTGCGCCGGCGCGATCGTCACGCCGCAGATCCTGATGCTCTCCGGGATCGGGCCGGGCAGCGAGCTCTCCCGCCACGGCATCGAGGTTCGCGTCGATGCCCCTGGCGTCGGCCGCAATCTGCAGGACCATCTCGTCGTGCCGCTGATGTGGCGCCTCAAGGACGGGCAGCCGTCGATGAATGGCCGGCTCGGCGGCGCCAGGGTGCTGCTCGAGGTGCTGCAGTACCTGCTGCGCAAGCGCGGGGCAATGACGATGCCCGCCGCCGAGGTCGGGATCTTCCTGCGCAGCCGGCCGGAGGTCCCGCGCCCGGATATCCAGTTCCACGTGCTGCCGCTGTCGGGCGATCTGGATGGCGAGAAGAAGTCGCTGCACGCGTTCCCCGGCTACACGCTCGCGCCGAATGTCTGCCGTCCGACTTCGCGCGGGTCGATCGCGCTGGCGTCCGCCGATCCGGCCCACAAGCCGCTCGTGCGCATGAACTACCTCAACACGGAGCACGACCTGGACCTTACCCTTGCCGGCATGGCGTGGGCGCGGCGCATCGCGGCGGCGCCTGACCTGGCCGCGATCACCGCGAGCGAGGTCTATCCCGGCGTGGGGGCCGCGACGCCTGCGCAGCTTGCCGACTATGCCCGGCGTGCCGGAACCACCGGGCATCATCCGGTCGGCACCTGCCGCATGGGTGAGGACGAGGCGGCCGTGGTGGACTCGCAGCTCACGGTGCGCGGCGTGGCCGGTTTGCGCGTCGCGGATGCATCGGTGATGCCTCGCCTGATCTCCGGCAATACGAATGCGGCGGCCATCATGATCGGCGAGCGCGCGGCAGGATTCGTCCGTGCCGGGCAGCGTTGACCTGGCCGCGGCCCCTGACGACATCCTTTGGGAAGAACGAAATGAGCATGCCGAACGAGGCACCCTATCCACTCCTTGAGGCGCTGCGCGTGATGAAGGACGCGCAACGCCGGGCGGGGGAAGTCAGCGCGGAGCTGCGCATCGATCGCCTGACCCGGCTTCTCGAGCTCCTGCGTTCGCACGCAGACGACTTCTGCGCTGCGCTGGACGCAGACTTCGGCGGCCGCCCGCGCGAAATCTCGCTCATGAACGACGTGATGGCGACCTTCAACTCGGTCAAGTACGCGCGCAAGCATGTCCGGCACTGGATGAAGCCCGAACGTCGCGGCGGGGTGTTTCCGTTCAGCCTGTTCGGCGCACGCGTCGATGTGCACCGCATGCCGAAGGGCGTGATCGGCATCCTCGGGACATGGAACGTGCCCTTGTTTACGACGCTCGCTCCGCTGGCCTTCGTCCTTGCCGCGGGCAACCGCGCCATGCTCAAGCCGTCCGAACTCGTTCCGCGCACCGCGCAGCTGCTGTGCGATGCCGTGCGCGATGCCTTTTCGGAAGACGAGGTCGCGGTGTTCAACGGCGATGCATCGGTGGCCGCCGCTTTCAGCGCGCTGCCCTTCGACCATCTGGTGCTGACCGGCAGTTCGGCCACGGGCGTGCGCGTGATGCGCGCGGCTGCGGAGCAGCTCGTGCCGGTGACGCTGGAGCTCGGCGGCAAGTCGCCTGTGATCGTCGGGCGCAGTGCGGATATCGGTGTGACTGCGGAGCGCATCCTGCTCGGCAAGACGATGAATGCCGGCCAGATATGCGTCAGCCCGGACACCGTGTACGTTCCGCGTGAGGCGCTGGAGCGTTTCGTATCCGCCTGCGTCGAGGTGCATTCCTGGCTCTTTCCGCCGGACGCGGGGGCAGAGGCCCTCACGGCGATCGTCGATGAGCGGCATCGGGCGCGGCTGGATGCGTACCTCGACGAACTCACGGCGCGCGGCGCACGCATCGTCGACTGTGGCGGCGGCTTGGCGCCGTCGGGTCGGCGCCGGCCCTTGCACCTGGTGATCGATCCCCCGCGCGATTGCCTGATGGCGCGCGAGGAGATCTTCGGCCCGCTATTGCAGGTAGAGTCCTACACGGACATCGACGAGGTGATCGGTCGGATCAACGATGGCCCGCGGCCGCTCGCGCTTTACTACTTCGGCGCAGACAAGCGCGAGGAGCGTCGGGTGCTGGAGCACACGCTTTCCGGCGGCGTCGCCATCAACGATGTGTTGATCCAGGTCGCCGCCCACGACGCGCCTTTCGGCGGCGTCGGCAGTTCCGGGATGGGCGTGTATCACGGGCGCGAAGGCTTCGAGCAATTCAGCCATCCGCGCACCGTGTACCGCAGCGGGTGGTGCGACCCGCGCAAGGCGCTCGGACTGACGCCACCGTACCGCCGGCAGCTTTACGAGCGCCTGCTCAAGACCCTGCGTGTTTGACTCAGAGGAGGGCGGCCAGCGCGAAAGGTACGCCGAGCAGCCCGGTCCAGCCCAGGCGTCCCCACAAGGCGAGGCGGTCGGACTGGTGGTTCCATAGTCCGAGTGCGCCGAAGGCGCCCATCGCGCCCGCCCCCGGAACCCAGATGCCACTCAGGCCGGCCAGGCCGAGCACACCCAGCACGCGGACGACGGCGCCCGGACGCGAACGCGTTACCGGCGACTTCAGGCCGGCGAGGCCGGCGAGACCGATCAGGCCGACGAGGCCGATCCAGGGGGTGAGTTGTTCCATCCTGCGTTCTCCTTGGTATGCATGGGTCCGCGCCGGGATTTCCTGACTGTCGGCGTGGCAGCTTTGTCGACCTTTCCAGTGTGCGGCCGCATGCGCATCATCCAGGCGGACTACATTCCGCAATTGGCTGGAAGGATCGCCCGACCGGGCCTAGTCGATTTGAACGATTACCTCCCGTCCTGGCCTATGGCATCGTTCCTCCATCGCCGGTAACGGCAATGGCAAGAATCGCGAAGGGGCTGACATGGGACTGAAAGGACAGGCCGCGATCGTCGGGGCGGCGCAGTACAGGCCGGAAAAATACGCGACCGCGCCGCGCATGTTCCACCTCGAACAGGTGGCGGATCTCGCGGCACGCGCACTGCAGGACGCCGGGTTGCAGGCGTCGGATCTCGACGGCCTGGTCATCAACGGGCCGCAGTTCCACGAGGCGTCCGTCTTCGTGCCGGCGATGGCCGCGGAGTACCTGGGGATGCGGCTGAACTTCGCCGAGGTTGTCGATCTCGGCGGCACGACTTCCGTCGGCATGGTGTGGCGTGCGGCGGCGGCGATCGAACTCGGGCTGTGCCAGGCGGTGTTGTGCGTGCTGCCGGCGCGCATGGCGCCTCTGGGCCCCGACGAAGATCCTGCCTGGATGGCGCGGGCGATGCGCTTCGGCGGGCACAGCACGGCGTTCGGCGCGCCCGAGGCGGAGTTCGACCTGCCGTATGGGCACATGGGGCAGAACACCGGCTACGCGATGATCGCGCAACGCTATGCGGCGCGTTACGGCTACGACCCGGCAGCGATGGCGAAGATCGCGGTCGACCAGCGCACCAACGCGCTGACGAACCCCGAGGCGATGTTCTTCGGCAAGCCGCTGAGCGCCGAAGAGGTCCTCGCGAGCAAGATGGTCGCCGACCCGCTGCATGTCCTGGAGATCGTGATGCCGGTGGCGGGCGGGGCGGCAGTGATCGTCGCGTCCAAGGAGGTCGCGGCGCGCGCGCGCAACCGGCCGGCCTTCGTCACGGGCTTCGGCGAACATCTCGCGTTCAAGTCGCCCTCCTATGCGGCAGAGATGACCGAGACGCCCATCGGCCCTGCGTCGCGCCGTGCGTTCGAGATGGCCGGGCTCAAGCCGGGCGACGTCGACGCCGCGCAGATCTACGACTGCTACACGATCACGGTGCTGCTGACGCTCGAGGACGCGGGCTTCTGCGAGAAGGGCGAAGGCATGCGCTTCGTGCGCGAGCACGACCTCACGTGGCGCGGGAATTTCCCGATGAACACGCACGGCGGGCAGCTGAGCTTCGGCCAGGCCGGTTCGGCCGGCGGCATGTCGCAGGTGATCGAGGCCTTCACCCAGCTCGCCGGCCGCGCAGGCGATCGTCAGTTGAAGCGTTGCGACCGGGTCTATGTGTCCGGCACCGGCGGCGTGATGAGCGAGCAGGGCGCCTTGATCCTGCAGGGAGCGTGACGAACATGTCGATGAACAAACCGATGCCGGCGCCGACCGAGATCTCGGCACCCTTCTGGAACGCCCTGAAAGAGGGCGTGCTGCGCATACCGCACTGCACCGCATGCGGGCACTGGATCTTCTACCCCCGCCGCCACTGCGACCGCTGCTTTTCGCATGCAGTCGAATGGCGGGAAGTGTCGGGGGAGGGGCAGCTTTACTCCTACACCGTGGCGCGCATCCCGACGCTGCCCGACTTCGCCGACGAGATGCCGCAGAAGCTTGCGGTGGTCGAACTCGACGAGGGCGTGCGCATCAATACGACGCTGGTCGGGGTGGACGAAGCCGAAATCCGCGTCGGCATGCGCGTGAAAGCGGTGTTCGACAAGGTGCGGGCGGACGGCGCCACGCTGTTGCGCTTCACTGGGGCCGAGAAGGATTTTCCGGCGCGCCTCGACAGCACGCCCGAGGCACTCGCGGCGGCAACGGACGCGAAGGTGACTGCGGAGATCGCCGCGACGAGCGTGCGGCAGGTGCGCTTCGACGACGAGGCGGCGATGAAGTCGCTGGTGAGCGACGTCTTCACGCCGTGGAGCAGCAAGGTCGTCGTCGACCAGGCGCTGATCGACGAATTCGCAAGACTCTCCGGAGACGACTACTGGATCCACACGGACCCGGAGCGCGCCGCCAAACAGAGCCCCTTCGGCGGCACGATCGCGCATGGCGCGCTGGTGCAGATCCTGCAATCGCGCCTGAAGATGCCGCTCGGCTTCGAAGTGACCGGCTTCAACAACATGGTTAACTACGGCTCCGACCGCCTGCGCTTCCCCGCGCCGGTGCCCGCGGGGTCCCGCATTCACGCAAGGGCGCGAGTGAAGTCGGTCGAGAAGCTCGCGAAAGGCATGCAGCTGACGCTGGAAGTGACTACGCACGTCGTCGGCAACGATCGCCCCTCGGTCATCAACGATCTTGTGATTCTTTATATGTAGTTGCTCTCGTGGTCCTCTCCTTGTTGGCCGCTCTGCCTTCCGGGTGAGCGGCCTTTTTTTTTGTGCGCCCGGCAGGCTGCGGCCAGACGGGACCGGGCAGCCGTTGCGCCCCGCTCACAGGCGTTTGGCCGACCGCCGCATCCCGTCGGCGATCGTGTCGAAGACATCGGCGGGAAAGTCCGCCGGCAGGCGCGAGCCAACGGTGTCGATGACCGCAGGGAGGCGGGCGAGGATGTCCTCGATGATGGCCTCCATGTCGGGGCCGTAACCGCACCGGTGCGCCGTCTCGTTGAAGTGCCGGCGCAGCATGTCGCGCAGGCGGTAGTGCTTGTTCTTTCCCGGTAGCGCCATCGCGAGGCGCAGCTTCTGGTAATCGAGGTGGTTCGGCTCGTCGCCGGTCACGGGCCAGGCGGACAGCACGTCATAGAGTGGCGTGAGGTGGTAGCGGCCGCCGGGGAGCAGGAAGATCGAGAAATTCTTGGCGTGGCCGTCGGTGCCTGCGAGCAGGAAGAAGAGGAGCTGCGCGCGCAGCAGGATCGCGAGATCGTTGTCGCGGGATTGCGCGCTGTGCAGGATGCGGGCGATGTCGATGATGCCGGGGCCGCCGTCGGCCTCGTACTTGAGGTGGGGCGGCGTCGCGGTGGCCTGGCAGAAGTCTTCCTGCGGCAGTCGCAGCCAGTATTCGCCCGAACTGGCCAGCTTGCGGTCGAAGCGCTCGACCACGAGCACCTTCTGCGCGCCGAAGTGCCGAATTTCGCTGGGCGCGACGGGCACGCCGAACTCGGCGAGCAGTTGCGCGCACAGCCATTCGTTCTCGACCGAGGTGCGCATGTCCGCTTGTCGGTTGCCGACCAGGCCCAATGGCAGCTTGAAAATGTGGGTGGTCGGCGTGGCGCCGAGGGGCCGGCACCATTGGCCCGCATGCCAGGTGAGCGCCGTCTTTTCCTGGGCCCCGGCGATCGAGATCCGGAAATCCTCGTCGTCTTCGGCCGTGAGGCGGTTGGTCGAGGCCACTGCGGCGGTGAGCATCCGCTCGACGCCGGCGTCGTCGAGCGGTTCGACCTCGATCGTGAACACGTTGGCGGGGGGCGCATCTGGCGAAAGTACTTGCAGCGCGCCGACGCAATCCCGGCCAATCGCCTCCAGCAAGTCGAAGGCCTCCCGGCTGCGGGTGTGGAAGCGGGTCTGCAGGCGGGCGCGGATGCGGTCGCTGTCCGGCAGCAGGTTGTCGAAATAGTTGAGGACGCTCTCGCCGCGCAACGGGACGTTGTCGGGCGTCATCGGCAGCGACAGGGACAGCGGGCGCCCTTCCGGCGCGGCGGTCCACGACGGCTCGTACTGGAACTCGGCCGGCCCGCGGGCCGGGAGGCGCCATTGACCGACCAGCGTGCCGTTGGCCCAGGCATTGAGCGCGCGAGCGTGCGAGCGGCGCCCCATGGCTACCACTCGCTCGTGTCGGTGGAGGGCGGCTTCTCCTGCAAGACGAGTTCGAGACCCAGCAGGCTGGCGAGCGAGATCAGCCGATCCAGCGTGAGGCGCTCGGGGTGGGCTTCGAGTTCGGAAAGCCGGTTCTGGCTGATGCCCAGCCCGGTGGCGGTCGCTGCCTGCGACAGACCGAGCGACTTGCGACGGCTGGTCAGAATCTGCCCGGCCTGTTGAGGTGTCGCGAGACGATACATGGCACGAATATCGGGAATTCAGATAAATGTAATGTATCGGCTTTGACGATAAAATGCAAGTATCGCGAAAGCCGATATCGATCAGCCTCCCCACGAATCCGGCAGCCGGCAGCGATCGTTCGAGCCTGGTCCTCTGCGGCAACCCGTAGTCTCAACGGACGATGAGCACGCCGCATGTCGTCGCGACAATGCTTTCCATACCGGCAAGTGCCGGGCTCATGGGAGCCAGAGACATGATCGATATTCGCGGTCTGGGCTATATCGTCGCCCAAACCGATCAGCCTGCCCAATGGCAGCACTACGCGCAGGATGTGCTGGGCATGATGACGACGCCAGCACCCGGCGGCGGCCTGTACGTGAAGATGGACGAGCGTCCGTTCCGCATGCTGGTGGTCGAAGGGCCGGAGCGCCGTTACCTCGCCTCGGGCTGGGAGCTGGCCGACGAGCGCGCCTTCGATGCCGCGATCACCGTTCTCGAACAGAAGCGCGCGAAGTGGGAGCCGGCGTCGGCCGGGCTGTGCGAGCAGCGCGGCATGCAGGCGATCGCGATCGTCACCGACCCCGCGGGCAACCGCCACGAACTCGGCTGGGGTCATCGCTCGGATTGCCAGCCCTTTGTCTCGCCGCTGGGCGTGCCGCGTTTTGTCACCGGTGACATGGGGCTCGGCCACACGGTGCTGCCGGCTCCGAACTTCGACGAAACGGTGGCCTTCCACCGCGACGTGCTCGGCTTCGGCGTCTCCGACATCTTCAACTTCCGCCCCGACCCGGCCGCCCCCGCGGTGCGCATCCACTTCCTGCATTGCGCCAACGCGCGCCACCACAGCCTCGCACTCGCCGAATACCCGGTGCCCAGCGGCTGCGTGCATGTGATGGTCGAGGTCGATTCAATGACCGAGGTCGGTCGCGCACACGATCGCCGCATCGCGCACCAGGTGCCATTGTCGGCGACGCTCGGCCAGCACCTCAACGACCGGATGATCTCGTTCTACATGAAGACGCCGTCCGACTTCGACCTCGAATACGGCTTCGGCGGATTGCAGGTCGACTGGTCGCGCCACACGGCCTTCGAATTCACGCGCGTGAGCCTGTGGGGCCACGACTTCTCCGCCGGACAGAAATAAGGACGCGATACATGGACAAGCGGATGACTACGGCCGATGTCGTCGGCGCACTGCGCGACGGCATGACGATCGGCTTCGGAGGATGGGGGCCGCGGCGCAAGCCGATGGCGATCGTACGCGAGATCCTGCGCTCGCCGGTGAAGGA
Organism: Aromatoleum toluolicum; assembly: GCF_012911005.2. Lineage (GTDB taxonomy): Bacteria > Pseudomonadota > Gammaproteobacteria > Burkholderiales > Rhodocyclaceae > Aromatoleum > Aromatoleum toluolicum. Next base: position 7,924 of record NZ_WTVS01000044.1, on the reverse strand, counting down.
CCTAACGGTCGTCGCCTACGGCGGCCCGGAGGTCGGGATGCTGTGCGCGGCCGGCAAGGTGCGAAAGCTTGTGTTCGGTTTCGCGACGCTCGACGCGATCCCTCTCGAGCCCTATTACCGCAAGGCGCGCGAGGCGGGCGAGCTGAAGGAACTGATGGAGCTCGACGAAGGCATGTTCCAGTGGGGGCTGCGCGCGGCGGGCATGCGCCTGCCCTTCCTGCCGACCCGCTGCGGCCTCGCGACCGACGTCGTGAAGCTCAACCCGGAGCTGCGCACGATCCGCTCGCCCTATGAGGACGGCGAAGTGCTGATTGCGATGCCGGCCTTGAAGCTCGACGTCGCGCTGTTGCACGTGAATGTCGCCGATCGCTTGGGCAATACGCTGGTCACCGGACCCGATCCCTACTTCGACCACCTTTTCGCGCGCGCCGCCGACAAGTGCTACGTGTCCGCCGAGCGCGTCGAGGAGCGACTCCTGCTCGATGCCGCCACCGCGCGCAGCAACACCTTCGAGCGCTATCTCGTGACCGGCGTCGTCGAAGCGCCCTTCGGGGCGCATCCGACCTCGTGCCCGTCGGACTACGGCTGGGACATGAGCCACTTCAAGCGCTACGCCGCGAGTGCGGGCGAGGAGGGCGGCTGGCAAGCCTATGTCGACGAATTCGTCGCCGGCGGCGAAGCCGCTTACCAGGAAAAGAACGGCGGTGCGGAGCGGCTCGCGAAGCTGCCGCTGCCGGTGTTCTGAGGAGATTGCGCGATGACCGACAAGACTGATTTTACCCTCGCCGAACTGATGATCGTCGCCGCCTCGGAAGCCTGGCGCGGCGACGGCGAAGTCCTCGCCTCCGGCCTCGGCGTGATTCCGCGCCTCGGCGCCAGCCTCGCCAAGCTCACGCACAGCGAGGGCCTGCTGATGACCGACAGCGAGGCCTTCCTCGTCGAGGAGCCGATTCCGCTCGGCCCGCGCGGCGACTACCAGCCGAAATACGCCGGCTACATGCCCTTCGAGCGCGTCTTCGAATGCGTGTGGGGCGGGCGCCGTCATGCGATGGTCGGCCCGACCCAGGTCGACCGCTGGGGCCAGACCAACCTCTCGTGCGTCGGCGACTACGCGAAGCCGAAGTCTGCAATGCTGGGCGTGCGCGGCCTGCCGGGCAACAGCATCAACCACATCAACTCGTTTTTCGTGCCGGCGCACAGCAAGCGCGTGTTCGTCGAAGGCGAGGTCGACATGGTGTCCGGCGTCGGTTTCAAGCCCGAGCGCTGGAACGAAGGCGAGCGCAACGACCTGATGGAGATCCGCATCGTCGTCACCGATCTGTGTGTGATGGACTTCGACGGTCCCTCTCGTGCCGCGCGCGTGCGTTCGCTGCACCCGGGCGTGAGCTTCGGCGAGGTGCAGGAGAAGACCGGCTTCCCGCTCATCGCGGCGCCGGACATGTGCGAGACGCCGCACCCGACCGCCGCACAGCTCGCGCTGATCCGCCGTCTCGATCCGCACGAACTGCGCGCCACGGCCATCAAGGGCAATCCTCCCGGCATCCGTCCGGCGGCCTGATACGGCAAGGAAAACGACAATGACAGCCCCGACGCCCCCCGACGCTGGCGCCTTCGTGAGCCGCGCCGACACCTCGTCCTACGAGACCGACACGCCGGTGAAGTATTCCGTGCAGGACGGCATCGCGACCGTGACGATGTGCCGGCCGGACTTCAACAACGCGCAGAACTCGCAGATGACCTACGCCCTCGATGCGGCCTTCCGCCGCGCCGTGGATGACGACGCGGTGAAGGTGATCGTGCTGCGCGGTGAGGGCAAGCACTTCTCCGCCGGGCACGACATCGGCACCCCGGGGCGCGACATCAACAAGCCCTTCGACCGCGCGCACCTGTGGTGGGACCACACCAACAAACCCGGCGGCGAATACCTGTATGCGCGCGAGCAGGAGGTGTACCTCGGCATGTGCCGGCGCTGGCGCGAACTGCCCAAGCCGACGATCGCGATGGTGCAGGGCGCCTGCGTCGCGGGCGGACTGATGCTCGCGTGGGTGTGCGACCTGATCGTCGCCTCCGACGACGCCTTCTTCCAGGATCCGGTCGTACGCATGGGCATTCCCGGGGTCGAGTATTTTGCTCATCCCTTCGAGCTGCATCCGCGCATCGCGAAGGAATTCCTCTTTGTCGGCGACCGCATGGGGGCCGAGCGTGCGTGGCAGATGGGGATGGTGAACCGCGTCGTCCCGCGCGCCGAGCTTGAGGCGGCAACTTACGCGCTGGCCGCGCGCATCGCGCAGCAGCCGCGCATGGGGCTGGCGCTGACCAAGCAGGCAATCAACCACGTCGAGGATCTGCAGGGCAAGCGCACCGCGATGGACGCCGCCTTCGGCTGGCACCACTTCGCCCATGCCCACAACGAACTGCTGTCCGGCGACAAGCTCGGCGGCTACGACGCGAAGGCCATGGTGCAGGCCAACAAGCAGGCGGCCGCGCAGGCCGGGGAGGGCGCATGAACCGCGACGGAATACCCGACTGCTCCGCGCTGCTGAGCACGCCGCTCACGCAGGCACTCGGCTGCCGCTACCCCATCGTGCAGACCGCGATGGGCTGGGTCGCCGATGCCAACCTGGTGACCGCGACGACGCGTGCCGGCGGCTTCGGCTTCCTCGCCGGCGCGACGATCGAGCCGCACAAGCTCGAAGACGAGATCCGCAAGGTGATCGCAGCGACCGGCGGCGCGAACTTCGGCCTCAACTTCCACATGTTTCAGGAAAACGCCGCGCAGTGCGTCGATCTAGCGATCAAGTACAAGCTGCGCGCGGTGAGCTACGGGCGCGGGCCGGACAAGAAGACCATCGCGCGCTTCAAGCAGGCCGGCGTGTTGTGCATTCCGACGGTCGGCGCGCTCAAGCACGCGGTGAAGGCCGTCGAGCTCGGCGCCGACATGGTCACGATCCAGGGTGGCGAGGGCGGCGGCCATACCGGTGGTGTGCCGACGACGATCCTGCTGCCGCAAGTGCTGGATGCGGTAAAGGTGCCCGTCATCGCCGCGGGCGGCTACTCCACGGGGCGTGGCCTTGCCGCCGCGCTCGCAGCCGGAGCGGCCGGCATCGCGATGGGCACGCGCTTCCTGATGACCACCGATGCCCCCACACCGCGCCCGACGCTGGAACGCTACGTCGCCGTGGACGACCCGCAGAAGATCCGCGTCACGCTCGCGGTCGACGGCATGCGCCACCGCATGATCGACAACCCCTTCATCCGTCGCCTCGAAGCGGCCGGACCGGTCGGCCGCCTTGCCATCGCGCTGAAGAGCGCATGGGCGTGGAAGGCCCAGACCGGTATGAGCCTCGGGCACATGTTCGGCGTGCTGCGCCAGGCGATCAAGGAAGACGCCGGCGCCGTGTCGCAGACCGTGATGTCGGCAAACCAGCCGGTACTGCTGCAGCGTTCGATGGTCCAGGGGCTGCCCGACGAGGGGATCCTGCCCAGCGGCCAGGTCGCCGCGGCGATCGGCGAGCTGCAGAGCTGCGAGGAGGTCATCCACGGCATTGCCAGCGAGGCGGAGGCCTGCCTCGCCCGCCTGTACGCCCGGCTCGAAACGCCGCGCGAGCGCGCTCCGGCCTGATCCCGCAAGAAAACAACACCCCGCACATACAGAAGAGCCTGGAGGCAATCACGTGACGAATGCAATTCACACCCGGCTCGACGCCGGCATCGCCGAACTGGTGATCGACAAGCCGCCGGTCAATGCGCTGGACAGCAGCGAATGGTTCGCGCTCGCGCGCACCATCGACGAACTCGGTGCCAACCCCGACGTGCGCGTCATCGTGATCCGCGCCGAAGGCCGCGGCTTCTGCGCCGGCGTAGACATCAAGGAACTCGACGCCCACCCGGAGCGGATCGTCGCGGTGAACGCCGGCAACTATGCGACCTTCAAGGCGGTGCACCGCTGTCCGGTGCCGGTCATTGCAGCGGTCCATGGCTTCGTGCTGGGCGGCGGCATCGGCATCACGGGCGCTGCCGACATCGTGGTCGCCGCCGAGTGCGCGACCTTTGCCTTGCCCGAGGTCGACCGCGGCGCGATGGGCGGCGGCGCGCACCTGCAGCGCCTTTTCCCGGTGCAGAAGGTGCGCCACCTGTTCTTCACCGGCGAGAAGATCGGTGCGCGCGACGCGGAACGCTACGGCTTCATCGAGCGCGTCGTGCCGCGCAGCGAGCTGCGCGAGACGGCGCTGGGCATCGCCGCGAAGATCGCCGCGAAGAGCCCCGCGATGATCCGCATCGCCAAGGAAGCGCTCAACGGCATCGAGGACGGCAACCTCGAGGACAAATACCGCTGGGAGCAAGGCTTCACGCTGCAGGCCTACACCAACCCGGATTCGGCCGAAACGCGCCGGGCCTTCGTCGAAAAACGCGACGCGCAATTCTGAGGGGAAGATCATGGATCTTGCGTACACGCCCAAGCAGCGCGCCTTCCGCGCCGAGGTGCGCGCCTGGCTCGCCGACAACGTCCCGCGCACGCCGCTCGTGAGCTACGACACGCGCGAGGGCTTCGAGCAGCATCGGGAATGGGAGCGGCGCCTGTTCGACGCCCGCCTGTCGATGGTGATGTGGCCCGAGGCGCTCGGCGGACGCGGCTGCGATCTCATCGAATGGCTGATCTTCGAGGAGGAGTATTACGCCTCGGGCGCGCCGCTGCGCGTCAACCAGAACGGCCAATTGCTGCTCGGACCGACGCTGATGGAGTTCGGCACCGAGGCGCAGAAACAGCGTTTCCTGCCGCGCATGGCGGCCAGCGAGGACATGTGGGCGCAGGGCTGGTCGGAGCCGAACGCGGGCTCCGACATGGCGGCGATCACCAGCAAGGCCATCCGGGAGGGCGACCACTACGTCCTCAACGGCCAGAAGACGTGGTCGACGCGCGCAATCTACGCCGACTGGCTGTTCGGCCTGTTCCGCAGCGATCCTGCGTCGAGCCGCCATCACGGCCTCAGCTTTCTGCTCGTGCCGCTCGATACCCCGGGCGTAACCATTCGCCCCATCCGCGCACTCAACGGCAAGGAAGCCTTCGCCGAAATATTCTTCGACGATGTGCGCGTGCCGGTGGAGAACCGCATCGGCGACGAGGGCAAGGGCTGGCACGTGGCGATGGCGACGGCCGGCTTCGAGCGCGGCCTCTTGCTGCGTTCCCCGGGCCGCTTCCAGCACACCGCGCGCCGGCTCGTGGCGCTGTACCAGGCGCACCGCGAGAGCGCCGACCGCGATCCGACGATCCGGGATGCCGTGTGCGAATCCTGGATGGGGGCGGAGGCCTATGCGCTGTCCGCCTACCACACGGTCGGCCGCCTGGCGAAAGGCGCGCGCATCGGCGACGAGGCCAGCACCAACAAGATCGTGTGGTCGGAACTCGACCTGAAGATGCACGAGACTGCGATGCGGATCCTGGGCGCGCGGGCTGAGCTCGTCGCCGAGGCCCCCGAGGCCGAGGACGGCGCGAGCTGGCTCGAAGGCTTCCTGTTCGCGCAGGCCGGGCCGATCTACGCGGGCACCAACGAGATCCAGCGCAACATCATCGCCGAGCGCATGCTCGGCCTGCCGAAATCCTGAAGGGGCCGCTCATGGACTTCACCTTTTCCGATGACCAGCTCGCCTTCCGGGAGGCGGTGAGCCGTTTCCTGATGACCGAGGCGGCGCCCGAAATGCTGCGCGAGATCTGGGAAACCGACGTCGGCCGCTCACCCGACCTGCGCCACAAGATCGCCGAGCAGGGGCTCACGGCGCTGTCGGTGCCGGAATCCTGCGGCGGACTCGGGATGGACGATGTTGCGTGGTCGCTGATGACGCAGGAACTCGGCTACTACGCGATCCCGGACTCTCTCGCCGACACGGCCTATGTCGCCGCCGGCCTCATCGCCGCGCTGCCCGAACGCCTGCCGAGCCGCGAGGAATGGCTGCGCCGCATCACGGACGGCAGCATCCGCATCGCCGTCGGCCACCCGGTCAATCCGCTCGTCGCCGACGCGCATCCCGCCGACCTGCTGCTGCTCGCGCATGGCGACGAGGTGCATGCCGTGCCCCGCGCACTGGCCGACGTGATCGCCAATCCCAGCATCGACTGCTCGCGCCGGCTCGGCCGCGTCGTATGGGAACCGAATACGGCGACCCTCGTTGCTGCCGGCGAGGCCGGCCGCGCGCTGTGGGCGGCGACGCTCGAGCGTGGCGTGCTGTCCGTGTCCGGCCAGCTGCTGGGCCTCGCACAGCGCATGCTGGATCTCTCGGTGGACTACACCGCCCAGCGCAAGCAGTTCGGCAAGCCGATCGGGAGCTTCCAGGCCGTGAAGCACCACCTTGCCGACGTGGCGACGCGCATCGAGTTCGCCAAACCGGTGCTGTACCGCGCCGCGCATGCGGTCGCCCGCGGCGACGCCGACGCCTCGGTGCGCGTGTCGCACGCCAAGCTCGCCTGCGGCGAAGCCGCGTGGCTTGCCGGGCGGCACGGCATCCAGGTGCATGGCGCGATGGGCTACACCTGGGAAGTCGATCTGCAGATGTTCATGAAGCGCGCCTGGGCACTCGATGCGTCCTGGGGCGACCGCGGTTTCCACAAGGCCCGCGTGGCCGGCTTTGTGCTCGGCGATGCCGCCGCGCTCGGCCCGGGCCGAACTTTCGGGGAATGAAGAATGGCTGAAGCCTTTATCGTCGACGCCCTGCGCAGCCCGACCGGCAAGCGCAAGGGCGGCCTCTCCCACGTCCATGCCATCGACCTCGGCGCGCATGTGCTGAAGGCGCTGGTCGAACGCAACGCGATTCCGGCCGACGAATACGACGACGTGATCTTCGGCTGCGTCGACACCATCGGCTCGCAGGCCGGCGACATCGCCCGCACGAGCTGGCTCGCCGCGGGCCTGCCGCTCAACGTGCCCGGCACTACCGTCGACCGCCAGTGCGGCTCGTCGCAGCAGGCGCTGCATTTTGCCGCGCAGGCGGTCATGAGCGGCACGCAGGACGTCGTCGCCGTCGGTGGCGTGCAGACGATGACGCAGATCCCGATCTCGTCCGCGATGCTCGCCGGGCAGCCGCTCGGCTTTCCCGACCCCTTCTCCGGCAGTCGCGGCTGGAAGGCGCGCTTCGGCGACCAGCCGGTGAACCAGTTCTACGCCGCGCAGCGCATCGCCGACCACTGGCACATCAGCCGCGAGGACATGGAAGTCTTCGCGCTGGAAAGCCACCGCCGCGCCCGCGCCGCGATCGAGGCCGGCCACTTCGCAAAGGAAATCGTGCCGCTGGAGGGCGTCCAGCACGATGAGACGCCGCGCGCGACGACGCTCGAAAAGATGGCCGAGCTGGAGCCGGTTGCACCGGAATTCCCCGCCATCACCGCCGCGGTGTCGAGCCAGACCTGCGACGCCTCCGCCGCCCTGCTGGTCGTGTCGGAAGCCGCGCTGAAGCGCTACGGCCTCACCCCGCGCGCACGCATCCACCACCTCAGCGTCCTCGCCGACGACCCGATCTGGCACCTCACCGCGCCGATCCCTGCGACCAAGGCCGCGCTCCGGAAGGTCGGCATGACCATCGGCGACATCGACCGCGTCGAGATCAACGAAGCCTTCGCGTCGGTTGTCATGGCCTGGGCGAAGGAGACCGGCTGCGACCCCGCCCGCACCAACGCCAACGGCGGCGCCATCGCCCTCGGCCACCCGCTCGGCGCGACCGGCGCACGCCTGATGACGACCCTGCTGCACGAACTCGAACGCACCGGCGGCCGCTTCGGCCTGCAGACGATGTGCGAGGGCGGCGGGCAGGCCAACGTCACCATTATCGAGCGTCTTTGACGCGTCCGATCCAGCGATCAAGTCTGCAAGCAATTACGTGATGACAGGTTGAGTGACGCGCAGTCACTCCCTCCCCTTCAAGGGGAGGGCTGGGG
>NZ_WTVS01000043.1 GCF_012911005.2 Aromatoleum toluolicum | reverse complement strand
GGGCCCCAGCCGCCGAGAATGCTGCTCCGACGAATCCGCAAGGCGCCGAGACCTCAGTCCGGAATGCTCTGGATGCCTGGGCCGGCGCATGGTCTGCACGCAACATCGACGCCTATCTGGACCATTACGCTGCCGACTTCCGCCCGGCCGATGGTCGCCCGCTGGAGCAATGGCGTGCGCTGCGGCGGGAACGTATCGGCGGTGCGTCTTCGATCGACGTGAAGCTCTCGGACGTGAAGATCCTTGTCGACGGTGGTCGTGCCGTGGCGCAATTCCGACAGGATTACCGCAGCGATACGCTGAAATCCGTTGACCGGAAGACCGTCGTGCTCGATAACGTGGCGGGCAGCTGGCGCATCGTCGAGGAAAAGACGGGCAAGTAGACGTTCAATCGGCCGCGAGACATTCGCTGAAGTAGCGGTCCCGCAGCGTGCGCGCACGCAATTCGTGATCGCGCTTGTAGCGGTTTCGCCGCAGGTGTTGTCTGGCGTCCGCCTCGGCCCGTTCCGCACGCTCCTGGTAGCTCGCACAGCGCGCTGCGTGTGCCTGCCGCTCCGCGTCGCGCTGCTTGTGCTCGGCGCGTGCGCTGCGCTGCGCGACTTCCCGGGCGGATTCGATTTCGGTGACGAACCGTTGTTCCTTGCGTGCCCGGGTCCTTGCGGCCGCCTGTTCCGCCGGCTCGGGGACGCGCACGGAGAGGTCCATGTGTGCCCCGTCGTGTTCGCACGGGAGTGCCTGATAGCTTGCGTGGCCGTTGCCGGACACGCACTTGAACACCTGTGCCGGACAGGCGGGCGCGAAGAAGGTGGAAACCGTCGCAACGACGGCGAGGCTATGCAGTTTTCCGCGGTTCATGACTTTCACTTGCGGGTGGAGTCATGAATGATGCCATATGCATTATCCGGCGTCTCCTGCTTCGGCGCGGGAGCACTCGCGGGCAACTTTTTGCGGTTACCACGAATGCCCGGCGACCCATCCGCATGTTGCAATCGCGCCCAACCTTGAGCACTATAATTCACCGGCACTTTACTGCCGCACAAATAGGGGTAGCCCGATGTCCAACGACGAGAACTCATCACGGCTCAAACGCCCGGACCTGTCGTTAGAAGAGAACAACTACCTGCTGATGTTGGGCGACCGCATTCGCGACCTGCGAGCGCAGCGGGGAATGACACGCAAGATGCTGGCGCAGCAGTCCGGTGTGTCGGAGCGTTATCTTGCGCAGCTGGAAACGGGGCACGGCAATATCTCCATCATCCTCTTGCGTCAGATCGCGCAGGGGCTCGGCTTTCCCATCGTCGACCTCGTGCGCGAGGAGACGGAGCAGTCGCCCGAGTTGACGCTGCTGATCCAGTACCTGAGCCGTTTTCCGCCCAAGACGCATGACTGGGCGCGCCGGCTGCTCCAGAACGAGCTCGAATCGTCGGGGCGCAGCGCGCGCAGGCAGCGCATCGCCTTCATCGGCTTGCGCGGGGCGGGGAAAACCACGCTGGGGACGATGCTGGCCGAGCACCTCGGGGTGCCCTTCCTCGAGCTCGCGAAAGTGATCGAACAGGAAGCCGGGGCCGATCTGTCCGAAATCTTTTCGCTGTACGGCCAGACGGCATACCGCCGCTACGAGCGTCGCGGGCTGGAGTCGGTGGTCGCAAACAACGAGGCCTTTGTGCTGATCGCGGGCGGCAGCATCGTGTCCGAGCCGGCCAACTTCGATCTGCTGCTGTCATCGTGCTTCACGATCTGGCTGTGCGCATCCCCCGAGGAGCACATGGCGCGCGTCATGGCGCAGGGGGACTACCGCCCCATGCACGGCAACCAGGAGGCGATGGACGACCTGAAGCGCATCCTGGCTGGCCGGACGACCATGTACAGCAAGGCGGACGCCATCATCGATACATCCGGCCGAACGGTCGAGCAATCCTTCCTGGACATCCTCGAAGTCCTGGCACGCTGAGCGTGCATCACTGATCCGGCAAGAGGACTCGGGCCGGGCCAAGCTTGTCGAAGCCCTGCGGTGGGACTTCGATAAGGTAGGCGAAAGGTGCGTCCTGATCGCCGCCTGAGTCATCTGGCGCATGCAGTTTCGTGCGCGTCGGGTCCGGAACAACGCGCGAAGGCGCGCCAGCAGTCAGCAAGGCAAACCGGCCCCGAATATCTTCGAAAAAGCGGCTTCCGCAGTGCAGCATGCTGCATCCCGCGCTCCCGGTTTCTCTCTCGACATTCCCGTTTTACCTGCAAGCCCTTTGCGCCAAGCGTTCGAGAGGCGTGTCCGCTCGGACACGCTTCCCCCGGTCTCGCATTTCAGCGCGTGCTGCGATGCACCAAAATGCATTTGTTGCTGCATTGCGGCAAGCGCTGTTGCAGGTTTCTACCTAAGAAATGCAATCGAGTGCATGCAAACGTGTCCGACATTTGACTTAGATCAACATCGCCTGCACTGCAGTGCGTAACATGCGAAATCATGCAGTACAGGCACAATAATGCAGCAAGGGCGGACTCAGGGACGGGATCCGCAACACATCAGAGGAGATAGTTCGATGAGCGATGGTTTGTTCGACCAGTTCAAAACCTGGTACGAGAAGCGCCACGATTATGCACGCGACTGGAAGGCGCGGACAGGTGGCCAGGTGGTGGCAACGATGTGCACCTACACGCCGGAAGAGCTGCTGATCGCGGCCGGCATGCTGCCGGTGCGCGTCCTTGGTGCGCACGAGCCGCAAAACGTGACCGAGCCGCACATCTTCGGCATGTTCTGCCCGTTCTGCCGCGACTCGCTCGCGCAGGGCCTGCTGGGTCGCTTCGACTACGCGGAAGGCGTCACGCTGACCCAGTCGTGTATCCAGTATCGCCAGACCTTCGGTTCGTGGCGCCTGCACGTCCCCACCGTGAAGTGGGACTACTACGTGCCGATGCCCAACGAAGTCCAGTCGCCGCATGCCCGCAAGGCGCACTACGAGGAAGTGCAGTCCTTCCGTGTGTTCCTGCAGACGCTGATCGGCAAGGAAATCACCGACGCCATGCTGAGCGACGCGCTCGCCGTGTGCGACGAGAACCGCCGCCTGCTGCGCGAACTGTATGAATACCGCAAGGAAGCCGACCCGAAGGTCACCGGCGTCGAGGCGCTTTACGCATCGCTGACCGCGCAGTTCATCGACAAGCGCGAGCACAACGAGATGCTGAAGAAGACCCTCGCTGCGCTGCCGACCCGCAAGGTCGAGCGCAAGACGGGTGCGCGCTTCATGACCATCGGTTCCGAGAACGACGACATCGCCTTCATGGGCATGGTGGAGTCGGTTGGCGCGACCATCGTCATCGATGACCAGTGCTCCGGCAGCCGTTACTTCTGGAATGCCTCGAAGCCCGAAGGCGATGTCATCAAGGCGATCGCCGAGCGCTACTGCGATCGTCCGGCCTGTCCGACCAAGGATTACCCGGCCCACACCCGCTTCGACCACGTTCTCGGTCTGGCCAAGGAGTACGACGTTCAGGGCGCGATCTTCCTGCAGCAGAAGTTCTGCGATCCGCACGAGGGCGATTACCCGGATCTGAAGCGTCATCTCGAAGACAACGGCATTCCGACGCTGTTCCTCGAGTTCGACATCACGAACCCGATCGGCCCCTTCCGCATCCGCATCGAGGCATTCCTCGAGACGCTGAGCGAAGAAGAACTGTTCTGAACCGAGACTGCGGAGCTAACGATGAACGCAATGAACAAGTACCCCACCGAGCCGCTGAAGCTCTGGAAGAAAGCCAAGGAACTGCGCGAGCAGTACTACATGAACTACGCGCGGGCGAAGGAGAAGGGCGGCATCCGCTGGTCCGGCTCGGCCTGGGCGCTCGACGCCATTCCCGCCGGTCTTGGTGAGGACGTCTATTCGCTGACCGGCGAGCCGTACGCCGCAGCCGTCGCCCACGACCGCAAGTTCGCGAAGGAGTGCATGGACGCGGCCGAAGCCTACGGTTTCGCCCGTGACCTGTGCTCGTACATGCGGATCTACTGGGGTGGCATGCACCTGAACAAGTACGCCTTCGGCGGCGAGTTCCCGAAGCCCGACTTCGTGTTCCAGACGCAGATCTGCTGCTCGCACTCCAAGTGGTACCAGCACGTCGCGAAGGAAGAGAAGATCCCCGAGTTCTACCTCGACGTCGGCGTGGGTCCTTACAAGGACATGACGGACGCCCGTCTCGACTATGTCGCCAACCAGCTGCACGACGGCATCGCGTTCGTCGAGAAGGCCAGCGGCCGCAAGTTCGACGACGAGCTGTTCATCAAGGCGGTGAAGAACGAGATGCGTTCGACCTCCCGCTGGGCGGACATCTGCGCGCTGAACAAGGTGAAGCCGGCGCCGCTCGACGAGAAGACGATGTACTCGCTGTACGTGCTCTGCACGCTGTCGAAGTCGGCGCAATGGTGCGCGGATTTCATGGACGAGCTGTACGAGGAAGTGAAGGATCGCGTCGCCCGCGGCATCGCAGCCGTGCCGAACGAGACGATCCGCCTGATGACGGATACGCAGCCGCCCTGGTCCTTCCTGAAGATCTTCCGCTACCTCGAGACCTACGGTGCGGTGTCGATCGGCTCGCTCTACACCTTCGCGCTGGAAGGCATCTGGGAAGAGAAGGCCGATGGTACCTGGGGTGGCCGCACGCTGCCGTGGGACAAGGGCATCGAGATCAAGGATCGCGACACCGCGGTGCGCCTGTATGCCGACTGGAACCTGTCGAAGCCGCAGTGGCAGCACTTCTACGATCCCACCATCAAGAGCGACATGATGCTGCGCATCATCAAGGAATGGCAGGTCGACGGCGTGATGCTGCACCTGAACCGCGGTTGCGAAGGTCTGTCGGTCGGCATCATGGAAAACCGCCTTGCGATCGCGAAGTCGGGTACTCCGGTGATGACGTTCGAAGGAAACATGGGCGACGAGCGCGAGTTCGACGAAGTGCGCACTCAGGCACGGGTCGACGCCTTCATGGAACAGCTTGGCGTGCGCCGCCAGGCCGCCTGATCTGAAACAGAGCGAAGAGGAGACGAGAATGATTACCGCTGGAATCGATATGGGCTCCCGCAGCGTCAAGGTGGTGCTGCTGGAAGAAATCAAGGTGGAAGGTGCCAAGGAGCCGAGCTTCGCGGTCAAGAAGGCTCATCTGATGATGCCGGGTGATCTTGACGCCGACCAGGCTGCCGAAGCCGCCTTCAGCGCTGCGCTCGCTGAGGCAGGCGTGAGCCGTGACCAGGTGAAGTCGATCTTCGCCACGGGCGCTGGCCGTGGCCAGGTCGGCTTCGCCAACGAAGGCGTCACCGAGATGACTGCCGGGGCGCGCGGTGCAGTGTTCATGTATCCGCAGGCCCGCACCGTGGTGGACGTCGGTGCCGAGGAAGGTCGCGGCATCAAGACCGATCCGGACGGCAAGGCGATCGACTTCGCCGGTAACGAGAAGTGCGCCGCGGGTGCCGGCTCCTTCGCCGAGGCGATGAGCCGCGCGCTGCAGCTGTCGCTCAAGGAATTCGGCGAAGCCAGCCTGCGCTCCGACAAGAGCATCCCGATGAACGCGCAATGCACGGTGTTCGCGGAATCCGAAGTGGTGTCGCTGATCCACTCCTCGACGCCGAAGGAAGACATCGCCAAGGCGGTGCTGGATGCGGTGGCGAGCCGGGTGTGCGCGATGGTTCGTCGCGTCGGCATCGAAGGCAACGTCGTGCTGATCGGTGGCATGGGTCACAACCCCGGTTTCGTCCAGTCGCTGAAGAGCGCGATGGACGTTGATCAGGTGCTGCTGCCCGAAATGCCGGAATTCGTCAGCGCCATCGGCTGCGCGCTGATTGCGGCCGAACGCCAGCACTGAACCGATACGCGAAACGACACGGATAAAGGAGCGATCAAATGAATGCAGAAGTTGCTGCCGCCACCGCCGCCCCCGAGAAGAAGGAATTCTGGCGCTGGCAGGAAAACACCTGGTTCGACGAGACCAAGAACTGGAAGGACGCCAAGATCATCACCTGCGGCATCGACGTCGGTTCGGTGTCCTCGCAGGCGGTGCTGGTCTGTGACGGCGAGCTGTATGGCTACAACAGCATGCGCACGGGCAACAACTCGCCGGACTCGGCCAAGAACGCCCTGCAGGGCATCATGGACAAGATCGGCATGAAGCTCGAGGACATCAACTATGTCGTCGGCACCGGCTACGGCCGGGTGAACGTGCCCTTCGCCCACAAGGCGATCACCGAGATCGCGTGCCATGCCCGCGGCGCGAACTACATGGGCGGCAACCAGGTGCGCACCATCCTCGACATGGGCGGCCAGGACTGCAAGGCCATCCACTGCGACGAGAAGGGCAAGGTCACCAACTTCCTGATGAACGACAAGTGCGCAGCCGGTACCGGTCGCGGCATGGAAGTCATCTCCGACCTGATGCAGATCCCCATCGCCGAACTGGGCCCGCGTTCCTTCGACGTCGAGACCGAACCGGAAGCGGTGTCGTCGATCTGCGTGGTGTTCGCGAAGTCCGAAGCGCTGGGTCTGCTGAAGGCCGGCTACACCAAGAACATGGTGATCGCGGCTTACTGCCAGGCGATGGCCGAGCGGGTCGTGAGCCTGCTGGAGCGGATCGGTGTCGAGGAAGGCTTCTTCATCACCGGCGGCATCGCGAAGAACCCGGGCGTCGTGAAGCGGATCGAGCGGCTGCTGGGCATCAAGCAGGTCGAGACCAAGATCGACAGCCAGATCGCCGGCGCGCTGGGCGCGGCACTGTTCGGCTACACGCTGATGCAGAAGCAGGCCGCCAAGTAATTGGTGCCAGGGCCACGACCGTCGCCGGAACCCGCCTGAGGTATGGCGGGTTTCGGCGGGGCGCGGCGCAAACGAATCCAGGAGGACGAACATGATCGCGAACTACGGTTACAAGGACGGTTCCGGCGAGTATTACATCAGCATCGACACGGACAAGTGCATCGACTGTGCCGCGGATCGGGCCTGCCTGACCGCGTGCCCCAAGCACATGTTCGAAATCATCACCGACGACTATGACGACGAAGTGGCGTGGGTGAAGAAGGAGTGCACGCGCGCGCTCGCCTACGACTGCGCAGGGTGCAAGCCTGCGGGCGGCTACACCAGCCTGCCCTGTACCACCGCCTGTACGCCGGGCGCGATCAAGCATTCCTGGTAAGGAGAAGAACATGTTCCCGGCGATGACGGAGGGTTCCGC
Source organism: Aromatoleum toluolicum (assembly GCF_012911005.2). GTDB lineage: Bacteria > Pseudomonadota > Gammaproteobacteria > Burkholderiales > Rhodocyclaceae > Aromatoleum > Aromatoleum toluolicum. The sequence goes on along the minus strand of NZ_WTVS01000043.1, from coordinate 42,891 downwards.
GATGAGCACGAAGAAGACGATCCCGATCAAGCTGGCGTCCGCCGTGCGCGAAGAGGACGTCGAGGAGCGGTTGCTGCGTGAAGGCTGGAAGCGGCTGACGACGATCGGCGAACCGCGCTTGTCCGAGATCGCCGAGGCTTACCGGGGCATGGGTTTCGAGGTGCACGTCGAGAGCTACAAGACGGAAGGCGATGGCTGTACGACCTGCCTCGACACCGATCAGGAAATGGGGAAGGTGATCGGCACGGTATACACGCGCCGCTCGGCGAAGCCCCAGCAGGAAGACGAACTGTTCTGAGAGGCGGTGACGCAAGAAAGCGCAACTGCCAACCAAAGGAGATAGGTAAATGTCTGACCAGAAGCGTGTGATGCGGGTGCTGAAGAAGGAAGACCTGAACGCGATCGTCGAGATCGACGCAGCAGGTTCAAAGCAGAACCGTCGCGACTACTACGAGCGCAAGCTCGATGCGATCCTGAACCCGAAGCACAATATCAATTCCTCGCTGGTGTGCGAGATCGACGGCAAGGTCGCCGGTTTCGTGATGGGCGACATCTATTTCGGCGAGTTCGGCATTCCGGATTCGACCGCGACCATCGACACGATCGGCGTCGATCCGCGCTTCCAGAACCGCGGCGTGGCGAGCGAACTGCTCGACCAGTTCATGATGAACATGAAGGCCGCGGGCGTGAAGAAGGTTTACACGCTGGTGAACTGGGACGACTTCGCGCTGGAGAAATTCTTCTCCCGCCAGCGCTTCTCGCCGTCCAAGCGCATCAACCTCGAGTACAGCGTTTCCTGAGCGGCCAAGCCGGCGCACGGAGTCCGTCCCATGTGGATCGATTGCCATTGCCATACCAAGTATTCCTACGACAACTGGCTCGAGCCGGTGGATCTGATCCGCCGCGCGAAGGAGCTGGGACTCGACGGGGTGTGCATCACCGAACATTACTCGTACGAAGCGTCGCTGCCGGTTGAACAGGTGGCGCGCGACGAGGGTTTCCTGGTGCTGCGGGGCGTGGAGATCGCAACCGATCGCGGGCACATGCTGGCATACGGTGTCGAGGATGACGGCTGGAACATCTGGGGGCGCGACAACTACCTCCCGATGAACGACGTCATCGAGCACATCAACAGCATTGGCGGAATCTGCGTGCCGGCCCATCCGTTCCGCGAGGTCGGGGTGTCGAGCCTGCTGCACGGCCTGCTCGACATCACCGGGATCGCCGCCGTGGAAACGCACAACGGCGGCAATCTCGACAGCGACAACGACCTGGCAATCAGTGCCGCTCGCCACATGGCCCTGCCTGCGCTGGGCGGCAGCGATTGCCACAAGACGATTGCCGTCGGACGGTGCGCGACGAAGTTCTCGCAGCCCGTGACCGACATGGCGAGTTTCATCGCAGCGGTGCGCGCGGGAGCGTGCCAGGGGAGCTACTACCCCGGCTACGTGCAACTCGCGCAGGCTGCCTAAGAACGGCTTGGACCGGGCACACGCGAAGCCCGGCGCAGAATAGAGGACGAGAGAGACATGGAAGCCGTACAGACATCGGAAATCAGGTGGTGGAACGCGAGCAAGCCGGTCGGGATGGCCGAGTACGGCGCGCCGGTGAAGCTGAGCATCGACGGCGTCGAGGTCGAGGCACCGGCGGGCGCGTCGGTCCTGAATGCGGCGACTGCCGCGGGCCTGTACATTCCGGTGCTGTGCGCGCACCCCGATCTTCCCCCGGCCGGCCAGCGCCGCGCGGGCGAGGGCGGCTGCAACCTGTGCATGGTCGAAATCGAGGGCACGGACGGTCTGTCCAAGGCCTGTTCGACCTCCGTCACGGCCGGCATGGTCGTGACGACGACGTCGGCGGCGATCAAGGAAGTGCGCCAGGCCAACCTGGCGAAGATCCTCGGCCCGCACCCGCATGTCTGCCTCACCTGTCCGCAGCGCGACGGCTGTTCGCGCTCGCAGTGCTCCTACGGCAACCCGCCGGAGACACGCTGCTGCACAATCTTCTCGTCCTGTGAGCTGCGCAAGGTTTCCGACTACATCGGCATCCCGAACACGACGCCGCCCTACAAGCCCGCGCAGCTGCCGATCATCAAGGACGAGCCGTTCTTCGATCGCGACTACAACCTGTGCATCGATTGCCGCCGCTGCCTCGTCGCCTGTAACGACGTGCGCGGCGTGGGCTGTCTCGAGGTGAAGGAAGTCGAGACGCCCCAGGGCAAGCGCACCTATGTCGGCACCATCGCGCCGACCCTGATCGAATCCGGCTGTACCTTCTGCCAGGCCTGTGTGACGGTGTGCCCGACGGGGGCACTGATGGACCGCACGCTCGACCCGGCCAAGCGCGAGGAGTCGATGGTGCCGTGCAAGAATGCCTGCCCGGCGGGCATCGACGTGCCGCGCTACGTGCAGCTCGCGGCGGAAGGCAAGTACGGCGAGGCGATCGCCGTGGTGCGCGAGCGGCTGCCGTTCCCGGGCATCCTCGGCCGTGCCTGCTTCGCGATGTGCGAATCGGCGTGCCGCCGCAAGGACCTCGACGATCCGCTGTCGATCCGCAATCTCAAGCGCATCGCCGCGGACAACGACACCGGCCTGTGGCGCGAGCATGCGAAGAAGCTGCCGGCGACGGGCAAGAAGGCGGCCGTGATCGGCGCCGGTCCGGCGGGCCTGACGGTGGCGTACTACCTCGCCAAGCAGGGCCACGGCGTGACCATCTTCGATGCACAGCCGGCCGCAGGCGGCATGGCGCGCTACGGTATCCCGTCCTATCGGGTGCCGGCGGAAGTCATCGACAACGAAGTCGCGGAAGTTTCGGCCCTGGGTGTCGAGTTCCGCTACGGTGCCAAGGTCGAGAGCGTCGATACGCTCTTCAACGATGGCTACGGCGCGGTGTTCGTCGGTATCGGCGCGCAGGGCGGCGACAGGCTGGGCATTCCCGGTGACGACCTGCCCGGCGTGGTCGACAGCCCCACCTACCTCAAGGCCGTGACGATGGGCCTTGTGAATACGCCCGAGGGTATCCAGACCGGCAAGAAGGTGGCGGTGATCGGCGGCGGCAACGTCGCGACGGACAACGCGCGTTCGTCGCGCCGCTTCGGTGCCGAGGTCGACATGGTGTATCGCCGCACCCGCGAGGAAATGCCGGCGCGCCTGGAGGAGTTCGAGGGCTGCGTGGAGGAGGGCGTGAATATCCGCTACCTGCTCGCGCCGAAAAAGATCGAGCCGGGCACCAACGGTTATCGCCTGCAGATCACGTACGCGAAGATGGCGCTCGGCGAGGCCGATGCGTCGGGCCGCCGCAAGCCGGTGGAGACTGGCGAGGAAGTCGTCGAGGGCGTCGATCTGGTGATCGCCGCGATCGGCCAGTTCCCGAATCGCTTCGAGGGTTTCGGCGTCGAGACCGACCGCAAGGGCCGCATCACGGTGCGCGAGGATTCGATGCTGACGAGCCGGCCGAAGGTGTATGCCGGCGGCGACTGCGTGCTCGGACCTTCGACGCTGATCGAGTCGGTCGCCCAGGGCCGCGTCGCGGCCTCCGCGATGGACGTGGTGCTCGGCGGCGACGGCGACATCTCGGAAGTGCTGCTGCGTGACGGCTGGGAGACCAGCCCCTACATCGGGCGCAAGGAAGGCTTCAACAAGATCCGCAAGTTCCACCCGATCATGCTGGCGCCTGAACAGCGCACCGGCTGGGACGAGGTCGAGCTGGGCTTCGACGATGCGACGGCACGCGCCGAGGCAGCGCGCTGCTTCAAGTGCAACCTCGCGCCGAAGATTGCCGACGCGGTGCTGCCGCCCGAGTCCTCGCTGAAGTTCGACGAGGCGACGATCGCCTCCGTGCCGACCGAGTCGGGCGTGTTCCAGTTGCTCGATGGCGACAAGAACGTGCTGATGATCAAGGGCGTGGAGAACCTCCGCGATGGCTTGATGGAGCAGCTCGAGCGGGGCGGCGACGCGACGAACTTCGTGTTCGAGGAAGCCGCACTCTTCACCTCGCGTGAAAGCCAGATGATCCAGGCCTACCTGCAGCAGTACGGAAAGATGCCGGGCGGCGGATCGGACGAGCTGGACGACCTGTTCTGAGGAGCACGCGATGGGACAGGTGATCGATTTCTGGTCGGCGGAGGAGCTCCGCCCGGCCATCAAGCCCGAGGCCAAGTGCCGATGCACGAACTGCGGCGCGGACCTGTGGCACATCCGCTGCGACGGCGAAGTGTGCTGTGCGGACTGTGACGCGGTCTGCCCCTACCGGCTGCAGATGAAGAACGAAAACTGAAACACCCGAAGACGCGCACAGCGAACGAGAACCAGGGGAGACACCATGAGTAAAGCGCAATTCCAGTTCATCACCTACGGCGTGGCCGACGGCCTCGCGACGCTGACGATCAACCGCCCGCCGTTCAACGTCCTCGACATCCCGACGATGGAGGAGATGAACGTCGCGCTCGATCTGTGCCAGGCCGATACCAGCGTGAAGCTGCTGATGATCACCGGTGCGGGCGAGAAGGCCTTCTCCGCCGGCGTCGAGGTCGCGGACCACACGCCGGACAAGGTCGACCGCATGATCGAGGTCTTCCACGGCATCTTCCGCCGCATGCAGCAGCTGCAGATCCCGACGCTCGCAGCGGTGAATGGCGTTGCGCTCGGCGGCGGCATGGAAGTCGCGATCGCGTGCGACATGCTCGTCGCGGCCTCCAATGCGAAGTTCGGCCAGCCCGAGATCAAGCTCGCGGTGTTCCCGCCGATCGCCGCGGTGCTGCTGCCGCGCCTGGTGCCGCCGGCCCGTGCGCTGGAACTCCTGCTGGGCGGCGAGAACATCGGCGCCGACGAGGCGAAGGCGATCGGGCTGGTGAACCGCGTGTTCGCGAAGGAGACCTTCGCCGCCGACGTGCAGGCCTTCGTCGCGCCCTTCATGGGCCTGAGCCGTGCCGCGCTCGCCAGCACGCGCAAGACGATCCGTGCCGTTGCAGACAAGCCCTTCGGCGCCGCGCTCGACACCGCGGAGAACATTTACCTGAAGGAGCTGATGAACACCGACGACGCGAAGGAAGGGCTGGCTGCCTTCCTGGAGAAGCGGAAACCGGTTTGGCGGAATACTTGAGAAATGTGATTAGCAGGTTCCTTCCCCTTCAAGGGGAAGGACAGGATGGGGATGGGTCTAGGTTGCGGTGAAGCATTAAACCCATCCCCACCCCGGCCCTCCCCTTGAAGGGGAGGGAGATAACCGCAGCGCCTCACATGACTACTGAAAGCTAAAGGGAGACAAAGCGTGATTCCTGAATTCATCGATACCTGGCAGATGACCGAGCCGGGCAAGCTGCAGAAGACCCGCGTGCCGATGCCCGAACTGGGGCCGGGCGACGTCGTCGTGAAGATTGCCGGCTGCGGCGTGTGCCATACCGATCTGTCCTACTACTACATGGGCGTGCCGACGGTGCAGAAGCCCCCGCTGTCGCTGGGCCACGAGATCTCGGGCACCGTGATCGGCGGCGAAGCGTCGATGATCGGCAAGGAAGTGATCGTGCCGGCCGTGATCCCCTGTGGCGAGTGCGAGCTGTGCAAGACCGGCCGCGGGAATCGTTGTCTCAGCCAGAAGATGCCGGGCAACTCGATGGGCATCTATGGCGGGTATTCGAGCCACATCGTCGCGCAGTCGAAGTACCTGTGCGTAGTCGAGAACCGCGGCAGCACGCCGCTCGAGCACCTCGCCGTGGTCGCCGATGCCGTGACGACGCCTTACCAGGCCGCCGTGCGCGCCGACCTGAAGAAGGACGACCTGGTGATCGTCGTCGGCGCGGCCGGTGGCGTCGGCAGCTTCATGGTGCAGACCGCCAAGGGCATGGGCGCGAAGGCCGTCATCGGCATCGACATCAATGAAGAAAAGCTGACGATGATGAAGGACTTCGGTGCCGACTTCATCATCAACCCGAAGGACAAGAGCGCGAAGGACGTCAAGGAGCTCTTCAAGGGCTTCTGCAAGGAGCGCGGCCTGCCGTCGAACTACGGCTGGAAGATCTTCGAGGTCACCGGCAGCAAGCCCGGCCAGGAGCTGGCGCTGTCGCTGCTGTCCTTCACCGGCAAGCTCGTCATCGTCGGCTACGGCACGGCCGAAACGAACTACATGCTGTCGAAGCTGATGGCCTTCGATGCGGAGATCATCGGCACCTGGGGCTGCCCGCCGGATCGTTATGCCGCCGTGCGCGACATGTGCCTCGACGGGCGCATCAAGCTCGGACCCTTCGTCGAAACCCGCCCGATGAGCCAGATCGAACAGGTGTTCGACGAGGCGCACCACGGCAAGCTCAAGCGTCGCGTCATCCTGACGCCCGATTTCTGATCACGCACACCACTGGACAAAACAGGAGACATCACATGGCACTCGATTGGCTGCGCCGCGACAACCACCTCAAGGATCACGCCCTCCTCGGCGAGGAGCATTTCGGCACCGAAGCGCCTTCCGTGATCTTCGAGAAGCGCCCCGTCACTGATCCGCAGGGCAACCAGGTCCCGGGCCTGTACGCCGCCTGGATCATCCTGAACAACCCGACGCAGTACAACTCCTACACGACCGAGATGGTCAAGGCGGTCATTGCAGGCTTCCAACGCGCGTCGTCGGACCGCTCGGTCGTGGCCGCGGTGTTCACCGCTGTCGGTGACAAGGCCTTCTGCACCGGCGGTAACACGGCCGAGTATGCAGGCTACTACTCGAAGCGCCCGAACGAGTATGGCGAATACATGGATCTGTTCAATGCCATGGTCGACGGCATCCTGAACTGCAAGAAGCCGGTGATCTGTCGCGTGAACGGCATGCGCGTCGGTGGCGGCCAGGAGATCGGCATGGCGACCGACCTGACCGTGACCTCCGACATGGCGGTGTTCGGCCAGGCCGGCCCGAAGCACGGCAGCGCGCCCGACGGCGGCTCGACCGACTTCCTGCCGTGGATGCTGAACATGGAGGACGCCATGTACAACTGCATCTCGTGCGAGCCGTGGAGCGCGTACAAGATGAAGGCGAAGAACCTCGTCACGAAGGTCGTTCCGGTGCTGAAGAAAGATGGCCAGTGGGTGCGCAACCCGCTCGTGCGCACCGACGCCTACGTCGACGACGGCGAGCTGGTGTACGGCGAACCCGTCTCCCCGGAGCAGGCGAAGGCAGCGAAGGAGCTGATCGGGCAATGCACGACGGACTTTGCGAAGCTCGACGAAGCGGTCAATGCGCTGGTGTGGAAGTTCACGAACCTGTTCCCGCATTGCCTGGTCAAGACGATCGAGGGCATCCGCGGCAAGAAGAAGTTCTTCTGGGATCAGCTCAAGGTCGCGAACCGCCACTGGCTGGCTGCGAACATGAACCACGAGGCCTACTTGGGTTTCACAGCGTTCGACAGCAAGAAGCAGACCGGCAAGGACGTCATCGACTTCATCAAGTACCGTCAGCTGATCGCCGAAGGCGCGATGTTCGACGAGAACTTCGCCGAGCAGGTGCTGGCGAAGCCGAAGGCCTGACGCCAGGGCGCCAAACGTTTCATAAGGTCTCTCCCTTCCCGGGGTGGTGGACGCGGCATTGGCCGTTTTCCTTCCACCCCGGCCTTTTCTGAAGCGGGGGAGCATTTGCAGTTCACCGGCGGTGCATCGCCGCCATGCGGTTAAAGGGGACTTGCATGCAGTTGAAGGACAGGGTCGCAATCGTGACCGGAGCGGGGCAGGGCATCGGCGCGGCGGTCGCGAAGGCGTACGGGCGTGAAGGCGCGAAGGTCGCAGTCATCGACCTGAATCTCGCCGCAGCCGACCGGGTCGCGGCACAGATCGTCGAAGCGGGTGGTCAGGCGATCGGCGTGGCCTGTGATGTCGCGAATCGCGAGCAGGTCGAGGCGATGGCCGCCAGGGTCAATGCCGAATGGGGCCGCATCGACATCCTCGTCAATAACGCCGGCATCACCCGCACGGCGATGCTCAGCAAGATGACGCCCGATCAGTGGAATCAGGTCTTGGCCGTGCATCTGACGGGTGCGTTCAACTGCCTGCAGGCGGTGGTCGGCGGCATGATCGAACGCCAGTACGGCCGCATCATCTACGTGACTTCTACAGCCGGCGTGCTCGGCACGATCGGGCAGATCAACTACAGCGCGGCCAAGGCCGGTGTGCTCGGCATGACCAAGAGCACCGCGAAGGAGCTCGCGCGCTACAACATCACCGCGAACGCGATCGCGCCGGGAGCGGCCACGCCGATGACCGAGACGATCCGCACCGACGATCGCTTCAAGGAAAAGTACCTCGACCGGATCCCGCTCGGGCGCTGGGCCGAGCCGGAGGAGATCACGCCGGTGTTCGTGTTCTTCGCATCCGACGCGTCGAGCTATGTCACGGGACAGATCCTTGCGGCCGATGGCGGAATGACGATTCACTGAGAGATCCGCAACGCCACGCCAGCAAGAACCATAAGTAGAGGAGGAGTAAATGGCAGAACTCAGCGTCGCGGATCAGAGTGTCAGTCCTCCGCGCATCACCATCCCGCGCGAGTACAACGCTGCGCACGACCTCATCGAGCGCAACCTGCGCGCCGGGCGCGGCAGCAAGACTGCGGTGATCGACCACGCGGGAAGCTATACCTACGCGCAGCTCGCCGAACGTATCGACCGCTTCGCGCATGCCTTGGGCGAACTGGGCATCCGCATGGAAGAGCGGGTGCTGCTGTGCTTGACTGATACCGTTGATTTTCCCACGGCCTTTCTCGGCTGCATCAAGGCCGGCGTCGTGCCGATTCCCGTCAATACGCTTCTGACGGCATCCGATTACACCTACATGCTGCGCGACAGCCGCGCGCGCGGCCTGGTCGTCTCGTCGGTCCTGTTGCCGGCCTTTTCCAGCGCGATCGAAGCCAGCCCGTTCGTCAAGAACGTCGTCGTCTCGGGCGGCGATGCGGGCACGCGCGGCGGACATCTCGATTTCGCCGAACTCATCGCATCCCCGCGCCCGCCGTACGAGGCGGCCCAGACCTGTTGCGACGATCCCTGTTTCTGGCTGTATTCGTCCGGTTCCACCGGCGCCCCCAAGGGGACGGTGCACCTGCACTCCAGCCTGATCAACACGTACGAGCTGTATGCGGCGCCGATCCTGGGTGTGCGCGAGGACGATGTCGTGTTCTCGGCGGCGAAGCTCTTCTTCGCCTACGGTCTGGGCAACGGCCTGACCTTCCCGCTCGCCGCGGGCGCCACCGCCGTGCTGATGGCCGAACGGCCGACGCCGGATGCGGTGTTCCGCGTGCTGCGCGAGCACCAGCCGACGATCTACTGCGGGGTGCCGACGCTGTACGCGTCGATGCTGGCGAGCCCGGCGCTCCCCGGGCGCGAGGAGCTGTCGATCCGCCGCTGCGCCTCTGCCGGCGAGGCCCTGCCGGCCGAAGTGGGCAAGCGCTGGACCGAGCATTTCGGCGTCGAGATCCTCGACGGACTCGGTTCGACCGAGATGCTGCACATCTTCCTCTCGAACCGTGCGGGGGACGTCCATTACGGCACCAGCGGCAAGCCGGTGCCGGGATACGAGCTGCGCCTGATCGGCGACGACGGCGAGGAGGTCGCGCCTGGCGAGGCCGGCGAGCTTCAGGTGCGCGGTCCCACCAGCGCGGCGCTCTACTGGAACAACCGCAGCAAGAGCCGCGAGACCTTCGTCGGCCAATGGACGCGCAGCGGCGACAAGTACAGCCAGGACGCTGACGGCAACTACGTGTATGCGGGGCGCAACGACGACATGCTCAAGGTCGGCGGCATTTACGTCTCGCCGATCGAGGTCGAATCGGCGCTCATCACGCATGCTGCAGTGCTCGAAGCGGCAGTGGTCGGAAAGGCGGACGATGACGGCCTGATCAAGCCGCTGGCCTTCGTCGTGCTGAAGCCCGGACGCATGCCCGCGGCGGATCTCGCCGACGAGTTGAAGCTCCACGTCAAGAGCAAGCTCGCTCCGTACAAGTACCCGCGGTGGCTAGAGTTCGTCGAAGAGTTGCCCAAGACGGCAACCGGCAAGATCCAGCGATTCAAGCTGCGTTCGCTGTCAGGGGCGTAGATCCCGCAGCCAGCACATAACCAGAGCCGCACGAAGCGGCCTAACCAAAGGAGGAGTGTGAAATGGAGCAAGGATTCAATCGCCGTCGTTTCCTGCTGTCCACTGCCGGTATCGCGGGAGGTCTCGCGTTGCCCGGCGCACCACTGTTCGCCCAAAGCGCAAACAAGATCCGTGTCGGGCTGATGCTGCCCTATACCGGAACCTACGCGGCGCTGGGGACCGCGATCACCAACGGGTTCAAGCTCGCCGTGGAGCAGGGTGGGGGCAAACTCGGCGGGCGCGAGATCGAGTACTTCACCGTCGATGACGAGTCGGATGCGGCGAAGGCGCCCGAGAACGCCAACAAGCTGATCAAGCGCGACAACGTCGACGTCCTGATCGGCACCGTGCATTCGGGCGTGGCGCTGGCGATGACCCGCGTCGCGCGCGAGACCAAGACGCTGCTGATCGTGCCGAATGCCGGCGCGGACGAGATCACCGGCCCGCTGTGTTCGCCCAGCATCTTCCGCACTTCCTTCTCCGCGTGGCAGCCCGCCTACGCGATGGGGCAGGTGATGGCCGAGAAGAAGCACAAGAACGTCGTCACGCTGAGCTGGAAGTACTCCTTCGGCGAGCAGTCGGTCGCGGGCTTCAAGGAAGCCTTCGAGAAGGCGGGCGGCAAGGTCGTGAAGGAAATGTACCTGCCGTTCCCGAACGTCGAGTTCCAGCCCTATCTCACCGAAATCGCGGCGCTCAAGCCCGACGCCGTGTTCGTGTTCTTTGCCGGTGGCGGTGCGGTCAAGTTCGTGAAGGACTACGACGCGGCCGGCCTGAAGAAGACGATCCCGCTCTACGGCTCCGGCTTCCTCACCGACGGCACGCTGGAAGCGCAGGGCGATTCGGCCGAGGGCATCCTGACCACACTGCACTACGCCGACGGCCTCGACATCGCCAAGGACAAGGCCTTCCGTTCCGCCTACGCGATGGCATTCAAGATGCAGCCGGACGTGTATTCGGTGCAAGGCTACGATGCGGCGCAGCTGTTCGCGGCGGGGCTGGCCGGCGTCGGTGGCGACGTCACGAAGCGCGAGGCGCTGATCGCAGCAATGGAGAAGGCGACGATCGACAGTCCGCGCGGGCGCTTCACGCTGTCGAAGGCGCACAACCCGGTGCAGGACATCTATCTCCGCAAGGTGGAGGCGAAGCAGAACAAGGTTATTTCGGTCGCCGCGAAGGCGCTGGCCGATCCGGCGCGCGGCTGCCGGATGTAACCCCGGTTGCCTGCCCCGGCGGGGCTTGTGCGGGCGTGCAGCAAAGGGGGCGCCCCCGCGCAGTACGAGCCCCGTCGGCGCGGCACCAGTGCTACGGCCTGCGTTCGCCATCCCGGTGGCGAATGCGCGATCCGCTTCACCTTCACTCGGGCGCCCGGTGCGCCCGGAGGGATACGGCGATGGATTTCTCGACCTTCCTGATCCAGTTGCTGAACTCGTTTCAGTACGGACTGCTGTTGTTCCTGGTGGCCAGTGGACTGACCCTGATCTTCGGCATCATGGGGATCATCAACCTCGCCCACGGCAGCTTCTACATGATGGGCGCCTACATGGCGTTCTCGCTCACCGCCCTCTCGGGCAACCTCCTCGTCGCGATTGTGGTGGGCGTCGCGTTGAGCGTGCTGATCGGCTTCCTGCTCGAGTGGGCGTTGTTCAGCAGGCTGTATAAACGCGACCACCTGGACCAGGTCCTGCTGACCTACGGCCTGATCCTGATCTTCGAGGAGCTGCGCAGCCTGCTCGTCGGCGACGACGTGCACGGGGTGCCGATCCCCGAGCTGCTGTCGGCGTCGATCCAGCTCAGCGAAACGCTGAGCTATCCCGTCTACCGGCTGTTCATGTCCGCCGTCTGCATCCTGCTCGCGATCGTGATGTACTGGCTGATCCGCCACACGCGCCTCGGGATGATGATCCGCGCGGGCAGTTCGAACCGCGAGATGGTGCAGGCGCTGGGCATCAACATCGACCTGATCTACCGCATCGTGTTCGGCCTCGGGGTCACCCTCGCGGCCTTCGCCGGGATGCTTGCGGCCCCGGTGTCGTCGGTGTATCCCGGCATGGGCAACCAGGTGCTGATCATCTGCTTCGTCGTCGTCGTGATCGGTGGCGTCGGGTCGGTGTGGGGCGCGCTGGTCGCCGCGCTGCTGATCGGCCTGGCCGATACCTTCGGCAAGGTCATCGCGCCCGACTATGCGGGCCTTGCCGTGTATGTGCTGATGGCCGCGGTGCTGCTGTGGCGGCCCGAAGGCATCTTCCGGAGGATCTGACGATGCCGCTCGCGCGCAAGAAATCCCGCAACTACCTGCCGCTCGTGCTGCTGATGCTGGCGCTTTTCCCCATCTTTGGTTCGAGCTATTACAACGAACTGATCGGGAAGATCATGATCATGGCGATCTTCGCCATGAGCTTGGACCTGCTGGTCGGCTTCACCGGTCTCGTCAGCTTCGGCCACGCGGCGTTCTTCGGCGTGGCCGCCTACAGCGTGGTGCTGCTGTCGCCGAAGTACGATCCGGGAAACCTCCTGCTGGTCCTGCCGGGAGCGGTACTTACCGGCGCGGCGGTCGCCTTCGTCGTGGGGCTCTTCGTGCTGCGCACGAAGGGAATCTACTTCATCATGGTGACGCTCGCGTTCGCGCAGATGATCTACTTCGTGTTTCACGACACGCCGCTCGGCGGAGGCTCGGACGGGGCCTTCCTCAACGTGAAGCCGGAACTGCGCATCGGCGAGAAGGTGCTGCTCGACCTCAACGAGCCGATGCAGTTCTACTACATCGTGCTGGTCCTGCTGGTCGTGGCCTACGTGTTCCTACGGGTGCTGTTGCGCTCCCCGCTCGGCCATGCGCTGGCGGGGATCCGGAGCAACGAGCATCGCATGCTGTCGCTCGGCTTTCCGGTGTTCCTGTACAAGCTCGCCGGGTTCGTCACCGCAGGCGGACTCGCGGGGCTGGCAGGATTCCTGTCCGCCTGCCAGTACGGTTTCGTCACGCCGGAAATCCTTTCCTGGCACCAGTCGGGAAACGTGCTGCTGATGGTGATCCTGGGCGGCATGGGGACGCTGAACGGGGCCGCGATCGGAGCCTTTGCATTCGTCGTGCTGCAGGAGGTGTTTTCCGCACTGACGAAGCACTGGCAGCTGCTGATGGGGGTCGTCATCGTTACCGTCGTGATGGTGCTGCCCGGCGGCCTGTCGAGCCTGCCGCAACGCCTCAAGGGCCTGCTGATCGGGGGAGGCAACCGCAATGGCTGAGCTCGTTCTCTCGGCACGCGGGATGTCGCGCCGATTCGGGGGCCTGTATGCGAACAGGGACGTGTCGCTGGACATGCACAAAGGCATGTTGCATGCCGTTCTGGGACCCAACGGCGCCGGCAAGTCGACGCTGATCAACCTGTTGTCGGGCGACCTGCCCCCCTCGGCGGGGCAGATCCTCTACCGCGGCGAGGACATCTCGGGCTGGAGCCCGGACAAGCGCTCGCGCGCCGGCATCGGCCGCAGCTACCAGCGCACCAACATCTTTCCCGCCTTCACGGTGTTCGAGAACTGTCGCCTCGCCGCGCAGTCGCGCGCACCGCGGGCGCTGCGCATCTTCTCGAAGGCGATTTCTTTCGCCGACCTGCGCGACGCCGCCGACCGCGCGATCGCGCAGGCCGGGCTTGCCGAGCGGCGCGATGTCGTTGCGGCGACGCTGAGCCACGGCGAGCAGCGGCAACTGGAAATCGCGATGGTGCTCGCGACATCGCCCTCGGTGCTGCTGCTCGACGAGCCGCTTGCCGGCATGGGCCCCGAAGAGTCGCAGTCGATGGTGGCGCTGCTCAAGAAGCTCACCCCGGACCACGCCATCCTGCTCGTCGAACACGACATGGACGCGGTGTTCGCGGTCGCCGACGTGATTACGGTGATGGTGGCGGGGCAGGTGCTCGAAAGCGGACCGCCGGACCAGATCCGCGACAGCGTCGCGGTTCAGGAAGCCTATCTGGGTGATGGAGAGTCGGACGATGAGTGACGTACTCCTGGAAGCCGAAGGGCTGCACGCGTTCTATGGCAGCAGCCACATCCTGCACGGCATCGATTTCCACATCAGCCGCGGCGAGACGGTCGGCTTAATGGGCCGCAACGGCATGGGCAAGACCACGCTGATCCGCAGCATGCTCGGCCACGTGCGCCCGCGCCACGGCCGCGTCGCGGTGCGCGGCAAGACCATGACGGGCGCGCGGCCCTATCTCATCGCGCGCAAGGGCATCGCCTACGTGCCCGAGGGCAGGGGGATCTTCCCGAACCTGACGGTGCGCGAGAACCTGATCATGGGGGCGAAACCGGGCGTCGACGGGCGGCGCGACTGGACCTACCAGCGCGTGCTCGACACCTTCCCGCGCCTGGGCGAACGGATCAACAACGGCGGCAGCCAGCTCTCGGGCGGCGAACAGCAGATGCTGACGATCGGCCGCGCGCTGATGACGAACCCGGACCTGCTGATCCTCGACGAGGCGACGGAGGGGCTCGCGCCGCTGATCGCCAAGGAGATCTGGTTCATCATTCGCCAGATCCGTGCCACCGGCATCGCCACCGTCGTCATCGACAAGAACCACGCGGCGGTCACGTCGATTTCCGACCGCAACGTCATCCTCGTGAAGGGCAAGGTGGCCCACGAGGCGAGCAGCGCCGAGCTTCGTGCGAACCCCGACCTGCTGCATAAACATCTGGGCGTGAGCTGATCGCCCGTCACCGAACTGTGTGGCTCCACAAGGAGCCTTGCGGGATTAAAACGATACCAGGAGACACGGCAGCATGAGAAATATCGATGTACATAAACTGATCGACGGGGCGAAATTCAATCGCTTCCACTGGCAAGTCCTGTTCTTGTGTGCCCTGATCATCATCTTCGACGGCTACGATCTCGTGATCTACGGAGTCGTGCTGCCGGTGCTGATGAAGGAGTGGGGCCTGACGCCGATCCAGGCCGGCACCCTCGGCAGCTACGCGCTGTTCGGCATGATGTTCGGCGCACTGGTGTTCGGTCCGATGTCCGACCGCTTCGGGCGCAAGAAGGTGATCGCGGTGTGCGTGATCCTCTTCAGCCTGTTCACCTTCCTCAACGGCTTCGCGCGCGACGTCACCGAGTTCGCGGTCTGTCGCTTCCTGGCGGGACTGGGGATAGGAGGCGTGATGCCCAACGTCGTCGCCCTGATGACCGAGTACGCGCCGAAGAAACTGCGCACCACGCTCGTCGCGATCATGTTCAGCGGCTATTCGGTGGGCGGCATGCTGTCGGCGGGGCTGGGCATGTATCTGATCCCGGCGTACGGTTGGTCGTCGGTGTTCTTCGTCGCGGGGTTGCCGTTACTACTGCTTCCCGTGATCTATTACCTGCTGCCGGAATCCATCGGCTTTCTGCTGCACGCGAAACGCGACCAGGAGGCAGCCATCCTGCTGTCGCACGTCGAAGGGAGCTTCGTTCCGCAGCCCGGGGACCGCTATGATTTCCCGACCGGAAACACCGGCCACGCTCCCCTCGTGGCACTGTTCAAGCACGGTCGCGCGCTCAGCACGATGATGTTCTGGGTGGCTTTCTTCATGTGTCTGCTGATGGTCTACGCGCTGGCATCGTGGCTACCGAAGCTGATGACGCAGGCGGGCTACGGTCTCGGTTCGAGCCTGTCCTTCCTGCTGGTGCTGAACCTCGGTGCCATCTTTGGCGCGGTGGGAGGCGGGGTCGTCGCGGATCGCCTGCACCTGAAGACGGTGCTGATGGTCTTCTTCGTCATTGGATCTGTATCGATCAGCCTGCTCGGCTACAAGAGCCCGACCGAGGTTCTGTACATCCTCGTCGCGCTGGCCGGCGCGACCACCATCGGTTCGCAGATCCTGCTGTACGCGTATGCGGCGCAGTTCTATCCGATGGCGATCCGCTCGACCGGCATCGGCTGGGCCTCGGGCGTCGGACGCAGCGGCGCGATCCTCGGACCCATCGTCGGCGGCACGCTGCTGGCGATGGCGATGCCGCTGCACTTCAACTTCCTGTTCTTCGCGATCCCCGGCGCCATCGCGGCATTCGCGGTCTCGCTGATCTCGCGCAGCGCATTCCACGCGCCCGAAGAAGAGGATCCGCTCGCCTTTGCTGGCGAAATGGGTGTCGTGACCGAGTAAGACTGCGGCGAACGCCCGCCCCGTCGTCGGGGCGGGCGCCCGGGCGACAGACTACTTGATCGAAAACCGCGCTGTCGCCGGCGCCTTGCCGGCGAGCGTGACCACCGCCACCGCCTTGGTGCCGGAGCCGACCTTGAACGCGCCCTTCGCTTCGAGCTTGTTGTCGCCGGCCGCGGCGAGGGTGGCCTCGGATTTCTCGGCGCCGTTCAGCAGCGTGACTTTCGCCGTGCCGCCGGTCGTGTCGACCTTCCGGCCGTGATCGTCCAGATAGAGCGTCAGGCCATCGGGCGTCGCGACCAGTTCATACACGACATCCTTGACCTCGACGACGGCACCGCCGTGCCGGGGTGTCAGGTCGTGACCGGCGCCGGCGAAGACGGCGGGCGCGGACAGGATCGCGAGGGCGGCGACCAAGGCGTTGAGGGATTTCATCGGTTTCTCCATTGGTGTCGATGCTGGGACGGATAAGGTGGAAAGATCGTTCAATACGCCTCGCCGCCGGAATCGGCGACGAGACGCTCCATCGGCTTGCGCCCGAAGATCCAGACCATTGCGGGCGTCACGAAGGTATCGAGCAGCGTCGAGCTGATCAGGCCCGAGAAGATCACCACTGCGACCGGATGCAGGATCTCGGTGCCCGGTTGTTCGGCCTCGAACAACAGCGGGGCGAGCGCGAAGGCGGCGACGAGCGCGGTCATCAGCACCGGCGTCAGCCGTTCGAGCGAGCCGCGCACGAGCATGTGGCGGTCGAATTTTTCGTCCTCGAAGGCGCACAGGTTGATGTAGTGACTGACCTTGAGGATGCCGTTGCGCGTCGAGATGCCCGCGAGCGTGATGAAGCCGATCAGCGCCGCGACCGACAGCGGCTGACCGGACAGCCACAGGCCGATCACCGAGCCGACCAGCGCGAGGGGGATGTTGGCCATGATCATCAGGGCGAGCGCGGTGCTCTTGTAGCGGCTGTAGAGGACGAGGAACACCATCGCGGCGGAGACCAGCGACAGCAGGCCGATCAGGCGGCTGGATTCTTCCTGCGCCTCGAACTGGCCGCCCAGGTCGATGAAGTAGCCTTCCGGCAGCGGCGTATCGGCGATGACCTTGCGGATATCGGCAATGACGTCCGACAGCGGGCGTTGCGACGCGTTGGCGGACAGCACGATGCGCCGTTTGCCGTCATCGCGGCTGATCTGGTTGGGGCCGTCGGATTCGTCGATGCGCGCGAGCTTCGATAGCGGCACGCGACCGTTCGGCGTGTCGATGAGGACGTTGGCGAGGCCGTCCACCGAGCGTGCCGTGTCGGGCAGGCGCAGCACCAGGTTGAAGCGGCGGTTGCCTTCGATGACCTGCGCGATGCGTTCGCCGTCGACCAGCATCGTCAGCTCCTCGAGCAGCTTCGACGGCGGCAGGCCGTAGGCCTCGGCGGCGTCGAAATCGACGCGCACCTTGATCTGCGGCGTGAGCACCTGCTTTTCGATCTCCAGGTCGGCCAGGCCCTCGATGCCGGCGAGGCGACCGCGCAGGGCATCGGCCTGGGCGCGCAGCGTGTCGAGGTCGTCGCCGAAAACCTTGATCGCGATCTGCGCACGCACGCCGGAGAGCAGGTGGTCGATGCGATGGCTGATCGGCTGGCCGATGCCGATCGCCGCCGGCAGGCTTGCGAGGCGTGCGCGGATGTCGGCATACACGGCGTCGAGCGGGCGTTCGCCGGGACGCAATGCGATGTCCAGCTCCGACGAATGCACGCCCTCGGCATGTTCGTCCATCTCGGCGCGGCCCGAGCGGCGACCGACGTGCACCACTTCCGGCACCTCGCGGATGAGGTGCTCGGCCTGTGTCGCGATGCGTACCGACTCGGTGAGCGTGGTGCCCGGGTTCAGGCGCAGGCCAACCAGCACCGTGCCTTCGTTGAAGGGGGGCAGGAAGGTCGTCGGGAAGAAGGGCACCAGCGCCAGCGCGGCAGCGACCGCGACGGCCGCGGCGGCGAGCAGCGTGCGGGCGTGGTCGAAGCTCCATTCCAGCGCCGCGGCGTAGCGCCCCTTGAGCCATTGCACAAGCCGCGTGTCGCCGTGGTCCAGGCTCTTCATGCGCGGCAGGAGGTAATAAGCCATCACCGGCGTGAGCGTCACGGACACCAGCATCGAGGCGAGGATGGAGGTGATGTAGGCGATGCCCAGCGGCATGAAGAGACGCCCTTCGATACCGGGCAACGCGAACAGGGGCACGAACACGAGCACGATGATGAAGGTCGCGTACACGATCGCGGAGCGCACTTCCAGCGTGGCCTTGCCGATCAGTTCGAGCGGGTTCAGGCGGGCGTGGCCGTCGGCGCCGCGCCGACGCTCCTGCTTGAGTCGCCGCAGCACGTTCTCGACGCCGACGACCGCGTCATCGACGAGCTCGCCGATCGCGATCGCCAGTCCGCCGAGCGTCATCGTGTTGATCGACATGCCGAAGTAGCGGAACACCAGCACGGTCGTGAGGATGGAGGCCGGGATCGCGACGAGCGAGATCAGCGTCGTGCGCAGGTTGGCGAGGAAGAGGTAGAGCACCACCGCGACGATGGCCGAGGCGGCGACGAGCTTGCCCTGCAGGTTGCCGATCGACGATTCGATGAAGTTGGCCTGGCGGAAGGTCACGCGCGGCGCGTCCATGCCGGTGGGCAGGGACTTCTTCAGCTCGTCGAGCGCGGATTCGATCTCGCGCGTGAGCTTCACGGTGTCGGCGTCGGGCTGCTTCTGCACCGACAGGATCACCGCCGGCTGGCCGTTGAAGCCGGCATCGCCGCGCTTGATCGCGGGCGCGAAGCTGACCGCGGCGACCTGCTTGAGCAGAATGCTGCGACCGTCGCGGGCGGCGACCGGCAGGCGTTCGAGATCCGCGAGGCGGGTGGTGTGGCCGATGTGGCGGATCAGGTATTCGCGCGCATTGAGTTCGAGGAAGCCGCCGCTGGTGTTGGCGGAAAAGCCTTTCAGCGCAGCCGCGATGTCGTCGATGGTGACGCCCAGCGCGGCCATGCGCGCGGTGTCAGGTTGCACCTGGTACTGCCGCACCTCG
Source organism: Aromatoleum toluolicum (assembly GCF_012911005.2). Classification (GTDB taxonomy): domain Bacteria; phylum Pseudomonadota; class Gammaproteobacteria; order Burkholderiales; family Rhodocyclaceae; genus Aromatoleum; species Aromatoleum toluolicum. Next base: position 23,614 of record NZ_WTVS01000043.1, on the reverse strand, counting down.
CCGCCGATGGGGATCGCCTGTGCGACGCCGGGGACCGACAGCAGGCGCGGGCGCAGCACGAAATCGGCGTATTCGCGCGTGGCCATCGGGTCGATCTTCGCCGGATCGATCGGGATCGCGATCAGCAGGATTTCGCCCATGATCGAGCTGATCGGCCCCATCGCGGCGTGTTCGATGCCGGCGGGCAGCTGGTCGCGCACCGTGGTGAAGCGCTCGTTCACCATCTGCCGCGCGCGGTAGATGTCGACGCCCCAGTCGAAGCTCACATACACGAAAGCGAGACCCACCGAGGACACGGAGCGTACCGCGCTCACGCCGGGCAGGCCGCTCATCGAGACTTCGAGCGGGATCGTGATGAGCTGTTCTACTTCCTCCGGCGCCATGCCGCCGGCTTCGACCTGCAGCGTGACCTGCGGGCGGTTGAGGTCGGGGAAGACGTCGACCGGCGTGCGCACCAGCGTCATGCCGCCGTAGAGCATCATCACCGCGGCGAGCGCGAGCACCAGCAGGCGGTTGCGCAGGGACTGATTGACGAGCCAGTCGAACATGAGTCGTCCTCAGCGCACCTGGTTCACGAGGGCGGCGCCCTGCACGACGACCCGGTCGCCGGCGGCAAGCCCATCGGTGATGGTGACGGTCGCGCCATCGAGCGGATGCTGGCGCACGGTACGCGGCACGAAGCGTTCGGCGGAGCGATGGACCCAGACGATCTCCTGGTTCGCAGGATTCTTCACCAGCGCGGCGGCGGGCACAGGGATGCCGGTGATCTGCTCGTGCGTCTGCACGATGACCTGCAGCGGCTGCCCGACGGCGAGCGGCGGCGTCTTGCCCGCGACGGTGCGGAACAGCACCGGCAGGCTCTGTTCGCGCAGCGCCCGGCCCGCGCCGACCCATGTCAGCGGGAAGGCGGTGCGGCCGCCATCGACGGATGCGGAGGCCTGCGCGACGCCGTCCGCCTGGGTCGCGTCATGCGCGATGGCTTCGACCTGCAGGCGAGCGGGGTCGATGATCTCGAACAGCACTTCACGTGCGTCCACGACCTGGCCGGCGACGACATTGCTCGCGGCGATGACGCCCGACACCGGGGCGACGAGCGCCTCCGCCGTGTTCAGGCTGCCTGCGACCGCGGCGAGGCGCTCTCCCTGGCTACGGACTTCGGTCTGCGCGGCCTCGATCTCCTTGCGCGGCACGCTGCCTTCCAGCTCCTGCAGGCGGGCAAGTTGCTTCTTCGCGGTATCCAGACTGGCGCGCAATTCGGCCGCCTGCGCCTGCTGAGCGGCGCGCTCGATCGGGTTGGCAGACGCGCGAACGTGCGCGAGCACCTCCCCCTTGCGCACCGCCTGACCGAGCACCGGCAAGCCGCGCGGGCCGGCTTCGACGCGGCCTTCGATGGTCGGCTGCACCTTGCCGCCGGCGTTGGGATCCATGACGACCTTGCCGACCCACTGCCAGGTCCGGGGCAGGGACTGCGGTTCGGCGACGACGGTGCGGACGTCGAGCTGGCGCTGCGAAAGCTTGGGCAGGAACACCGAGCCGTCGGGCAGGCGTTTGGGCGCATCGGGGTTGGTCACGACGGGCATTTCGTCGTGGTCGTGGCCACCGTCATGGCCCGGCCCCGCGAAGGCGGGGGCGGCGAGGGCGACTGCGAGAAAGGGGAGCATCAGCCAGGTCGGAATTGCACGGCCGGGCGAAGTTCGGGGAAAGTTTTTCATGTTTTTATACGAGCTGTTCTCAGGACGCCGGGCGACGACGACGCAGGCCGAGGGTGAGTGCAAGCAGCGCGGCAGCACCGCCGGCGCCCCACCACAAGATGCCGTTCGAAGCGCGAGCCGCTGCGGCGGCGGGCGCGGTCTCGAGTTGCGGCACGACGAGGTCCGCGGCGAGAAGATCGACATCGTCGCCGGCCGTGATCGTCAGCGTCACCGGATAGCTCCCCGGGGTGGCAAACGGCTCGGACGCGAATCGATATGACTGGCGTTCGGGAACGTATTCGCCCTGCGCCTTAAATCCGCCCGACTCGAGCTCGATCCGGGCATCCGGGACAGGCTCGTTGCTCGCGTAGCGGTCGAGTGTGAGCGTTAGTGCACCGCGCGAAACGACGCCGACCACCTCGAACAGCTCCGAGTGCGCCTCGAAGCGCGGGACCGCAGGGCCGGATGCGACGGGCTGCACCTCGTCATGGTCGTGTCCGCCGTCGTGCCCCGGGCCGGCGAGCACGGGCGTCGCAAAGATGACCGTACCTGCGATGGCCAGCCATCGAAGGCGTCGCGTGAAGCGATGATATACGGGGTTCATGGAAGCAATCCGTAGGCTTGTTTCAGTCGGGATGCCGCGCGGCCGGATTCGAGACGCGCGCGGCCGAGCGCGAGCTCGGCGTCGAATGCTTCGTTTTCCGCACGCAGCCGCGCGGGAAGGTCGATCTGTCCGAGTTCGAACGCCTTGACCAGGAGTTGCCGGCTGTCGGCGGCAAGTCGGGCCCGCTCGGCGGCAAAGGTCTCGGCTTGTCTGGCCTGCTCGACTTCGGCACGGGCCGCCTCGACCTCGGCGTTCAGGCGCTCGTGCTGCAGCGTGGCCGTCGTCTCGGCCTCGATGAGTTCCGCGTTCGCCGCGCCGATCAGGGGCCGGTTGCGAGCATCGGAACCGAAGGGCAGACGCACGCCGACACTCGTCGTGTTCGCGTAGCGCTCGCCAAAGTCGCCGCGCTCGCGCTTCATGCCGAGGATCAGCTCCGGGCTGTCGCGCGTCGCAGTGCCCGCCTCGTGCAACCGGGCGCGTGCCAGGTCTGCCGTGCCGCGCGCCGCGATCAACACCGGATGGGCATCGAGGTCGCCCGTTGCGGGGGGCAACTCCGTATCTGCGGGCACCTGCACGACACCGGTCAGCGCCTCGTAGAGCCCTTGCTCGCGTCGTACGCGCGCCACCACCTCGGCCAGGGCCGCCTTCGCGACCAGCACGGCCGCGTGTGCAGTGTTGGCATCGACACGAGCCAGATCGCCGGCACGAACGCGGCGTTCGACGTCCGCGGCGAGCGCTTCCGTCTGCGCGACGCGGCGTTCGTTCGCGTCGAGTTCGTTGCGGGCCAACCGCAGCGACCATACGGCCTCGCGCACCTCGGCGGCAACGCGAAGCCGTGCCGCCGCGAGGTCGCCTTCGAACGCCGCGGCTTCCGCCTCGGCCGTTGCCGCACCCGCGGCACGCACGCCGGGCGTGCGCAGCGGCACTTCGAGTTCGGCCTCGACTTCGCGCATGCCGTCGTTGCGGTTCAGGCGATCAGAACTGTGTACCAGGGTGAGACTGGGTGGAGCCGCCGTCCAGCCGCCGGCTGCGTCGCGTCGTGCGTCCGCGAGCTCACGCCGCGCCTCGGTCGCACGCGACGCGGCGCTGCGCTGCCATGCGGCCGCGACGACGGCGCGGATCGTGACGGAGCCATCGCCTCCGGGGCGGGAATCCGGCTGCTGGGCAGCCAGCGAGGACGAAATGCCGAGCACGATCAGCATGCCCCAGCGCAGGCGGCTCGTGCGGCCTCGGGCGCTCCGGGGAGAGGAAAGGGCGGATCGAACTGGCATGAGGTCGGGGCGAACGCGGGCAATCCGCGCAGGCGTGGATGATGGGGGCGATGATGCTTGCGCCGGACGAACAGAACACTGACCGGTGAATTACATTTTTGTAAGCTTCGGCCGCGATCACGTCTGCCCAAGGCTTGCCTGACAGCGGTCCTGTCGTCGCAACCGGCGCATCGGGTCACGCGCCGGGGGGTGTGGCAGGCCGCGTCGCGGTGGGCCATTGCACCGTCGGGTACGGCAGCGGACACTATCGGTCTCAAGCCTGCCCGACGCTTTCGCTGCGGTCAGCGCTCTGCCGCGCGGCGCTTGCCGTGCGGAAACCCGACTTCTTACCCAACCATGAATCGATTCATCCTGATTGCAGGCAGCCTGCTCGCGGGCCTGGGCGTTGCCCTGGGTGCTTTCGGCGCACACGGCCTGCGCAACGTGCTCGGCGCCGCAGAACTCGGATGGTGGAACACAGCCGTGCAGTACCAGATGTGGCACGCGACCGGGCTCCTCGCGCTCGGCGCCTGGCGCTTGCCGCATACGGGCCCCGCGGCGATCCTGCTCGTGCTCGGCACCCTCGTGTTTTCGGGCAGCCTGTACGTGATGGCGCTGAGCGGATGGCGCGTGCTGGGGATGATCACCCCGATCGGCGGCACGCTGCTGATCGCCGGCTGGCTGCTGCTCGCATGGCGGGCGCTGCGCGGGGAGGTGGCGCAGCGGAGGGGGGCGGTCAGCGCAGGATGGGCCGGTTCGGCAGTTCGTTCACTTGTCCGCTGCCGTCGTCGCCGGTATCCGTCGCGGGAAAGGCGGAGCGTAGAACCGCGCTGACGGCGTCGATCGCGCGCCCCAAGCCTTCCTCGTAGCGGCCGGCCCTGAATTCGGGCGTGGCCTCGGCGATCATGCGCTGCCACTCGGCGTCGCTCACGTTCCGCGCCACGGCACGGTCGGCCACGATTTCGATGCGGTGTTCCGCGAGCTGCAGGTAGATCAGGACGCCGTTGTTGAGTTCGGTGTCCCACACGCGCAGTTTGCCGAACTGCGTCACGGCACGTTCCCGCACGACGGTGGCGATCGGAGCCCCCTTGAGGTGGCGCCACAGATAGCTCAACGGAAGGCTCGCCTCGACGCACAGGCAGATCTCGCCGGTGTGTTGCAGTTCGCTTTCGCGCACGCGCGCCTCGAGGCGCTGCAGTGCGTCCTGCCCGACGGCCCGTCGGGCATCGCCGGCATCCAGCCAAAGGTGGCGGACGAGACGGGCGAGGGCGCTCATCGACGTCCCCCGGTTGCCGGATTGATCTTTGCTACCATCGCCCGGACGCGCCTCCACCGCCGAAACTTCCGCCGCCACCCGAGCCGAAACCGCCGCCGCCGAAGCCGCCTCGTCCTCCGCCGCCAAAGATGATCGGTCCGCCGGGCCCGCCGCGGCCCCCGCGTCCGCCGCCGCCGGTGCCGAGCACGAAGACGAAAATGATGGCGAGGACGGCGACGATGATGCCCAGCACGAAGCTGCCGAGCAGGAATTTCGCGAGTAGACCGAAGACGCCTCCGGTTGCCAGTGCGCCGAGCTTGCGTCCCAGGACCGCAGAGAGCATGCCGCCGACGATGGGTACGCCGAACATGAGGAAGACGGCGATGTCCTGCAGCGAGCCGAAACCGCGCGAGGCGCGGGCGTCGGGTTCAGGCTCGGGCAGTGCGAGGTTTTCGCCGCGGATGCGTGCCATCAGCGCCTCGACTCCGGCGTCGATACCTGCGGCGAAACGGCCTTCGCGGAAGGCGGGCGTGATGGCGCGGTCGATGATGTGGAAGGCGGCAAGATCCGGCACCGCGCCTTCGAGCGCGCGTGCGACCTCGATGCGCACGCGCCGGTCATCCTTCGCGACCACCAACAGGAGTCCGTCGCCGACGTCGCGCCGGCCGATCTTCCACTCCGCCGCGACGCGATACGCGAAGGCGGCGATGTCCTCAGGCGCCGTCGTCGGCACGATCAGGACGACAAGCTGGCTGCCGCGCTCGGTTTCGAATCGGGCGAGCTTGTCTTCGAGCGCCTGCCGCTCGGCGGACGACAGCGTTCCCGACTGGTCGATGACGCGTGCCGTCAGCTGGGGAACCGGGATCAGTTCCTGTGCGCTTGCGGCGCCCGGCCACAGCAGCAGTGCAAGGGCGCACATCGCCAGGCGCAAGGCGTATTCGAGCGCAAGCATGGGACGGGCGACGGCCGGCATCAGGGCAGGGGACTGAGCACGTCAGCGCTTGGGTGCGCCACCGCCGAATTCCACTGCCGGGGGCCGCGAGATCTCCTGCTCGTTCGTGACGGTGAATCCTGCCTTGGGTGCGTAGCTGAACACCATCGCCGTCAGATTCGTCGGAAAGCTGCGGGCAAGGACGTTGTATTCCTGCACGGTCTTGATGTAGCCGTTGCGCGCAACGGTGATGCGGTTCTCGGTGCCTTCGAGCTGCACGCGCAGATCCTGGAAAGCCTGGTTGGCCTTCAGGTTCGGGTAATTCTCGGCGACGACGAGCAGGCGCGACAGGGCGCTGCCCAACTGGCCCTGAGCCTGCTGGAAGCGTTCCATCGCCTGCGGGTCGGCGAGCATTTCGGGGGTGAGCTGGATCGAGGTCGCTTTCGCGCGTGCCTCGATCACCCGTGTGAGCGTTTCCTGTTCAAAGTTCGCCTCGCCCTTGACGGTCGCGACGAGGTTGGGAATCAGGTCGGCGCGTCGCTGATACTGGTTCAGGACCTCGGCCCAGGCAGCCTTGCTTTGCTCGTCAAGGCGCTGGAAATCGTTGTAGCCGCAGCCCGCAGTGCTCAGCGCGGCTGCGACAACGGCGGCCGATGCAAGGCGGCGCAAGAAGGATCTCGACACGTCACACTCCCAAGGATCAGGTCAGCCGCACCAGGCGGCTCAGTGCGCCGCGCGCAGCCTATAGCTGCCGCGACACCCGATATGCGGGAGTGATGATAACCCGCCGCGCGTCGATTGCGACTGCGGCGGGAATACTGGGCGAGGAGGAAGGCAACGTATCCGCTCAGTCGTCGTGCTTCTTGTCCGGTCCGTGGGGCATTACGGTATCGATTGAGATCACGTTGCTGCCGCCCATCCAGGGCAATATCGGCACGTGCACGCGCATCGACAACTTTGTCGCCTCGGTCCCAGGTTCATCTTCCGAACGGCAGAAGGGAATGACCGTCGACTCGATCTTGGGAACCCATGGGAGTTCTGCATGCCGACGCTCCGGGCGTTTCGAGCGGGTGCGCCCGGAAGCACGCGTCGGAGCCCCCTCCGGGCCGTGCTGTCCGAGCCACGTTGCCCATGACTGCATCCACAGGTCGAACCATGGCATCCCCATCCAGGCCGCCGTTAAGTCGGCAAATGGCCACGTCGCGCGCGATTCATCGGGTGCAGGCTCGACCGGCGGTGGAGGCGGGGACTCGTGAGCTATGGCTTTTCTTGGCATGATCGGCTCCTCGGCTTCAGGACTGGCTATTCCCGGTATAGAGCACCGCCCTGACAGACCGCAAGAGCCGGCCACGTATTCGCCACTGTTACTTGCTACTTGGGCTGAGGAACGATGCGCAGGTAGGGCTTGGGAGCCTTCCAGCCGTCCGGGAAGCGGGTCTTCGCTTCCGCGTCGGAAACCGACGGCACGATGATCACGTCCTCGCCCGCCTTCCAGTTGACCGGCGTCGCCACCTTATACTTGGCCGTGAGCTGGATCGAGTCCAGCACGCGCAGCACTTCATCGAAGTTGCGGCCGGTGCTCATGGGGTAGGTGAGCATCAGCTTGATCTTCTTGTCCGGCCCGACCACGAACACCGAGCGCACCGTCAGGTTGTCCTGCGCCGTGCGGTCCTGCGCGCTGCCGCTGGCGTTCGGGTGGATCATGTCGTAGAGCTTGGCCACCTTGAGCTCCGGATCCCCGATCAGCGGGTAATTGACGCGGTGCCCCTGAGTCTCCTCGATATCCTTCGACCAGCGGTCGTGGTCGCTGACGCTGTCCACGCTCAGGCCGATGATCTTGGTATTGCGCTTGTCGAATTCCTCCTTGAGTCCCGCCATATAACCCAGTTCCGTGGTGCAGACGGGGGTGAAGTCCTTCGGATGCGAGAACAGGATCGCCCACCCATCCCCGATCCACTCGTGAAACCGGATCGTTCCCTGCGTCGTTTCCGCCGTGAAGTCCGGTGCATCGTCGCCTAGTCGCAGTGCCATCGCACACCTCCATGCATTCGTTGCTCCCTGTGGTTCCCGTTACCCTGTCACCCGTCCTCGCAAGCCCAGAGTCCGGTCGACACATAGCGCTCGCCGGTGTCGGGCAGCACCGTCGCGATGCAGCGCAAGCCGTCCTCGGCCGCGACCTGGCATGCGACATGCACCAGCGCACCGGCCGACGGGCCGACGAACAGGCCGGTCTTCGCGAGCTTCCGGCACATCGGGATCGCGTCTTCCATGCGCACCGGCAGGCGACGGTCGATCAGGCTCTCGTCGAGAATCGCCGGCACCATGTCGCCCGGATGACCGAGCGGCTTGAGGCCCTCGATGCCGGGGAATTCGTCGGGGATCGCCGCGATCACGATCGTGGCCGGATGGGCTTCCTTGAGCCGGCGCGCGACGCCCGTGAGCGTGCCGCCGGTGCCGATGCCAGCAACGAAGGCATCCGGCGGTTTCCCGGTGCTGGCCACGACGCCCCGCAGCAGTTCCAGGCCAGTGGTGTCGTAATGTGCGCGCCAGTTCTCCGGGTTCGAATACTGGTTGCTGTACCAGTAGCGCTCGGGGTGATCGCGCGCGAGGCGGCGTGCTTCCGCTACCGCGAAGTCGTAGCCTTCCAGCGGATCGGTGAGGATCAGTTCGGCGCCGCTGGCGCGGATGCGGTCGAGGCGTTCGCGGCTGGCATTGCCCGGCACGACCAGGGTGACCGGCACGCCCAGCGCCGCGCCGTACAGGGCGTACGAGATTCCCGCATTGCCGGAAGACGAATCGAGCAGCCGCCGTCCGCCATCGAGGCGGCCGGTCTGAAGGGCCTTCATCAACATGCGCACGACCGGGCGGTCCTTGATCGAGCCACCGGGATTCACGCCTTCGAGGGTGGCGAACACGCGGCAAGCCGGCGCCAGCTCGCGGGCGGCGTGGATCTCGACCAGCGGGACATGTCCGACGCCGGAGAGCAGGGCGGATTCGCGGATCGGGATCGCTGCCATGACCGTCTTCCATTGCGGCACGCTTACGCGGCCGTCGCGCAGAACGCTTCGTAGTCGACGTAGCCCGGGAACGCACGCCCTTCGGCGCACAGGGCGCAGTCGGGATTCGCGGCGAGGCGGTATTCGTCGAAGCGTGCGCGCAAGGCGTCGTAATGCAGCAGCCGCCCGACCAGCGGGTCGCCCAGATCCAGCAGCAGCTTGATCGTCTCGACCGCTTCGAGCAGCCCCACGACGCCGGGCAGCACGCCGAGCACGCCCGCGTCGGCGCACGAGGGTGCGAACTCGGCGGGGGGCGGTTCGGGATAGAGACAGCGATAGCACGGGCCGCGGCGCGCCGGGTAACGCGGCCAGAACACCGTTACCTGCCCTTCGAAGCGGTACACCGAGCCATGTACGCAAGGGATCTGCAGGCGCACGCAGGCGTCGTTGACGAGGTAGCGGGTGGGGAAGTTGTCCGACCCGTCCACGACCACCTCGTAGCCTTCGAGGATGCGTTCGACGTTGGCCGAGGTCAGGCGCTCGGCGTAGGTCGCGACATTCACGGACGGGTTGAGACCCTGCAGCGTGCGGCGCGCGGAGTCGACCTTGCGCTGGCCGATGCGCTCGTCGTTGTGCAGGATCTGCCGCTGCAGGTTGGAGCGATCGACGACGTCGTGGTCGACGATGCCCAGCGTGCCGACGCCGGCCGCGGCGAGGTACAGGGCCGCCGGCGAACCGAGACCGCCGGCGCCTATCAGCAGCACGCGGCTGTCCAGCAGGCGCCGCTGTCCGGCTTCGCCGACTTCCGGCATCGTCAGGTGCCGCGCATAGCGTTCGCGCGCGTGCGGATCGAGGCCGCGCGGGGTCTCGAAGGGCAGGCCTTCGGCCTTCCAGCGCGAGAAGCCGCCCGCCACAGACGCGACCTTGCGATAGCCGAGCCGCTGCAGGTCCTCGGCCGCAAACAGCGAGCGGACACCTCCGCCGCACATCACCAGCAGCGGCCGGTCGGTATCGGGGATGGCCTCCTCCACGCGCAGTTCGAGAAAGCCGCGACCGAGGCGGAATGCGTCGCGGGGACTGCCCTGGGCGATCTCGTCCGCCTCGCGCACGTCGATCAGCGCGGCGCCCTGCGCCTGCTGGGCGAAGGCTTCGCGCGGACTGACCTCGGGCACGCTCGCCTTGAGTTCCGCGATCCGTCGCTCGCGCGCGCCGCCGGCGCCACCGGCGACGGCCGGAACGATCGCGAGCACGGCGCCGTCATGCGGCAGGGCGGCGGCGAGTCCGCCCAGATCGCGCACGTTGTCCGCGCCGAGGTAGACATTGACGAAGGGACGCAGCGAGCCATCCGCCGCACATACGCGTGACAGCAGTCCTTCGTGGCGACGGGCGAGGGCGTGCAGCGCCTCGCCGACCGTGGCGGCCTCGACCTCGACTTCGTCGGCGCCGCCGGTGTAGGAACGCAACGGAGTCGGAATGCGAACGATGACGCGGCTCATGGCAGCACCTCCTCTTCGCCGAACGTTTCGCCCTCCAACCGCCACGATCGCAACTCGGTGGCGACGCCGCCGTTGACCGAGACGATCGGATAGGACCAGCCCGCCCACGCGAATTCGCGATCGGTATCGGACGGCCGGGGCGGATGGTCGGGATGGGAATGCCACACGCCGACCACCTGCAGCCCATCGGCGGCGGCCGCGTATTCGGCGTCGAGATAATCCTGCGGCTCGATCAGGAAACGGTCCGCGGTGCGATCCGGGTGCACGTTGCGAGCGGGATGGACCGCGCACACGGTCACGACATCCGGGTCCTGGCGCCCCAGCAGGAGTCCGCACACCTCGTCGGGATAGCCCGTCTGCGCCGCAGCAATGATGGTGTCGCGCAGAGGGGACGGCAGTCGCAAGGTCGTCATGGGCGAGCCCTTGGTCACAAAATCCAATAACCGACTAAATTCGTCTACTTTGGAATGCGATCGGGCGGCCGGAGTTCGCATAAGCGGCCCCGAAGACGCAAATTTCCATCGGGTGCTCGTTCCGAGGCGTCGTGCGTTGCAGCCGGCCAGCCGTGATCTATACATAAATCATGGACGGCTCCGCCGGACGGGATACGCAGCAGGGTGCCAATAATGAAGGGAAGAAGATGGCTGTGGCCGGGGCTGATCCTTGTCGGATTCGCCGTCGGGGGCCAGTCTGACGGGCGCGGACAACTTGGCCAGCGCCAAGTCGTCGGCCTGCCGCCGGGCTATGACGCCGGGGCGCCCACGGAACCCTATGCGGGACCGCATCCCTCGCGCCTCGAACGGCCGGCCGAAATCTTCCGCTTTCCCATCATGCTCGGCCAGGTCGGCCCGGCCGAGCCCCTTTTTGCCGGGCCGAAGCAATATCCCTTCATCTGCGACACCGCAAAGTCGGGCCTGGGGGTTCCACTCGCGGACAATTCCGAGGGGATAGGGACGCCGGTCGATTCCACCGAAGCCGCCACGGACGGCACGCGCAAGTCAGCGGCCTTCAGCAAGGACTGTCTGGCGCCGACGAAAGCCTGGTACTTCTACAAGCCGGTGGGCGCGAAGCATTTTGCACGTTGGAACGGCGAGTCGGAGGACGTCGATACGATCACCGTCAATGGCGCCCGCGTACCCTTCATCGTGCGTGTCGAGATGGGTACGATCAATCGCTTCATCTACCTCATCGCGGCGCTCAAGGGCGCGCGCGAGCTCATCGACGCTCCCGCCGCCGACCGCTGGAACCGGCGCCTGATCTACCAGTTCTATGGAGGCGTAGGAATCGGTCATCGACAGGGCAGGGCGAGCGTGAAGGCCGTTCTCGACGACCGCCGCGAACAGCTTGCGCAGGGCTACGCGGTCGTCGCATCGACCGGAACGACGAGCCGGAACCACTTCGACATCTGGCTCGCGGAGGACACCGCACTGCGCGTCAAACAGCAGTTCGTCGCGCTGTACGGCGAGCCCGACTACACGGTGGGCGTGGGCGCTTCGGGCGGCGCGATCCAGCAATATCTCCTCGCGCAGAACCGCCCGGGTCTAATCGACGCGGCGATTGCCCAGTATTCGTACCCGGACATGATCACGCAGACGATCCCGGTGTTCGACTGCGAACTGCTCGAGTATTACTTCGACGTCACAGACGGCAACAATCGCGCCTGGCGCAAGGCCGAACACCGACGCTGGATCGAAGGCTTCAATGCCAGCAATCGCCATGAAAGTTCGGGCGGTCTGATGAAGATCGAGGTCACGACCCGCGTGGCCTTCATGATGCGCGGCGAATCGGTGCCCGAACGTAAAGGCGACACGGAATGCGTGGTGGGCTGGCGAGGCCTTACGCCGCTCGTCCTGAATCCACGGTTCGCGCATTTCGAATCGCATCTAACGCGCGACGTTTTCGAGCAGGTGCGCTGGAGTTACTTCGAGGATCTGAAGCGTTTCTTCGGCACCGACGCGCGGGGCTACGCGCGCATTCCGTGGGACAACGTGGGCGTGCAATACGGCCTCGGGGCGCTGCAGAACAAGCGGATCACCCCGAAGCAGTTCCTGCGGCTGAACGCCCGTATCGGCAGCTGGAAGCCGCCTGCAGACATGCAGCGCGAGCATTATTGGCTGATCGACGGCGGCGAGAGCGAGCTGAGCGCCTTTTCACCCTGGAGCGCCCACAACATCAACCTCGGCGCCGAGCGAACTCGTCCGGCGCCGCGCTTCGCAGGCGACCTCGAAGCGATCGCAGCTGCGTATCGTTCGGGCCAGGTCTTCCTCGGTCGCATCGACATTCCGGTCATCGACGAGCGCCTGTACCTCGAAGCCGAGCTGGACATGCACCACACGGCGGCATCGTTCTCCGCACGGGCGCGGATGATCGCGGCCCAGGGCGATGCGGGGAATCAGGCGATCTGGGTGAGTGACAAGGCCTACGACCCGACACCGCGGGCCTTCGCCGCGATCGACCAGTGGCTGCGCGCGAAACGCGCGCGTCCCGAGCTGTCGTGGGCGCAGGTTCGCCCCGGGACGGCCAGCGACCGCTGTTTCGACGCTCGCGGCCGGGTCATGTTCAAGGGCGACCGGGTCTGGGACGGCAACTGGAACCAGCGTCCCACGGGCGCCTGCATGCGCGCCTATCCGATCTACAGCAACTCGCGCATGGTTGCCGGCGACGGGATCACCGGCGACCGCTTCAAGTGCGCCTTGCAGACCGTGTCGGCCGCGCTCGACGGTGGCGTGTACGGGCCGGTGGACATGCGTCCGTACCAGTCACAACTCGAACAGATCTTTCCCGACGGCGTGTGCGATTATCGCCAGCCCGACCAGGGGCGTCCGCTTGACCTGGCGGGCGGCGACGAGGTCAAGGGAGTCCATTAGGGGCAACGAAGATCGTGCCGGTTCGAGACTGTTTGAATCGATCTGGCGAACCATCTGAAACCGCCATAATTGGTATTATGTAAACCACGATATTGGCCGCGTGTTTTCGGGCAATGATAATATACGGAGCATATACAGACCGTACATAGGGTGACCTTGTGGGAATCGTCAAGATCTCGGAGCAGATGCATGAAGCCCTGCGCCGGACGAGCGGCGCGCTCAGCCGCTCCATCAACAGCCAGGCCGAACATTGGCTGCGCGTCGGGATGCTCGCAGAGCTCAATCCGACCCTACGCTACAGCGAAATCTGCCAGATCCTGATCCAGGAGGAAGAGGCGCACGACGCACCCGCAGCGCCCTCCCCGCTGACGAATCTGAGCAAGGTGGCCTGATGGCAAGGAAGCAGCAGGTCCCGATCCGCTCGCAGGCCGAGATCGCCATGGCACGCCGCGCGGGCGCGCTGGCCGCCGACGTCCTGCGCATGATCGGAGAACACGTCCGGGCCGGCGTCACCACCGACGAACTCGACCGCATCTGCCACGACTACATCGTCAACGTGCAGCAGGCCATTCCGGCGAACATCGGCTATCACGGCTACCCGAAGACGATCTGTGCCTCGGCCAATCACGTCGTCTGCCACGGCATTCCGTCCGCGAAGCGCCTGAGCAGCGGCGACATCCTCAACATCGACGTCGCGGTGATCAAGGACGGCTGGTTCGGCGACAGCAGCCGCATGTACTTTGTCGGCAAGCCCGGCGTCCTCGCCAGACGCCTCGTCCGGACCACCTACGAAGCCATGCGCGCCGGCATCCTCGCCGTCCGCCCCGGCGCCACGCTCGGCGATATCGGCCACGCGATCCAGACCGTCGCCCACCGCGAAGGCTTCACCGTCGTGCGCGAGTATTGCGGCCACGGCATCGGCGATGTGTATCACGACGAACCGCAAGTCCTCCACTACGGCCGCCCCGGCGCCGGACTCACGCTCGAACCCGGCATGGTGTTCACGATCGAGCCCATGATCAACGCCGGCCGCCCCGAAACCCGCGAACTGGGCGACGGCTGGACCGTGGTCACCAAGGACCATTCGCTGTCGGCGCAGTGGGAGCACATGGTGGCGGTGACGGCGGACGGGTTCGAGATTCTTACACCTTGGCCGGAGGGGTATGGGGACTATCCGGCTATCGAGGCGGCAGCTCTTGTGCCGGCACAAGCACTTTGAGCGCATGGTTCTGGACGAAAGCGGCTACTGAATTCGTGCTCAGGGTCGCTGGTCGAGCGACTTGATGGCGCCATGGATGGCCCGCTCGAAGATCGGCCGGTCGAGCTTCACGATCTGCGCCGTGCCGTTCTTCAGTCGCACGGCCAGCGCTTCCGGCGTGATCGATATTGCACAGGGCGAGGCGCTGTTGCTGAACAGGAAGAGCGTGCGGCTGCGGTTGATCCACGTCAGTCGCTCGCGGCGGGTTTGTCCCGCCGTGGTGAAGTCCACCCAGTCGCCTCGCACCAGCTGACGCACGCGGCGGAGGTCCGCACGATCCGGTGCGTTTTCCCCGTCGAGGCTGTCGCTGACCGGTAGCGAGATGTCCTGGACGCGGACACCGATGTCCGTCGCATGGCTGACCTGCAGGGTCGGCCCGGCGACGCGCGGCCGCGCCTTCACGACCTTTGCCGCCTTGGCGGCGCCGGGCTTCTTCGCCCGCATGGCAGCGAGTTGCAGGTCGAGCAGCGTGTCCAAAAAGGCCTTGCGCTCGGTGGGCGCCGAACCAATCTCGTCGAAACCGACGTTGATCTCGCTCAGCAGTGTCGGCAGCGAAGCGGCCTGCCGCTGCTGCTCCCCCGCGCGTTGCTTCGGCGTTACCGACCACAGCAGATCGGTCGCGACCTGAATGGCCGCGGCGGTCGGCGCACCTTCCTCGCCGGACTGCGAGATACGGCTCTGCACGACGTCGCGCCAGTAGCTGCGGAGGAACTCCTCGATCTCCAACGGCGCCTCCGGCACCAGCACGCGGGCGATGCAGGCATCCGCCAACTTCTGCGCCCGTGCCTGGGCCTCGCGTCTGAGACGCATTTCCTCCTCGCGGGCGAGCACCGCGTCGGCCAGCGCGCGGTTCTGCAGCTCGTCGCGTTCCTCGCACTCGGAGAGGAAGGCGTCCAACTCGGCGTTGGCCGATTCGAACACCGCCATGTCGCCGTCGTAGGTGCTCTGCACCTTGTCGACCAGCTCGGAGAGCTTCAGATAAAACGGGTCCTCGGCGTTAACAACCTTGCCCCAGCGCACGGCGACCACCGAAAGGCTGTCGAGGAAGAGTCGCGCGGGGTGGCCGCGGTCGGCGAAGAAGCGCTGGTTCAGCATGGCGGCCTGCAGCACCGTCGTCTGCAGGCGGGCCACCAGCGCCTTGATGCCATCCGAGACGTTGGGATCGCTGAAAATCAGGTCGAACAGCTTGACGACGATGTCGAGCGTCACCGCCTCAAGCGGCTTCACGTCGCGCGCGGCGCCGCTGTCGCGCACCATGCGCACGACGTTGGTGTGCGTGCCGGGCGTTCCCGCCACGGGCGCCGCCTGCAGGGTCTTCAGGGAGTTGAACAGTTCTTGGCTGGCAGTCCCCGACTTGGGCATCTCCCTGGCGCCCGTCTCCTTGGTGCGCGCTTCGACCAGGCGGTCCAGGGCGCTTGCCACCCTGGTGGATTCCTCCGCCACCTCGTGGGCGTCAACCGGGATAGTGTCCCGGTAACTGCGCTTGAGCGACGGCAGGATATCGGCCTCGATCATCGCCTCGTTGACCACCCGATAGAGTTGCGGCATCTCTATGGCCATCTGGTCGCCGATCAATTGCAGCAACAGGATGAGCGGACCCGTGTCGGTCGTGACCTCGACGCAGGCCGCCTCGATGCAGGACCACAGCGCCGAGACATTGAAGGTCTTGTCACCAGGCTGCATGGCCCTGCGCAGGACGAGGTAATTGATTCGCCGCTCAAGCGGCTTGGTCTCGTCGCGGCAGGCCAGGGTCACGCGATCCAGCACCTCGCGCATTGCCAGCTGGACGGATTCCTCCGCTGCGCTCAACAGACGCAGGTTCTCCTGGTCGGCCAGGCCATAGCCCGACTTAGTCGCTTCCACGGCGCGCGCCGCGAGATTGGCCCTGAGGGACGCGGCCACCTTCTCCCAATGTGTCGGAAGGGCCAGCTTGAGCGACGCGGCGGCTCTGCTCTCGGCGCGGTCGCGGCTGGTATTGCCGCGCGCGGTCGCCATCTGAGTCAGCAGGGGCCCCAGTTCCTCGAACAACTCGCAGAGGTCGTTTTCCATCTGCGAGCGGCAACCCGCCACGAGCTCACCGAGGGGTGCGGCAACTTTTTCGGTCATGTCCGGCCTGATCACGAGAATCGTTTGGCCCAATTATCACATTTGCCCGTTGTCATGAAGCGGCCGCGTGCAGATTCTGGCCTGAACGCCGCGGCGCCCTGCCGCGCGGTGCGAGCGGCCCCTCCTCCGCATTGTCGATTCCCCGTTCAGAACAGCCACGGGATGAAGCGGCGCGTGCCTCGCATGTAGTCGATATAGGCCTGGCCGAAATAGGCGATGCATTCCTTTTCGTCGGCCCGCGCGGTCAGCAGTACACAGGCGCTGCCGAACAGCGCGAGCGCAAACGCCGGCCAACTCGCGGCGCGGAAGAACATGCCCCAGTCGAGGGCGAGAAGCGCGCTGTACATCGGGTGGCGGATCAGGCCGAAGATGCCGCCGGTAATGAGTTCAGTGGTCTTTTCCCAACCGTAGAGGGAGCTGTCCTCGCGCCGGGTTGCGTCGCGCTTGCCGCGACGACGCAGGGCGATAAAGCCGAAGACCAGCGGCAGCAGGCTCAATTGCAGCAGGGTTTCGGAAATCAGCTGATCGCCGGTTGATTCGCGGTTGAGAACGGCCAGCGCGAGGATCGTTTCCCAGGCGAAGAAGCGGTAGAAGCCGTGGCTGCCGGGATTGCGCAGCGGCTTGCGCGAGAACCACAGCAGGCCTGCGGTGCCGGTGAGCATCAGCGGCAGGTTGGCGATGGGCAGGCTCATGGGTTCTCCGGCAAAACGGCGGATCTTCCTGCCTTACTGTCGGACGGCGCGGAAGACGAGGACTGCGTTGCTGCCGCCGAAGGCGAAGGAATTCGACAGCGCAGCGCGCGGCGCCGCGCCTTGCCGGGCGACGGTCAGGTGTTCGACGCCGCTACAGGCGGGATCCAGATTGTCGGCGAGGTTGACGGTGGGCGGCAGGACGTCGTCGCGCAGTGCGAGCACGGAGGCGATCGCCTCGATGGCGCCGGCGGCACCGAGCAGGTGGCCGTGCATCGACTTCGTGGCGCTGACCGGCAGCGTTTTCGCGCGCTCGCCGAACACGGTTCTCAGCGCCGCGACCTCCACCGGGTCGCCTTCGGCGGTGGCCGTTCCGTGGGCGTTGATGTAGTCGATGTCGTCCGCGGCCAGCCCGGCGTCGGCGAGCGCCGCCTGCAGCGCGCGGATCTGGCCGGCAGCCTCGGGACGCACGAGGTGGCTGTGGTCGCAGCTCGCGCCGTAGCCGACGATCTCGCCGTGGATGGTCGCGCCCCGGGCAAGGGCGTGATCCCGATCCTCGAGGACCAGCGCGGCCCCGCCTTCACCGAGGACGAGGCCGCGGCGGTCGGCGGCGAAGGGGCGGCAGGCTGCGGGCGAGGTTTCGGCGTCGCCGGGGGCCATGACGCGCAGGGCTTCCCAGGCGCGCGCGACGCCGTAGGCCTGTGGCACGTCGGAGCCGCCGGTGACCATGATCGTCGCCTCGCCCGAGCGGACGCGGCGGAAGGCTTCGCCGATCGCCACGGCCGAGGACGCGCAGGCGACGGTGTGGCTGGTGCTGACGCCGCCCAAACCCAGCTGGATCGAGATGTGGGCGTTGGCGGCGTTGTTCATGCCGAGCAGCACCGAGAGCGGCGACAGGCGTTCGCGGCCCCGCTGCCACAGTTCACGGTAGCCCTTTTCATACGCGAGGGTGCCGCCGAGCGCGGTGCCCCAGGACACGCCCCAGTCGTCGCGCGATTCGTCGCCGGCCGTGCGCACGAGGCCGGCGGCGTCCCATGCATTGAAGGCGGCCGCCATGCCGAGCTGGGCGAAACGGTCCATCATCGCGGCCAGGGGCTTGCCGAGCGCGGCATCGGCATCGAAGCCCGGACACGCGACGAACGGAATCGACAAGGGCCGCGGCTGGTCGTCCGTGAGCAGGTGGCGGACCGCCGATTCGCCGGCGCACAGCCGGGTGAAGAAATCCGCCAGATCGCCGCCGTAGGGGCTGGCCAGACCGAGGCCCGTAATCGCAACCCGACGCCGGACCATGACTCAGCTCGCGTTCGTTGTGGTGATCAGGCCATCCATGGCGGCCACCATGTCGCCCACACTGTTCGGATTTTCGAGCTCGTTCGGGACCTTGATCCCGAAGCGGTCCTCGAACGCGAACATCAGTTCGAGCATCATCAGCGAGTCGACGCCGAGGTCGACCAACAGCGCGTCTGCAACCACCTTTTCGGACGCAACGCCGAGGCGTTCGTCGAGAAATTCGCGAATAAGTGCAATTGAATTCATAGGGCGCGAATTTTATATGAAATCAAATGTTTCACGATAGATTCGTCGGGCATTTCCGGTGTGTTCACCGATGTTTGATACTATCCGGCGGCCATGCCGACACCCTCCGCCCTGCCGCTGGTCGCGGCGCCTCGCCTCGCCTGGTTCCGCCAGCTGGCTGTCCGTTTCGCCATTCTCTGGCCGCTCAAGGCGGCGGGCACCATGACTTTCATGGTGCTGTTCTTCTGGGGCTATTTCACGGTGCTCCGCCATCCGCTGACGGCCCCGACGATGATGCCCCGCCTCGTCGTCGATGAATGGATCCCCTTCTCCGCCGCCGCGTTTCCGGTTTACGCAAGCTTGTGGGCATATGTCTCGCTCCCACCCGCCTTCATTGGCAGCCTGCGCCCGCTGCTCTGGTTCGGCGCATGGATCTCGGCGATGTGCCTGTTCTGCCTCGGCATTTACTGGCTGCTTCCGACGTCGGTGCCGCCAGCGGGCATCGACTGGTCGGCGTACCCGCAGCTGGCCGCGATCAAGAATGTGGACGCGGCCGGCAACGCCTGCCCGTCGCTGCACGTCGCCTCGTCGGTATTCACGGCGTTGTGGCTCGAGCGCATCGCCCGGGCGGTGGGGGCGCCGGCGGCGCTGCGCTGGGGAAACGCCCTGCTCTGCGCGGCAATTGTGTGGTCGACGATCGCCACGCGCCAGCATGTCGTGCTCGATGTCATCGCCGGCGTCCTTGTCGGCTTGGCCTTCGCGCTGCCTTCGCTGCGGCATGTGGCGCGGATGGCCCCGAAGGAGCTCTGAGGGTGCGGCGCCGCCAATCCCGCGCGGCGTCATCGTGCTTCAGGCGATAGGGATCGGGTGATTCCCAAGCGGCTTCTGCCAGAACAGCGCACTGCCAGCGCGCACATCGAGCGTGTAATCGCGAAAACCGAACTTCGCATAAGCCGCCCGCGCCGCTTCATTCCCGCTGAGAACCTCCAGCGTGAGCTTGCAGCATCCCCGCTCCCTGGCCGCGGCTTCCACCGCCTCCAGCAGATGCTGGCTGACGCCACGTCCGCGGTACACCGCGAGAACGACGAAATCGTGGATGTTGACCAGCGGCCTTGCGGCGAAGGTGGAGAACGCTTCGAAGCAATTCGCCAGCCCTACCGCGACGCCATTCTCGTAGGCGATCAGGCTGAAGGCATGCGGCAGGCGCGCAAGCTCGCGCACGACCCTTTCCTTGACCTCGGCCGGCAAGGCCTCGCCGCCCCCCATCGGATCGCGCGCATAGGCGTCCAGCAGCTCGACAATGGCATTCGCATGAATGGGGTCGTGATAGTCGGCACGAATGACTTCGATGGACACGTGTATTTTCTCGGACGTTCGTTTCGGACGGATAACCATCATACCGTGGCGGATTGCTCCTGCTCGCGGACCTGCGTCCGTACGGCATCTGCATCACCGCAATCTTTGCCGCACTGCAGCAAAAGCGGGCAAGGTTGCGCCATGCGTTCAGCCAACGAGATCGGTCGATCAGCGAACAGCGGATGTCGGTCAGCTGGGAGCCGGCTGGAAACCAGCGGCCTGCCTGCATTAACCCCGGATGGATAGATCCCACAATTCCATTACGGGCTTTTTTTGACTTTCGTCAAACATGAGTGAAATTTTTGTGCAATGCACATAGCCACGCCCGAAAAGTGGGTAATATGCCCCACAATTCATTCGCGTCATGCAAGAGGAGTAGCTCATGAAAAAATCGCTCGTCATCGCCTCCCTGCTCGCCCTGGGCACTGCAAGCCCCTTTGCACACGCCTACAAGGCGGGAGACTTCGTCGTCCGCGCAGGTGCGGCGCGGGTAGCCCCGGAAATGGGCGGGTCCGACGTCTCGTCCAGCGCCACCGGCAAGATCGCGGGTTCGAATGCCACGGTGAGCGACGATACCCAGCTCGGCCTGACGTTCGGCTACATGCTGACCGACCATGTCGGCGTCGAATTGCTCGCAGCCACCCCGTTCAAGCACAGCGTCAGCGTCAAGGGACTGCCCGCGGGTCTCAACGGCAGGCTCGCCACCATCGAGCAACTGCCGCCGACCGTTACGCTGCAGTACTTCCCGATGGACTCCAGCTCGAAGTGGCAGCCGTACGTCGGCGCCGGCATCAACTACACGACCTTCTTCAATGAAGACCTGACGGACGGGCGCAAGGCACAGGGCTTTTCCCACCTCGATCGCGAGGACTCGTGGGGGCTCGCCCTGCAGGCCGGTATCGACTACATGCTGACCGACCGGATTGTGCTGAATGCGGCCGTGTGGCGTATCGGCATCGACAGTCATGCCACCGCGCGGCACCCCGTGCTCGGGAAGGTCAAGGTCAGCGTCGAGATCGATCCGTGGGTGTACATGGTTGGCGTCGGCTACAAGTTCTGATCCGGCCCTCCCCGGCACACACAACGGCGACCCGCGGGTCGCCGTTGTTTTTGGGCTCACACGAAAGACCTCGCCCTCGGGCAAGCGCGCGGCGCGATCCGATCGGGGTATACTTACGGGTTTCCCAGAATCGCCCGGAGCCCCGCCATGGAAGCAGAACGCATCAATGCCCTCGCCCTGAAACTAGACGACCTGCAGGCCCGCGGTCGCGAACTTCGGAGGTATCTTTGACTACGATGAAAAGGCGTCGAAACTCGAAGAAGTAACCCGCGCGCTGGAAGATCCGGCCGTCTGGAACAATGCCGAGAAGGCTCAGGAACTCGGCAAGGAAAAACGTCAACTCGACGATATCGTCATCAACCTGCGCGACATCGAGCAATCGTCGATCGACCTCAAGGACCTGTTCGAACTCGCTCAGGCCGAGGACGACGAGGACACCCTGAACGCCGTCGAAGGCGACCTCGCCCCGCTCGAAGCGAAGGTGCACGCACTCGAGTTCCGCCGGATGTTCTCGAATCCGATGGACCCGAATTCCTGCTTCATCGAAATCCAGGCCGGCGCCGGCGGTACCGAAGCCCAGGACTGGGCAGGCATGCTCGAACGCATGTATCTGCGCTACTGCGAGCGCAAGGGTTTCGCGGTCGAGCTCATGGAAGAGTCCGAGGGCGAAGTCGCCGGCATCAAGGGCGCCACGATAAAGGTCAGCGGGGACTATGCATACGGTTTCCTGCGCACCGAGACCGGCATCCACCGCCTCGTGCGCAAGAGTCCGTTCGACTCCAACGCGCGCCGCCACACCAGCTTCTCGTCGGTGTTCGTGTATCCGGAAGTCGACGACTCGATCGAGATCGACATCAATCCGGCCGACCTGCGCATCGACACCTACCGCGCGTCCGGCGCCGGCGGTCAGCACATCAACAAGACCGACTCCGCGGTGCGCATCACGCACGAGCCCACCGGCGTCGTCGTGCAGTGCCAGAACGACCGCTCGCAGCACAAGAACAAGGCCGAAGCGATGTCAATGCTGAAGGCCCGCCTGTACGAACTGGAACTGCGCAAGCGCCAGGCCGAGCAGCAGAAACTGGAAGACTCCAAGAGCGACATCGGCTGGGGCCACCAGATCCGCTCCTACGTGCTCGACCAGTCGCGCATCAAGGATCTGCGCACCAACTACGAAGTCGGCAACACCCAGGGCGTGCTCGACGGCGACCTGGACGACTTCATCGCGGCGAGCCTCAAGCAGGGTGTTTGACCGCCCTGCCCCTGCGCACGCATGACGCCTGAGCTTGCCGATTTTCTCGCCCCCGGCGTTGCCGCGGACGACGTGCCGGAACTCGCGCCGCTCGTAGCGGCGCGACCGCTGATCGACGCCTTCATCACGCTGTTCCGCGGCTCCGAGGCCGAGGTCTTGCTGCGCCTGCTGGTGCTGCGCGAGATCGGTCAGGAGGCGGAAACGCCGCGCTGGTCGCCCGATGCCCTGCGCGCGCGCTTCACCTACCTCGACCCGGTGAAGCTCGAAACCGTCCTGAAGCGCCTGCGCGACAACCAGCTCCTCGCCTACGCGGACGACGGCAACTACCACCTCTCGGACCTCGGCCGCAACGCCGTGGCGGCCATCGCCATGCTGCTGCGCTTCTCGGCCGAAGAGGACGCGGAGCTGGGTTTCCTCACCGCCCAGCTCGCCGGCCTGCAGGCGGTCGGCAGCGTCACGCCCGAAGCGCTCGGCCACCTGCTGTCCAAGCTCAACGACCTCACCTGGCACTTCGAGGAGGCGATCGCCTCCGGCTCGGAGTTCCAGATCCTCGGCGCACGCCGCCGCCTTTCCGCCAACGAGCGCTGGCTCGGGCGCGGTACCGAGATTCTCAAGAGCCTGCTGGCCGACCCCGAAGTCGATTTCGAGATCGCGCGCATCGCACAGCGCATCGGCCTCGCCCAGTCCCGGCTCGCGCGTGCCGACGCCAGCTTCCAGCGCGCGCTCAACAAGATCGAGGCGCAGCGCGTCACCCTGGGCGCATCGGGCATCTCGTCGTCCGACGTGACGGCGTGGTTACGCGGACTCGACGCCGCTGCCTTCGCGGCCTTCGCCGAAGGCGCGCTCCTCGTGGTGCCCGAGCTGCCGCTGCTCGCGGGCGGCCACGAGCTCATCGACCGCGCCGAAAGCGTGCTCTCCGACGAAGTCCGCGCCCGCGAAACCGACACCGCACTGCCGCCCCCGGACGCCGCCGCGGTGAACGCCGCGCCCGAGCAGGACGATCTCGCGCTGCTCGAACACTTTGCACGGCGACTCGACATCCTGCCCGCCTCCGCCCCGCTGCACACCGTGGTGGCCGGCGGCGGCTTCGCGCCCGCCTCCTACCGCCTGTCGCTGCTGGCATTGCTGGCCGACGGCGAGTCCGCGGGCCCCGCCGACGGCCCGGTAGGCGAATTCATGCGCCTTCCCGTGGATGTCCACTTCGGCGATACGCTCGTACCGGTCGGCGAAGACGAGATCGCGGCCATGTCCGACGGCCGCGTGATCCCCCGCCCGGAGGCCCCCACAG
>NZ_WTVS01000042.1 GCF_012911005.2 Aromatoleum toluolicum | reverse complement strand
CCTGTCGCCGACCGCCTTGCCGTCGGCGACAGGATCGTCGTCGGTTTGCGCGACGACGCGCTCGCGCGGGCAGCGCTAACGGCTTACGCGCTGCCGTTGGCGGTGATGCTCGGTGCCGCACTCCTGGCGGAAATGGCGGGCGCCGGCGAGTCGATGACCGCCGTGGCGATGGCGGGTGGCCTGGCTGTGGGCCTCGCGCTTGCGCGGTGGGCCGGTGCGCGGGCGGCGGAGGGGCCGCGGGTGCTGCGCCACGCGAGCGCGCTTTCGGGCAGCAGCGGCAACCAGGAGCGTGTGGCATGAACGAATATCTGCTGCTGCTCCTGTCGACCGCGCTCATCAACAACGTGGTCCTCGTGAAGTTTCTCGGCCTGTGTCCGACGATGGGGGTGTCGAAGAGCGTCGATGCCGCCCTCGGGATGGGGCTCGCGACCACCTTCGTGATCACGCTTGCCGCAGCGGCGAGCTGGATGCTCGAGCACTGGCTGCTGGCGCCGTTCGACCTCGGCTTCCTGCGCATCCTCAGCTTCATCCTCGTCATCGCCGCCGCGGTGCAATTCACCGAGATGGCGATTCGCAAGACGAGCCCGGCGCTGTACGAGAGCCTCGGCATCTACCTGCCGCTGATCACGACGAACTGCGCGGTGCTGGGCGTGGCGCTGCTGAACGTGCAGCAGGGCTACGGCTTCGTGAAGAGCGTGCTGTTCGGCTTCGGCTCCGCGCTCGGTTTTACGATCGTCCTGCTCATCTTCGCGGGGCTGCGCGAACGCCTCGCGCTCGCCAGCGTGCCGGCCGCCTTCTCCGGGGCCCCCGCGGCCTTCATCACGATCAGCCTGTTGAGCCTCGCCTTCATGGGCTTCTCCGGACTCATCCCCGCCTGAGGAGATCACATCATGCTTGCTGCCATCCTCAGTCTCACGATCCTCGGCGCAGTGCTGGGAACGGTGCTCGGATTCGCAAACCGCTTCTTCCAGGTGGAGGGCAATCCGCTTGTCGAGGAGATCGAGGCGCTGATGCCCGGCTCGAACTGCGGCCAGTGCGGCTTTCCCGGCTGCGCCGGCGCCGCGGCAGCGATCGCGGCGGGCCAGGCGTCGCCGACATGCTGCCCGCCCGGCGGGCGTTCGCTCGCGGTGACCATCGCGCAGCGCCTGGGCGTGAGCGTCGAGCTCGGCGGGGCGGAGGACCCGGGGCCGCTGGTCGCCGACATCGACGAATCGATCTGCATCGGCTGCACGCGCTGCATCCGCGCGTGTCCGACCGACGCGATCCTGGGCGGGCCGAAGCAGATCCACAACGTGATGCGCGATTCCTGCAGCGGCTGCGCGCAGTGCATCGATCAATGCCCGACCGAGGCGATGGTGATGCAGCCGCTGCCGGTCACGCTGCAGCAGTGGTTCTGGCCGAAACCGGCGTTGCGGGCCTGAGGGGGAGCTGGACATGGGTATTCTCGATCGATTCCTGCGCACGGCGCGTTTCAGCGGCGGCGTGCATCCGGACGACCACAAGCGCCCGGCCGCCGACGCGCCCTTGCGCGTGATGCCGCCGCCGGCCCGTCTTTACGTGCCGCTGGTGCAGCACATCGGCAGCCCGGCGCGCGCCATCGTCGCGGTGGGCGATCACGTCAGGAAGGGCCAGCGCATCGGCGAGCCGCAGGGCGCGGTGTCGGCGGCGATCCATGCGCCGACCTCCGGGCGCGTGAACGCGATCGGCGACATCGTCGCGCCGCATCCGTCCGGCTTGCCGGTGCGGGGGATCACGATAGCGAGCGATGGGCGCGACGAATGGTGCGAGCTCGAAACCTGCGACGATCCGTTCGCGCTCGATCCGGCGGAGATCGGCCGGCGCGTGGCGCGGGCGGGCGTGGTCGGACTCGGCGGCGCTGCATTTCCGTCGGCGGTGAAGATCTCGGGCGGACTCGGCGCGCGGGTGGACCTGCTGATCATCAACGCGAGCGAGTGCGAGCCCTTCCTGTCCTGCGACGATCGCCTGATGCGCGACCGCGCGGCGGAGTCCGTCGATGGCATTGCGATCATGCTGCACGCGACCGGTGCGCGCGAGGCGCGGATCGGTATCGAAGACAACAAACCGGAAGCGATCGCCGCGATGCGGGCAGCCGTTGCCGGACACGCGCGCATCCGCGTCGAGGTGATCCCGACGCGCTATCCGATGGGGTCGGAGAAGCATCTCATCCTGGTCCTGACCGGGCGCGAGGTGCCGGCCGAAGGGCGTCCGTCCGACATCGGCGTCGTCGTGCATAACGTCGGTACCGCGGTGGCGGTGCGCAACGCCGTCCGCTTCGGGCGTCCGCTGGTGTCGCGGATGGTCACCGTGAATGGCGCCTGCGTCCGCCAGCCGGGGAACGTTGAAGTGCCGATCGGCACGCTCGCCGGGGAGGTGCTCGCGTTCTGCGGCGGGTTGCGCGCCGAACACGGCGGCCCGGCGCGCCTACTCCTCGGTGGTCCGATGACCGGCATGCAGGTGCCGACGCTGGAGGTCCCGGTGATCAAGGGCACGGGCGGCATTCTGGTGCTCGATGCGGCGGAGGTGGGCGAGGGCGAGGGCGACGGCAGTCCTTGCATCCGCTGCGGCGATTGCATGCGGGCGTGCCCGGTCGGTCTGCTGCCGCTGGAGATCGCCGCGCGGGTCCGTGCGGGCGAGGTCGATGCCGCCGCGCGCTTCGGCCTCGCGGATTGCATCGCCTGCGGATGCTGCGCCTACGTGTGTCCGTCGCGCATCCCGCTGGTGCAGTACTTTCACCATGCGAAGGGCGAACTCGCCGCGCGGGCACGCGGCACGCAGCGCAATGAGACGATCCGCACGCTCACGCGGGCGAAAGCCGAGCGGGTCGAACGCGAGGAGCGTGAAAAGGCCGAGGCGCTTGCCCGGCGCGCGGCCGCGTCCCTGGCAGCCGCAGCGGCCGCCAAGCAGCCGGCCGCGGTCGCAGAGAAGGCAGTCGAGGACGCGAGCGAGGAAGCAGGAGTGTGCGCGTGAGCGGCCATGATCAATTCATGCCGGCACCGGCGCCGGCTCCCCATGCACATGTGGGGACGGACGTCGGGCGCACGATGCGACGCGTGCAACTTGCGCTGCTGCCGGCGACCCTGTTCGGGTTCTGGATTTTCGGCTGGCCGGCGGTGCATCTGTTCGTGATCACGGTCGGGGCGTGCCTGCTCACGGAAGCGTTTTGTCAGCGTCTGCGCGGCTGCGAGAGCCGGCTGTGGGACGGTTCGGCGCTGCTCACCGGCTGGCTGCTCGCGCTCTCGCTACCGCCGTGGGCGCCGGGCTGGATCGGTGCGCTCGGAGGCGTCATCGCGATCGCCATCGGCAAGCAGGTGTACGGCGGGCTCGGGCAGAACCTGTTCAATCCGGCGATGGTCGCGCGCGTTGCGCTGCTGGTGTCGTTCCCGGTGGCGATGACCCAGTGGGTGGCGCCGTTGCCGCTCGGGTCGGCGGTGGCGCCGGGTTTCCTCGAGGGGTTGCGCATCACGCTGGGGACGCTGCCGGTGCCCGATGCCGTGACCTCGGCCTCGCTCCTCGGCCATGCCAAGACCGAGCTGTCGCGCGGCATCGACCTCGCGCAGGCGCTCGATGCGGCCGGCGGGGCGCTTTCCGCGTGGCACGGTGCCCGTCCGGGCAGCCTCGGCGAGACCGGTGCTTTGCTGCTGCTTCTGGGCGGACTCTACCTGCTGGCGCGCGGCGTGATCCGCTGGCACATCCCGGTCGGCGTATTGGCCGGCGTTGCGCTGCCCGCCGTGGTGGCGCACGCGATCGATCCCGGCCACTACCTTTCCGCGACGACGCACCTCGCCTCCGGTGCGGTCGTGCTGGGCGCGTTCTTCATCGCAACCGACTATGTCACCTCGCCCAATACGGCGGCCGGACAACTGCTCTACGGCATCGGCATCGGCCTGCTGACGTGGATCATCCGCAGCTGGGGCGGCTATCCCGAAGGGATCGCCTTCGCGGTGCTGCTGTTCAATGCGCTGACTCCGGTCATCGACCGCTATTGCCGCCCGCGGATCCTGGGACGGACGCGGCGCGGTGCGCCGATCCGGGCGACGCAAGGGAGTGCCGAATGAGTGTTCCAGAGACCCCGGGCGGTATCGCCGCGATCCGCGAGCGGCTCGGCTACCAGCCCGTCCTGCTCGCCGTTTCGGCCCTGTTGGCGGGCGCTGCGCTGACGTGGGCGCATGGTGCGACGAAGGCGCCCATTGCCGCCGCCGAAGCGACTGATCTGCGTAACACCCTCGCGCAGGTCATGCCTGAAGGTTTC
This sequence comes from Aromatoleum toluolicum, assembly GCF_012911005.2. Classification (GTDB taxonomy): domain Bacteria; phylum Pseudomonadota; class Gammaproteobacteria; order Burkholderiales; family Rhodocyclaceae; genus Aromatoleum; species Aromatoleum toluolicum. Next base: position 47,725 of record NZ_WTVS01000042.1, on the reverse strand, counting down.
GCCGACAACGACCTGTTGGCGGATGTGGTGGAGGTCGACGGCGCGCGCGGGCCGGTGCGGGTGCACGTCGCCCGTCGCGCGGGCGCTACCGTTGGCGCCGTCTTCCGCATGGCGGAGCGCGGCTACGCCGGCGAGGTGGCGCTGCTGATGGCCGTCGATGCGGACGGTCGCGTCCTCGGCGTGCGCGTGCTGAAACACGCCGAGACACCCGGGCTGGGCGACAAGATCGACCGCGCGAAGTCGCCGTGGATCGACGGCTTCGCCGGCAAGTCGCTCGCCGAACCGGTGCCTGCGCAGTGGGCTGTAAAGAAGGACGGCGGCGTGTTCGACGCCTTCGCGGGGGCCACGATCACGCCGCGTGCGGTGGTGAAGGCGGTCCGTTCCGGGCTGGAGTTCTTCTCGGCGCAGCGCGCCGAAATCCTGGGAGATCGCACATGAGTCACGCACGCATCCTGCGCGAGGGGCTGTGGGGGTGCAATGTCGTGTTCTCGCAGATGCTCGCGCTGTGCCCGACCATGGCGGTGACGACCACCGGCACCAACGCGCTCGCGATGGGCCTGGCGACGACCGCGGTGCTGGTCGTGTCGAACATGCTCGTATCGCTCATCCGCGACGTGGTCAGCACGCAGGTCCGCATCCCCGTCTTCGTCGTGCTGATCGCGACGCTGGTGACGATCGTCGATCTCGTGCTGAATGCGTGGGCGCACGAGCTGTACAAGGTGCTGGGGCTCTTCATCGCGCTGATCGTGGTCAATTGCGCGATCCTCGGGCGCGCGGAAGCCTTCGCGAGCAAGAACGGCGTCGCGGCCTCGGCCGTCGACGGCTTGGCGACCGGACTCGGCTTCACGCTGGCGCTGACGGTGATCGGCCTGATCCGCGAGCTGTTCGGTGCCGGGACGCTGTTCGCGCAGGCGAGCCTGTTGCTCGGCCCGAGCTTTGCGTTCCTCGAAATGCGCGTGCCGGCCTATGAGGGCGCCTTGCTGATGATCCTGCCGCCCGGGGGCTTCGCCGTGCTCGGGCTGCTCCTTGCGGCGAAGCGCGTGTTCGAGGGCCGGCGGCGTGCGGACGCAGTGGCGTCCGTGCCCGCGGCGGCAAGCTGAAGGAGGTCGTCGATGCAGATCGTGGTCGCTTATTCGGAACCGGGGCAGCAGGTATCGTTGAAGCTCGAACTGCCCGAAGGCAGCAGCGTGAAGGCTGCCATCGAGCGTTCGGGCATTCTCGGACTTTTCCCGCACATCGACCTCGCGGTGCAGAAGGTCGGCGTCTATGCGCGGGTGGTCAAGCTGGACGCCGCCCTCAAGGACGGCGACCGGGTCGAGATCTACCGCCCGATCACCTGCGATCCCAAGGCGGTGCCGGTGCGCAGGACGCGCAACAACGCGGAAGCGCCTGCGGCAGGGGCCTGAGCAGGCGCCGCCCGCTGCCGGCGGAGTCAAGCGATGCGCCGGATCGGCGCGTCGGAGGGCGCCGTCCCTCAGCCGTCCTGCCCCGTCGCGAGCTTGTCCTGCGTCCGGTACTCGAAATCGCTCGCGTCGTGCCGCTCGTGGAGCTGCTCGCCCGGTTCGCCCCAGGTGCGATTGACCTTGCGGCCGCGCTGCACGGCCGGCCGCAGGCCGATTTCGCGCGCCCAGCGCAGCACGTGCGTGTAGGTGTGGGCTTCGAGGAACTCGGCCGCCTCGTATACGTGATTCAGCACCAGCCCGCCGTACCACGGCCAGATCGCGATGTCGGCGATGGTGTAGTCGTCGCCGGCGATGTAGCGCCGCTCGGCCAGCTGGCGGTTCAGTACGTCGAGCTGGCGTTTCGCCTCCATCGCATAGCGGTTGATCGGGTACTCGTATTTCTCCGGCGCATAGACGTAGAAATGGCCGAAGCCGCCGCCCAGGAAGGGACCGCTGCCCATCTGCCAGAACAGCCACGACAGGCACTCGGTGCGCCCGGCCAACGCCTTGGGCATGAAGGCGTCGAACTTCTCCGCGAGGTACAGCAGGATCGAACCGGACTCGAACACGCGGAGCGGCGGGGTGACGCTGCGGTCGAGCAGGGCGGGGATCTTGGAGTTGGGATTCACCGCGACGAAGCCGCTGCCGAACTGGTCGCCCTCGGTGATGCGGATCAGGTGAGCGTCGTACTCGGCCCCGGAGATGCCGCGCTCGAGCAACTCCTCCAACATGATCGTGACCTTCACGCCATTCGGCGTTGCCAGCGAATACAGCTGCAGCGGGTGCTTGCCGACCGGAAGCGCCTTCTCGTGCGTGGGGCCCGCGATCGGGCGGTTGATGTGGGCGAACTTGCCGCCGCTGGGTGCTTCCCATTTCCAGACTTTCGGCGGTGTGTAGGTGTTGTCGCTCATCGGAATGTCCTCAAACCTTCAGCTCGGATGCGGAAGTCCTGCAGCACTTCGCATTTAGAATATCGAACCCTCATCGACACCGTGCTCCAATGAAAATTCCGTCGTCCGCATTTCTCGGGCTCATGCTGTGCTCGGCCCCCGCGCTGGCGCAGGAGACGTCCGCCGCGAAGCCCGCCTCGAGGCGCATGGCGCCCGTGCCGTTCAAGGGGGTGGATTACAGCGGCGTCTATGACTGCCGCGGCATGGACAGCCACGAAGGACCGTACAACGGCGTTGTGACGCTGGAACTGGTGCCCTCCCAGAGCCACGGCGAGTACGGGGCCTATCGCTTCAAGCTCGAGGTGTCGGGATACGGCGAGTACCCTGGCCAGGCTGCGGCGAAGGGCCGGGAGATGGGCATCTTTTTCGCGAACACCGACCCGGCGCCCAAGGATTACGGCACCGGGATCGCGTCGTTCGCGAAGGGCAAGAACGGCAAATGGACCTTCACGAAGTACTACTACGAGCCCGAATTCAAGGGCGGAAACTTCGGAACGGAGACGTGTTTCCAGCGCTAGTTCTGGTCCGCGGTGGCACGACGGGTTTCCGATCCGTCTCGTCGCCCCCGTCAGATCCCGCATCCCGTTTCGAGCGGCGTCGATTGCCCGACCTTGCCCGTATCGACGCGCGCCTGCGCCGGCAGCGCGACGCCGTTCTTCACCGCGACCAGTTCCGCCATGATCGACAGTGCGATTTCGGCTGGGGTCTTGCTGCCGATGTAGAGTCCCGCCGGGCCGTGCAGGGACGCCAGTTCCGCCTCGGTCAGGCCGAAATGGGTGCCCAGCCGCTCGCGCCGCAATGACGTATTCCGTCGCGACCCGATGGCAGCGACATAGAAGGCGTCGGACCGCAGCGCATCGATCAGCGCGAGGTCGTCGAGCTTCGGGTCGTGCGTCAGCGCCACCACGGCGGTGCGCGCATCGGGCTTGAGGCGCAGGATCAGGTCATCCGGCATCTCGCGGCTGATCTCGACGCCCGGCAGGGACCAGGCCGCGTGGCGTTCGATGCGGGGGTCGCAGACGATCACCTCGAAGCCCAGGCCGAGCGCGATCTGGCACAGGAAACGCGACAGGTCGCCGGCGCCGATGACGATGATGCGGAACTGGGGCCCGAGATAGGTCGTGAGACGCCGTTCGTCCAGATGCGGCACGCCATCGCGGCGCCCGTCGCGCAACTCGACCCCACCGGTGGCGAGATCGAGGATGCGTTCGACGCTGCGGCGCTGCTCGCACGCCGCCAGCAGTTCGTCCAGCCGGCTGTGCGGTGACACCGGCTCCAGCACCAGCTCGATGGTGCCGCCGCAAGGCAGGCCGAAGCGGTGCGCCTCGTCGGCGGTGATGCCGTAGCGCTGCACGGTCGGCGCGAGGGCAGGGCAGGCCGCGTGGATGCCGCCGCTGCGGATGCGCTCGATCAGGTCGTCCTCGATGCAGCCGCCCGACACCGAACCCACCGTCGCCCCGTCGGCGTTGATGGCCATCAGCGAGCCGGGCGGACGCGGCGACGAGCCCCAAGTGCGGGCGACGGTGACCAGCACGACCGGCAGGCCGTCCGCCTGCCACCCGCACGCGGTGCGCAGAACCAGGGTGTCGAGATCTTCCATCGTGTTCCTCCGATGATATCCGCGTACTGTCAGGGCGCGTTCAGGCGAGCCTGAAGGGCAGTTCGCGAATCGGCTGTCCCGTCAGCCGCGCGATCGCATTGGCGAAGGCCGGCGCCAGGGGCGGCAGCCCCGGCTCCCCCATGCCGGTCGGCGGCTCTGCACTGGGGACGATGTGCACGTCGAACTCGGGCGCGTCGGTGATGCGTGCGACCGTGTAGGCGTCGAAGTTGCGTTGCTCGACTTCACCGTCCTTGAACGTGATCGCCGCCCCCGGCATGCACATCGACAGCGCCATCATCGCCGCCCCCTGCACCTGCGCCTCCACGCCGCGCGGGTTCACGGCGAGATTGCAGTGTACGCCGGCGGTCACGCGGTGGAGCATCGGCCGGCCCTGATGCAGCGAGGCTTCGACCACGTAAGCGACCACCGAGCTGAAGGACTCGTGCACCGCCACGCCCCAGGCGCGGCCTGCGGGAAGGTGCCGCTTGCCATAGCCGCTCTTGTCCACCGCCAACTGCAGGGCCGCACGGTGGCGCGGGTGCTGGTCGCCGAAGAGCGCCAGGCGATAGGCGACCGGATCCTGCTGCGTCGCTCGCGCGATCTCGTCGAGCAGCGTCTCCATCACGAAGGCGGTGTGAGTGGAGCCCACGCTGCGCCACCACAGCACCGGGACGTTGAGTTTCGGATGGTGCACGGTGAGGCGCATCGGCAGCGGATAGGGTTCCCGCATGCCTTCCACCGCGCTGCGGTCGACGCCATTCTTCACCATGCCGCCCTCGAACGGGGTGCCCGCGGCGATCGACTGGCCGACCAGCACGTGATCCCACGCGAGGACGCGGCCGCGCCCGTCGAAGCCGATGCGCGCCCGATGCAGATGCATCGGCCGGTAATAGCCGCCGCGGATGTCGTCCTCGCGGCTCCATACCATGCGTACGGGCGCATCGAATCCGGCGGCGCGGGCCGCCTTGGCGATTTCGCAGGCCTCGACCACGTAGTCGCTCGAGCCGACCGCGCGGCGGCCGAATCCGCCGCCGGCCATCTGCACATGCACCTTCACCTGTTCGGGCTTCAGCCCGAACACACGCGCCGCGGCCTGTCCGTCGACGCCGGGAAACTGGGTGCCGACCCACAGCTCGGCCCCGTCGGCGCCGATCCGCACGGTGCAGTTGAGCGGCTCCATCGGCGCGTGCGCAAGATAAGGAAAGACGAACTCCGCTTCGATCCTGTGCGGCGCGCTGTCGAGCGGCGTCATGTCGGCATCGAAGTGGCGCGGGCCGGGTTGCGCGGCGAGCTCGCGGTACTGTGCCAACTGGCGCGCACTGTCGACGCGTTCGACGGCGGCCGTGTCCCACTCCAGCGCCAGCGCCTCGCGGCCCTGCTTCGCCGGCCAGTAGCCGTCGGCCAGCACCGCGACGCCTTCGCCTCCGCGTTCGAGCGGGACGCGCAGCACGGCCTTCACGCCCTTGACGCGGCGTGCAGCCTTGTCGTCCACGGTGCGCAGCCTTGCGCCGAACACCGGCGGGTGTGCGATCACCGCGGTGAGCTGGCCCGGCAGGCGCACGTCGATGCCGAAGTCCTGCCGCCCGCTGCTCTTCGCGGCGCCGTCGAGGCGGGGCGTCGCCTGCCCGATGAGGCGGAAATTCTTCCGGTCCTTGAGCGCGACGCGTGCGGGAACGGGCTGCGCCATCGCGGCTTCGGCCAGTTCGCCATAACCCAGGCTGCGCCCGCCCGGGCCGAGCACCTTGCCCGATTCGGTGCGCAGCGCCGCCACGTCGACCTTCCAGCGTGCCGCGGCGGCCGAAAGGAGCATCGCACGGGCGCGGGCGCCGAGCTCGCGATACTGCAGGAAGCTGTTCTTCACCGAGTTGGAGCCGCCGGTGATGTGGATACCGTAGGCCGGATCGGCATAGGCGGGAGAACTGTCGCCAAAGCGCGTCCGCACCTTGGCCCAATCCGCGTCCAGCTCCTCGGCCAGGATCATCGGCAGCGCGGTCTGCACCCCCTGACCGAACTCGAGGCGGTTGATCGCGACGGTCACGACGCCGTCGGCATCGATGTGCAGGAAGGCGGAAGGCTGCTGCGTGGGCTTGAGGGCTTCGGTCTGGCCGGTGACGCCTTGCGCCGCTGCCATTAGGGGAAAGGCGCCCAGTGCAAGGCCGCCCAGTCCGGTCAGCTTCAGGAAGCTGCGGCGGGACATCGCGGCCTGCGGAGCGGGATCGTCACGCTCCAGCAGGTCGCGCAGAGCGGGCGGCAGCGGGTCGGGGAAGGTGTTGGGCAGCATGTCGGTCTCGGTCAGGCAATCGTGCGGGCCGCGTCGGCGATGGCGGCGCGGATGCGGGCGTAGGTACCGCAGCGACAGAGGTTTCCCGCCATCGCTGCGTCGATTTCGTCGGGCGTGGGCTGCTTGCCCTTGGGCAGCGACTTCAGGAACGCGGTGGCGCTCATGATCTGGCCGCTCTGGCAGTAGCCGCACTGGGCCACGTCGTGCTTGACCCAAGCGTCGCGCACGGCGGTGCCGATGCGGTCGCCGCCGTCGGTGGCTGCTTCGATGGTGGTGATCTTCTTGCCTGCTGCGGCGGAGATCGGGGTGATGCACGATCGGACGGCCTGTCCGTCGAGGTGCACCGTACAGGCGCCGCACAGGGCGGCGCCGCAGCCGAACTTGGTGCCGGTGAGACCCAGGGTGTCCCGCAGTGCCCACAGCAAGGGCGTGCCGGTCGCGACGTCGAGCGTGTGCTCGCGGCCGTTGATATCGAGAGTGGTCATGGCGGTTCGATCCTGCATCAGTCGGATGTTGGGCGCGGCGGCACCGGTTTTCACGGAAGCCAAAGCGGGGACGGGCGTGAGTCGGAGGTTCCTTCTTGCCTGCCGTGAAGCTTATGGCCTGTATTGTTCATCGAATAGCGAGCAACATCTTGAACCACTAGCAAGCGAAACTTGCTAATCTCCCGTCGCCCCGTTTCTGCTAACACCTTGGAGAGGTCCGATGCCGATCAACGAGATGCGCGCCATCAGCACCTTCTCAAAGGCAGTGGAGCTGGGCAGCCTGCGCAAGGCCGCCGCGGCGCTGGGCGTGAGCCCGCAGGCCGCCAGCCAGGCCGTGGCGCAGCTCGAGCAGCACCTCGGCGTGCGTCTGCTGCACCGTACGACGCGGCACATTGCGCTGACCGAGGAGGGGCAGCAATTTCTGGAATCGGCCCAGCCGGCGATGGCGATGCTCGAACGCGCGCTGCGGCGAGTAACGGTTGCCAAGGATGAGATCGCCGGGCCCTTGCGCATCATCGCACCGCGATCGAGTTTCGCGTCGCTGCTGTGGCCGGTGATCAATGCCTTTTGCCAGGAACATCCCGACGTGCAGGCCGACCTCCATCTCGACGACCAGATCGCGAACTGGGTGCAGGAGCGCGCGGACGTGGGGTTTCGGATCGGCTCGCCGCCGGAGGAGGGCCTGATCGCGCGCAAGCTCTTCGTGGTGCCGCTGATCATCTGCGCCGCCCCGGCATATCTCGAGCGCTACGGGCTTCCGAAGAGCCTGGACGAACTCGCCACCCATCGCTGCAGCGTGTTTCGCCATCCGGCGACCGGCCGGGTCTATCCGTGGTTCCTGAAGATCGGCGACGAAGTGGTCCAGCGCGAATTTCCGCCGGCCTTGTCGACCAACGATGCCGAGACCGAACTGCAGGCGGTGCTCGACGGGCTGGTGATCGGCCAGCTTGCGGGTTTTTCAGCCGTGCCGCATCTGCGTGCCGGCCGTCTTGTGCCGGTGCTCGCGCAGTACATGACCGACCACATGAGCGTCCATCTCTTCTACGGAAGCCGGCGTGCGCAACCGGCGCGGGTGCGCAAGTTCATCGACTTCGCGCTCGCGCGCCTGACGGACAGTCCGGACTATGCCCTCAGCGAGCGGGAGATCCGCGACATGAGCGGGACGACGCGCGATCCATCCTCGTAGGTGTGAACAGGGACCGCGCGAGAGCGCCCGCGCCGAATGCGGGGAGCAGGGGCAAGAGACGCGCGCCCCCGTCCCGTGTGAAGGCGCGGAATCCCTGCGTCAGCTGACCTTGACCGCGAGCACCGGGCAGCCCACCTTCAGCAGCAGGTCCTGCGCGGTGCTGCCGAGGAACAGCTTGCCGACCGGCGAGCGCCTGCGCAGGCCGATGATGACGAGGGACGCCTGGAGCTTATCGGCCAGGTCCTCGATCTCCTCGACTGCGCTATTGCCGCGCACGAACTGCTTGAACTCCGCTTCCACGCCGGACGCAGCGAGCAGCTTCTCGATGTCCTCGGCGTCCGCGGTGTCGGCGAGCGACGGATCGTTCGTCGTGCCGCCGGGACCGGCATTGACGACGACGAGACGTTCCTCGAAACGGCGCGCAAGCTCGATACCTTTCTCGAGCGCTGCACGGCCTTCGGGGCGAGGGGCATAGGCGACGATGATGGTCATGTTGATTCCTCGTATCGGGTGACGGCAGGTTCGCCGGCAGGATCGCGATAGCCGCGCCGGCCGGATCGCAAGCATCGTACAACACGGCAACCGGAACCGTATTCCTTTGTGCTGGTTCCGACGCGATACGCGCGCACCATTGTTTCCCCATTTCGTCGTTTCACGACGAAAGCTTCCATATCCATGCGCCCTTACGTATGGAGATGGGCGCATGCGATTTCGCATTGCTACACTGAAGGAGCACTCGGTGGGCGCCGCGTTCAGACAATCTCCAGTACATCGGAATGCGTGCTGCAGGCACGGTCTTTTCCAACCCGCCGGCATGACATCGATGAGACGCCCGGACGATGCATTCACGACGCTGTACCAGGCAGTTGAACGTTCCCGATCGATAGATGAGGAGTTGTCATGGCCAAGGTTCTCGTTCTGTACTATTCATCCTACGGGCATATAGAAAAGATGGCGGGCAGGAAACCACCATCACCAGCTTCCACACCACGCTGCTGCACCAGGGCATGGTGATCGTCGGTTGCCCGTATTCGGAAACGCGACAGATGACCATGGACGAAATTACCGGCGGCAGCCCCTACGGCGCGACGACGCTGGCCGCGGGCGACGGTTCGCGCCAGCCGAGCGAGAACGAACTGGCGATCGCCCGCTTCCAGGGCAAGCACGTCGCCCAGATCGCCGCCAAGCTGGCTGCACGCTGATCGCGCAACACGAGCTTGCGCCGCTCGTGGGGCCGGAACTCCTGCCGGTTTCGGTCGCACGGCCCACGCCCGCAGTGTGCGGGTGCCCCCGGTCGGGGGCGACGCGGGCCGGTTCTGAAAGGTTTTATGACAATTTTCCTGCAATCTTCACTGGCCAGGGGGGTCAAAGCGGCACTTGTCCAGCCTGGAGAAGGAGAAGATCATGAAGAAGACTTCCGCTCGCATCGTTCCGATCGCGCTGCTCGCGCTTGCTGTCGGCTTTCACCCGCCGGTCCTGCGCGCCGAGTTGGTATCCACTCCCGACGTCGCCAGCCAAGCGTCCGCCGAGGCCGACCGCGCCAAGGTTCAGCACTTCCTCGAACAGGCCACTGTCAAGGAGCGGCTCCTGGCCATGGGCGTGGACGGAATCGCAGCCGCCGACCGGGTGGCCGCCCTGGACCAGCAGGAAATCCACGCCCTTGCGCAACGCATCGACGCGATGCCGGCAGGGGGCAACATCACGACGATGGAGTGGATCCTCATCATCCTCGTTGCGATCCTCGTGGTGATTGCGCTCTGATGTGAAAGCACGTGCAGCCTGCCTGAGCGCTGCTGCAGCCTTGCTGCTGGCCGCCTGCGCGAGCTTTCCGCCGGGAGACTGGGGCAACCCGCCGGGAGATCCCTTCCCGGCGTGGGCCGAAAGGACGGATGCACCGTTCCATCCGCAGGAGGAGTACCAGTGCGGCCCCGCCGCGCTGGCTACGGCCTTGGGGAGTGCCGGCATCCGGCGGGCGCCCGAGGATCTCGTGCGCGAGGTCTACATTCCTGCCCGCCAGGGAAGCCTGCAACCCGAAATGCTGGCAGCGGCGCGCCGCTCCGGCGCCGTGGCCTATCCTCTCGCCGCGGAACCGCAGGCGCTCCTGAAGGAATTGGCCGCCGGCCATCCGGTGGTGGTGTTGCAGAACCTCCGCCTTGATTGGGCGCCGCAGTGGCATTACGCGGTGGTGGTGGGCTACGACCTGCGCAGCCGCGAGGTGGTGCTGCGCTCCGGACGTGAGCAGCGCCTCGTCATGGAGATCGACGCCTTCGACCGCACTTGGGCGAAATCCGGGCGGTGGGCGTTCGTCGCGCTGCCGCCGGACCGCCTGCCCGCCACGGCCGCCGAAGGCGGATATGTGAACGCGGCCGTGGCGCTGGAGCGGGTCGCACCGGCTGCCGCCGAGGGGGCCTACCGCACCGCACTTGGGCGGTGGCCGCACAATCTCGTCGCCCGCATGGGGCTCGGCAACATCGCATACGCGCGCGGCGACATCGAGGCGGCCGAGTTGGCCTTTCGTCGGGCTGCGGCCGATCATCCGGATTCCGGCGATGCCTGGAACAACCTCGCCCAGATCCTTCACGAGCGGGGCCAGGCGCAGGCGGCGCGCGACGCTGCCGAACGTGCCATGGCGATCGGTGGCCCCCGGCTTCCGACGTACCGCCGCACTTTCGAATCAATCGCTGGCGGGTGACGGTCTGGCGCCCCGTCGCCTCTGCCGGAGGACGTGCCCTTGAAAATGCTCATGCGGGTGTTCTCGATCATTCACGGGCTGATGGCGCTGCTGTTCGCCTGCGCCGCGCTTGTGCTCATCGTGATCGCCGGCCACATCGGCGCTATCGCCGTCGCCACGGGGCTGGACCGGGTCGCGGCGCAAGGGGTCATCGAAGCGGTAGGTTTGCTGGCGGCTGCGGTCGTGGCGCTTCAGATCGCGCAGACCATTTCCGAAGAGGAAGTCATTCGTGACGCCCATATCAGCGGACCGACACGCGTACGGCGGTTCTTGTCGCGATTCATGGTGGTTGTGGTCGTCGCACTCGCAATCGAAGGACTCGTTGCGACGTTCAAGGGGGCAAACGAGGATCCGGCGCATCTGCTGTACGCGGCGGGCATTATTGCTGCCGTAGCGCTCCTCCTTGCCGGCTGGGGGATATTCATCCGTTTCAATTGCCACGCCGAAGCGCTGGAGCCGGAGGCAATGGCGGCCGCCAAGCGCGAAGACCGGAAACTCGAATAATCGGTGTCCGGAAATGCGCCGCCGCCCAGCGAGCTTGCGTGCGCATGCGCGAACGCTGGCCGGGGCGCGCACATGAGGTAAGCTCGCCTGCATGCTGAACCTGCAAACAATCCGGGCCATTTCGCTCGATCTGGATGACACCCTGTGGCCCATCTGGCCCACCATCGAGCGCGCGGAGACGGTGCTCCATGAATGGCTCGCGCTCAATGCACCGATGACGGCGGCGCGGTTCGCCACACCGCGGGCGTTGCGCGAGATCCGCAACGCCGTCGAGTTGCAGCGGCCGGACCTCGCGCATGACCTCGCCGCACTGCGCCGCGAGTCGATCCGCGTCGCACTGTGCAGCGCGGGCGATGACCCTGCACTGGCGGAGCCCGCCTTCGAGCTCTTTTTCGCCGAGCGCCATAACGTGACGCTCTTTCCCGACGCGCTCCCCGCACTCGAATTCCTGGCCGCGCGCTATCCGCTGGTGAGCCTCACCAACGGAAACGCCGAGCTTGCACGCATCGGGCTGGAATCGTACTTCGTCGCCAGTGTTGTCGCGATCAAGGTCGGGCTGTCCAAGCCCGATCCCCGGATCTTCCATGCCGCCGCGCACGCAGCGGGCGTGCAGCCGCACGAGGTGCTGCACGTGGGCGACGACGCGCTGCTGGATGTTCTGGGTGCGCGCAATTCCGGGATGCAGGCTGCCTGGCTCAACCGGACACAGGTGATGTGGCCGCACGAAGAGCGGCCCGACCTCGAATTGTCGAGCCTCGGCGAGCTGTGCAACGCGCTGACATAAGGCGTGCTCCCCCGGTACGTCCTGTTCGCCCCGGTCACTCCGCCGCGGCACTCGCGGCGAGCGCCTCGCGCAGGTCGGCGATCAGGTCCTGCGGGTGCTCGATCCCCACGCTGAGGCGGATCAGCCCCTCGCCGATCCCGCTCCGCGCCCGCGCTTCCGGCGAGATGAAACTGTGCGTGGTGCTGGCAGGATGGCAGGCGAGGCTGTCGACATCGCCCAGCGACACGGCCTGCGTGAACAGCTTCAGATTGTCCAGCAGCGCCGCGGCCGCCCGTCGGGTGCCCCGCGCCAGTTCGAACGAAACGATGCCGCCGTAGCCGCCTTCCATCTGCCGACGCGCCAGCGCGTGTTGGGGATGGCTCGCAAGCCCGGGGTAGTGCGTCGCCGCGACCGCGGGGTGGGACGACAGGAAGGCGGCCACCTCGGCCGCGCCCGCGCAATGCGCCGCCATGCGAAGGGGCAGGGTCTTCACGCCGCGCAGGATCAGGAAGGCCTCGTGCGGGGCGAGGTTGCCGCCGACGTGCCCCATCCCGGTCGCGCGCACCGGGGCGATCAGCCGCTCCGCGCCGGCCAGCACGCCGCCGGTGCTGTCCCCGTGCCCGCCGAGGTATTTCGTCATCGAATGCATCACAAGATCGATGCCGTGTTCGAGCGGCCGGGTCAGATACGGTGAGCAAAAAGTGTTGTCCGCGACCGTCGTGATGCCGCGTGCCCGCGCAAGCGCGGTGACGGCCGTCAGGTCGTGCAGGTGCAGCGTGGGGTTGGTCAGCGTCTCGACCCAGATCAGGCGTGTGGCAGGGGAGAGGCTCGCTTCGAGCCCGCGCTCGGCCGCGTCGACGACGCGGATGCCGAAGCGCCCGTCGAAGGCGTTGAACAGGCTTTCCGTTCCGCCGTAAAGCGGCCCGAGGAACACGATCTCGTCGCCGGGCGAGAGCTGCGACAGCACCACCGACGACACCGCCGCCGTGCCGCTGCTGAAGGCGACTGCCGTCTCGGCGCCTTCCAGATCGGCGATCTTGTCCTCGAGCGCCTTGACCGTGGGATTGGCGAATCGGCTGTATCGATAACCGTCCGCCTCGCCGGCAAAGATCGCCGCGCCGTTCTCCAGCGTGCCGTACGCGAAGGCGGAGGTCTGGCTGATCGGCGTGGCAATCGCGCCACTCGCCGGATCGGGCTTCTGGCCGGCATGTACGGCGCGGGTGCGTAGATGATTCATTGGCGGGCACTTCCTATGGAAACGGAGATATTCCGAATGAGCGGTCTACGATGCAGTCTATATCCGGAACCGATCCAAAGGCGGCCGCAGCGACTTTATCCACACGTTCTGTGGAAAAACCTGTGCATAACCTGTGTGCAGCGATCGCAAGTCCGCGAGGGGGCGATGCTGAGTGTGGGTGCCGGAGCACGGTTCGCACGAGCTTCAGCTCCTGCACCAGGCCGCTTGCGGTTCTGCCTGTCGAACGCGATGGAGTTTGTTGGCGTTGGTCGGGGCGATACATTTCCGGGGCCGCGATCGAGGTCCCCGGTTTCAAGGCAATAATCGCCTATCCTGCATGGAGAGGAATTGCCGTTTCGCCTTCTGGCGCGCAAGATCGCGATTGATTTGCGATTGCTGCCTGCCGAACGCGTCACGGTCGGCGATGCTGCCCTGCGCGGCTTCGATCGAGCGGCGGCAACGCCAGCGGTAACCGTGTCGGGTGAGATGGCGGTCCATCTCGTCGCGGGGGTGATGAACGCGGCAACAGTGGCAAAACAGCATCTCCGGCATCGAATTCAGGCCTTTCATGCGTTCGAATTGGTATCCGCGATCATTGCGAGGCTTCGGTGCTGACGGCACCCGCTTGCCACGGATAGAGCCAGTCGTCGACGAACATCTCGTCGATGATTCGTTGCAGATCGAAGAATCTCCACCTCATTGGCGCTCCCGGGTGTCTGCGATGATCGACGTTGCTCACCCTATCAACGGAACATGGCAATCTCGTTTCAGCCGGACGACGTCTGCGCGATCAGGACGGGAGTGCTTCTCCGCGTGGCTCCCGTTCGCCGGTCGGCCCACGCTCACACGCAGCCTGTTCTGACGGTTCGATCGTGGCGAATTCCGCGATTTCCGAGCTGAGCGAACTGGAAAACGTCATCGAGGCGGGGAGAGGGCACCTCGAGACGCGAGTCGTGACCGAAATCGATGGAGGATCCGGCACCCGATTCCCGCTCTACGCGATCGCATTGGGCAATCCGGATCGCGCGGTGCCCGCGATCGGTTTCTTCGGCGGCGTTCACGGGCTGGAAAGGATCGGTGCCGACGTCGTGATCGCCTACCTGAGGCACCTCGTCATGCGCCTGCGGTGGGACTCCACCCTGCATCGGCAGCTGGAATCCGTTCGTCTGGTATTCATGCCCCTCGTGAATCCCGGCGGTATGTGGCGCGGTACGCGCGCCAATCCGAACGGTGTCGATCTGATGCGGAACGCGCCTCTCGACGCACACGAGCGTGTGCCGCCGCTGATCGGCGGACAGCGGCTCAGCGCCCGCTTGCCCTGGTATCGCGGTCATCGGAACGGTGCAATGGAAACCGAGAGCCGCGCACTGTGCGAAACCGTCGGCGAGGAACTGCTCTCACGGGACTTCAGCATCGCCCTCGACTGCCATTCCGGATTCGGGCTGATCGATCGCGTCTGGTTTCCGTACGCCCACACGCGCACACCGTTGCGGCACCTCGCGGAAATCCATGCCTTGAAGGAGATCTTTCGCCAGACGCATACGCATCATCCGTACATCTTCGAACCGCAAAGCCGCCAATATCTGACCCATGGCGACCTGTGGGATTTCCTGCACCTGCGTGCCTGCGAGACGGCCGGGCGTGTCTTCCTGCCGCTGACGCTGGAGATGGGGGCCTGGTTGTGGATCAAGAAGAATCCGCGTCAGCTCTTCTCGCGACAGGGAATCTTCAATCCCCAAGTGGCACACCGGCAACAGCGCGTTCTTCGCCACCACCTGTCGCTGCTGGATTTCCTGGCGCGGGCGACGTGCAGCTACCGGCTATGGCTGCCGGAGGGGGAGGCGCGTGCCAAACACCACGAGCTTGCCGTCGCTCACTGGTACCGATGAGCCGATGACGACCTGGATCTTCCTCCGCGGTCTCACGCGGGAAAGCCGTCACTGGGGCGACTTCGTGGATACGTTCCGGCGAACCATCCCGGATTCGCGTGTCGTGACGATCGATCTTCCCGGGAACGGCTCGCTGCACCATCTGACCAGCCCGACCGACGTGCGCGAGATCGCCGCCTACTGCCAAATGGCGTTGTCACGGCTCGGCATAGAGCCCCCCTACAACCTGCTGGCGATGTCGCTCGGTGCAATGGTCGCGGTGGCGTGGGCGCACGCGTGCCCGGGCGAGATCGCCCGCTGTGTCCTGATCAACACCAGCTTGCGCCCGTTCAGTCCGTTTTATCGGCGTCTGCGCCCGCGCAGCTGTCTTCCGTTGCTGAAGCTGGCGCTGTTCGGGGGTAAGGGACGCGAATGGGAGGAGAGGATCCTCTCCCTGACGAGCCGGCTGCGCGTCGGTGCGCCAGACGTGCTGGACTCCTGGGTCGCCTTCCGCGCGGAATATCCGGTCACGAGGAAGAATGCGTGGCGCCAACTGTGCGCGGCCGCGCGCTACCGTGCCGGGAACGAAAGTCCAGGCACGGCACTGCTGATTCTTGCCAGCCGGAACGACGGGCTGGTTCATGTGGATTGTTCCGTGGCCCTTGCGTGCGCGTGGAACTGTCCAATCAGTATTCATCCACGGGCAGGCCACGACATTCCGCTGGATGACGGCCCGTGGGTTGCAGCCCAGGTGCAGCAATGGGTCGAGAATCGGGACGGTGATCGGAGTCAACGCGCCTGAATGCCCCGGCGCAGTCGGTTTGACGACCGCGCCAGGACATTCATCGGCGTTCCGAAAGCCCGCGTGACCATCTTGCCGCGAGCCCCCGGAACGCCTTCCCCGGATCACTTCACGTCGAAGCGGTCGAGGTTCATCACCTTGCTCCACGCCGCAACGAAGTCGCGCACGAACTTCGCCTGCGCGTCGTCCTGGGCATACACCTCGGCCAATGCGCGCAGCTGCGAGTTGGAGCCGAAGATCAGGTCCACGCGCGTGCCGGTCCACCTGGCTTCGCCGGTCTTGCGGTCACGCCCTTCGAAGCGGTCCCCCGCATCGGTGACCGGCTTCCAGACGGTGCGCATATCGAGGAGATTGACGAAAAAGTCGTTGGTCAGCGTCTGCGGCCGCTGCGTGAACACTCCGTGCGGCGAGTTCCCGACGTTGGCGCCCAATACACGCAGGCCACCGACCAGCACCGTCATCTCGGGCGCGCTCAGGGTCAGGAGCTGCGCCTTGTCCACCAGCATCTCCTCGGGCGACACGGTGCAGGCCTGCTCCTGGTAATTGCGGAAACCGTCGGCCAGCGGTTCCAGCGCGGCGAACGACTCCACGTCGGTCTGCGCCTGCAGGGCGTCCCCGCGGCCCGGGGTGAAGGGTACATCCACCGGATGCCCGCCTGCCCTGGCAGCCGCTTCGACCGCAGCGCAGCCGCCGAGCACGATCAGGTCGGCCATCGAGACCTTCTTGCCGCTCGTCTGGGCGCTGTTGAACGCTTCCCGGATGCCCTCGAGCGTCGCCAGCACCCTGGTCAGTTGCTCCGGCTGGTTCGCTTCCCAGTCCTTTTGCGGCGCGAGGCGGATGCGTGCACCGTTGGCTCCGCCACGCTTGTCCGAGCCGCGGAAGGTGGAAGCCGAGGCCCAGGCGGTGGAAACCAGCGCGGCCACCGACAGGCCCGAAGCCATGATCCTGGCCTTCAGGTCGGCGATGTCCCTGGCGTCGATCAGGGGGTGATCGACGGCGGGAATCGGATCCTGCCAGATCAGGTCTTCGGCCGGCACCTCGGGGCCGAGGTAGCGGACCTTCGGCCCCATGTCGCGGTGGGTCAGCTTGAACCACGCGCGCGCAAAGGCATCGGCCAGGGCCTGCGGGTCCTGATGGAAGCGGCGTGAAATGGGTTCGTAGATCGGATCGAAGCGCAGCGACAGATCGGCCGTGGTCATCATCGGCGGATGCTTCTTCGACGGGTCGTGCGCATTCGGAATCATGTGTTCCGGCTTGACGTCCTTTGCCACCCACTGGTGGGCGCCGGCGGGGCTCTTGGTCAGCTCCCATTCGTAGCCGAAGAGCGTGTCGAAGTAGCCGTTGTCCCACGTCGTGGGATTGGGCTTCCACGCGCCCTCGATGCCGCTGGTGGTGGTGTCGCCGCCGTTGCCGGAGCCGAAGCGGTTGATCCAGCCCAGCCCTTGCGCCTCGATGGGGGCGCCTTCGGGTTCGGGCCCGACGAGTGCCGGGTCGCCGGCGCCGTGGGCTTTGCCGAAGGTGTGACCGCCGGCAATGAGCGCCACGGTCTCTTCGTCGTTCATCGCCATGCGCGCGAAGGTCTCGCGCACGTCACGGCCCGAGGCCACCGGATCCGGGTTGCCGTTCGGGCCTTCGGGGTTCACGTAGATCAGGCCCATCTGCACGGCGGCAAGCGGATTGGCCAGCTCGCGGTCGCCGCTGTAACGCTTGTCGCCGAGCCAGGTGTCTTCGTTGCCCCAGTAGGTGTCCTCTTCCGGTTGCCAGATGTCCGCGCGGCCGCCGCCGAAGCCGAAGCTCTTGAAGCCCATCGATTCCAGCGCGCAGTTCCCCGCCAGGATCATCAGGTCGGCCCAGGAGATCCTGTTGCCGTACTTCTGCTTGATCGGCCAGAGCAGGCGGCGCGCCTTGTCCAGGTTGCCGTTGTCGGGCCAGCTGTTGACCGGCGCAAAACGCTGGTTCCCCGTGCCGCCGCCGCCACGGCCGTCACCCGTGCGGTAGGTGCCGGCACTGTGCCAGGCCATGCGGATGAACAGGCCGCCGTAGTGCCCCCAGTCGGCGGGCCACCAGTCCTGCGAATCCGTCATCAGCGCATACAGGTCTTGCTTCAGCGCGGCCAGGTCGATCTTTCTGAATTCCGCGGCGTAATCGAAATCGGCACCCATCGGGTTGGAGACCGGAGCGTGCTGGTGCAGGATGTTCAGGTTCAACTGGTTCGGCCACCAGTCCCGATTCGACCGAACGCCGACCGTTGTGCGTGCGCCATGCATGCCGGCAAACGGACACTTGTTCTCGTTGCTCATGTTTGACCTCTCCTTGCAAGAGTGAACGGAGCAGAAGCGATACTTACCTTAGCCGCTATGCATTGCCGTTTCTATCGATTTCTATCCATGGGCGCGATAGCCTGGGTTCATCTGTGATGGGTATGTGCCTGGCGGGCGTCGCTGTGCGGTCCCTCCCGGCGCATATCGCGTAAGTGTTGCGCATGTCCTGCAGCGAAGACGGTGACGGGAACGCCCACCCCGCCCACGCGTCGAAAGCCTCGTCGATGACACCATCAGGAAGGGACGCAATGGCGCACGCAACGACACAGGACCGCGCCGCGGGCGCCATACTCGGCGCCTTCATCGGCGACGCGCTCGGACTCGGCCCTCACTGGTACTACAACCTCGATGAACTGCGCCGCGACTACGGCGACTGGATCACGGGCTACACGAGCCCGAGGCCTGGGCGTTACCACGAAGGGATGGCAGCGGGGCAACTGTCGCAAGCCGGACTGATCCTGAAGATGCTGCTGCAGTCCGTCGTCGAGCGTGGCGATTACGATGAAGCGGATTTCTGCCGTCGTATGGATGATGAACTCTTTCCCCGGCTCGATGGCACCCCGATGTCCGGGCCCGGCGGATACACCAGTCAATCGATCCGCGAGGCGTGGCGGCGCCGGGTCCAGCAGGGCCTGCCGTGGTCGCAAACCGGCGGACACGCCGATACCACCGAAGCGATCGAGCGCTCGCTGGTGCTCGCCGTGCGTTACGCCCGGGAGCCGCATCGACTGGCCGACGCGATCGCCCGCAACACGCACCTCACCCAGACCGACGAACTGATCGTCTCACTGACCGTGGCTTATGGAGCCGTCCTCGGTCTCCTGGTGCAGGGGGAGAAACTCGACGCCCAGCTCTCCGGAAAGCTCATGCGCCTCGTCAAGTCCGGCGACCTGCCTTTCCATGCGGTCACGACCGGACAACTCCAGGCCCCGCGCCGCGGCGAAGCCGAGCCCTCGCACGCCGGACGCTTCGCCTCACCCGACGCGCTGCTGACCCCGTCCTACATTGCCCGCGCCGCCGCCGACCCCGACATCCGCATCGAACCCGCGTGGAAGGTCTCGCTCGTCTACGGGATGCCATGCGCGGCCTACCATGTGTTGCCGGCCGTCTACTACCTTGCGGCGCGCTTCCACGACGACTTCGAGTCGGCCGTGCTGCACGCCGTCAACGGCGGTGGCCAGAACGAGGCCCGCGCGATGCTCGCCGGCGCACTGGTCGGCGCCCAATGCGGACTGTCAGGTATCCCCGGCCGCTTCCTCGACGGTCTCGAAGACACAGTCGAGCTCCAGCAGCTCGCACGAAGCCTCGCTGCGCAGCTCGCGTAGGGAGTGTCGGCTGCCGGGAATTGCCGGCGGGGATTATTTGGGCGTGCACGGGCTTGCTTGCGCACTGTCCCGTTCTCGAATCCGCCTGGCGGCGGGGAACGTCCGGCTTTGCGCGCGATTGCGCCAAAACCGGAAACGACAAGGGCCTGCACGATGCGCAGGCCCTTGGCTTGTTTGGTTGCGGGGGCAGGATTTGAACCTGCGACCTTCGGGTTATGAGCCCGACGAGCTGCCAGACTGCTCCACCCCGCGTCGGAGAAACAGAACTATAGCTAACTTCATTTATGTGTGCAAGCGATATTTTCAAAAATCTTCCCGCCGGCCCGCGCAGCTGGTCGTGTCGGGATGATGATTGGATCGTGTTCGGTGACGGGCGCGAGTGAGCCGCAGCGCGAATGAAAAAGGGCGACCGGCCTGCGGCCGGTCGCCCTTTGCTCTCTGTGGTGGGCAGGGGGTTTTAGTTCAGCTGCTGGATGCCCGCGACCTGCCAGCCCTGGTTGCCGTCGACCGGCTTGGTCAGGTGCCAGAACTCGTCGAAGTTGACCGGAGCGGCGCCGGCTTCTTCGCGGATCAGGCCGCGGAAGCGGACGGCGACACGGTAGCGGCGGTTTTCCTCGACGCATTCGACGACTTCGGCGTTGAGCTCCATCACTTCGGTCTGCTGCGGGGCCGTGCCGCGCTCGCGGATCTGCATCTGCAGTTCGCCGAAGACTTCGGGGGTGACAAACTCGCGCAGGTCATCGAGGTTGCCGGCGTCGTTGGCGGCCTGCAGGCGGATGAAATTCACCTTGGCCTGGCGGGCAAAGCCTTCGGCATCGAAACCGGCCGGAAGGGCATTGCTCATCGGAGCGGCGACCGGTGCGGCGCTGCCAAAGGCCGGCTGCGCTTGCGACGGCATCGGGATGTTGCCGCCACCGGCGCCCATGCCCGCGTACTGCATCGCGGGCTGCTGCGTGCGCTTGCGCATCACCAGGCGGAAGACGGCGATTGCGGCGAACACGAGCAGGCCGATCAGGAGCATGTTGGCGAACTCTTCGCCCATGCCGAGGTGCGAGGCGAGGGCGGCCAGGCCCAAGCCGGCGGCCAGACCGGCGACGGGGCCGAGCCACGAGTTCTTGCGCGGGGCCTGGGCGGCGGCCGTCGGCGCGCTCGGGGTGTCTGCCGTGCGGGCGGTCGTCGTCGACGATTGCGCAGTGCTGCTCTGCGTGCCGAACGACTTGCCGCTACCGAGGCGCTTGGCTTCGGCATCGGTCGCCGTCAGGCCGACGCTCACGACGAGCGCGCAAACCGTGAGCAGGAGTCGGGTGAGTTTCATAAGGGCAGGGCCTCCTTCGAGTGTTTGAGTTCCGTGTCCCGCGGGTCCCTGCTGGGGGCGCGCGGTCCGCTGCACCGGTCGGTGCACACGACGTTTGAAGGATACGGAGACTTGGACTTCTGTGGAAGATGAATTTAAAGTATGTTCACTCAGAGAAAAAGGAAGTTAACATGCAGCCGCTCAACTATCGTCACCTATATTACTTCTGGGTCGTCGCGAAGGAAGGCGGCATCGCGCGGGCCGCGGAGCGGCTGGAGATGGCGGTGCAGACCGTCAGCACCCAGGTGCGTGAGCTGGAGCGCTCGCTAGGGTACGCCTTGTTCCGTTCGGTGGGGCGTGGCATCGAGCTGACCGAGGCGGGCGCGACGGCGGTGCGCTACGCGGA
The DNA here is from genome assembly GCF_012911005.2 of Aromatoleum toluolicum. Classification (GTDB taxonomy): domain Bacteria; phylum Pseudomonadota; class Gammaproteobacteria; order Burkholderiales; family Rhodocyclaceae; genus Aromatoleum; species Aromatoleum toluolicum. Next base: position 26,530 of record NZ_WTVS01000042.1, on the reverse strand, counting down.
GCAGATCTTCCAACTGGGTGAAGCCTTGCCGGCGGCCGTGCAGGAGGCGGCGAACGCGCAGGGCGTTCGCCTCGCCGTCGGGATCTCCGATGCATTGCCGAAGCTGGCGGTGCGGCATCTGCTGCAACCTGCCGTGCAGACGCCGAACCTGCGCCTGCAGTGCCAGGAGGGCGATTTCGACGACCTGCTCGCCGATCTGGCCCTGCATCGCCTGGACGTCGTGCTGGCCGACCGGCCTGCGCCGGCGAATCCGAACCTGCGGGTGTTCAGCCACCGGCTGGGGAAATCGTCCATCGCGTGGTACGTGCGGGCGGACATCGCTGCGAAGGTCGAGCAGGATTTCCCCGCCTGCCTCGCCGAACTTCCTCTGCTGCTGCCGACGGCGGATTCGGCGGTGCGCAGCCGCCTCGACGACTGGCTCGCGCGTCACGGCATTCGTCCGCGCATCGTCGGCGAGTTCGAGGACAGCGCGCTGCTGGCGACTTTCGGCGAAAGCGGGCTCGGTGCCTTTCCGGCCCCCGAACTGTCGTCGGAGGAGTTCACCCGCTCGCGCGGTCTGGCGCTGCTGGGGCGCTGCCCGGACGTGGTCGAGCATTTCTATGCGATTTCGGCGCAGCGCAAGGTCGATCATCCGGTGATCCGCAGCCTGCTAGCGGGTGCGGAGCATTCGGCTACGTGAAAAGGCGCGAAACGCTTGCCGGCAGCATCCTGACCGGCTATTAACACGGCAATCGAATATGTGAAGTCTGGCCCTCGGACTCCTTGCTCCTCCCCCTCAAGGGGAGGGAGGCATCGTGCAGTAATCAACTTGGCATCGCGTTATTGCCTGTTGGGTTAATAGAAGGAGCTCATCGGATGGAAGCTGCGGCGGTGAAGAGTTGGGCGCAGTACTGGATGGTGGTGCTGAAGAAGACGGTGCGCCTGTGGCTGGACGCCCAGGTGTTCGTGCACGCCGCGGCGCTCGCCTTCTTTACGGTGTTTTCGGTGGCGCCGGTCGTGATCGTCGCGGTGACGATCGTCGGCCTGGTGCTCGGCGAGTCCGCGGCACAGGGTCAGATGGCGCAGCAGCTGGAGGCGGCGATCGGCGCTCAGGCGGCGCAGGCAGTGGAGACCGCGGTGAAGGCCAGCCGCATCCAGCAGAGCGGCATCCTGCCGACGCTGGCAGGCTTCGGCGCGATGCTGTTCGGCGCGACGACGGTGTTCGGGCAGATGCAGACCGCACTCAATGCGATCTGGTGCGTCGCGCCGCGACCGACGCGCAGCAGTATCTTCATCTACGTGAAGGGCCGCCTGCTGTCGATGACGATCGTGCTGGCGATCGGCTTCGTGCTGCTGGTGTCGCTGTTGTTGAGCGTGGCGGTGCGGGTGGTGGTCGAGTTCGCGAGCGACTGGGTGCCGATTCCGCCACCGCTCCTGCTGCTGCTGGATTGGGGGGTGTCGCTGTTCGTCGTGACGCTGTTGTTCGCGACGATCTTCCGCGTGTTGCCGGACGTGGTGCTGCGCTGGCGCGACGTGTGGCTCGGGGCGCTGGTCACCGCGCTGTTGTTCGCGGTGGGGCGCAGTCTGATCGCCCTCTACCTGTCGACGACCGCGACCGCGTCGACCTACGGAGCGGCGGGTTCGCTGGTCCTGCTGCTGATGTGGGTGAATTACTCGTCGCTGATCCTTCTGCTGGGCGCAGCCTTCACGCGCGCGAACGTGGAGGCGCGCGGGCGGGTCATCCGGCCGCGCGTGACTGCCGTGCGCGTGCATCGCGAGCTGATGAAGGACGATTGAAGCGGACCGGGCAAACTTTGCAGGGATCAATTCCCTTGCCGGCGGGTCGCGCTAATATCGCCAAATGCCCCCCGACCGCTCACCCGTTCCCTTTCTTCGTGAGTCTCTCCGCGACCGTCTCGTCAGCCTCATTGCGACGCTGGAGCGCGGCCTCGTCGAGCGTTCCCATGTCGTGCGCCTTGCGCTGCTCGCGGCGCTCGCGGGCGAACACACGCTATTGGTCGGCCCGCCGGGCACCGCGAAGAGCGAGCTCGCGCGCCGGCTGCATCTCGCCTTCCGCAACGCGCGCTACTTCGAGCGACTGCTGACGCGCTTTTCGGTGCCGGAGGAGTTGTTCGGCCCGCTGTCGATCCAGGCGCTCGAGCAGGATCGCTATGAGCGCCACACCGCGGGCTTCCTGCCCGACGCGTCGATCGCCTTCATCGACGAGGTCTTCAAGGCCAACAGCGCCATCCTCAATGCACTGCTGACGCTGCTCAACGAGCGCGAGTTCGACAACGGCGCGGGGCGGCAGCGCTGTCCGCTGATCAGCGCGATCGGCGCGACGAACGAGGTGCCTGAGGACGAGGTCGCGGAGGCTTTCTTCGACCGCTTCCTGCTGCGGGTGACGGTCGTTCCGGTGAGTGCGGAGGGTTTCGCCGAGCTGCTGGGGTGCGATCCGTCACGGGCCTGGCAGGCGCCGGACGAAAGGGAAGCGCTCGACGCCGCGGACCTCGCCGCACTCGATGCCGCGGCGGGGCAGGTGACGTTGCCGGCCGAGGTGACCGCGATGTTCGCCGAACTGCGTGCGCATCTTGCCGCGGCGGACGTGTACGTCTCGGACCGCCGTTGGGTGAAGGCGGCGCGCCTGCTGCGCATCGCCGCCGCGAGCGAGGGACGGGGCACCGTGTTGCTGTGGGATCTGATGTTGCTGCCGTGGTGCACCGCGCCCGACGCGCCGCGCCAGGCGGTGCTCGGCGACTGGGTGTGCGCGCGGCTTGGCGTGCGCGAGGCGTTCGCGCCGCCGCGCGTCACGCGTATCGTCGAGGCCTTCGAGGCGCAGCTGCAAGCCGAGCGCAACGCGAACGACCTCGACTACGACGAGAGCGGCCGGCTGCGCTTCTCCGCCGGCGACCTCGCCGACGAGATCGGCGACGCCAAGGGCGGGGCGCAGGCGCTGCGCCTGACGCACACGCGCCAGCGCCGCTACGGTCCGGCGCACATCGGGGCGCGCACGCGGCAGATCGACGAGCTGGTCGCGCGTCTCGATGCATACGTAGCGGAGCTGGACGCGCGGCGGCGCGACCTGGCCGACTACCGTGCGCGAAGCCTGTGGCTGGATGTCGGGCTCGCGGAACGCGCGGACGAGAGTCTCGCGGGGACCGCGCGCGTGCTGGCGGATCTGCGCGAGCGGATTGTCGCGGCGCGCGCGGGGTTCGAGGGGCTGCCGCGTCTGCCGGCAGGCGAGGGCGGCGAGGTTCCGGCACCCGTCGTCCACGAACCGCTTTCCGCCGCCTGAACCGCATGAGCACCGCTGCCGCCGGTCCCGTGCCGTTGCTTTTCGAGTTGCAGGAGGGCCGGCTGGCGGCGCTGGATGGACTCGTGCGCGGCCTGTGGCTGGGCGGGCTGACGAACGCACAGGGCAGCGTGGAACCGCGGCTTGCGGCCCTTGCGGCGCTGCGCGCGGCGCTCGTCGCCGGCAGGCTGCCGCCGTTCGAGGCGTGGCGCTGGCCGCCGCCGGTCGTCGCGCGCGGATTGGCGGAGGCGATGCAAAGGCTCGACCTCGCGCGCTACTGCCGGGATGAGGGCGAGCTCGCGGATACCGTGCTGATGAGCATCCTCTTCCACGTCGATTTCATCGTCGATTACCTCGACCGCGGCGCGGACGAGGCGCGGGCGGTCGGAATGGCCGTCGACGCGTTTGCGGCCGACTGGCAGGACCGCTGCGGCGACATGGACGAGCTGGCGGACGTCTTCGGCATGATCCCCGACGACGCCAAGAGCATGCGGTGGGATCGCATCCGCGGACTGCTGCGCAGCGAGGGCTGGCAGGAGGTCGTGCGCATCCGCCGGTTGCTTGAACGTTTGCCCGAGCTTGCGGAGCTGATCCGCCGTCTCGGGCGCGCATCGGAGACGGACGAGCCGGACGCGGTCGGGTGCGTCACGGTGCAGGTGATCGAGGAGGCGACGGCTCATCGCGCGGAACGCAGTACCGTGCGCGTGCCCGACATGCCCGGCGAGACGCGCGGGATCCACCGTGCCGATCGCATCGCCCGCATGTTACCCGCCGAGGCGATGCTGCTCGGCCACCCGCGCCTGCGGTTGGTGTGGCATGCCCGCCGCGCAGAGAGGACGCTGCTGTGCTACGAGGACGACGACCGCATGCAGGAGATCCGTCGCCATGAGGAGACGGTGCAGCGTCCGACGCCACGTTCGCAGCCGGCCAAGCGCTTCGAGATGGGGCCGATGCTGTTGTGCGTCGATACCTCGGGTTCGATGCGCGGTGGCGCCGAGGCAGTCGCGAAGGCGGCGGTGCTCGAGGCGGTGCGCACGGCCCACGCGCAGAAACGGGCGTGTCACGTATTCAGCTTCGGCGGTCCGGGCGAAATCGTCGACGTGGCGCTGCCGGTCGACGCCGACGGCATCGGGCGGCTCACGCGCTTCCTCGGTCAGGCCTTTCGCGGTGGCACCGACGTGTGCGGGCCGATCGAGGCTGCGCTGGCGAAGCTCGAGGAGGCGCGCTGGCAGCGGGCCGATCTGGTGATCGTGTCCGATGGCGAGTTCGGGGCAACGTCCGACGTTGCCGAGCGCTTGCGGACGATGCGTCGCGAGCGCGGACTGCGCGTGCAGGGCGTGCTGGTGGGCGATCGCGAGACGATCGGTTTTCTCGAAGTGGCGGACGACATCTTCTGGGTGCGCGACTGGCGCCGCTACGGCGGCGTCGATACGGATTCGCCGCTCGAATCGAACAGCCTTACCGCGCAGTTCTTCCCCGGGGCGCTGCGTACGCAGGCGAACCGCGATTCCACGACCTCCGGGGCGTCGGCCTCTGCCGCAGTGCGCGCGGGGCGGCACCGGGGCGACCCTCAGCCGGAGAATTCCGCATGAACTTTGCCGAGACCTACCTCGCACAACTCGAACGCTTTGCGGAGCGTGGGCCCCTGCCGCGTGTGCACGCGCTGCATTTGCCGCCGGCTGCGGACACACCCTTGCCCGGCGACCGTGGCGAGTTCTGCGCGCTGGAGCTCGACGACGGTTCGCTGGGGCTCTCCTACGTGCTCCTCGACGACACGCTGGCGCGCATGCGTGAGGGGGAGGGCGGCTTTTCGCTCGTCGGTGCCGACGCGCTCGAACTCGCCCGCGCCTACGTGAGCGGCAGCGGCATCATGCGCACGCTGGGCTTTGCAGCGGCGAACGCCCTGACGCGCTGCTTCTTCGATCGCGCCGGGTACCGTCCGGATACCAGTGCAGATTCGATCGGCGGGCTCGATCCGCAGCCGGGCGAGCGCATCGGCATGATCGGCCTGTTTACGCCGCTCCTCGGGCGCATCCTGAAGTCGGGTGCGCAGCTCACGGTGGTGGAGCTGAAGGCGGAGCTCGCGGGCGACAAGGATGGCTACCGCGTGACGCTCGATCCCGCGGAGCTGGCGGGGTGCGGCAAGGTGTTGTCGACCAGCACGCTGCTGCTCAACGACACCCTGGACTACATGCTGGGTTTCTGCCGCGATGCGCGCTGGTTCGCGATGATCGGGCCGAGCGCGGGCTGTCTGCCGGATGCGCTGTTCGCCCGCGGCGTGACCTTGGTGGGTGGGACGTGGGTGCATGATCGCGAGGGCTTCGTCGATGCGTTGCGCAGCGGGCGCGAGCGCGGCGACCATGCGCGCAAGTGCGCGATCGCCGCGGACGCCTATCCCGGCTTCGAGGCGCTGCTCGCAAGGGTTTAGCGGCCCTCGCTTTCGGTTACCCGCGGGCCGGATTCGGACATCAGATTCGCGATCAGGCCGCGCAGCCAGCGATTGCCCGGGTCGTGGTGGAAGCGCGCGTGCCAGTGCTGCTTGATCGTGTAGTCGGGTAGCGGGAAGGGGACGGGCAGGACGCTGAAGTCGCCGCGCCCGCGCAGCAGCTCGCCCAGCCGGCGCGGCACGGTCATCAGCAGGTCGGTGTGCTCGACGACGAAGGCGGCACCGAGGAAGTTCGGGATGTCGAGCACGATGCGGCGCTTGATGCCCTGGCGGGCGATTTCCTGTTCGATCACCTGGTGACCCGTGCCCGCGGTGCGGAAGACGGCGTGGTCTTCGGCCTCGAACTGTTCCAGCGTTAGGCCGCCGTGGATGCGGGGGTGATCGGCGCTCGCGAGGCACACATAGTGCTGGCGGAACAGGGCCTGCTGGTAGAAGCCGGCCTCGAGGATGGGGATGAAGCCGACGGCGAGGTCCGCTTCGCCCGATTCGAGCTTGCGGCCGGTGTCGTCGTCCAGCGGGGCGATCTGGATGCGGATGCCCGGTGCGGTGGCGCGCAACTCGCCCCACAGGCGCGGCAGCAGTACCAGGTGAGTGATGTCCGTCATGCAGATGCGGAAGCTGCGCTCCGACGTCGCCGGGTCGAAGCTGCTGCGATGGCCCAGGGCGGCGTCGAGCGCATCGAGTGCAATGCGGATCGGCTGCACCAGTTCGTCGGCGAGCGGGGTCGGCTCCATTCCGCTTGAGGTGCGTACGAACAGGGGGTCGGCAAAATGTTCGCGCAGCTTGCCCAGTGCGATGCTGACCGCGGGCTGGCCGAGCTCGAGCAGATCCGCGGCACGGCTCACGCTGCGGGTCTTGTGGACGGCATCGAACACCTGCAGCAGGCGAAGGTCGGGCGTGCTCATCGCGCGATGATTATTCGAAATTCGAATTCAGATTATTTCACGCATTGCATCGACGGAATATTAATCCCTCGATAAATTGCGCTCCATCACAACGAATCGCTGCTCGCCTTGATCTGGCGCAAAGGTTTTTCACCTAGCCGGCAGCGATACCCCGATGGAGGAGTCAGGAATGCAGGAACTTGGTCGTCTCGATGATCTGCCGCTCGCCTACCGCGAGTCGCTCGGCGCACAGAACCTGGTGCCGCTGTGGCCCAGCCTGCGCTCGGTGTTGCCCCCCGGCACGCCCGCGCGCCGCACCAAGCCCGTGATGTGGTCGTACGAGGCGCTGCGCCCGCTGCTGATGCAGGCCGGCGAATTGACTCCGATCGAGAAGGCGGAGCGCCGCGTGCTGGTGCTCGCGAATCCCGGACACGGTCTCGAGAAGATGCAGGCAAGCGCGGCGATCTACCTCGGCATGCAGCTGCTGCTGCCGGGCGAGTGGGCGCCGTCGCACAAGCATACCCCGAACGCGGTGCGCATGATCGTCGAAGGCGAGGGCGCCTACACGACCGTCGATGGCGAGAAGTGCCCGATGAGCCGCGGCGACCTGATCCTGACGCCGACCGGCCTGTGGCACGAGCATGGCCATGACGGCAAGGAGCCGGTGGTGTGGCTCGACGTGCTGGATCTGCCGCTGGTGTATTACACGGAAACCTCCTACGCCGTCGAAGGCAAGGAGCAGGAAGTGACCGGCACGCGTCTCGAGCGCAACTACGTCCGCGGCGGCGTCGTGCCCTCGCCGGTGTTCTCGCGTGGCAGCGCGCGCCGTTACCCGATGCTGCGCTACCCCTGGGCCGACGCCCGCGCCGCGCTGCTGAACCTCGCCGAGACCCAGCCTGAAATCGAGGCCGTGCAGGTGGCTTATGTGAATCCTGAGAACGGCTCCGACTGCCAGAACATCCTCGGCTTCTCCGCGCTGATGCTGCGCCCGGGCGAGACGCTGAACCTGCCCGCGCGCTCGCCGGCGATGGTGTTCCACCTCATCGAGGGAGGCGCCGACGTCGCGGTCGAGGAGAACCGGTTCGCGCTGTCGCCGGCCGATACCTGCTGCGCGCCCGGTTATACGCCCGTGACGCTGAAGAACCGCTCGGCGAGCGAGCCGGCCTTCATCTTCGTCGCCGACGAGAGCCCCCTGCACAAGAAGTTGGGCGTCTACGAAGTGCGCGCCTGACCCCCGAACCCCAACGACTTACAGAGAACCGACATGTCCGAAGCCCAATACCTGTTCCCGCCCTCGCCGGTGTATTCCCTGCCGGTGCGCGGCATCGCGTCCCGCTACCCGGTGAAGCGCATCTTCTGCGTCGGCCGCAACTACCACGCCCATGCCGTCGAGATGGGTCGCCCGGTCGACAAGGCCACCGCGCAGCCCTTTTACTTCACGAAGGCCGCGTCGACCCTGGTCGAGTCCGGCGCGACCGTGCCGTACCCGACCGGTACCTCGAACTACCACTACGAGATGGAACTGGTCGTCGCGATCGGTGCGCCGGGCTTCCGCGTCGCCGAAGCCGATGCCGAGCGCCTGATCTACGGCTACGCCGCCGGCCTCGACATGACCCGCCGCGACCTGCAGCTGGTTGCCCGCGAGCAGGGCCGTCCGTGGGATCTGGGCAAGGACTTCGAGCTGTCGGCCGTGTGCACCGAGATCGTGCCGGTCGGCGACCTCGGCGTGCTGACCACGGGTGCGATCAACCTGCAGGTCAATGGCGAGACGCGCCAGACGGCCGACCTGTCGCAGCTGATCTGGAGCATCCCCGAGCTGATTGCCGACCTGTCGAAGTTCTACCACCTGGAGCCGGGCGACCTGATCTTCACCGGCACGCCCGAGGGCGTGGGCGCGGTGAAGAGCGGCGACCGCATCACCGGCCACGTCGACCATGTCGGCGACATCGAACTGACGATCGGCGCAGCCGAATAAGACCCGCGGACGGAGCGCTTGGCCGCTCCGCCACCCCTGATCGAGATGGAGGAGACACACATGACCGAGCAGCTTCCCGTAATCGTCGCCGGCGGCGGCATTGGCGGCCTTGCAGCCGCACTCGCGCTGGTGCGCCAGGGCTTCAAGGTGCTGGTGCTGGAGCAGGCCGACCAGATCGGCGAGATCGGTGCCGGCATCCAGCTGGGCCCCAACGCCTTCCACGCTTTCGACGCGCTGGGCGTCGGCGAGAAGGCGCGCGGTCGCGCCGTGTATACCGACGAGATGGTGATGCACGATGCGCTCGACGAGACCCTCGTTGGCCGTATCCCGACCCGCGAAGCGTTCCGCAAGCGTTTCGGCAACCCGTACGCGGTGATCCACCGTGTCGACGTGCATCTGTCGCTCCTCGAAGGCGCGCAGGAGACCGGCCGCGTCGAATTCCGTACCTCGACCCACGTCCAGCGCGTCGAGCAGGATAGCGCTGGCGTGACGGTGTACGACCAGCACGGCAACGCCTTCCGCGGCGTCGCGCTGATCGGCGCGGACGGCGTGAAGTCGGTGGTGCGCGCGCAGTACGTCAATGACCCGGCACGCGTGACTGGGCACGTCGTCTATCGCGCAGTGATCGACAAGAAGGACTTCCCCGAGAACCTGCAGTGGAACGCCGCCAGCATCTGGGTCGGCCCGAACTGCCACCTCGTGCATTACCCGCTGCGCGGCGGCGAGCAGTACAACGTCGTCGTGACCTTCCATAGCCGCGAGAAGGAAGAGTGGGGCGTCACCGAAGGCAGCCGCGAAGAGGTGCAGAGCTACTTCCAGGGCATCTGCCCGAAGGCGCGCCAGCTGATCGACCTGCCGAAGAGCTGGAAGCGCTGGGCGACCGCCGACCGCGAGCCGATCGGCCAGTGGTCCTTCGGCCGCGTGACGCTGCTGGGCGACGCCGCGCATCCGACGACGCAATACATGGCGCAGGGCGCATGCATGGCGCTCGAAGATGCCGTGACGCTGGGTGAGGCGCTGCGCGTCAATGGCAATGACTTCGAAAAGGCCTTCGACCTGTACCAGCGCTCGCGCATCGCCCGTACCGCGCGCATCGTGCTGTCCTCGCGCGAGATGGGCCGCATCTACCACGCCAAGGGCGTCGAGCGCCTGGTGCGCAACGACCTGTGGAAGGGCCGCACGCCGGAGCGTTTCTACGATGCGATGGAGTGGCTGTACGGCTGGAACGCGGACAACTGCCTCGCGAAGGACTGAGCGGAAGCATGTCGATGAAGCTCTACAACTTCTTCCGCAGCGGCACCTCGCACCGCCTGCGCATCGCGCTGAACCTGAAGGGCATCGCCTACGAGTATGTGCCGGTCGACCTGCGCACCGAGGAGCATCTCGGTGCCGCCTTCAAGGCGGTGAATCCGCAGGCGCTGGTGCCGGCGCTGGTATCGGAGGCAACTGAGGGCGACCTCACCCTGATCCAGTCGCCGGCGATCATCGAGTGGCTCGAAGAGCGCTACCCGACCCCGGCGTTGCTTCCGGCCAACGCCGAGGACCGCGCCCGCGTGCGTGCGCTGGCGGCGATCGTCGGCTGCGACATCCACCCGATCAACAACCGCCGCGTCCTCGAATACCTGAGGAAAACGCTGGGCTGTGACGAGGCGGCGGTGCTCGCGTGGTGCGCGACGTGGATCACGGCCGGTTTCGACGCGATGGAAGCGCTGCTCGCGGCCGACACGTCGCGCGGGCCGTTCTGCTTCGGCAACGCGCCGACGCTCGCCGACGTGTATCTGATCCCGCAGGTCGAGAGCGCGCGCCGCTTCAGCGTCGATCTGACGCCGTACCCGAACATCGTCGCGATCGACCGCGCCTGCGGCGAACTCGACGCCTTCCGCCGCGCGGCACCCGCCGTGCAGCCGGATGCGCCGAAGGTGTAATCACAAGATTCATAAAGAGCCGGGGGCGAACGTCCCCGGCCCCCGAAGAGAGAGATGAGGAGATCCATCATGGCATTCAGAAAAACCGTCGCCGCAATCGTCGTTGCCCTCGGCGCAGCCGCCCCGGCGTTCGCCGCCGAACCGCTGAAGATCGGCATGGTGCTGCCGATGTCCGGCCTCTTCGCCGCCTACGGCAAGCAGATCGAGAACGGCGCGCGCCTGTACCTGAAGCAGAACGGCGACACCTTCGCCGGCCGCAAGGTCGAGCTGATCATCAAGGACGACACCGGCGTCGCCCCGGAGATCAGCAAGCGCGCTGCGCAGGAGCTGGTCGTCAAGGACAAGGTCGACATCCTCGCCGGTTTCGGCCTGACGCCGTCCGCCTTCGCCGCCGCCCCGGTGTCGAAGGAAGCGAAGAGGCCGATGATCGTCATGAACGCCGCCGCCTCCGCGGTGACGACCAAGTCCGACTACATCCTGCGCGTCTCGCACACGCTGCCGCAGATCACCGCGCCCGTGGCCGACTGGGCCGCGAAGAACAAGATCCGCAAGGTCTATACGCTGGTCGCGGACTACGGCCCGGGTCACGACGCCGAGGCGCAGTTCAAGAAGACCTTCGCCGCGGCGGGCGGCGAGATCGTCGGCGAAGTGCGCACACCGGTGAAGAACCCCGACTTCGCGCCCTTCCTGCAGAAGATCAAGGACGTGAAGCCCGACGCGGTTTTCCTCTTCGTGCCGCCGGGCGAGCAGACCGTCGCCTTCATGAAGGGTTTTGCCGAGCGCGACCTCGCGAAAGCCGGCATCCGCGTCATCGCCACCGGCGACCTGACCGAGGAGGACATCCTCGACGCGGTCGGAGACAACGCGCTGGGCATCATCAACTCGCTGCAGTACTCCGAAGTGCATGACTCGCCGGAGAACAAGGCCTACGTGCAGGCCTACTACAAGGCCTACCCGAAGGACCGCCCGAACTACATGTCGGTGAGCGGCTACGACGGCATGCAGCTCATCGCCAAGACGCTGGAGAAGACCGGCGGCGACGCGAGCGGCGACAAGTTCGTCGCGGCGGCCAAGGGCATGAGCTGGATCAGCCCGCGCGGCAAGATCGGCATCGATGCGCAGACGCGCGACATCGTGCAGACGATTTACATCCGCAAGGTCGAGAAGGTCGCCGGCAAGCTGCAGAACGTCGAGTTCGACAAGGTCGTGGATCTGCGCGATCCGGGCAAGCAGTAAGCGTCGAGCGGGGGAGGGTTTGACGCCTTCTCTCGCGACCGGAACCTCACGGAAACACCGCAACAGGAGACTCCCATGACCGTCATTTTCGACGGCATCGCCTCGGGGATGTTGCTGTTCCTGATCAGCGTCGGCCTATCGGTCACGCTCGGTCTGATGAACTTCGTCAACCTCGCGCATGGTGCCTTCGCGATGCTGGGCGGCTACGTCTGCGTGACGCTGCTCAACCGCGCTGGCGTGCCCTTCCTCGCCACGCTGCCGATCGCGGCCCTCGCGACCGCTCTCGTCGGTGTCGCGCTGGAGCGCACGCTGTACCGCCGCCTCTACGCGGCGTCCCACCTCGACCAGGTGTTGTTCTCGATCGGCCTCGTATTCATGTCGATCGCCGGCGCGCATTACTTCTTCGGCGCGCAGCAGCAACCGATGGTGCTGCCGGAATTCCTGCAGGGACAGATCAACCTGCCCGGGCTGGACATCGGCGTCTATCGCCTGTTCCTGGTCGTGCTGAGCCTGGCGATCGCCTACGGCCTTAACCGCCTCGTGCGCGGCACGCGCTTCGGCGCGCAATTGCGGGCCTCGGTCGATAACCCGCGCGCCGCACGCGGCGTGGGCATCAACGTCGAGCGCATCTTCACACTGACCTTCGCGCTCGGCACTGCGCTCGCGGGGCTCGGTGGCGCGCTCGGCGTCGAGATGCTGGGCCTCGATCCGAGCTTCCCGGTCAAGTACATCGTGTACTTCCTGATCGTCGTCGCCGTTGGTGGCAGCGGCAACATCATGGGCTCGCTCGTCGCGTCGCTGATCCTCGGCGTCGTGGATGTGGCCGGCAAGTACTACGTCCCGCAGATCGGCGCCTTCGTCATCTACGCGGTGATGGTCGTGATGCTGATCTTCCGCCCGCAAGGCCTCTTCGGCCGCCGCGCCGCCCGCTAAGGAGACTTCCATGCAAGCAGCTCTCACCCTGGACCTCGCGCCGATCGCGCGCGCGGACCGCTGGCGGCCGGCCGAACTCGCGTTCTGGCTGATCCCCGTCGCGGCCTATTTCATCTTCCCCGACAACCTCGTGCTGCTGACGCAGATCGCGATCACCGCGCTGTTTTGCCTGTCGCTCGACCTGATCCTCGGCTATGCCGGCATCGTCTCGCTCGGCCACGCGGCCTTTTTCGGCCTCGGCGCCTACGCGGCGGGCCTGCTCGCCGCGCACGGCTACGGCGACCCGCTGCTCGGGCTCGTCGCCGCGGCGCTCGTGACGGCAGTGTTGGGCTATGTCACGAGCTTCCTCGTGCTGCGCGGCGCCGATCTCACGCGCCTGATGGTCACGCTCGGCGTCGCGATGATGCTGTACGAGATCGCGAACAAGCTCACCCACATCACAGGCGGCGTCGATGGCCTGCAGGGCATGGAAGTGCTGCCCGTGCTCGGCCAGTTCGAGTTCGATCTCTACGGCAAGACCGCCTACTGGTACGCGATCGCCGTGCTCTTCGCGCTGTTCTGCGTCGCGAGGAAGCTCGTGCATAGCCCCTTCGGCCTGAGCCTGAAAGGCGTCCGCCTCAACGTCGGCCGCATGCCGGCGATTGGTGCGCCGGTCAACGCGCGGCTGTCGGCGGTCTATACCATCGGCGCGGCCTACGCGGGCATCGCCGGGGCGCTGCTTGCGCAGACGACGCAGTTTGTCGCGCTCGACGTCCTGGCCTTCAACCGCTCCGCCGAACTGCTGCTGATCCTCGTGCTCGGGGGCTCGGGAAGCCTCTACGGCGCGCTGCTCGGCACCATCGTGTTCATGTCGGCGCATCACATGCTTTCCGACCTCAACCCCCAGTACTGGCAGTTCTGGCTCGGCGCGCTGCTCGTCGTCATCGTGCTCTTCGCCCGTGATGGCGTAATGGGCGGACTGAGGGGCGGCCAGCGCCGCCTCGGCGCAGCCCTCGGGAGGACCAAGCAATGACCAGCTACGCCCTGCAAACGCGCAATCTCGTCAAGAAATTCGGCGGTTTTATCGCGACCAACGACGTCACCCTCAACGTCGAAGCCGGTGCGCGGCACGCGCTGATCGGCCCGAACGGCGCCGGCAAGACGACGCTGATCAACCTGCTCACCGGCTTCCTCGAACCCACGAGCGGCGAGGTGATCCTCAACGGTGACACCGTCACCCACCTCGCTCAGCACCAGCGCGTCAAGCGCGGCCTCGCGCGCACCTTCCAGATCAACCGCCTGTTCGCGGACCTGACGGTGCTCGAATCGGTGACGATGGCCGTGAATGAACGCATCGGCATCGGCGCGCGATTCTGGCGACCGGTCGGCGCCTACGCCGAAGCGGTCGACGAAGCGGCAAGCCTCCTCTCGACGCTGCGCCTGCTGGACCTAGCGCACGAAAAGACGCGCAACCTCGCCTATGGCAAACAGCGCCTGATCGAGATCGCGCTGGCGCTTGCGATGAAGCCGGGCGTGCTCCTCCTCGACGAGCCCGCGGCCGGCGTGCCGACCTCCGAGAGCCGCGAGCTCTTCGAGACGATCGCCGCGCTGCCGCGCGACGTGACGATCCTGCTCATCGAGCACGACATGGATCTCGTGTTCCGCTTCGCCGACTGCATCTCGGTGTTGGTGAGCGGCGCGCTCCTCACCGGCGGCACGCCGGATGAGATCGCTAACAATCCGAAGGTCAAGGAAGTCTATCTGGGGGAGGCGATCAGTGTCTGAGCTGCTGAAACTCGAAAACGTGCGCGCCGGCTACGGCGACGCCGTGGTGCTGGAGGACATCTCCTTCAGCCTGGGCGAGGGCGACAGCCTCGCGCTGCTGGGCCGCAACGGCATGGGCAAGACGACGCTGCTGTCCACCCTGATGGGCGCCGCGCGCCAGCATTCCGGCGTTCTGCGCTTTGCGGGCGAAGACCTCGCGATCGTCCCCGCGCACGCCCGCGCGCATCGCGGCCTCGGCTGGGTGCCGCAGGAACGCGACATCTTTCCGTCGCTGACGGTCGAGGAAAACCTCAGCGTCGTCGCGACCGCCGGCCACTGGAACCTGCAGCGCGTCTACGAGATGTTCCCGCGTCTCAAGGAACGCCGCACGAACATGGGCAACGAGCTCTCCGGCGGCGAGCAGCAGATGCTCGCGATAGGGCGCGCGCTGATGCTGAACCCGAAACTCCTGCTTCTCGACGAGCCGCTCGAAGGCCTCGCGCCGCTGATCGTGCAGGAGCTCTTGTCCATCATCCGGCGGCTCACCGAGGAAGGCGGCATGGCCGTGATCCTCGTCGAGCAGCATGCCCGCCAGATCCTGCCGCTGACGCGTCAGGCGTTGGTGCTCGAACGCGGTCGCGCCGTCTACCAAGGCGACAGCGCCACCCTGCGCAATGACCGCGAACTGCTCGATAGCTGGCTTGGCGTCGCCGCGCATTGAACACGAGGACCCTCCCATGAAAGCGCTGGACATCATCCACGACGAACACCGCGCGCTGGGCGCCGTGCTGCAGGCCTTCGGCTTCGTGCTCGACGCCATCCGCGACGGCCGTTTCGAGCCCGACTTCGCGCTGCTCGCGGCGATGATCGAGTACATCACGCAGGTGCCCGACAAGCTGCATCACCCGAAGGAGGACGACTATCTCTTCGTGAAGATGCGCGAACGCATCCCCGCATCCGCGGCGCTGCTCGATCAGCTCGAAGCCGATCACGCCGAGGGCGCGCGCCGCACGGCCGCACTTCGCGGAGCGCTCGTCCATTATCAGGGGGTGGGCGCCGCAGCCTTTCCCGAGTTCGAAGCAACCGCTCGTACCTACCTCGCCGCCTCGTGGCGCCACGTCAGTCGTGAGGAAATCGAGCTTCTCCCGATGGCTCGCACCGGGCTTGCGGCGGAAGACTGGGCCGAGATCGATGCCGCTTTCGAGGCCAACAAGGATCCCTGGTCGGGGCCGACCGGTGAGTTCCGGACGCTGTTCTCGCGCATCGTCAACATGGTGCCGGCACCATACGGTGTCGGTGCGGGTGCAAGGGCAGTGTGATCGCCTGAAGGCCGGCAGCGTGCGAACGCAGCCGGCCCGATTCAGCCGATCGCGATCAGGCGATCCGCTCCCACAACGCCTTTTCCTCTTCGAAGCGATCGAGTTCGAGGCCCTCGAAATCCGAGCGCGCGACGATCGCGGTCACCTCGCCCTGATCCACGATGGGGAGGTGGCGGAAGCCGCCGTCGCTCATCAGGCGCAATGCGTCGATCGCATGGGCGTCAGGACCTATCGTGACCGGCCCGGCCGTCATCACGGCGTCCAGCCGCGTTCGGCTAGCATCGCCGCCCTTTCCAAGCATGCGTACGGCGTCGCGTCCGGTAAAAATGCCGAGCAGGTGGTGCGCGCGATCGGCGACCAATACTGCACCGACGTGCCGCTCGCACATGCGCTCGCAGGCCTGTGCCACCGAAGCATCGGGTGGCATCATCAACGGGTCCTGATTCTGGACGATGTCCGAAATGTAGCGATTGGTCATGGCGATACCCCCACGGCTGGCTAGTGCAAGCTCCCTTTCATTCAATCTAGCAGGTGAAGCGGCGGTCGGCCTGCAGGGCGCGACCCGCGGCGGGTAAATGCTCCGGGCGATTCATTCGGGCGGGCGCCCCGGGAATGGCCCGTTTTCAATTTCATTCAGATTTCGTTCATCAATAGAGGCATAGCGTAAGGGCCTGGTCACCCATTCAGGAGGTCACCCCATGCGCCCGAACTCCCTCGCGCTGGCCGTCACGGCGGCGATTGCGATCACGACGACCGCATTCGCGGCAGCGGCCGGCGCCGCCTTCGTTCCCGCGAACCTCGCTCCCGTCACCACCGAGGCCGCCCGCAGCTGGCGCCCCGACGAGCGGGTGCGCGGCGGTATCGACGACATGCGCGCAGCGATCGATGCAAACGCGTCGCTGCGCACCAATGCGACCACCGACGCAGCGCAACTCGCCGAACTGGGCCGCACGATGGAGTCGCGCGTCGCCGCGATGATCGCGTGCTGCACGCACGACGGTGTCGCGTCGCGCCACCTGCACATGCTGCTCGTGGAAATGGCCGACGGCATCGCGCTGATGCAGCGGGCCGCCCACGCCGATGCGCGCCGCATGGGCCTGTTGAAGGTCGTGCAGGCGCTCAACCTTTACGGGACGATGTTCGCCCATCCGGGCTGGCGCGCAATGGACGAAACATTGGAAATCTCGGGGCGGTGATGTTATTGCCGTGCCAAATCGCGGAGGCGGTCCGAAACGTGTCGGCGCCCGCAGCATCCGGTCGGCAGAACGCCGCACCGTTCAATCAGGTAGGTTCGACGAGGAATATGATCATGAAGACAGTATCGGCAAGAGCTTTGTTCATCGCCTGCGCGGTCGCAGCCGCGGGGTTGGTTGGCGCACCGCAGGCAATCGCTGCGGACGCCCACAATCACGGCGCACAGACACCGGCGCTCAAGCTCAATGCGGGCAGCAAATGGCAGACCGATGCGCCGCTGCGCGAGGGGATGCTGAAGATCCGCGCGAACGTCGAGCCCAAGCTCGACGCGATTCACGGCGGCCGGTTTACGACGGCGCAGTACGAAGCGATGGGCAAGGCGGTCGACGCGCAGCTCGCGTACATCGTCGGCAACTGCAAGCTCGCCCCCGAGGCCGATGCCGTGCTGCACAACGTGATCGCGGAGCTGTCCGGTGGTGCCGAAGTCGTCGCCGGCAAGCAGCCCGTCGATGACCGCAGCAAGGGCGTCGTGCATATCGTGAATGCCCTCAACAGCTACGGCCAGTACTTCGACCATCCGGGCTGGAAGCCTGTGAACGCCGGACACTGAGCGCTGAAGCCGCCCGATTGCGCCGGGCGGCATCCTGAACCTCCCTTCGTCGCGGCGATCGTAAACGATGGCCGCGGCGTACCATTTGCTGCGCACAACAAGAGCCACGGGGAGGAAACAGGATGCTGATCTTCAGGCAACTCTTCGACGCGTCGTCGTCCACCTACACCTACCTGCTGGGCGACAGCCTGAGCGGCGACGCGCTGCTCGTCGATCCGGTGTTCGAGCAGGTGCGGCGCGACGCCGCGCTGTTGCATGAGCTGCGCCTGCAATTGCGCTGGACGCTCGAGACGCATGTGCATGCGGATCACGTGACCGGCGCGTGGCTGTTGCGGGAACGGACCGGGAGCCGCATCGCGCTGTCGCGCCATAGCGGCGCGAACGGCGCTGATCTCTTGCTCGATCACGGCGACCGCGTCGCGTTCGGCGGACGTCACCTGGAGGTGCGCGCGACGCCCGGGCACACCAACGGCTGCCTCACCTTCGTGTTCGACGACCAGTCCATGGCCTTCACCGGCGACTGCGTGCTGATCCGCGGCTGCGGTCGCACCGATTTCCAGCAGGGTGATGCCCCGACGATGTACCGCTCGGTACACGAACAGATCTTCACGCTTCCCGCCGACTGCCTGCTGTACCCTGCGCACGACTACCGCGGGCTCACCGTCACGAGCGTGGAAGAGGAACGCAACTGGAACCCCCGTCTCGGCGGCGACAGCAATGTGGGGGACTTCGCCGGCTACATGAAGAACCTCGGCCTGCCGCACCCGAAGAAGATCGACGTCGCCGTGCCGGCCAACCTGAACTGCGGACGTCCGGAGGCAGGGGTCGTCGACGCGGGCGACCCCGCGTGGGCGCCGCTCACCTTCACCTTCGGCGGTATCTGGGAGATCCAGGCGCATGCGCTGGAAGAGGCGGTGGAGCGGGTGCAGGTGATCGACGTCCGCCAGCCCGACGAGTTCGACGGGTCGCTTGGCCACATCCGCGGCGCGAAGCTCATTCCGCTCGATCAGCTCGCCGCACGCAGCGGCGAGATCGACGCGGCGCGGCCCGTGGTGACCGTGTGCCGTTCGGGTACGCGTTCGGCGCAGGCGGTCGTGATGCTGCAGCGGGCGGGATTCGGCGAGGTGGCCAACCTCGCCGGCGGGATGTTGCGGTGGCGGGCCGAGGGCTGCGCCGTCGAGGGCGGGGCGACGTGACCCGATCGCCCGCGCCGCCCACCTCACTGGCCTCAGCTTTTCTTCGTCTCGGTCTTGACGTTGGTGCCGTCGGCCGGGTTGAGGTAGATCTCGACGCGGTCGCCGACCGTGTTGGTCCCTTTCAGCTCGTAGCAGTCGTCCCTGGTGACCTTGGCCTTCTGGAACTTGAAGCCCGCGTCGACCAACGTGCGCAGCGTGTTTGCCACGGGCTGGGTGTTCTGCGGAGCGGCCGTGCACTTCGGGCCGGCGAAGGCGCTGGTCCCGATCAGAAGGGCGGCTGCGGCGAGGGTGAAGTGGCGGATGTTCATGGCTGTCTCCTGTTTCTTTGCATGCCGGGGTGGCATGGGAGACATTCTGCGAGAGTGAAGGTGAACCGTTCCTGAAGTCCTCCTCGCGAGGCCATGACCGCGGTGCTTGTCCGTAAATGCGACAAGAGACGCAAGCGTGGCACTGGGATTGTCCGGAAAATGTAGGATAGCGTATTGCGCATGGAATCCGATGAGACATGTTGCAGTGCAGCGTGCATTTGAGTGCATCTTGTGCACAATGGTGCATGTAGTGATTGGCGCGTTCATACGCACGCTTTTCCCGAGACAGGAAGGACGCACTTGAAACCGACCGACATCAGCAATCCAGACTTCCTGCACAAGGTCGTCGACTGTCAGTGGGCCTGTCCGGCCCATACCCCGGTGCCCGAATACATCCGGCAGATCGCTGCGGGTGACTTCTCCACCGCCTACATGATCAACTGGAACTCGAACGTCTTTCCGGGGATTCTCGGACGGGTGTGCGACCGTCCGTGCGAACCGGCCTGCCGGCGGGGGCGTGTCGACAAGGAGCCGGTCGCGATCTGCCGCCTCAAGCGTGTCGCGGCCGACTTCAAGGATGACATCCGCGATCGCCTGCCGCGGCCGCCCGAGAAGAAGAACGGCAAGCGCATCGCCTGTATTGGCGGCGGGCCGGCTTCGCTGACGGTTGCCCGCGACCTGGCGGTGCAGGGCTATCAGGTCACGGTGTTCGACAGCGGGTCGTCGTCCGGCGGCATGATGCGCAGCCAGATCCCGAAATTCCGCCTGCCCGACAGCGTCATCGACGAGGAATGCGGTTACGTCGAGCACCTGGGCGTCGAACTGCGTCAGAACCACTGGATCGGCAGCCTGCGCGAGGTGCTGGCGAGCGACTGGGACGCCGTCTTCGTCGGCACCGGCGCCCCCCGCGGGCGCGACGCCGACCTCCCGGGGCGCAATCAGGCCGCGGCGCATATCCATGTCGGCATCGACTGGCTCGCGAACGTCGCCTTCGGCCACGTCACCTCGATCGGCAAGCGCGTGATCGTGCTCGGCGGCGGCAACACTGCGATGGACTGCTGTCGCTCGGCGCGCCGCCTCGGTGGCGAGGACGTGCGCGTGGTGGTGCGCAGCGGCTTCGAGGAGATGAAGGCTTCGCCGTGGGAGAAGGAGGATGCGCTGCACGAAGGCATCCCCATCCACAACTTCCTCGTGCAGAAGGCGTTCACGCACGACCACGGCCGCCTCACCGGCGTGCAGTTCGAGAAGGTGCGCGCCGAATATGACGACAAGGGCCGCCGTTCGCTCGTGCCGACCGGCGAGCCGGATGTGCATATGGAATGCGACGACGTCCTGATCGCCATCGGCCAGGAAAACGCCTTCCCGTGGATCGAGCGCGACATCGGACTCGAGTTCGACCGCTGGGGCCTGCCGGTGCTGGATGCGCAGACGCTGCAATCGACGCTGCCGCGCGTGTTCTTCGGCGGCGACGCGGCGCTCGGGCCGAAGAACATCATCACTGCGGTCGCGCAGGGCCACGAGGCGGCGATCTCGATCGACCTCTTCTGCCGCGGGTTGCCGCTGACGCAGCGCCCCGCGCCGACGATGAACCTCGTGAGCCAGAAGATGGGCATCCACGAGTGGAGCTACGACAACCAGGTGTCGGAAGAGGCGCGCCGCAAGGTGCCGGTGAAGTCGATCGAGGAGGCGTTGAAGGACATCAAGTCCGAGTTCGAACTCGGCTACGACTTCAAGCTCGCCTGCGCGGAGACGGCCCGCTGCCTCAACTGTGACGTCGCCACCGTGTTCAAGCCCAAGCTGTGCATCGAGTGCGACGCCTGCGTCGATATCTGTCCGACCGAATGCATCACCTTCACGCGCAACGGCGAGGAAGACGAGCTGCGCGGCCGCCTCAAGGCGCCGTCGCACAACGCCGAGCAGGCGCTGTACCTCGCCGAGGGGCTCAAGACCGGGCGCGTGATGGTCAAGGACGAGAATGTCTGCCTGCACTGCGGCATGTGTGCCGAGCGCTGCCCGACCGGCGCATGGGACATGCAGAAATTCCAAGTGAACATCGCGCAAGCCGGCGCGGAGGCCTGAGATGAGTACCCCAGCGATCCAACACTGCAACGACTTCGTGATCAAGTTCGCGAACGTCAACGGCTCGGGCTCCGCCTCGGCCAACGAACTGTTCGCGCGCGCGATCATCCGCATGGGCGTGCCGGTCGCCCCGCGCAACATCTTCCCGTCCAACATCCAAGGCCTGCCCACGTGGTACGAGGTGCGCGTCTCCGAAGCCGGCTGGCTCGGCGCACGCGGCGGCTGCGATATGATGGTCGCGATGAACCCGCAGACCTGGGACCGCGACATCGCCGCGATCGAGCCGGGCGGCTATCTCTTCTACGACTCGACGAAGCCGCTCCCGCCGTCGAAGTTCCGCGAGGACATCACCGTGCTGGGCATTCCGCTCACCGCGATGTGCAACGAGGAATACGAGGACGCGCGCCAGCGCCAGCTGTTCAAGAACATCATGTACGTCGGTGCGCTGATGGCGCTGCTCGACATGGAGTTCGCCGCGGCCGAGCAGCTCATCGTCGACCGCTACCGCGGCAAGGACCAGCTCATCAAGGCCAACGTCAATGCGCTGCGCCTGGGCTACGACTACGCGAAGCAGCACCTGCCGTGTCCGATCGGGCTCCGGGTGAAGCGCGCCGACGCCGTGGGCGAGCGCATCATGATTGACGGCAACAGCGCCTGCGGCCTCGGTGCCGTGTATGGCGGCGCCACTGTCGCGGGCTGGTATCCGATTACCCCCTCGACCTCGGTCATCGAAGCCTTCTCGAGCTACTGCCGCAAGTTCCGCACCGACCCGGACAACGGCCGCGCGCGCTATGCGATCGTGCAGGCCGAGGACGAGCTCGCGTCGATCGGCATGGTCATCGGCGCCGGCTGGAACGGCGCGCGCGCCTTCACCGCGACCTCGGGGCCGGGCATCTCGCTGATGCAGGAGTTCTTCGGCCTCGCGTACTTCGCCGAGATCCCCGCGGTGATCGTGGACGTGCAGCGCGGCAGCCCCTCGACCGGCATGCCCACGCGCACGCAGCAGTCGGACCTGCTCTCGTGCGCCTATGCCTCGCACGGCGACACGCGCCACGTGCTGCTGTTCCCGCAGGATGCGCACGAGTGCTTCAGCCTCACCGCGCAGGCCTTCGACCTCGCCGAGCGGCTGCAGACGCCGGTGTTCGTGCTCTCCGACCTCGACATCGGCATGAACGAACAGCTGTGCGCACCCTTCGAGTGGGACGACAGCCGCCGCTACGACCGCGGCAAGCTCATGACCTACGCCGAACTCGAGGCCGGCAAGGACTTCGGCCGCTACCTCGATGTCGATGGCGACGGCATCCCGTACCGCACGATTCCGGGTACCCATCCGACCAAGGGTGCGTACTTCACGCGCGGCACGACGCGCAACCCGTATGCGAAGTACAGCGAGATCGGCACCGACTACGTGTACAACATGGAACGCCTGCGCCGGAAGTTCAACACGGCCAAGGATCTCGTGCCCGCGCCGATCCTGAAGAAGGCGGCGCAGCCCACGCATGTGGGTGTGATCTACTACGGCTCCACGGCGCACGCGATGGCCGAGGCCGGCGCGAAGCTCGCGGCAGACGGCATCCACGTCGACACGCTGCGCGTGCGCGGCTTCCCCTTCAGCGACGAGGTGATGCAGTTCATCGCCGAGCGCGACGCGGTGTTCGTCGTCGAGCAGAACGAGAGCGCGCAGCTGCGCACGCTGCTGATCAACGAAGGCGAAATCGATCCGAAGAAGCTCGTGCGCGTGCTGCACTACGACGGATCGCCGATCACGGCGCGCTTCATCGCCGGCAAGATCGCCGACGCCCTGACCGACCGCAAGATCAGTTCCATCGGACAACCCCAGCGCAAGGTGGCCTCATGACCTATCTCGCCAAACCCAAACTCCTCGCGGCCGACGCGCCGCGCAACGCGCTCGGCTTCACCCGCCGCGACTACGAGGGGGCGATCTCGACGCTGTGCGCGGGTTGCGGCCATGATTCGATCAGCGCTGCGGTCGTGCAGGCCTGCTTCGACCTCGACATCGAGCCGCACAAGGTCGCGAAGCTGTCGGGCATCGGCTGCTCGTCGAAGACGCCGGACTACTTCCTCGGCAACTCGCACGGCTTCAACTCGGTGCACGGGCGCATGCCCTCGGTGCTGACCGGGGCGGCGCTGGCGAACCGCAACCTGCTGTACCTGGGCGTATCGGGCGACGGCGACTCGGCCTCGATCGGCATCGGCCAGTTCGCGCACGCGATGCGCCGCGGCGTGAACATGACCTACATCGTCGAGAACAACGGCGTGTACGGCCTCACCAAGGGACAGTTCTCCGCGACCGCGGACAAGGGCACGAAGAGCAAGAAGGGCGTCATCAACAGCGACAACCCGATCGACCTCGCCGCGCTCGCGCTGCAGCTCGGCGCCACCTATGTCGCGCGCAGCTTCTCCGGCGACAAGGAGCAGCTCGTGCCGCTAATCAAGGGCGCGCTGCGCCACGGCGGGCCGGCCTTCATCGACGTCATCAGTCCGTGCGTGACCTTCAACAACCACAACGGTTCGACGAAGAGCTACGACTACGTGCGCGAGCACAACACGGCGGTGAACCGGCTCGACGTGATCCTGCCCAAGGCGCAGATCGAGGCCTCCTACCCGCCGGGCAGCCTGCGCCGCGTCGTGCAGCACGACGGCTCGATCCTGCACCTGCGCAAGGTGGGCGTCGACTACGACCCCTCGGACCGCATCGGCGCGATGAACCACCTGCAGGAGCGTCAGGCGCTGGGCGAGATCGTCACCGGGCTGCTGTACGTCGACAGCAGCGGGCAGGACATGCATACCCACCTCAACACCGTGGAGAAGCCGCTGAATCAGCTCGGCGATGCCTATCTGTGCCCGGGCAGCAAGGCACTCGAGGCGCTCAACGCGATGCTGCGCTGAAACCGCGGCAGCAAAAAAATCCCCGCCGGATGTGCGTCCGGCGGGGTGAATTTCCACAAAGGAAGGGGAAAGGGGTAAGCGCTCAGTCGGCGATGACGGTGTGCTGCTGCTCGCCCAGGCCGGCAATTGCGGCGTCGATGCGGTCGCCGGCGCGCAGGTAGCGCGGCGGCTGCATGCCCATGCCGACGCCCGCGGGCGTGCCGGTGAAGATCAGGTCGCCGGGCTGCAGCGTCATCAGACCGCTGACGTAGCTGATGATCTGTGCGGGGCTGAAGATCATGTTGGCGGTGTGGCTGTCCTGCATGCGCTCGCCATTGACTGCGAGCCGCATCGCCAGTTCGCCGGGGGTGGCGAGTTCGTCCGCGGTCGCGAGCCATGGGCCGATCGGCGCGAAGGTGTCGAAGCTCTTGCCTTTTGTCCATTGACCGCCGCGTTCGAGCTGCCAGTAGCGCTCGGACAGGTCCAGGCCCGTCATGTAGCCGGCGACGTGGTTCAGCGCATCGCCGACCGCCACGCGCCGTGCCGTCGTGCCGATCGCGAGCACGAGTTCGAGCTCCCAGTCGGTCTTCTCCGAGCCGGGCGGCAGGACGATCGCGTCGTTCGGCCCGCAGATTGCGGTCTGCGCCTTCATGAACACGATGGGTTCTTCCGGGATCGGCAGGCTGGCTTCACGCGCATGGTCGGCGTAGTTTAGGCCGATGCACACGATCTTGCCGACGCCGGCGAGCGGCGCACCGAAGCGGGTGCCGGCGGGCACGACGGGAAGGCTCCGCGGATCCAGACCGCGCAGCCGTGCGAGGCTGGCCGGGGCGAGAGTAGCTCCACTGATTTCGGGCAGCACGCCCGACAGGTCGCGGATCGCGCCCGCGGCGTCGATCAGTCCGGGGCGTTCCTTCCCCGGGGCTCCGAAGCGAACGAGTTTCACAGCCGTTCTCCTTGAAGGGCGAGGAGGCTGCGCGCGTCCGCGCGGTGAGCCTCACTCATGGTTGATCCAGCGCGCCAAGGGCTCGGCGATGCCGATGCAGGGCTTCGCCCCGGGGCGTGCAAAGGTGCCTTGCTCGGCCTTGCGCGGGTTCAGCGCGACCAGCGTTTCGGCCTGCTTGACCGCGGCTTCGACGCAGTCGACGACGGGCACCGGGATGCGGTCGCGCACGCGGCGTGCGAGCCCGGCGAGCGGCGCGCCGGCGAGCACGACGACGTCTGCGCCATCCTCGTTCACGGCCTGCTGCGCGAGTTGGACGAGCAGCGCTTCCTTCTCGTCCTGCACGTCGGAGATCGAGCGGAAGCTGCCCCCCAGCGCACGCACGCCGGCGCAGCGCTCGCGCAGGCCGTGCCACGCGATGCACTCGTGATACCAGGGTTCGAGCGACTGCGAGAAGGTCACGATCGCGAAGCGCTTGCCCAGCATGCACGCGGTGAGCATGCCGGCTTCGGCCAGGCCGATCACCGGGATCGGGAACAGTTCGCGCGCGCCGCCGAGGCCGGGGTCGCCGAAGGCGGCGATCACCGCGGCGTCGACGCCGGTGTGCATCTCGGCGAGCATTTCGAGCGCCACGGCGCCGCCGATCACGGCTTCGGCGCGGGTCGCGATGTAGGGCACGCCGCGCGGGGCGGTCGCGGTGACGAGTTCGGTGTGCGCGCCCGCCACGCCCAGCGCCGCGTTGGCGATGCGGTCGGTGACGCTCTGCGAGGTGTTGGGATTCAGCAGCAGGATTTTCATCTTCGATCCATCCGTTTTCACTTTAGGCCACTTCGCGGAACAGGCGACCCCAGCCCTTGATCGCGCGGGTGTCGATGCCAGCCATGCGCAACTGCTTCCATACGACGGTCGACACCGTGTCGTACAGCGGGACGCCGGTCTCGGCTTCGAGTTCGTCGGCGAGCTGGGCGGCGCGCAGGTTGGTGCAGAAGGTCGTGATCGCTTCAGGGCGGGACTTCGCGACTTCGCGCACCATCGCGCGCAGCGTGTCCTCGGTGACTTCGGCAAAGTCGAAATTGACGCTGATGCCGAGGTGCCGCTCGGAAGGCACTTCGATGCCGAGCGTCGCGTAATTCGCGACGATGCGCGCCTGCACGTCGGGCACGTAGGGCGTGGCGAGGCCGAGCTTCTTGGTGCCGGTCCTGGCGAGGATCTCGTTCAGCGCGAGCACGGAGGTCGTCGCGGGGATGCCGGTGACTTCGGTGATGCGGCGGCACAGTTGCACGTCGCGCTCGAAACCGAGCCAGCCGGAGGACGTGCCGCTCCAGCCGATCGAGTCGACATGGGCATCGGCGAGCAGCTTCGCGGCTTCGAGGATCCTGGTGTCGTCGAACTGGCCGAGGGCCTGGTCCTTGAGCGAAATCTCGGTGACGGTGAAGCGGGAGAAGTGCGCGGATACACCCGGCACTTCGGCGACGATGGCGCTGGTGAGCGGTTCGAGGGAGGTGTTGGAGGAGGGCGTCAGCACGCCCAGGCGGATGCGTTTGCTCATGGGAATCCTCGTTGGGGTCCGGTCGGGGAG
>NZ_WTVS01000041.1 GCF_012911005.2 Aromatoleum toluolicum | reverse complement strand
CCCTGAGCCCGCCCAGGACCTCGACATGACGGCCGTCGCTGCGGCCCAGTTCGAGCGGTCGGGCTTCGAGCGCGTCGTCGTAACGACCGAACACCACCTTCCAGTCGCGCAGATCCTGGATCGCGTCGGCCGATACGGCCACCGGCACCTGCGTTTCGTCCGCCACCACCTCGACGGTGACCGGCAGGCCGGGTCGCCACAGTCCCTTGTCGTTGGTCACAACGATGCGCGCCACCGCGCTGCGCGTCTGCTCGCCCATCAGGGGGCTGACATACGCGATACGCCCCTCGGCTACGGCCTCGAACGCATTCGCCCGCACGGTCGCTTTCTGCCCCGTTGCAACCACTGCCAGATCCTGCACGGAGACGGGGGCTTCGACCCATACCGAGGACAGGTCGGACACGGTGAACAACGCGGCATCCTCCTTCACCGCCTCACCCACCGAGACCCGCTTGTCGGTCACGACGCCATCGATCGGTGCGCGCAACTCATAGCGCGTCAGGCTTCCGTCACCGCCCGGCACGCTGCCCAGCGCGGCCAGCTTCTGCCGCGCACTCAGCGCATCGATTTCGGCTTCCTGCATCGCGGCCCGCGCCTGCAACATGTCCTGTTCCGGGGAGATTTTCTCTTCCCACAAGGTCTTCTCACGTTCGTACGTGGTGCGTGCAAGGGCGAGACGGCGTTGCGCCGCGAGAAGCTCCGTGCGTTGATCGGCCAGAGCCTGGCTGCTCAGCACGGCCAGAACCTGGCCCTTGCGGACGCGGTCGCCGGCGTTGGCGGCCACGGACTCCACCAGCCCGGCCAGGCGGGGCACGACCTGCACGGTGCGGTCGCTGTTGTAGCGAACCTCACCCAGCAGGCGCACGGTGGTGCCGATCGTCGCCGGCCCCGCGGTGGCGAGCTCCACGCCCGCTCCCTGCAACTGCGCATCGGTCATCGCGACGCGGGCTTCCGCCTGTTCGTAGCCGAACTGGTAGGGCTTGCCGTCGTGCACCGCCCGTACCTTTACCGCGAAGGAATGCGGTTCGACCACCACGGCGTCGCCCTTGAGGTAGTCCTTCTCCTTTGCGAATTTGAACAGTTGCGCGGGTTGGCCCAGACGTTCGAGCGTGAGGTCGATCTGGCTCTGGTCGACATCGAGCGGCTTGCCGTCGAGATAGGTATACAGGCGGAACTGCGGCTCGACCCCCGTCTCGAAGATAGTCACTTCGACCGCGTAGCGTCCGTCACGCAACAACTTGCCGCCATGCGGACCTTTGGGCGGTTCGGCAGGCGTCTCAGCGTGCGCCTTGCCGTCTTCTTCGTCGTGCCCGTCGGCATGCTGGCCGCCCTTCTCGTCGTCATGGGTTGCCTCCTCGTGCCCGCCATGCCCGTCGCCGGCCGGGGCGGTTTTCTCGCTGGTCAGGATCGCAGCGCCGAGCAGGAATCCGACGGCGAGAACGGCGACAATCGCCAACATCTGCTTCTTGGGTTTCGGTTCATTCATAAAGATCTCCACGACTTCAACGGGTAGCGGGCGCAGATGCCGCGGGTTCCGCATCTCCGCTTCCCAGGATGCGATCCAGTTCGGCGCGGGCGCGATGGGCATCGGCCATCGCGCGCAGCGCCTGCACGCGCGCCTGCAGCAGGGTCCGCTGGGCGTCCAGAGCCTCAAGAAAACTGAACTTGCCAAGTTCGAATCCCTTGACCGCCGCTTCATAGGCGCTTTGCGCGCCGGGGAGCACCTGTGTGGCGAGCGATCCGACCTGCGTGCGGGCCGACTCCAGCCGTTCGCGCGCCTGCGCGGCATCCGCCGACACCTGCAGTTGCGCGGATCTCAGCTCCTCGCGGGCCTTGTCCTCGCGCTTCAGCGCCTCCAGCAGGTTGCCCTGGTTGCGATCGAACAGCGGCAGCGGGATCGAAACGCCGATGACGGCCTGGTTGCGGCCGAGCGCTTCCTCGCGCTTGGCTCCCAGGCTGACGGTGAGATCCGGGATGCGGCGAGCCTTCTCGAGTTCGGTGAGGGCCATGCGGCGCTCGATCTCCAGTCGCGCCCGCCGCAACGCGGGTGAGTTCTCCAGCTGTCTTTGCAGGTCTTCCAGCGTTGGCGCTGGCGGCAACGCGTCGAGACGGCCGTCGAGCACCCAAGCATGAGGCTGGCCCTGGCCGAGCAGCACAGCCAGTTGCGCCTGCGCACTGCGCCACTCGCTGCGCGCCTGATTCGCCTCCACCTGCACGCCGGCTTCGGCAACCCGCGCCTTGGTTTCCTCGATCGACGCCACCTTGCCGGCTTTCACGCGCAGAGCTGCCGCGCGCGTGGCGCGATCGGCCAATTCAAGGGCTTCGTCTGCCACGCGCACACGTTCCTGTGCGGCGAGGGCATCGAAATAGTTCGTCGTAACGGCTGCGCGCACCGCCAGTCGCCTTGCCACCAGATCCTCGGTGGCGATGGCGTAGCCGCGCTCGGCTGCAGCCAGCCGCGCGCCACGCTTGCCACCCAGTTCGATCGGCTGGTTCAGTTGCAGTGTCGCGGTGCGTGTTGCGCGCTGTGTGTCTTCCTGCAGGTAGGAAATTTCGGGGTTGGGGTATGCACCTGCCTGCTGGCGAATGCCTTCGTTGGCGCCTACTTCGAGGGAGGCGCCCGCAAGATCCGGGTTATGGGTGAGCGCAAGGTCGATGGCCTGATGCAGGGAGAGTCGTTGTGCGCCTGCCGCGGCGCTCGGGCTCGGCGCTTGGGCAGCTGTTGGCACAGACGCAGCCGCTACCGGCTCAAGGTTCGGAGACGCGGTCGCAGGGCGGTCCTGCGCCCATGCGGCGACGGAAAGACACAACGCCACACACAGCGCCACGCCGCTCCTCGGGGGTATTCTTCTCATGAAATCCTCGTCGGGAATGAGGCCGATCCGATCGGGCGACGGGCGCGACGAAACGGATCACGGAAAACCGACGAGGGGGCGTACGCGATCGATCGTCGATCGGCGCGTGAACGACACGGATTACCCTCGCCGGCTTGTCAGGCGAGGGGGCGTTGGGGCGGCCGCAGCAGGTTGTCGCGCGGAGCGTCGGGGACAAAAGCCCCGTAAGGGCTGTCGTCCGTACCGGATGCGAATATCTCGGGCAGGCGCGAGTCCTGAACGATGGCGTGGGTGCAATGGCTGTGCTCGTGGTCGGCACTGCAACTCGCGTCCCACGCCTTGCCTTGCTGCGCCCCTTTCGCTTTCAGGACACTGCTCTGATGCTCACTGTGATGTGCGTGATGACCGATATGCTCCATGGCACCCGGACCTTCTTCGTGCTGGCAATACGCCGCCACAACAGCGGTTCCCCACTGCAGCGGCAGAAACAACACGAAGAAAGCGATCAGGAGATTTCGCACGAGGCCGATTGTAGGGGACAGCAAAGCTTCCGTCACCTCGTGGATGCACGCGCAACGGGACGGAATGGTAAAACATGGGACGGGCGCCACAACTGGTCATCGGCCATGCAAGGTCGAACACCGGGAAGGCCGATGCTCTGTCCCGCCACCGCGGCGAGCCTGTCAATTATCACCATAGAGTTCGTCCATGCGCGCCCGCTCCTCGGGCGTCATGTTCACCAACTCCTTGATCACCTCTTCGCGGGTCTTGCCGGGTCCGACATCGCGGGAAGGCGGGGGCAGGCCGCGCAGCAGGTACGAGTAGCTGCCATCGGCTTTGGCCTCTTCGAGTTCCTTCAGCACTTCGGCACGCGTCTTGGTGCCTGTGGAATGGTCGGGATGAAAGGTGAAACCGGCCTCGTTGTCTGCGGGGTGCCACAGCGAACCGGCCAGGGCCGCGGCCGGCGCGGCGAGGACGGCGGCGAGCAAGGGTACGAGGGTGGCGGTACGGATCTTGGACATGATGGGCTTCCTTTCGTCGATGCAGGGGACGGTTCGGCTCGGGCAACGGCCGTTGCAGTCCGGCCGGACACGGGACGTACTGTAGAAAACCGTCCACGTCGAATCGCGAACAGCCCGATTACGAATTCGTAATGTCGCGGCACTGCGCTCTTCGCGATAATTCGCGCATGAAGATCCTGGTCGTCGAAGACGAGCCGAAGCTGGCCGAATACCTGCGCAAGGCGCTGACCGAGAGCAGCTACATCGTGGATGTCGCACACAGCGGCACCGAGGGTCGCTACCTGGCGGTCGAAGGGGGTTACGACCTCGTCCTGCTCGATGTCATGCTGCCGGGCCTGGACGGCTTCGCCGTCCTGCGCGAACTGCGGCGCGACAAGCACGTACCGGTGCTGATGCTCACCGCGCGGGACAAGGTGGAGGACCGCGTGAAGGGTCTGCAGGCGGGTGCGGACGACTATCTGGTAAAACCTTTCGCCCTGTCCGAGCTGCTCGCCCGCGTACAAGCGCTGTTGCGGCGCGGGGCCATTCCGACGGCCGGTCAGGATCTCACGATCCTCAGGCTGGCCGACCTCGAACTCGATCTGGTGCGCCGCAAGGCGTCGCGCTCCGGGCAGCGGCTCGATCTGACGGCCAAGGAATTCACGTTGCTGACCCTGCTGTTGCGCCGGCACGGGCAGGTGCTGTCGCGCACCACACTGGCCGAGCAGGTGTGGGACATGAACTTCGACAGCAATACGAATGTTGTTGAGGTGGCGGTGCGCCGCTTACGCAGCAAGCTCGATGATCCTTTCGCGAAGAAATTGCTGCACACCGTGCGCGGCATGGGCTACGTCCTCGAAGACCGGGAACCGTGAAGATGCGTAATCCGCGTTCGCTAGGCCGCTGGCTGTCGTGGTGGCTCGCAGTGCAGACCTTCATCGGGCTCGGATTCGTCTGCATCGTTGTGTATGTGGCCACCAACCACAACTTCTCGGCGAAGCAGACTGAGGAGCTGCGGCACAAGCAGGACGTGATCCGCCACCTTGTCCGCGAGATCGCGACGCCGGAGGAACTGCCGAGCCTACGTCACAAACTCGACGATTTTTTCATCGGCCATGCCGACCTCAAACTGCGGCTGACCGAGGACGCCGAGACGCTCCTCTACATGACGCCGCCGGCCCCCGAGCCCGCCGCGAACCTGCGACGGATTGAATTCGAGATCCCTTCGCCGTGGTCAGCCACGTCCGTGCTGCGTGCGGAATTGGCGCTCGACAGCAGTTCCGACGCCCGACTGCTGAGGCATCTGGCGTGGACGCTGCTGGCGAGTGCGCTGGCCGGCGCATTGGTCGTCTCCGCCGGCGGGGCGTGGCTTGTACGGCGCGCGCTGTTGCCCGTTCGCGACCTGGCTCGACAAGCCGCCACGCTGAATCCGGAAAACGTCGGGCAGCCGCTGGATGGCTCCGCGCAGGCGCAGGAACTGCAGCCGCTGGTCGCGCAGTTCAACGCGCTGCTCATGCGGCTGGACAACGCATACCGGCAACTGGAAGGCTTCAATGCGGACGTCGCCCACGAACTGCGCACGCCGCTGGCGACACTGATCGGCGAGACCGAACTCGCGCTGAGCCGCGAACGCGACATTCCCGAGTTGCGGGACGTGCTGGGATCGAACCTCGAGGACCTGCATCGCCTCGCGGGTCTCGTCAATGACATGCTGTTCCTGTCAAAGGCCGATCGCGGCGAGCGGGCGCGCCGAAGCCCTGTCGGCAGCCTCGCCGCCCTTGCGGCCGAGGTCGTCGAATTCCACGATGCAGCGCTACAGGAGGCCGGCGTCAGCGTTCGCGTTTGCGGGGACGGCGGCGGCGACTTCGATGCGGGTTTGTTGCGGCGCGCGATATCGAACCTCCTCGCCAACGCGACGCGATTTGCGGAGCGCGGGTCAATGATCGATCTGGACATCGAACCCGACAAATCTGGCGGCGTACGCTTGTCCGTCAGCAACGTCGGGCCGGAGATTCCTGCGGAACATCTTCCACGCCTGTTCGACCGCTTCTATCGGGAGGACACGGCGCGCGAACACGGGAGCACCAATCACGGACTCGGATTGTCGATCGTCGCAGCGATCGCGCGCATGCACGACGGGCAGACATTTGCGCGGTCGGTGGCCGGTCGGACCTCCATTGGGGTCACGTTGGGGATGTGACTGCTCTGCAGTGCGCGGACGGTAACAATGTGCCAAGTTCGCCTACGTTTGCATTTTCACGATATGCGCTTCCATCCAGCAGGAGAATCATCGCGTTTCCTTCGTAGACAAGTGAATTCGCCCACACTAAACTACGTTGTGTAAAACGGAGTTTAGGTCGGCTTTATTCATGCCCGCACGCGCCTTCACCATTCGCAAGCTTGCTGACGCAGCCGGTGTCGGGGTGGAGGCAGTCCGTTATTACCAGCGGCGCGGGTTGCTTGATGCGCCGCAGCGTGTGGAGGGTGGCTTCAGGGAATATTCGGCCGATGACGTGCAGCGTCTGCGTTTCATCAAGGGGGCACAGGAACTGGGGTTTTCGCTCGATGATGTCGCCGAACTGGTGTCATTGAGCGTCGAACGCGACAAGGTCCAGGTGCGCGAACTGACGAAGCGACGCGTCGCCGAGATTCGCGAGCGCATCGGTCGACTGGAAGCGATGGCTTCCGCGCTGGAGGGACTTGTTTCCTGCTGTGTTCGAGCGCCGCAGTCGCAGCCCTGTCCGATCATCGCCGCTTTGACAACGCCCACCGTCGCGCAAACCCCGAGCCGCGAACCGCGGCGGCCCTCTCGGACGACAGGCGCTGACGACCGCCCCCCTCAAACCGACGCGGTGGGGCATTCAACATGATCCGACGCGTGAAAAGATTGGTGTGCCGGATGTTGATCGGCATCCTGCTGTTCACGCAAATGGCGGTCGCGGCATACGCGTGCCCGCAATTGTTGTCGGCCGGAGTCAGCGATACGTCAGCCATGGCGACCATGGCTTCAAATGGCAGTCCAGTCGTCGGAGATCGTGCGACGGCCGTGACAGGACCAGAGACCGCAATGCCGGTCATGGACGTGATGTCCGGGTGCCCCGAGATGGGCCAGCCGGACCCCGATAATCCCAATCTCTGCGTCGAACACTTTCATTTCGGCCAGCAGAGCGATCAGACGCAGACCCCGACGCTGCCGGCGATCCTGCTGTCGAGCCTCTACACCCTTCCCCTGTTGCCGGAACCGGCGGCGCCGCCCCGGTCCGCCACCGCGTCGGCCGGCCTATTCGCTGCCGCCTCCCCGCCGCACGCCATCCTGCACTGCTGCTTCCGCATTTGATCCTCCAGACGACACTGCGCTGACGACCTGAGCGGTCGTACGGCGCAGCGGTTTTGCTCGTCCGTGCTTGCGGGTTTCGACTCGCCGGCACGCGGATTCATCCCGAGCAGATTCGTTTCCCTGTCTGGAGATCTGATGTTTTCCGACTCATTCCGCTTCACGCGGCGGCGTGTCGTCGCGCACGCCCTCGCCTTGGCCCTCGGCGTCACGACCCTCGCCGCTCATGCCGACAACGTACTGACTTTCGACCAGGCGCTGCGCCTGGCCCAAGACCGTTCGCGCCAACTCGCTGCCCAAGGCGCCGCCGCCACGTCCGCCCGCGAGATGGCGGTGGCGGCCGCCCAGTTGCCTGATCCCGTGCTCAAGGCCGGCATCAACAATCTGCCGATCGACGGCCCGGACCGGTTCAGTCTCGAGCGCGATTTCATGACCATGCGCTCGATCGGCGTGGCGCAGGAATTCACCCGCGAAGACAAGCGCAAGGCGGGGGCAGCGCGCTTCGAGCGCGAAGCCGAGGCCGCCCAGGCCGGTGGTGCGCTGGTGCTGTCCAACCTGCAGCGTGACACGGCACTGGCCTGGATGGAGCGTCACTACCTCGAACGCACGCGCGAGATCCTGCTTGGCCAGCGCGACGAGGCGCGACTGCAGATCGCGGCAGCCGAGGCCGCTTACCGCGGCGGAAAGGGATCGCAGGCCGATGTCTTCGCCGCACGTGCTGCCGTGGCGCAGATCGAAGACCGTATCGCCGAGGCGGAACGACAAGTCGCAACCGCCCGGATCCGGTTGGCGCGCTGGGTCGGCGACGACGCGAACCTGCCCTTGGGCGCGCCCCCGCCGACCGACGCCGTCCGCATGAGTGCCGCGGACCTCGATGCGCGCCTTGCCCACCACCCGCAGATCCTGGCGCTGAGCAAGCAGGAAGAAATCGCCGAGGCCGAGGCCCAACTCGCGCGCGCCAACAAGCAGGCGGACTGGACCGCGGAGCTGATGGTCAACCAGCGCGGTCCGGCCTTCTCCAACATGGTCTCGTTCAATGTCTCGATTCCGCTGCAGTGGGACCAGAAGCATCGCCAAGACCGCGAACTGGCCGCCAGGCTCGCCGTCGCCGAGCAGATGCGCGCCCAGCGCGAAGAAGCGTCGCGCGAACACCTCGCCGAGGCCCGCGCGATGCTGCAGGAGTGGCAGGGCAACCGGGAGCGCCTGACCCGCTACGACGGCGCGCTGATCCCGCTGGCCGCCGAGCGCACCCGTGCGGCCCTGGCCGGCTACCGCGGTGGCACGGTGACCCTCGCCGCCGTGCTCGATGCGCGCCGCAACGAAATCGACACCCGCCTGGACCGCCTGCGTCTCGATTTGGAGACCGCGCGCGTGTGGGCGCAACTCAACTACCTGATCCCGGCCGACCACGATGGGGCGACGTCCCGTCCTTGAGCCCAGCCCATGGAAAACCACCCTATGACACTCAAACCCCTCGTCACCGGCCTCCTCGTCGCCGGCGTGCTCGCTGCCGGCGGCTATGGCCTGTACGCCCTCGGCCTGCAACGCGGCATGGGTCAAGCGAACGGCGCCACAGTCGCCGCGTCCGGCACCGCCGGAGCGGCCGCTCCGATGAAAGCCGGTGACATCGATCCGTCCACCGGCAAGAAGGTGCTGTACTGGCACGACCCGATGGTGCCGGGGCAGAAGTTCGACAAGCCCGGCAAGTCGCCCTTCATGGACATGATGCTGGTGCCGGTCTATGCGGATGGCGATGGTGATGGCGACCAGAGCTGGATAATCGTGAGCCCGCGGGTGCAGCAGAACCTCGGGGTGCGTACCGCCGAAGTCATCCGCGGCACGCTCGCGCCACAGGTGGACGCCACCGGCAGCATCGCTTTCAACGAGCGCGACCAGGCGCTCGTGCAGGCGCGCGCCACCGGCTACATCGAGCGCCTCCACGTGCGCGCCACGCTGGACCGCGTGGGCAAGGGCCAGCCGCTGGCCGATCTCTACGTGCCGGACTGGGTCGCCGCCCAGGAGGAATTCCTGTCGGTGCGCCGTATGCAGGGCAGCGATCTGGCGGGGCTGATCGATGGCGCCCGCCAACGCATGCGCCAGGTTGGCATGAATGACGAGCAAATCCGCGTCGTTGAAACCAGCGGCACGGTGCAGCCGCGCATCACGCTGACGGCGCCCCTCGGCGGGGTCATCGTCGAGTTGCTGGCGCGCGAGGGCATGACGGTGATGCCCGGCGCGACGCTGTTCCGCATCAACGGGCTGTCCACCGTCTGGGCCAACGCCGAAATCCCCGAGAGCCAGGCGGGGCTGCTACGCCTGGGAGCCGGCGTGGAAGCGCGCTCGCCGGCCCTGCCGGGCACCGTGTTCAAGGGCACGGTGCAGGCGATCCTGCCCGAAGTTAACCCGGCCACGCGCACGCTCAAGGCGCGGGTCGAGTTAGTCAACCCCGTGGCCAACCCCGGCGCGCAACTGGCGCCGGGGATGTTCGTCAGCGTGACCGTGGGCGCGCGGACCGAGCAGGGGCTGATGGTGCCGAGCGAGGCCATCATCCAGACCGGCCGGCGCACGGTGGTGATGCTGGCCGAGGCCGACGGCAGGTTCCGCCCGGTCGACGTGGACATCGGCATCGAGGCGGGCGGCCAGACCGGCATTAAACGCGGCCTGGCCGCCGGCCAGCAGGTCGTGGTGTCGGGCCAGTTCCTGGTGGATTCCGAGGCCAGCCTCAAGGCGACGAGCACACGCATGGCGGACGGCGCCCCGGCGCCCGCGGCAACGATCGAGCACCGCGGCGAAGCCAGGATCGAAGCGGTCGGCAAGGACGCCGTGACCCTCTCCCACGGCCCCATTCCGTCGTTGCAGTGGGGCGCGATGACGATGGATTTCGGCGCACCGGCGACCGGTCTGCCGCCGGGATTGACGCCCGGTCAATCGGTGAGATTCGCCTTCACGATGAACCAGGATGGCCTCCCGGTGCTGACCCGCATTGAACCGGCGAACGGGACGGGCATGGAGCAGAAGCCATGATCGCCCGGCTCATTCGCTGGTCCATCGACAACCGCTTCCTGGTGCTGCTGGCCACCGCGATGGTGGCGGCCTGGGGCGTCTGGTCGGTCGGGAAGACCCCGCTCGACGCGCTGCCCGATCTCTCCGACGTGCAGGTCATCATCCGCACGACCTACCCGGGCCAGGCGCCGCAGATCGTCGAGAACCAGATCACCTACCCGCTCACCACCACCATGCTGTCGGTGCCGGGCGCCAAGGCGGTGCGCGGCTTCTCCTTCTTCGGCGACTCCTTCGTCTATGTGCTGTTCGACGACGGCACCGACCTCTACTGGGCGCGCTCGCGCGTCCTCGAATACCTGAACCAGGTGCAGTCGCGCCTGCCGGCCAGCGCCAAGGCCTCGCTCGGGCCGGATGCGACCGGCGTCGGCTGGGTCTACGAGTACGCGCTGGTCGATCGCACCGGCCAGCATGATCTGGCCCAGCTGCGCACTTTGCAGGACTGGTTCCTGAAGTACGAACTCAAGGCCGTGCCCAACGTCGCCGAGGTGGCTTCGATCGGCGGCATGGTCAAGCAGTACCAGGTGGTGCTCGACCCCGACAAGCTGCGTGCCTACAACCTGCCGCACGGCAAGGTCGTGGACGCGATCCAGAAGGCCAACCAGGAGAGCGGCGGCTCGGTGCTGGAACTCGGCGAGGCCGAGTACATGGTGCGCGCCTCGGGCTACCTGCAGTCGCCGGACGATTTCCGCAAGATTCCGCTGCTGAGCACCGATGCCGGCGTGTCGGTGCGCCTGGGCGACCTCGCCCGGGTGCAGGTCGGGCCGGAGATGCGCCGCGGCATCGGCGAGCTCGACGGCGAAGGCGAGGTCGCCGGTGGCGTCATCGTCATGCGCACCGGCAAGAACGCGCTGGAGACGATCAACGCGGTGAAAGCCAGCCTCGGGGCGCTGCAAGCGAGCCTGCCCGCAGGCGTGGAGATCGTGCCGGTCTACGACCGCTCCGGCCTGATCGAGCGCGCGGTGGACAACCTCACGCACAAGCTGGTCGAGGAGTTCATCGTCGTCGCGGTGGTTTGCTTCCTCTTTCTGTTCCACCTGCGGTCGGCCTTCGTCGCCATCGTGTCGCTGCCGCTCGGCATCCTCGCCGCCTTCATCGTCATGCGCTACCAGGGCGTGAACGCCAACATCATGTCGCTGGGCGGCATCGCGATCGCCGTCGGCGCGATGGTGGACGCGGCGGTGGTGATGATCGAGAACGCGCACAAGCATCTCGAGCAGTGGACACACGAACACCCGGGGCAAGAACTGGCTGGCGACGCGCACTGGCGGGTGGTCGGCGACTCGGCCGCCGAAGTCGGTCCGGCGCTGTTCTTCTCGCTGCTGATCATCACCCTGTCCTTCATCCCGGTGTTTACGCTGGAAGCGCAGGAGGGACGGCTGTTCTCGCCGCTGGCCTTCACCAAGACCTACGCCATGGCCGCCGCCGCCGGTTTGGCGGTGACCGTGATCCCGGTGCTGATGGGCTACCTGATCCGCGGCCGCATTCCGGACGAGCGGAGCAACCCGCTCAACCGCTTCCTGATCGCCGCCTATCAGCCGCTGCTGAATGCCGTGCTGCGCGTCCCCAAGACGACCCTGGTGGTTGCCGCACTGCTCCTGGTCGGGAGCCTGTGGCCGCTGCAGCACATCGGCGGCGAATTCATGCCGCCGCTCGACGAAGGGGATCTGCTCTACATGCCCTCGGCGCTGCCGGGGCTGTCGGCGGGCAAGGCGTCGGAGCTCTTGCAGCAGACCGACCGGCTGATCAGGACCGTGCCTGAGGTGGCGAGCGTGTTCGGCAAGGCCGGGCGCGCCGAGACGGCGACCGACCCGGCGCCGCTGGAGATGTTCGAGACCACCATCCAGTTCAAGCCGCGCGAGCAGTGGCGGCCCGGCATGACGCCGGACAAGCTGGTCGAGGAGCTCGACCGTATCGTCAAGGTGCCGGGCCTGGCCAACATCTGGGTGCCGCCGATCCGCAACCGCATCGACATGCTGGCGACCGGCATCAAGAGCCCGGTCGGCGTGAAGGTCGCGGGCACCGATCTGGCCGCGATCGACCGCATCACCGGCGAGATCGAGCGCGTGCTGAAGGACGTGCCCGGCGTCTCTTCGGCGCTCGCCGAGCGGCTCACCGGCGGCCGCTACATCGACGTGCGGATCGACCGCGACGCCGCCGCGCGCTTCGGCATGAACATCGCCGACGTGCAGTCGGTGATCTCTTCGGCCATCGGCGGCGAGAACATCGGTGAGACGGTCGAGGGCCTGTCGCGCTTTCCGATCAATGTGCGCTACCCGCGCGAGATCCGCGATTCGGTCGAGCGCATCCGCGCCTTGCCGATCGTCACCGAGCGCGGCGCACGCATCCTGCTCTCGGACGTGGCGCGGGTCGCGGTGGTGGACGGCCCGCCGATGTTGAAGAGCGAGAACGCGCGCCTGTCGGGCTGGGTGTACGTTGATATCCGCGGGCGCGACCTGCGTTCGGCGGTGCACGCCATGCAGCGGGCGGTCGCCGACCAGGTGAAGCTGCCGCCCGGCTATTCGATCTCCTGGTCCGGCCAGTTCGAGTTCCTGGAGCGCGCGACGGCCAAACTCCAGGTCGTGGTGCCGTTCACGCTGCTCATCATCTTCGTGCTGCTGTATCTGACCTTCAAACGCTTCGACGAAGCGCTGCTGATCATGGCGACGCTGCCCTTCGCGCTGGTCGGCGGCATCTGGCTGCTCTATCTGCTCGGCTACAACCTGTCGGTGGCCGGCGCCGTGGGCTTCATCGCGCTGGCCGGCGTCTCGGCCGAGTTCGGCGTGATCATGCTGCTCTATCTCAAGAATGCCTGGGAGGATGAGGAGAACGTCGACGAGCCCC
Source organism: Aromatoleum toluolicum (assembly GCF_012911005.2). Lineage (GTDB taxonomy): Bacteria > Pseudomonadota > Gammaproteobacteria > Burkholderiales > Rhodocyclaceae > Aromatoleum > Aromatoleum toluolicum. The sequence continues at coordinate 39,960 of NZ_WTVS01000041.1, read as the reverse complement.
ACACCCGCGCCGCGCTCGAGGAGGCGATCCGCGAAGGCGCGGTGCTGCGCGTGCGGCCCAAGGCGATGACCGTCGCCGTCATTCTCGCCGGCCTGCTCCCCATCATGTGGGGGGGCGGCACGGGTTCCGAAGTCATGCAGCGCATCGCCGCCCCCATGGTGGGCGGCATGATCACCGCGCCGCTGCTGTCGATGTTCGTGATCCCGGCCGCCTATCTGCTGATGCGGCGGCGCCCTCTCAACCGCGAACCGAAAAAGGAGGTGGTCCCGATGTGATCGATCGACGCATGCGAGCACGTGCAATCCCCTGATTAATCGTAAGGAGAATGATCATGCGCAAGTTGCTGATACCGATGCTGCTGTCTCTCTCGCTGTCCGTTTTCGCCGCTGAAGAGCGGGTCCAGGCACAGATCATCGAGCTCAAGGATGGCGGCAAGGTCACCATGCAGAAAGATGGCACGATGGTTCATATCGATGCCGCCGGCAACCGCGTCAAGATGAAGAACGGCGTGAAGATGGAAGGCAAGGACGGGACCCAGTACGTGATGAAAAACGATGCCCTGTGGAAGACGATCACCGAGAAAGGCACCCTGAACCCGAAGTTCTAGCAGGATGGGGCTGCTTCGATCAGCCCCTGCATTTCACCCAAGCCCTTATGAAAGGAAGCAACTCATGAAAAAAACGATTCTGGCATCCCTTCTGGCCACCCTAATGCTGGCAGGCAGTGCCTTCGCGCAGGAGAAGATGGACGACATGAAAGGCATGGACATGAAGAACATGGACATGGGCAAGCCGTCCGCCCCGAGCGCGAAGACCCATAAGGCTGTCGGCGTCGTCAAGGCGCTCGATGCCAAAGCCGGCACCGTCACCGTCGCCCACGAAGCGGTCAAGAGCATGAACTGGCCAGCGATGAACATGACCTTCGCCGTCAAGGACAAGATGCTGTTTGACAAGCTCGCCGAGGGCAAGAAGGTCGAGTTCGACTTTGCTCAGGAGGGCAAGGGATACGTCGTGACGGGCGTGAAATGACCGGCAGGCCGGCGGGCCACCAAGCTGCGCCGGCCGGCTTTTTTAACGGGCGGATCTTGGAGGTCAGCCATGGCAAATGGAATCCGCTTCATCGCCGCAGCCCTGTGCGGCTGGATGCTCGCGGGCGGGAACGTGCCGGCCCGCGCGGAGGGTAATGTCCAGCGCGGCGCGGCGCTATTCGAGCAGTGCGCGGCCTGCCATTCCGTGGAACGCAGTCGCCATATGACCGGGCCGAGCCTGGCCGGCGTCTTTGGACGCAAGGCGGGCGCGGCCGAAGGCTTTCTCCGGTATTCCGATCCCCTCAAGCGCTCCGGCCTCCTCTGGAACGAGCAGAGCCTGGATCGATGGCTGAAAGATCCCCAGGCGCTGGTCCCCGGCAACGGTATGGCGTTCCGGGGCGTCGCCGACCACCGGGCGCGGGCCGATCTCGTCGCCTATCTCAAGGCCGTGTCCGAAGGGAAGGAAGCACCGGTTTCCCGTGGCGGAATGGGCATGATGGCTCAGGGAGCGAAGGCCAACCTGAAGCAAGCCGCCCAGGACAACCTGGTCACCGCAATCCGCTACTGCGGGGACACGTATCGCGCCATCACCGCGTCCGGCAAGACCGTCGCCTTCTGGGAATTCAACTTGCGCTTCAAGACCGACTCCAGCGCCGAGGGTCCGGATCGCGGCAAACCGGTGCTCCTGCCCGCGGGCATGATGGGAGACCGGGCCATCGTCGTGTTCGCAGGGCCGGAGGAGATGGCGACGTTCATCAAGCGGCAGTGCGACTGAGGAGTTTCACGAAGGAGAAACACCCATGAAGAAACTCATCGCAGGACTCGCAATCGTCGGCATGGCGCTTGCGGCGCCGGCGTCCACGGCGGCGGATACCACCCTGCATCACGTCCACGGACTCGCCTTTAGCGCCGACGGGGCCGCGATCTACGTGCCGAGCCATGACGGACTGGCAGTGTATCGGAACGGCAAATGGTCGAAGGCCCCCGGCCCCGAGCACGACTACATGGGCTTCGCGACAACCAAGCGCCACGTCTACAGCAGCGGCCACCCAGCGCGGGGCTCGGGCCTGACCAATCCGTTCGGCCTCATGAAGAGCCTGGACGGCGGAAAGACGTGGCAGCGGCTGGGCATGGAAGGCGAGGCGGACTTCCACCTGCTCGCGGCCGGCTTCGAAACCGATGCCGTGTTTGTGTACAGCGCGGCCCGCAACTCGCGCATGTCCGCGCCGGGGTACTACCACACAACCGACGATGGATTTGCCTGGGCGCGCGCCACGGCGGAAGGCCTGCGGGGCGAGCCCGCGGCCGTGGCCGCGCATCCGCGCGAACCCAGGACCGTGGCCGTCGCTACCCGCGCCGGCGCGTTCGTCTCGCGGGACGCCGGCGAACGCTTCGCACCCGTGGCGGAGGGCCAGAGCGTGTCCGTCTTCTTCGACCTCGAGGGCGCGCATCTATGGGTCGGCGGCTATGCCGGACGGGCCACCCTGACGCGGATTGCGCTGGCCGGCGGCCAGGCCGAGCCGGTCACCATTCCGGCCATCGCGGACGATGCGGTGGCCTACATCGCCCAGAATCCGGTCCGGCGGAGCGAGCTGGCGATCGCGACCTTCAAGCGCGACGTCTATCTCTCCGCCGATGGCGGTCGGACCTGGAAGCCGATCGCGCAGCAGGGCGTCGCACGCTGAAGGAGCGCCTCATGGATGATAAGAAGCCGTGGCCCAAGCCGACAAATCCCACGCGCCGCAAACTGGTCATCGCCACCTCCGCCGTGGGTGGGGTGGCCGCCATGGGGACGGCCATTCCCTTCATTCTCAGCATGTCGCCGAGTGAGCGGGCGCGCGCGGCGGGTGCGCCCGTGGAGGCCGATGTCGCCAAGCTCGGGGCTGGCGAGCTGATGACTGTCGAGTGGCGGGGCAAACCGGTATGGATCCTGCATCGCACGCCCGGGATGATCGAGCGGCTGAAGGCGAACGATCCGCTGCTGAGCGATCCCCGCTCGGAGAGGCCGCAGCAGCCGGAGTACGCCACGAACCCGCTGCGCTCGCGCAAGCCCGAGTACCTGGTGGCGGTCGGCCTCTGCACGCATCTCGGTTGCGTCCCCACCTTCCGCCCGGAAGTGGCCCCGTCCGACCTCGGACCAGCTTGGCCGGGCGGCTTCTACTGCCCCTGCCACGGCTCCCGGTTCGACCTCGCCGGCCGCGTATTCAAGAACGTACCAGCGCCCACGAACCTCGAGATTCCGCCGTATCGGTATCTGGGTGAGTCGGCGCTGCTGATCGGCGCCGATGAGGGCAGTGCCTGAGGATTGCCGTCGGTGTGGAGCACTTGAAGGAGATTAGCGATGGAAAAGTTAGAAACCGCCGGAGCTGATGCGAGGTCCGCGAATCGGAGTGTCTGTCCCTCGTCACATCAACGGCCGGCCGGCACAAAGATCCTGATCGCCGTAGCAATTGTCGGCGCGATTGCGGGCATCGTCCTGAACTGGGGCTGGCTCGTTGCGGCGGGCATCGCGCCCTTGATCCTGGCTGCCGTCCCCTGTCTCGCCATGTGCGCGCTCGGACTCTGCGCCGACAAGTTGCGGAACGGTCAGTCCTGCACTCCGGCGAAGACGGATTCCACGCGAGATCCAGGCGTGCTGCCTGAGCGGCCGAAACCCTGACTGAAAGGAGGAGCACATGGACGGCACGAAGAATACAGGCGCCGAGACGGCAACGCAGCATGGCCAGCGTTTCGCTCCGCAGCGCGGCCGGCTCAGTCTCGCAGGGATTGTCGCTCTGTTCATCGCGGCAGGCGCGGGAGGGGGACTGTACCTGAGCTGGGACTGGCTCGCGGCCACGGGATTGTTGACGGCGGTTCTGATCCTGCTCGCCTGCGGAGCGATGTGCACGACGAGATGGTGGTCCCGCTGGTTCGGCGGGGGGTACTCCGATTCGGGATCCCAAGGCGGTTCGAAATGACATATGAGTCAATGGAGTTATCATGAAAGACCGCAGTCTTCAACGACCTTGCTTCGCTGATGGTGTGAAAGCAGCCCCAACAGCTTCAGCACGCGCTCGAACTCAGTAGTCCTCATCACCGCCTCTCCGCGCCAACGGCTATATAAAAATATAGTTATCGAATGCGGTAGTTCAACACTTAACGGTGACAGAGCCTAAATTTTTGCCGCAAGTCTTGCCCCCTTGCTCAGCATGGGCGATTTGCTTTATTTCCCGTTCAACGTCTGGTTCGAGCCTGCGCACATGGAGTAATCTCCGATTCCTCGACCAAGTGCTCGTGCCGAGCGAGAAATTGCCCGCCGTGGGCAATCGCTGGCACCCTGCGACGTATTTCCACTCGACCGATTTCGTCCGAATCCGATATCGTCATGGCAACGCGAACCCATTCCTCTCCCGTCTGCGTACCTGCTCCTTGCCGCTGAGATCCGAGTCGATGAACATCCATAGACGCTCGACGGAGGAAGACCTCTTTGGTCTTACCTGGGCGCTGATCTTGATGTGCTGGTCGATTGCGGGCCTGTCAGTGATCGGTGCGCTTGCCCTGAGTGAAATGCTGCGCATTGTGCCCTGCGTCATCTGCTGGTACTTGCGCATCTTCATGTTCCCACTGGTCCCGATTCTGATGGTGGGAATCTTCCTGTTCGACCGAAAGGTCGTGTATTACGCACTTCCATTGGCGGGCGTCGGGTGGCTGGTCTCGGTCGTCCACCTTCTGTTGATCACTGCCGCTGCGCCGGGGGAGGCCGCCGCATGCACCCGGATCATGCCGTGCACCGAGACGCAGATCATGTGGTCGGGTTTCGCAGCGATTCCGCTGCTGTGGGTGGCCGCATTTTCGATAATCAATGTGCTCTTGCTCGCGGCGCACTTCAAGCGTCCAAGCGATCCTAAGTATGCTGGCTAGCGTCTGCTCGCGGTAGGGTGTGCATGCACCTATTCCTTCCAACAAGCGCACTGCTTCCCGTGCGCCTGGACCGGCGGACAAGGCACGGTACCGTACGAGCAAAACACGCAGCAGTCACCCGGCCGTGGCCTGAAGACGACGTGGCAATGCTCGCACTCATAGAACCACTGGCAGGCGTCCGTCGGCATCGTTTCGGTCTTGGTGTGACCGCACGCCGGACAGGACAGCGTCGATTCGAGAACGATCCCGCTCATGGCTTGCTGCCGACCAAGGTTGAAGGGTAACCAGCATCCCGCGTAGCCCGGGTCAGCGCCTCGACATTGGTCTTGACGTCGTCGAAGGTGACGGTCGCTTCGCGCCGGTCGAAGTTCACCGTGACCGCCTCAACCCCGGCAAGCTTGCCCAGCGCTTTCTTGACCGTGATCGGGCAGACCGGACAGTCCATCGTCGGCACCGACAACGTGACCGTCGTGGATGCCGCCCAAGTCGGCAGGGTGAACGTTGTCATCCATGCCACCGTCAGCAGATGTGTTCTCACTTTCGAATCTCCTCTCAGTAGAACCAGGGTGCAATGGTTGGGAAGATGAGCGCGATCAGCACCAGCACGGCCACGATCGCGAACAGCACCTCGTACAACCATTTGACCGACGGGACTGCACATCCCGCGCCAGGCGGGCACGTCACGACTGGTCGCCAGATTCGTCGCCAAGCCAGCAACAGCGAAACCACGGCCACCGCGATGAACACCGGGCGATAGGGTTCGAGGGCGGTCAGATTGCCGATCCATGCCCCTGAAAAACCGAGCGCAAGCAGTACCAGCGGCCCCAGGCAGCAGGTTGAAGCGAGGATGGCCGCCACGCCACCAGTGAGCAAGGCGCCGCGCCCATCACGGCGGGCGTGAGGGAAGTTCTCGATCGAGGTCTTCGATTGCATAGTATGAGCTTACTTCCGTACTTAAGTACGGAGTCAAGCGCGATGAAAACCCCATCCGACGGTTTCTCCATCGGTCTGCTGGCCGGTCGGCGTCGGCGTCCGGGTCGCTGTCAGCGCGACTCTTCCCGGCAAAGGCGAAACCAAGGAGAATTTCCGGTTGAAATGAGCAGGGTCGCCTCACGCGCCGCAGCGGTTGGGTGAGGCGCCGATGGATGCAATATCAAGGGAGAAAGACGAATGTCGATTCACCGTTATGCGCTGGCATTGGGCCTCGCCATGGGCCTGCCTGCACAAGCCACGGCCGAAAGCACCAAGAAGATTCAGGACAACTCCTTTCTGGTCGAGGAGGCTTACAACCAGGAGGCCGGGGTGGTGCAGCACATCCAGAGCTTCATGTACCTGCGCCAGTCGAAGGAATGGGCCTATGCCTTCACGCAGGAGTGGCCGCTCGGCGACGAGACCCACCAACTGTCCTATACGGTGCCCGTGGTGCGCATCGGCGATCCGGACCACACAACCGGTGTCGGCGACATCGCGCTCAACTACCGTTACCAGGCCATCGCCAAGGACCGCATCGCCTTTGCGCCCCGACTGTCGATCATCACCCCGACCGGGGATTACAAGAAAGGCCACGGCACCGGCGCCACCGGCATCCAGGTCAATCTGCCCCTAAGCGTCGAGTTGTCCGATTCGTGGGTGACCCACTGGAACCTGGGGGGAACCTTCACGCCGAAATCGAAGGAACCCGGCGGCGCGCGGGCCGACACGGTGGGTTCGAACTATGGCGCCAGCCTCATCTACCTTGCGTCGCCAAACTTCAATCTGATGCTGGAGGTGGCGGGGACGGACTTCGAAGCGGTCCTGCCGGACGGCAGCACGCAGCGCGAGAAGGCGCTGTTCATCAACCCCGGCTTCCGCTATGCGTCCAACTTCGATTCCGGGCTCCAGATCGTTTATGGGTTCTCCCGGCCGATCGGTGTGGGGTCGTCATCGGGAACGCAGGGGGTGTTGCTTTATCTCTCGCTTGAGCACCCCTTCAAATAGCGTTGCGTTCGGCCAATCTTCATGCTCATTGCCCATGCCGGCTCCTGGTTAGCCAGTTTATTCAGGTAGTCCCAGTGCGCATCCTGGTCGCTGCTGCGAAGGGGGATCTCGACTTGAACCTCTTGGCGCGGAAAGAACCTGCAAACCGTGGGTTTGACCAACCGAGACCTTCAAGGCGCTGCGCCCATCACGGCGGGGGCAAGGGAAGTTCTCGATCGAGGTCTTCGATTGCATGGTGTAAGCTTACTTCCGTACTTAAGTACGGAGTCAAGGACCATGAAAACCCCATCCGACGGCTTCTCCATCGGTCTTCTGGCCGAGGCGGCAGGCGTCGGCGTCGAGACCATCCGCTTCTACCAGCGCAAGCGCCTGCTTCCCGAACCTGAGCGTCCGCGCGGCAGCATTCGCCGCTACGCCGACGACGACCTTGCTCGTGTGCGCTTCATCAAGTCGGCACAACGGCTCGGTTTTTCGCTGGATGAAGTGAGCGAATTGCTGAAGCTGGAGGACGGCGCCCATTGTGACGAGGCGCGCAGCCTCGCCGAGCGCAAACTTGAGGACGTGCGGGTGAGACTCGCTGATCTGCTCACCATCGAGTCGGTGCTGAGCCAGCTTGTCGCCCGCTGTGGGGCGACACGCGGTGCGGTGACCTGTCCGCTCATCGCTTCGTTGCAGGGGCGCCCATGATCGAACTGGCAAGACTGAGCGCACTGTTCGCGGTAACGGCGCTGGCCGAGATCATCGGGTGCTATCTGCCCGGGCTGGTGCTTAAGCAGGGCAGGACCGCCCTGCTGTTGCTACCGGCCGCCGCGTCGCTGGCACTTTTCGCCTGGCTGCTGACCCTGCACCCGTCGGCGGCGGGCCGCACTTACGCGGCCTACGGTGGCATGTACATCGTGGTCGCCTTGCTGTGGCTGCGGGTCGTCGATGGCGTGGCGCTGACGCGCTGGGATCTGGCGGGTGCGGCCATTGCGCTGGTCGGAATGGCGGTCATCGCGTTGCAACCGTCCGCGAAAATCTGAGTACAGTCGACAGACCACGCGTCCCTGTGCGTGCAGGCGATAGGGAGGCCAAAGGCCCGGGCAACAGATCCCGTCTTCGGGGGACAAAGCCCAACCGGAAACGATCGGGCTCGAAGCCAAGGCCGGCAGACCTGGTACCGCTCCCGCATCCTCACCGAGGCGGCTGCATCCACATGTAATTCTGATGCTGCATCATGTGATCCATCATCTGCTGCTGCATGCCCATGTACCGATCCATCATGTACTGGCGCTGCTTCATCTGATCCGGGGTGAGTTTCGAGTAGTAATCCCCCATCCCGCGCCACCCCATCATGTGACCGCCCGTCATTCCCCCACCCATCATCGGGCCGCCTGCACAGCAGCCCATCATCCCCGGCCCCCACATGCCGTGCATCATTCCCATGCCGTTCTGCATCGTCGTCCAGTGCTCCTGAAGCAGCTTCTGTCGCTCCTGCGGGTCCTGGGTCTGGCGGATCTTCTCCATTTGCTCCTGCATCCGCTGCATGTTCTGCTGCATCTGCGCCATTTGCTTGTCGAACTCGGCGACGTCGGGCGCTTTCTGCTGCACTTGAGCGTCTTTCGCGGGCGGGGCCGCCGTCTGCTGGGCCATGCCCGGCGCCGCTGAAAACGCGGCCGCCACCAATGCCGTAATCAAAGTCGTCTTTTTCATTTCGCACTCTCCCATCGGTTGGAAAACACCTTCGGATTTCTTGACCCCTACCTCCGCAACAGGCGGAGTCCATTCGCCACCACCAACAGACTGGCCCCCATGTCGGCGAACACTGCCATCCACATCGTGGCGTCCCCAGTAAAGGTCAGCATCAGAAACACCGCCTTGATGCCGAGTGCAAGAACGATGTTCTGTGTCAGCACCACGGCGGTGGCGCGCGACAAGCGCACGAAGGCGGGAATTTTGCGCAGGTCGTCATCCATCAGCGCGATGTCCGCGGTCTCGATCGCAGTGTCCGTGCCGGCGGCACCCATCGCAAAGCCAATGTCCGCGCGGGCCAACGCAGGGGCGTCGTTGATGCCATCGCCCACCATGCCGACCTCGCCACGCTTCCCGTTCGTCATGAGCGATTCGATGGTCTTGAGTTTGTCTTCCGGCAACAGGTTACCCCTTGCCTCATCGATGCCCACCGCGCGGGCGATCGCTTCGGCCGTATGGGCATTATCGCCCGTGAGCATCAGCGTCTTCACGCCGAGCGAATGCAGATCGGCGATGGCCTGACGGCTCGTTTCGCGAACCGTGTCGGCGACTGCGAAGATGGCAAGTACTCCAGTCTGGTTGGTCAGCAGCACCGCCGTCTTGCCCTGGCGCTCCAGAGCGCCAAGCTTGTTCTCAAGTTCGGTTGAGCACAGCCCGAGTTCCTCGATCAACCGGTGGTTGCCGAGTTGATACAAGTGATCGTCAATGCTGCCCCGCACCCCTCGGCCAGGAATGGCGGCAAAATCGGCCACGTCGCGTAACACCCATCCCTGCTCGGTCGCGGCACGGGCGATCGCCAGTGAGACCGGATGATCCGAGCGCGCAGCGAGACTGCCCGCCAGAATGTGGGCTCGGTTGGCATCACCGCTCAGCACCATGAAGTCCGTCTGGGCGGGCTTGCCGTGGGTAATCGTGCCGGTCTTGTCGAGGGCCAGTGTGGCCAACTTGCGCCCCTCTTCGAGATACACGCCGCCTTTCACCAGAATGCCTTTGCGAGCCGCCGCAGCGAGACCGCTGACAATGGTGACAGGCGTCGAGATTACCAGTGCGCACGGACAGGCAATCACCAGCAGCACCAAGGCTTTGTAGATCCAGTCCATCCATGCGCCATCGAATGCCAGGGGTGGCACGATGGCCACCAAGAATGCGACGGCGAACACCGACGGTGTGTAAATCCGGGCGAACTGGTCGACAAAGCGTTGCGTCGGCGCGCGGCTACCCTGAGCCGATTCGACGGCGTGAATGATGCGGGCCAAGGTGGAATGACTTGCCGCGGCCGTCACCCGATATTCGAACGATCCCGCCTCGTTGATGGTGCCCGCGAACACGCTGTCGCCTTCGGCCTTATCCACCGGAAGGCTTTCGCCGGTGATCGGAGCCTGATTCACCGTTGACCGTCCGCTTGTCACCACGCCGTCGAGAGCGATCCGCTCACCGGGGCGCAGGCGTACCACCGCCCCCAACGGCACGACCTTGGCCGGCATTGCCACCCAACTGCCATCGCCCTGACGCACGGTCGCGGTTTCGGGCGCGAGATCCATCAGGCCGCGAATCGCGTTGCGCGCCCGGTCGAGCGATTTGGCTTCGATTACCTCGGCCAGCGCGAAGAGGAACATCACCATCGCCGCTTCCGGCCAGTGTCCGATGAGCATCGCGCCGGTCACGGCGATCGACATGAGCGCGTTGATGTTGAGATTGCGGTGCTTGAGCGCGATCCAGCCTTTCTTGTAGGTCGACACGCCGCCGCTGAGGATCGACGCCAGCGCCAGCACGACGACCGCCCAGTGGTCGCCGCCGTTGGCCCAGTACACGACCTCGGCCAGCGTCGCGGTGACCCCGGCAAGCGCCATCGTCCACCAATTGGTCTGGCGTGAGGATTTAGCTTGCTCGGCTGCGCTATCCGGACCCTCCGACTCGACCTTCGCCTTGAGACCAATGGCTTGCAGCGCGACCAGAACCGCGTCCAATGCGCCCGGACGGTGCGTCACGGTCAGGCGACGCTGTATCAGGTTGAAATCGAGCGTGGCCACACCGTCCATGCCGACGAGCTTGTTCCTGATCAACGCCTCCTCGGTCGGGCAGTCCATCCCGACGATCGAGAGCACCGTGCGTACATGGTCAGCGGGCGTATCGATGCGATGTGCCCACACGCCGGTGTCGTGCAAGGCCGCATCGACCGAGGTCGGCGAGTCGGGGTGATCGCTCGCGTCCAACGTGCGCCGCGTCAGCGCGAGATCGAGTCCCGTCACGCCGTCGAGGGGCTCCAGGTTGTTGCGGATCAGCGCCGCGTCGGTGGGGCAGTCGATGTCGTCGAGACGGGATGGCTTCCACTGGGGGTCGTTGGCGGAGAAGTCGCCCGGCGATCGCGGTACGGAGGCACAACCGCAGTCTTCGACGGTGCATTTGCTCATGCTCGGTTCCCTGGTCTGGTCTCAAGGTCATTTAACAATCTGTAGTCGCTATAGAGTCAAGCACCTAAGATGCAGGCACGACCTTTGTCGCGGCCTGGAGGGCAAGCAAGATGAAAATCGGTGAGCTGGCAAGAGTCACCGGCACCCCGGTGGAAACCATCCGCTATTACGAGCGTGAAGGGTTGCTGGCTGACCCTCCGCGTACGGAAGGAAACTTCCGCATTTACGACGAGAGTCACGTGGAGCGCTTGTCGTTTGTTCGCCATTGCCGATCGCTGGACATGGCATTGGACGAGGTTCGCATCCTGCTGCGCTTCAAGGATGCACCCGCAGAGAACTGTGGAGATGTGAATACGCTGCTGGACGCACACATCGGTCACGTCGCCGCCCGCATCCGCGAACTTCTCGCGCTGGAGCAACAGCTCACGAGCTTGCGCGAAAGGTGCCACGAGGCGCGGGACGCAGCCCACTGCGGCATCCTGAACGAGCTGTCACAGCCCCCGCGCCAGGGAGCGACTAACGAGGGTGGGCACGTGCACGGCGTGCATGGTGGTGCCCGAGCCCGCAATGCCGGAAAATGACTTCGGCATGGGCATGCCAAAATGAATGATACCGTGCCCTGCCGCCCGCAGACACTTCAATCCGAAACGTAGTCGGGTTGATCGGGGTGGCGTATGTTTCCTGCGCTGGGCGAGGCAGCTCCATGAAAGCCGGTGGCCATCGCGAATTGCATGGGGAAGAGCTGGAGGTCATGCAGGCGCGTCTCGATGACGCGCCCGACAGCTGGCGCATCGTCTGCCGTTATTTTACAGCTTCGGCCACAACCGGACCTTGATGTATCCTTCGAACAGCGGACAGCCGCCACACACTTGGCCGGCGTCGTCCTCGACCGTACGTCCTGGATGGCGTCGATGATGAGTGCATTCACCCTTCGCGCAGTGCGAAATTGCTTTTCCTGCGCTCGGGGTGCGCGTTACGGTGACCGACGGTCCGACGTTCTCTCTTCGGCGGACGAGTCCGCCGCAGTCCCGTGATCTTCTAGAAAGGGGCTGGACTGAAGCCCGCTGAATCAACCAGTAGTGAGTGGAAGGCAGGCGCATTTCGGCTCACTCAAGCAATGCGTGGGTCCGCGCATAGCGAAACATCTCCAGCGCGTTGCCGAGCCCGGTCTTCTGCCGGATGGCTGTCTGATAGTTGGCCACGGTCTTGGCGCTGACGCACAGCCGCCCCGCGATCTCGTCTACCGCCAGTCCGTGTGCGAGCAGGGTGAATACCTGGAATTCCCGTGGCGACAGCACCAGATGGGGCGCCAGGCTGTCGTTCCCGGCTTCGTTCAAGGCGCGTGCGGCCTCCTGCGACAACGGGTGTCCGCCCGCGCCGAGGTCCAGCACTGCCGAGATCAACGCTTCCGGCGCGCTGCTCTTGGTCAAATAGCCGTCGGCTCCTGCCTGCATCGCCTGACTGACCATCGCCGGCGCGCCATGCATGCTGAAGACGAGGATCTTCAACGTTGGCACTCTGGCTTTCAGCCGCCGCAACGTTTCGAGGCCGCCGCGGCCGGGCATGGAAAGATCGAGAACGAGAATATCGGCGCGATTGGCGCACAGCCACGTGTATGCCGTTTCGCAGTCGCCAAATTCCGCCACCACGGTGACATTCGGCTCGAGTTCCAACAACCGTCGAAAGCCGGTGCGCACCACGGCGTGATCGTCGGCAATTGCCACGCGCAGGCAGGTCATTCAGGTGGCCGCCAGTTCGTCGTTGCGCAAGCTCGGTGCGGCTGATGCGCGATCCGCTTCCGGCCAAGGAAAGCATGCGAGCAGACACAGCCCCGGTGCCGCGCCCGTCGGACCCCGATCCAGCATTTCCAGCTCGCCGCCATGGGCCCAGACCCGCTCGCGGACGCCGGCCAGGCCGTTGCCCTGCTGCAACGCCTCGTTGCAGGAGGCGATGCCGACGCCATCGTCACACACTGACCATTCGATGCCCTTTCCGGGGCGGGCGACGAGGCGGACCGCCGCCGTCTTGGCGTCAGCGTGGCGGGCCACGTTGGTCAGCGCCTCCTGGGTCATGCGGTACAGGGTCAGTGCCAGAGCTTGCGGGATATCGATGCCGCCGAGGTCGACCGTCAGCCGGTATTCGATCGTTTGGCCCGGACGGTTACGCCAGCTCTCGACCAGGGCCTCGACCAGCTCGTCGATCGGAATCGGCCCGCGGTTCGTCGCATCGCTTGGGCTCCCGAGCCACCCCAGCAGATTGCGGATGTCCTGCTGGACACGGGCGCATTGCTGCTCCAGTTCCGCGACGACGGCGTGCAGCTCCGGCTGCTGAGCGGTCCGCCGCAGCAGGTAGGTCGCGTCCGCACGCATCGCGGTGAGCGACTGGCCGAGTTCGTCATGCAGTTCGCGGGCGATGTGACTGCGCTCGTCCTCCTGCAGGGTCAGCAGCTTCAGGCTGAGCAGGCGCCGCTCCTCCTGTATCTGGCCCAGTGCCCCTGCCAAGTGGTTGAGCGCACGCGCGATCACATCCATTTCGCGGATGCGCATCGCCGGCAGGCGTGCCCGATAGTCCTGGCGTTCGAATGCACCGATGGTGTCGAGAATGCGGCGCAGCGGTGCGAAGGCATGACGGACCGCCCAGTACAGGGCCGCCAGCAGGCACAGGCTATAGAGGACCAGGACGCCGGTGACGCCGACGATGTCATCGAATGCCTCTCTTTGCTCGCTGAATGGATTCGTGGTCAGCGTGACCCGAAAGCTGCGGCCATCCGCGCGCTCGAGAAGCCAGGACGACTCCTCAGCGGCATGCGGGCGCGCAAAGAGGTTCAACAGCCACAGGAAGGGGCGCATCGCAAGCGGCGGCAACTCCTCCGCCTTCGACTGCGCCAGCACTTCACCGCTGCCCGCATCTTCGAGCCGGAAGTCGAGGTGGCGCAGATGCCCCGCTGCGCGCAGTGCCCCGATCTTCTCCTGGAGCCCGCTTTCCGCCACGTTCTGCAAAGCGGCGAGCTGGCTGCTCAGCTGGGCAAGCTGCCCTGCGCCCAGCCCCTCCCGACGCACGTCCGATCGCGCCTGCCACACCGCGAGCAGCAGGACGCAGAGCAGACAGGCAAGCGAAATCGCCGCTGCGCGGCGCAACAGTACGTAGGTTAGTTCCATGGGGGGGAGTATCACATCGGCCCGACAGGAGGCGCATCGAGAAAATCGGGAATTTTTCCTATGGAAGGCAGGGCCCAGCCTGCGTACGCTGCGTCGTGCATCCGGCGGGACCACGGCACAGGCGACCCGCCGACCAACACCAGCAGACTACGAGGATTTTCATGCAGCTCGACCGCCAGCCACCGATCCGCAAAGCACTCGCGATCCTGATCGCTTCCCTGGGGTCCGCCACGACGGTCGCGGCCGCCGAGACGGTCGAGCTCGCGCCGGTGGAGGTCGTCGGCACCACGCCGCTGCCCGGTATCGGCCTTCCAAAAGAACAGATCCCCGCCAATGTCCAGACCTTGAGCAGTGAGCAACTGCGCAAGGCGGGCGGTGTATCGCTCGCCGAGGACCTGCAGCGCAGCCTGCCCAGCGTCAATGTCAACGAGATTCAGGGCAATCCCTACCAGGCCGACGTCAATTACCGCGGCTTTTCCGCGTCGCCGCTGCTCGGAACGCCCCAGGGCCTGTCCGTGTTCCTCGACGGCGTGCGCGTCAACGAGCCGTTCGGCGACGTGGTCAATTGGGATCTGATCCCCCAGGCGGCGATCGCCTCGATGACGCTGGTGCCCGGCTCCAACCCGCTTTACGGTCTCAACACCCTCGGGGGCGCGCTGGCAATCCAGACCAAGCGCGGCGACACCCACCCGGGCGGCGCGATGGAGCTGTACGGCGGTTCCTTTAATCGCCGCGGCGGATCCGTGGAGCACGGCGGCAAGCGCGACGAACTCTCCTGGTTTGTCGCTGCCGAGGGGATGAAGGAGGACGGGTGGCGCGACCGTTCTCCATCCGAGGTCGGCCAGCTGTTCGGCAAGCTCGCATGGACCAAGGGGGAGACTGATCTTGCTCTGACCCTGGGTCACGCCAGCACCGACCTGATCGGCAATGGTCTGGTGCCGGAGAGCATGGAACGCCAGCGGCGTGAAGCGATTTTCACCCATCCCGACCAGACGAAGAACCAAAGCACGTTGTTGGCGCTCTCCGGGAGCCATTGGCTGAACGACAACGACCAGATCTCCGGCACGATCTACACGCGGCGCACCCGTACCCGGACGCTGAACGGAGACGGCAACGACGAATACAAGGACGAGTTCGAGGAATGGGCCGATGCCGGTTTCCCCGCCGGTGAGGGCCCGGAAAGCGGTGTGCTCAACCGCACCCGCACCGACCAGAACGCAGCGGGGCTGGCTCTTCAGTGGAGCCGCATCGCCGGTGCCCACCAGTTCGCCGTCGGCGTGTCCCATGACCGCAGCCGTGCCGGCTTCCGTCAGAGCGAGCAGGGCGGCGAACTCACCGGGAGCCGCGGCATCGCCGCCGCGGACGACGAGGAGCAGGTGAACAGCCTGCTCGGTCGCACCCGAACCACCAGCGTCTATGCCACCGACACCGTCATGTTGGCCCCCTCCGTGCATATGACCGGCTCGCTGCGTTTCAATCGCACCAGGGTGATCAACCGGGACCGCATGGGCGACGCCCTCAACGGCGACTTCACCTATCACAAGCTCAACCCCGCGCTGGGCCTCACCTGGGAAGCCGCGCCCGCTCTCACCGTGTACGGCGGTTTTTCCCAGGGTAACCGCGCGCCGACGCCGATCGAACTGGGCTGTGCGGATCCCGAGAATGCCTGCAGCCTGCCCAATGCGATGGCCGCTGACCCCTTCCTCGATCAGGTCGTCACCCGGACCTTCGAGCTGGGGGTGCGTGGCAAGCTCGCCGGAAACGTGCAGTGGAACGCAAGCGCCTTCCGCAGCACCAACCGCGACGACATCCTCTTCGTCGGTACGGGCGGCAGCCTCGGCTATTTCACCAATTTCGGGCGCACCCGCCGCGAGGGCATCGAACTGGGTCTGACCGGGGATAGCGGCGCCCTCGACTGGCGCGTGAACTACAGCTACCTCGAGGCCACTTTCCAGTCCTCCGCCTGCATCCTCGCCGAGAACAACAGCACGGAGGGTGACGGCTGTCCCGACGACGAAATCCGCGTTTCGCGCGGCGACCGGCTTCCGGGACTGCCACGACACAGCCTGAAGCTCGGACTCGACTGGCGCGCCAGCGACGCCCTTCGCCTCGGGGCCGACGTCCTCGCATACTCCGGCCAATATGTGCGCGGGAACGAGAACAACCGCCATGAACCCGACGGTGAGTTCGGAGGCCGCGGGAAGCTTCCCGGATATGCCGTCGTTAACGTGAGTGCCGACTATCGGTTCGCACGCGGCTGGACCCTGTTCGGCCGCATCGACAACCTCTTCGACAAGCGCTACGCGACCGCCGGCGCGCTGGCGGAGAATCCTTTCGTCGGTGCGGGCAACGCGTTTGCAGCGGATCCCGGCGAATGGCGCCAAGAACGGTTCGTCGCCCCCGGTACGCCGCGCAGCGCGTGGATCGGCGTGCGTTACGCCTGGAAGGGGAGCTAATCCGTTGCTGGCACTCGGCCCTCCACAAAGGAGCATGTGAAAGCCGTCGTTGGCCAGAAGTTTGCGTTCCGTAAGAATTCCTGAAGCCCGGTTGCGTGGAATGGCATCCGTTCAACGAATTCTCGAGGGCACATGGAGCCACGTAAACGTATTCAAGCGCGGATTGCTGGCGTGCCTATCCGTTGCATTCGCTCATGCAGCACGACGTGTCAGGGGCAAATCTCCATGTCGCTTGACAAGACGTTTTGAACGTTTGCTTGGCACTCGGCCGAACGAGCGGTCCTTGGGTCGGTTGCTGACATTCGGGGATAATGTCAAACCGACAAGGGCGAGGACTGCCGTGGTCCCGATCTGGTCAACGAAACGTGGGCGCTGGTGAGCATGGTTGGCGATGCTTAGTCGCGGCAGGCGGCCGCACAGAAACCCATGCTCGAACACAATTCGAACTTGCTCTGGCTCTGGCGCTGACCATACGGCCGAACTGATGGAGGCGGCCCACTTGTCGGACGCACCATGTGGAGTTTAAGGGCGCCGGATGTGGCATTCGATCGAGCCGATTGACTTCGTGTGGGATCCACGTTGTGCCCGAGGAAGGCCTGAAACCCTGCATGAGACTTGCGTGACTTCACGAAGCACCATGCTGCATGGTGCAATGCATTCGGAATAAATCAAGTTACGTCCAACGACTTTCAAAAGTCCTGCGTAGTTCTGTGCAGTTGCTGGCTTTGGCGCGACGTTGTTTTGAAAGAAAAGTGACGCAAGTGTTTGATTTTAAGTGTTAGGCCCCAGTCTTGTGGCTCCAGTTGTCACCGGTTCGATCCCGGTATGTCGCCCCAAATATTCAAGTACTTACGAGTTTTGTAGATGCTTTTGGCATCTTACGAAAATTACGAAATGCCTCGTAAGTGCTTGTTTTCGCTGTGTTGAGCACTGGACTGTAACTACCCGGATATGGCGATGCAACGGTGGGTTTCAGTCTCGCAGCGCTGTAGGAAACCTGAGAGTGGTTGGGGGCAGGCGCCACGTGTTAGGCGCAGTTTGTTTCTTAGGGTAGCTCGGAAGCATAGAGGCATCACCCGGTGGACAACGCTCGAATCCAGCAAACTTTGTAAGATCACCGGACCGACTGAGCGGTGTCGCTAAGGTCGGTGTGAGTTCGCGAAGCGCATATGCCGACGCGAGACTCAGCGGCGCCGGAATCACGGGCAGAGGGCGCGTAATCATGTGACCGTTGGCAGCCGAATGGTGCGTGCGACGAAGCCCCGGGTTGGCCAGCCTGCCAACGCCCGACCCGGCCGCTCAGACCGGCTCGGTTATTCGCCAGCGCTGAACTTCGTAGGACCCCCCGACTGCATTGTCGGCTTGGCGCGGCTCCTGACGCTTGCCTGCAAATTCACTGACCTTCAGTTTGAGTTTCTGGCTAGGGTGAAAAGTCACGACGCGGCGCGCGGTTACCCGCGCCGTCTCACCGGTCTTCGGGTTGCGGCCCGGACGCTCGGGCTTCTCGCGCAGTTGAAATCCGCCGAAGCCCGACAGCTTGACGTCCTCACCAGCTTCGAGCGAAGTGCTGATTTCCTCGAAAAAAGCCTCGACCATCTCCAACGCTTCCCGCTTGTTCAGTCCTACGTTGTCGACGACGACTTGGACGAGTTCTGCTTTTGTTAGCGTCATGTTCTCTTATCCCTGAGCCTGATCGCGGCGGCTGGGCGGTTGTCGCCTAGAGTGCCACTGCAGCGAACTCGGGCTGATATAGCACTTTTCACGCAGGGAGGTAAACCATCTGGCAGTTCGACAACGAAGGGGCGTTTCCCTGGTGGCGCTGGGACTCATGGTGGCGGCGATTATCGGAGATCGATGACGATTATCGAGGATCAGTGGATTAGGGCGGTAATGTCAAACTCCTATCCCGTATGTGTGGTGAAGATTCTGAAACTATGCACTCAGCGGTCCGAGTGTCATTGGCCGGCGACTGCCCATCCTTGAGCCGGGTCTCCATGAACCGAAATCGCTGAATGCATCCTAGTTCGAAGCCATCGCCCGCTGCAAAGCGCCCGGCGATTCCGGGGTTAGATTTAAAGATGCATTGGAGTTGATTCTTTTGCGGCTCCCGCTATATTGAAGCGGATGGCGTTCATCGCTGCGCAGATCTGCCGTGTCCTGCGAGCCGGCGCATCGAGGCGCACCGCGACGGGGTAGGGTCTATGAGGTGATCCGGATCGCCACGGAGATGCTTGTCGTCGGGGCATTGAATCGGCTTGGGAGTCCAGCATGCGTGCACGCTCGGCTAGTGCGCCGAAATTTCTGAAGCTGTCGCAGATCCGCTTTCCAATCGGTGCGATCGCGTCAATCGGACACCGGGTTTCGGGCGTACTGCTCGTGGTGAGCCTGCCGCTTCTGGCGTTCGCGCTCGACCGCTCGCTTCGCAGCGAGTCGGAGTTCGAGGCTCTGCGCGACCTGGTATCCGAGCCCTGGCGGGCACTGCTCCTTGTCATTCTCGTTTGGGCCGCCGCACATCACGTACTCGCCGGTGTGCGCCACCTGTTGATGGATATCGGCGTCGGGAGCCGTCTCTCACAGGCACGCACCAGCGCCTGGGCTGCGATCCTCGCGGCGGGGATCATTGCAGTTGCGGCCGCGGTAAGGTGGCTGTCGTGAGGCTCTTTCTCGGGCAACGGGCCTGGGTACTGCAGCGCGTGACGGCGCTGATGCTGCTGATCCTGCTTGCGCTGGGGGCTGCGACGCTGCTGACGGGGCCGTCGCGCAGCTATGAAAGCTGGCACGCGCTGGCGACGAGCACGCATGGCGCAGTGCTGATCGTCGTGTTCTTCGCCGCGCTGTGCCTGCACGGCTGGATCGGCGTGCGTGACATCGTCCTCGACTACATCCACGCGCCGGCGCTGCGGTTGCCCTTGCTAGC
Source organism: Aromatoleum toluolicum (assembly GCF_012911005.2). Lineage (GTDB taxonomy): Bacteria > Pseudomonadota > Gammaproteobacteria > Burkholderiales > Rhodocyclaceae > Aromatoleum > Aromatoleum toluolicum. The sequence goes on along the minus strand of NZ_WTVS01000041.1, from coordinate 20,383 downwards.
GCTGATCGCGGTGATCCTGTTTGCGATCTTCATTCGCGTCGTGCTGACGATGGCGGCGCACTTTGCCCGCGGTGCTTAAGAGTGGCGGAGGAGAGAACATTGCGACTCAGCATCTACCGCTTCAACCCCGAAACCGACGCGAAGCCGCGTATGCAGGATTACGACGTCGCGCCCGAGGCGGGCGACAAGAAGCTGCTCGACGTGCTGATGCGGCTCAAGACGATGGACGACAGCCTCTCATTCCGCCGTTCCTGTCGTGAAGGCGTGTGCGGATCGGATGCGATGAATATCAACGGTCGCAACGGACTGGCGTGCCTCACGTCGCTGCCGGGCCTGAAGGAGCCGGTCGTGCTGCGGCCGTTGCCGGGTTTTCCCGTGATCCGCGACCTCATCGTCGACATGACGCAGTTCTTCGCGCATTACCACTCGATCAAGCCCTACCTCATCAATAACGAGGTCCCTCCCGAGCGCGAGCGCCTGCAGTCGCCCGCAGAGCGCGAAAAGTTGAACGGCCTGTACGAATGCATCCTGTGCGCGTGCTGCAGCGCCTTCTGTCCCTCCTTCTGGTGGAATCCGGACAAGTTCATCGGTCCGGCGGGCCTGCTACAGGCGTACCGCTTCATCGCCGACTCCCGCGACACGGCGACCGCGGAGCGGCTCGCCTACCTCGACGACGTGTATCGCCTGTACCGCTGCCGTACGATCATGAACTGCACCGAGGTTTGCCCCAAGGGGCTGAGTCCGTCGCATGCGATCGAACGCATCCGGCGCGCGCTCGTGCGTGAGTCTTCGTAGCGGGTGCGCCTGCCAGATATCCACGGGAACGTCATGGGTCATTCGCCACCATTGTCGATGTTGCATCCGGCCAGCCCCTCGGTCGAAGGGCGGTGGAGCGTTGTTGCCGATACGCCGGCCGGGCGGCTCGGCGCGCACGAACTGTTCTCGCGACTGGAGTATCCACACCTTCGCCAGTTCCTCGTTGAGCGGGATGAATTGTCGCTGGTCAGCCGGCACGTCGTCCTCGGCGAAGATCGCGTCGACGGGGCATTCGGCCACGCACAGCGTGCAGTCGATGCATTCCCGCGGGTCGATCACGAGGAAATTGGGGCCTTCGCGGAAGGCGTCGACGGGACAGACATCGACGCAATCGGTGTGTTTGCACTTGATGCAGGCTTCGGTGACTACCTATGTCATCGCTCATCTCTCATCGGGTGTGCGGTTCGGGCCGCAGTGCCAGAGAAATTTAGGCCAGGCGCGCCGGCCCCTGATGACAAAAGTCATTTCCGGCGCCTGGGGGACTCCCTAGGATGAAGTCGCGCAGAACAGACCGGTGCCGGCAGCCGCGGCATGCGGGATGTCGGTATCGCCCCCAACGAACGCTGGAGATCGTCATGTCCGGACACACGCTGAAATGGCAAGCCGAGCACGCCAATTACCACAAGCTGCTCGATCTGCTCCAATCCCAGACGGAACTCTTCGTCCACGGCGAGCAGCCGGATTACGAGCTCATGTCGGACATCGTGTACTACATGACGCAGTATCCCGACCGTTTCCATCACCCGCGCGAGGATGTCGCATTCCGGCAATTGCTTGCCCGTGATCCGACGATGGAAAGCGTCGTCTCGGAACTCGCTGGCCAGCATCGGCGGATTTCGGAGAGCGGCGTAATCCTTGCTGCGGACCTCAACGCGGCCGCCGCCGGAGCGATGATGTCGCGTGCGACGCTCGAAGCCGATGTCCGAAAATACGTTGCCTTCCTGAAAGATCACATGAACATCGAGGAGCGCGAGATATTCCCGCGCCTCGCCGAGTTGTTGGCGGAGACTGACTGGTTCCTCGTCGATTCCGCAATCCACTTCGCCGCCGATCCGATCTTCGGCGATAGCGTTCAGGAGCGCTTCAGGACGATCCACCGCCAGATCGCGAACCAGGCCGGTTGCGGTTGCAAGGAACCGGCCGAGCGGGTGTGCTGCCTGGAATGAGGCTGCGTCTGTGCGGCAGTGAGTCGGGCGATTTTGCCTCGGCGGGCTCGACTGGCGTCCCGGGATGCCTTCTGTCGCCCGGCAGACTGATGATCGCCTCGCGTCGAGCCTCCAGGGTGGCCAGGCGAACGAACAGACTCCACCACGCCACGGAACGTGACGACAGTTGCCGGCGTTGCAGGTCGTGCGTGGTGAAGCCGCCCAGCACCACTGACTCTTCAACTCGTCAAAGGTGTTTTCGGCATCGGCCCAGACGTCCCCCCCGGGCTCATGGTGCAAGTGGGGGCGCAACTCGGCGCCCCCAGAACTGGCATGTCATATCGTCGGAGGCATCCGGTCGGTATTCGCGGCTCATAGCGACTTGAGGAATTCGACGAGATCGAATTTCTCCGCGGGGCTCAAGCCCAGGGCGAAGTGGGCATCGTAGTGATTGACGACGTCTAGCAGGGTAGCCGCGCTACCGTCGTGAAAATACGGCGGATGCTGCCAAAGGCCGCGCAAGGGGGTCGTCCGGTACTTCTGCGTGGCGCTGCGCTGCGCGTAGACTGGCTCCATTCCCGTCGCCGCCGGCTCATGCAATAAGGGAGTGTCGGCGTTCGGGCCGTTTTGCACATCAGTGTAGGTGGGCGAGATGTGGCACGTGCCGCAGCGGGCGGGCCCTTCGAATAGGGCCTGACCTCGTTGGGCGGCCGTCGGGTTCACCACGTCCGCTGGCGGCGGCGGGACTGGAAGACTCAGCTGGTAGGCGAGGAGTGCCGGCAGTTTCGGCGCTACGAGGTCCGGCGTCTGAACGATGTTGATGCCCAGACGTGGGTCAGAAAAACTTCCGTGCCCACCCATCTGTGTGACCGCGACATAATTGTTCCAATAGGAAATCTTCCCGTCGCCGGTGAAGGTCTCAAAAGGCACGTCCCGCAGTCCATATGCAGGTGGAATGACGACCGGGCGGTTGATGCCGTCGATATTGAAGCGCGGGTCGTAGCGGCCGGGCCCCCACGAGTTGTATGCCGCTTTCTGCGCCTCCGTGAGTGCGGGCGAAAGTGCGATGATCGCCCCTGGATTGAGGTCGAGATTCGGCCAGCCGTCGAGCCGCTCCCCGATACCTGGGGCGACCGAATTGTTTACCGTCGAGTGGCAGATCGCGCAGGTGGTGCCGAGCGACGTGAGTCGCCCATCCTCGACCTTTCCCACGAGACCCACCACGGCGTTGCGCCGGATCAACTCGACGGTGGTTGCCGGATCGTCGAGGTTGTTCTTGGTCAGGAAATTCGGCGGAAGCGCCGTCGCATCCACCTTCAGACCAACCGAAAGAGCGGTTCGCGGGCTGACGGACGACTGGATGATCTCGTGGAGGCGCAGCGTGTCGGTCCATAGGGCCTCGTCGCCAAAGGTGTCGAAACGGAAGATGAACTGTCCGGAGTGCTTGTTTCCCCCCGGCTGTCCGGCCGAAACTGCCGGGAGGTTGGATAGAGCCACCGCAATCATGGCAACCGAGAGCGCGGCGAAAAGTGTGAGGCGTTTTTTGATGCGGATGTGTGCGATACGTTGCAGCATGATCGTTCTCCGGTAGAAGTTGCGGACGACTTCGTCGCCCTTGGAGTTCAGCCCACCTGTACCGTCAAAGCGGGCTCGAAATCCCGGTTTTCAGGCGTGCCATCGAGCACATAGCCGCGTGGATTGGCCACCACGCGCGTGCCGCCAAGCCGATAGTCGAAGCTGTCGTGAGTGTGGCCGTGTATCCACAGCACTGCGCCGCTGCCCGCGACCAGCGCTTCGAGATCGGAGACGAAGCAGGCGTTGAGCGGCGACCCGGCGAAGCGCGGCGCGATGCTGTCGGGCGACGGAGCAAAATGGGTCACCACCACGGTGATACCTTCGAATGGTTGCGCGAGCCGCGCTTCGAGCCAACGTACGTGCCGTTCAAAAAGGGCTACGCAATGGTGCGGCGTGAAGAGCTCTTTCTGGTCTTCGTCTACGGCGATACGGCTGAAATCGCGGCTGAAGCGAATAGCGTCGTTCATCGCCTGCTCGCGGGCCGCCTTGTCTCCTGCAATACGGAAATCCGTCCACAGTGTTGCGCCGAGAATGCGCACATTACCGATGCGCTTTTCGGCACAGTCGAGCACCGTCACCATGCTGTCGCGACTGAGTTCGCGTAGCAGTCGGCTCGTCGCGGGGATGCTTGAGCCGTAATACTCGTGGTTGCCCGGCACATAGATAGCCGGTCTCCCCAGCGCCCTGGCCCACTGGAGCGCTTCTCGCGGACGGTGGACGTCACCGGCAAGAATCAACAGGTCCGCGCCGGTGTCAGGAAGCTCACAGGGTGCTAGTCCGAGGTGAAGATCCGAGACGATCTGGAGTTTCATACCTGCCTCACGGCGGACATTCGATGGGCGACGCGCTTGCCTGTCGCAGCCACGCGATCAGGTCCGCCCGTTCCTGCCGATCGGCAATGCCTGCATAGCCCATGGCCGTGCCCGGCATCATGCCGGTCGGGTTGGCGAGAAAACGGTCCAGCGTATTCGCGTCCCAGACGACATCGGCTTGCGCCATGGCCGGCGAATAGCGGAAGCCCGGCACGCCGCCGGCACGGCGTCCAAACAGGCCACAATGCTTCGGCCCGGTACGATCGTAGCCGAGTGCGTGGCAGGCCTGGCAGCGGGCGTAGATGGCCTCGCCGCGGACCGGATCGCCCGGTGCGATGGCGCCGGCGGGCAGCGAGACGAAAGCCGCCAGCACCAGCACGGCGGTGGCGGAGCGATGTTTCATGACATAAAGGCCGTGGGCACCGGGTCCTGGCCCAGCGCTTGGCGCAGGATGGCCCAGTGCATGGCCTCGTCGCCCAGGATGCTGGCCGCAGCGCTCGCCAGTTCTCGTCCGCGGAACAGCGGTACTGCGCCTAGGTAGGCGCTCACCGCGCCGCGCTCGAGCCCGGCCGCGAAGCCCAGCACATCATTCTGGGTCTTGAGTCCGTCGGTGGGAAACTGGTAACGCTCGCGCGCTTCAACCGGCGTGCCGCCCAGGTTGCGGATCGTCTTCGCTAGCACTTCGGCATGCTCCTTGTGGTGCCCCTGGAACTGCACCGCCAGATCCAGTACGGGTTTCTGCAGCAGGCCGCTGCCGGCGCCCACTGCATAGGCAGCGATGGCCTCCAGTTCAGCGCCGAGCGCGGTGTTGAGAATGCGCACGTCCGTCTCCAGATTGTCATCCTTGCTGCCCTGACCGGCGGCCAGCGCCGGACGTCCTGCCATCAGGGCGACCGCCGCGGCGGACAGCGTCGCGCCCGTGCCGACCAAAAAGCGGCGCCGGCCAAGGTCTTGGAGGGCGGAAAAGGGATTGATTCGGGCAATCATGATGAACTCCTCGGAGTGGTGGGTGAAAGCAGCGCGCCGGGACCAGAGACGGCTACGGTCGGAAGCCCAAGGCGGGCGCAGACTTGCGACACGATGCGGTCGCAGCGCTGGCCGTCGAACGCGAAGACGTTCTCCAGCAGCGGACCGAGGCGCTGCCCCAGGGACTCGCGCAGGCGGGCCCTGGCGCGCAACAGGCGGACCTTGGTATTCGCCTCGGATATACCAAGCGAGGTGGCGGTCTCTTCGACGCTCAAGCCCTCCACGGCACGCAGGACGAAGACGCTGCGATATGCCTCGGGCAAGTCGTCGATCGAGTGCTCGATAAGGCGCCGCAGGTCATTGCGCATCGCCAGGGTCTCGGGCGTTTCCGGTACGCCCTCCACGCCGATTTCGATGACAGCTTCGCCCTCGACTTGCGCGTCAGACTCGTTGTGGAACCGCTGCCTGCGCTCGAGAGCCTGGTTGACGATGATCCTCGTCAACCAGGTCGATAGACGCGCATCGCCGCGGAAGCCGGTCATCGCGCGATGGGCCTTGATGTAGCCTTCCTGCAGGGCATCCTCGGCCTCGGCATCGTCTCGCAGGATGCTCCGTGCAACCCTGAACAGGCGACGATTGTGTTGGCGCATCAACCGTTCGAAGGCGCCTGCCTCGCCGATCACGATGCTGTGTGCAAGCGCAGCGTCTGAAACCGGCACGCGGTCTTCTGCTGCTTCGCCGGATATGCTCATGACGGTCTCCTGTTGTTGCCCATTGGATGGGAGCCGCGGGGGAAAGGTTACAGTCGGTGAGAAAACAGGTCCGGCGTGGCTGGACATCCCGTCGGAAGGGCGGGGTGAATGCGCGGCGGGGCACGACAGTCGTCTTGGCTGCTCGCTCGCTGCTCGAACGACAACTATTGTGGCTCGGGACTCTATCGGGCCAAGGTAGTGTGCAAGAGCTGAACGGGCTTGAAGGCAGTGGTGGTCCGGCCCTCACCCATCCTGATTGTCGCTTGGCGGTTGCGCCTCGGTGGTGTCGCGCGCTACCCGCGCGGCGCCGCCGGTGCGCGGGTCACGGTATATCGCAGCGCGCATGATCAGCATGGAGACGACCGGGGCGGTCATCAGCACGAATGCGCCGATCAGGATCTCGTGGATCACCGGTCGGGATTGGATTACGGTGAAATACACCATGGACGCGATCAGGATGCAGCCGGTCCCCAGCGTGATCGTGATTGCGGGACCGTGAATGCGCTGGTAAAAGGTCTTGAGCCGCAGCAATCCCACGGTGCCGAGGAGGGTGATCAGGCCGCCGAGCACGAGCAGGAACGCGACCGTCACGGCAGCCCACCACGGCAGTGCATCGATGGCGTTCATTCGATCACCTCGCCGCGCATCAGGAACTTGGCCAGCGCAATGGTCGAGACGAAGCCGAGCAGGGCGATCACCAGGGCGGCTTCGAAGTAGATCTGGCTGGCGTAGCGGATCCCGAGCATCAGGGCGAGCAGCATCGTGCACATCCACAGCGTATCGAGTGCAAGCACGCGATCCTGCGCCGACGGCCCGATGATCAGGCGCAGGGTGCACAGCATCATGGCCAGCACGACGCAGACGAGCGCAAAGCCGATTGCCAGCGACAGCAGGGTGCCAACGGTCACGCTTTTCCTCCTTGGCCGGTGGCTGGCGGCGCTTCGAACAGTTCGATGATCGGCCGCTCGTAGCGCGTCTTGATGGTTTCGACCCACCAGCGCTCGTCGTGCAGGTCGAAGACGTGCAACAGCAGTTCGTGACGGTCGGGCAGCAGATCGACCCACACCGTGCCCGGCGTCATGTTGATCAGGCAGGACAGCAGTGCCAGCCCGTGCGGGCTGTGCAGATCGAGCGGTATCCGGATGAACTGCGAGTTGACGCCGTCCGCTCTGCGGAAGAGGATGATCTGGCTGACGTTGAAGCACGAGCGCACGATCTCGATCGCCGACATCCCCAGCAGGCGGAACAGGGCCAGCGGCCGCGCGATGCGCGCATAGCCGTGCGGCTGGAGGGGGCGCGCCAGAACGGGGGCCACGATCGCCAGCACCCCGCCCAGCATCCAGTGCGCCAGTGCGAGGCTCTGGTTCAGCATTAGCCACATCAGCAGCAGTCCGATCGACAACATCGGCGACGGGAACCAGCGTCTCATCGTGATCCCCCCGCGGGCGGCGCACGAGTGACCGGAGACTGGCCCAGCACGCGTTCGCTGTAGTCGCCGACGCGCTTCAGGCCATCCACCGTCCGGTTCAGGTAGTCGAAAGCCGTGCCCGCATGAATCGTGAGAGCCACGCACAGCACGACCAAGGCCGTCACCGGCGCCACCTCGGACGCGAGAAGACTGGGCGGAGTCACGGCCCCCGAGGCCCAGAACGTGCGCACACCGAGCCGCATCAGCGCGACGATCGACGCCAGGCCTGCGAGGACGACCATCGCGATCAGCAGCCAGGTGGTTGGCGTCACGCCGCCTGATCCGGGCGGTGAGGCGTCGAGCAGTGCATGAAACAGGCTGAACTTGGCAACGAAGCCCGAGAGCGGCGGCATGCCGCTGATGACCAGCGCACATCCCACGAAGCTCAGGCCGAGGATTGCAAGGGTGCCGGGAATGACGACGCCCACTGGATCCTCGGGTTTGTCGTCGATCGCAAACGCCTCCATCGTCACGGCCAGCAGGGATGCGCCCGGCGGGCGTATGCGCTCGGTGAGTTCGAGCAGGAGCATGAAGGCGGACATCGCCAGCGTCGCACCCACCAGGTAATACAGCCCCGCTGCGAGCACGGCGCCGCCGGACTGCCCGATCACGGCCAGCAACGTGCCCGAGGAGATGATCGCGCCGTATCCGGCCATGCGCGCGCCGTCCTGACTGGCAAGCATGCCGATGGTGCCGAACACGAGCGTGGCCATGCCGCCGACGGTGAGCGCCACCAGGCCGAAACCGGCGAGCGCGCCGGCCGAATCGCCGAACACGGCCAGCCACACCCGCAGCACCGCATACACGCCGACCTTGGTCATCACCACCAGCAGCGCGGCAACTGGCGGACACGCCGACGCGTAGGTGCTTGGCAGCCAGAAGCCGAGCGGCCACATCGCCCCCTTGGTCAGGAAGGCCAGCGCCAGCACGCTCGCTCCGATGCCCAGCAGATAGGAATCCTCCGGTCGCAGCACGGGCACCCGGGTCGCGAGGTCGGGGATGTTGAGCGTGCCGGTCGCGGCGTAGATCAGTGCCACGCCGATCAGGAACATGAAGGAGGCGACCAGGTTCACGGCGATGTACTGCAGGCCGGCCCGGATGCGGTTCAGGTTGTAGCCATGCAGGACCAGGCCGTACGAGGCGGCGAGCATCACTTCGAAGAAGACGAACAGGTTGAACAGGTCGTTGGTCAGGAAGGCGCCGTTGAGCCCCATCAGCAGGAAGAGGAACAGGGAATGGAAATGCACGCCGACCCGGCCCCAACGCTGCGCGGAGAAGACCAGCACGGCCAGGGCGATGGTCGACGTCAGCACCAGCATGAGCGCGGCGAGCCGGTCCACCATCAGCGCAATCCCGAATGGGGCGGCCCAGTTGGCAGCCAGATAGACGCCGATCCCCTTCGGCCAGTGCTCGCCATCGACCAGCAGCAACAGAGCCACCGCCATCACCCACAGCAGCACGCTGACCAGGGTCGCACACCCGAACTTGAGCCGATGGTGTTTCTGGTTGACCGGGATCAGCAGCGCCCCTGTGACCAAGGGCATCACGACCGGCAGTACGATCAGATGGTCCCACCACGACATCGCGCTCATTCGCGGGGCTCCTCGCCATCGACGTGGTCACTGCCGGTGAGGCCGCGCGCACCGATCATCATCACCAAGTACAGCGCGGTGGTCGCAAAGCCGATCACGATCGCCGTCAGCACTAGCCCTTGCGGCAGCGGGTCGGCAAACTGCAAGGGGTCGATAGAAGCGTTTGGCGTGATCGGCGGCCGATCCACCCACAGGCGACCCATGCCGAAAATGAACAGATTGACCGCATAGGACATCAGCAGCAGACCGGTGATTAGCTGGAACGTCCGTGGCCGCAGGATCAGCCAGATGCCGGAACCGAAGGTCACGCCCACGGCGATGGCGAACACGATTTCCATCAGATGTCCCTCCCGTCCGCGATCCCGTAGTCCTGCGCACCATCGCCCGGCAAACGGCGCGCGCGCAACGACTGGTGAGCCAGCGCGACCAGCATCAGCATCGTCGTGCCGACCACGACGGCGAACACGCCCAGATCGAACACGAAGGCGCTGGGCAGATGCAGTTCGCCCAGCAGCGGCCAATCGACATGTGCCGTATGGGTCGTGAGAAAGGGGTGGCCGAACGCCCATGCGCCCAGGCCCGTCGTACACGCCAGCAGCAGCCCGAACCCAAGCCAGCGGTGCGGCCGCAATTGAAGGTGGCTCTCCACCCACACCGTACCGGCCAGCATGTATTGCACGAGGATCGCCACTGCGAAGATCAGGCCCGCAACGAAGCCGCCACCCGGCAGGTTGTGTCCGCGCATGAAGAAGTAGGCCGCGATCACGCCGATGAACGGCAACAGCATGCGCAGGTAGATCCCGGCGACCAGCAGGTATCCGCTGTTGGCCTGTTCGCCCGCGGTCTGTTTGCTTGCGGGATCGGCCGTGTTCCTTTGCTGCGCGGGCACGCTGGCGCTGTCCGCTGCGGGGCGGAAACGTCGCAGCAGCGCGTATACCGTGAGCGCGACGACCGACAGCACCGTGATTTCGCCCAGCGTATCGAAGCTGCGGAAATCGACCAGGAGCACGTTCACGACGTTGCTCCCGCCGCCTTCGCTCAAAGCGCGCAGGAGGAAGAAGTCGGCAATCGTCGCGGGGGCGGGATGCACCAGTACCGCGTAGGTCAGCAGCGCCATGGCGAGGCCGCCCACGACCGCTACGACCATGTCGCGCGAGCGCCGCATCCAGACGCTGCGCGGGATCGTGAGATGGAGCACTTTTGGTTCGATGCGCGGCGGCAGCCAGCGCAGCCCGAGCAGGATCAGCACGGTCGTGACCGTTTCCACCATCAGCTGTGTGAGCGCCAGATCGGGCGCCGAGAGCCACAGGAACGTGGCCGCAGTCACGATGCCCGTTCCGCCGATGAGGATGAGGGCCGCCAGCCGGTGATATTTCGCCATCCACGCCCCCGCCAGCGCACAGGCGCAGCCGATGACCCAGATGCCTGCGAACAGCGGGTCGGGTTCGTGCAGCGGAATCTCGGTCCACACTCGCGGCGTGCCGACGAGCAGCGGGGGAGTCACCAGCATCGCGAGCATCATCATCAGCAATTGCGGTTGCAGGCGCGCGGTGCCCAGGTGCTGCAGCAGCCATTGTGCCGAGCGCGTCAGGAACATCATCGAGCTTTCGTAGGCCTGTGCCCCGTTGAAGCGGTAGATGAGCGGAACCTGTTCGCGCTGCTGCAGATTGAAGTAGCGGCGCAGGACGACGTAGAGCACCACTCCGCCGCTGAGGGCAATCACGCTCATCAGCAGGGGCAGGTTGAACCCGTGCCAAGGGGCGAGATCGTACTCCGGCGTATTCGCGCCAAGTGTCGCGGTGACGGCCAGATGCAGGATGGGCCCGATGCTCACGCTCGGCATGATGCCGACCACCAGGCACACGACCACCAGCAGCTCCACCGGGAACCGCATCGAGCGCGGCGGCTCGTGGGGTTCGCGCGGGAATGCGACGCTAGGCTTGCCGAAGAAGATCGAGATGAAGCGCAGCGAATATGCGACGCTGAACATGCCCATCGCCACGGCCGCAATGGACATCCACCAGTGCTCGTCGCCGCCCACCAGCGCCGTTTCCGCGAAGAACATCTCCTTGGACAGGAAGCCGTTCAACAGCGGCACCCCAGCCATGGCGGCGCTGGAGACGATGGCCAAGGCCGCGGTGACTGGCAGCTGATGACGCAGTCCGCGCAGGACGCGCAGATCGCGGGTCCCGGTTTCGTGGTCGATGATGCCGGTGGTCATGAACAGCGAAGCCTTGAAGGTGGCGTGATTGAGGATGTGGAAGATCGCCGCGACGATCGCCAGGGGCGTGCCGATGCCGATCAGCACGGTGATCAGCCCGAGATGGCTGATCGTCGAGTAGGCGAGCAGGCCCTTGAGATCGTGCTGGAAGATCGCGATGAAAGCGCCGATCAGCAACGTGCACACCCCGGCACCGCCGATGATCCAGTTCCATTCCGCGGTTCCCGCCAGCGCCGGCCACAGCCGCACGAGCAGGAATACGCCCGCCTTCACCATCGTCGCGGAGTGGAGATAGGACGATACGGGCGTGGGTGCGGCCATGGCATGCGGCAGCCAGAAGTGGAACGGGAACTGGGCGCTTTTGGTCAGCGCCCCCAGCGCAATCAACACCAGCGCGACCCGGTACAACTCGTGCGCACGAATGCGGTCCCCAGCAGCCAGCACCTCGTCCAGATCGTAGCTGCCGACGATGTGACCGAGCACCAGCACGCCGGCAAGCAGGCACAATCCGCCGGTAGCGGTCACCGTGAACGCCATCCGTGCGCCACGCCTGGCGTCGGCGCGGTGATGCCAGTAGCCGATCAGCAGGAACGAGGTCAGGCTGGTGAGCTCCCAGAACACCACCAGTTGCACGAGGTTGCCCGACAGGACCACCCCCAGCATCGACCCCATGAAGGCCAGCAGAAAGGAGAAGAAGCGCGGTACCGGGTCTTTCGGCGACATGTAGTAGCGCGCGTACAGCACCACCAGCAGGCCGATGACGAGGACCAGCATGGTGAATACCCAGGCCAGGCCATCCACGCGCAGCACGAGATCGAGCCCGTGCGAGGGCAGCCAGGCGAACTCCTCGCGTAGCACCTTGCCGGCGGAAACGGCAGGGTAGAGCAGGCCGGCGACGAGCAGCCCGCAGGCCGTGACGGCGAACGCCAGCCATGCCTCACGGTTACGGGCATTCTCCGGCATCAGTGCCGCCAGCAGACTGCCGGCGAACGGAACAAGGATCAGTGAAGCAAGCAGCATCAGATATGGTCAGGGCGTGGTGGTAGCCAGTCTGCGCGGGGCGGCGGAGTGGCGCTACCGGTCCTCCATCCGCATTGTGTGCAGGACCGGCTCAATCTGCACTGTGGAGCGATGTGACGGCACCAGCAGCGTGTCGCAGGGCAGGCTCGCCAGCAACCTCTCGGCTGTGCTGCCCAGGAGCAAGCTTATGAAGCCGGTGTGGCCATGGCCGCCCAGCACCACGAGATCGACGTCATTCTCGCGTACGTAACGCGCCAGCGTCGTCGCGATCGTGCCGCATTCGACTACAGGATGCATGAGGGTGCCCTCGGGAAGTCGAGTTCCTTGAATGAAGGCCCCACACTCCGCGTGCGCGATCTGCGGGGCAGCTCCCGCATTCGGCGGAGTCATGCTCAGGCCGGCCATGGGTGGGGAGTAAGCGTGATATAGCGTCAAATCACGACCGGGAAAGAACGCAACGGCCGTGAGCAGCGCGTGGCGGGACGCTGCGGAAAAGTCCGTTGCCACCACGATCCGCCGGTAAGGGCCATGCGCCCGACCATGCACGACCAGCAAGGGTTGCCCCAGAGAGCGGGCCAGGCGTTCGTTGGTCGACCCCAGCAGGGCGCGCCCAAAGGTCTCCTGACGGGCGACCGCGGTGACGACGAGATCGACGGCGGTGGCGATGACAATGTCCTGGATAGCCGTTTCCGGCTCCGGGCCCCGCACAATCCGGACGTGTACCGGCATCCTCATCCCGGCGAGGTCGCGGACAAGCTGCCGTTGGGCAACGTTCATCAGTTGTTCGTCAGTGGCTCCGCTGATCCAGGCGAGCGTCTGATCCGCATTCGCCGACGGATCGAGGACGTTCACGGCAATGACCTCCGCCTGCCACTCATTGGCCAGCTGGCGTGTCCGATCCAGTGCCCGATCACAGCGCGCGCCGAGGTCGGTCGCCAGCAACAGACGAGTGGGCGGGCGGTCCGGGGGATGAATCGTGCTTGCATGCGTCACTTCAGGTCTCCTTGGGCTGATGCCCGCTCACGCGTGACTCAGGCGGGCTGCGAGGCCGGTACGGCGGATGACGAACTTCTCCAGTTCCGCGGCGGCAAACACCAGCAGGCCAGCCGCCGTTACCTTGCCCCATTCCAATAGCGTGAGATCGGTCGAATCAAAAATGGCATGCATGAATCCGGCATGGGTATAGGCGATCTGCAAGGGGATGCAGGCGGCGATGGCGACGATGACGTAACGATTGCCGGTCAGCCCTTCCCGGTTCGTGACGGGCGCGAGGATGTAGCGGCTATTGATCAGGTAGAACATTTCGGCCACAACGACCGCATTGACCGCCATCGTGCGCGCTGTTTCCAGGCTCGTGCCGACGGCCAGTTCCCACAGGAAGAGGCCCAGCGCGCCGGTCATCATCAGCACGGAGACCATCAATACCCGCCAGATGAAGAAGCCGGACAACAGCGCTTGGCGCGGCGGCCGCGGGCGGCGTTTCATGATGTCGCCCTCGGCCGGCTCGAAGGCCAGCGCCAGCCCCAGCGTCGAGGAGGTGACCATGTTGATCCACAACACCTGTGCCGGCGTCAGCGGCAGCGCCAGCTCGAACAGGATGGCCGCAATCACGATGAGCGCCTCGCCGCCGTTGGTGGGCAGCATGAACAGGATGAATTTCTTCAGGTTGTCATAAACCGCACGGCCTTCCCGAACTGCCGTCGCGATCGTGGCGAAGTTGTCATCGGCGAGCACCATGTCGGACGCCTCCTTGGCCGCCTCGGTGCCTTTGAGGCCCATCGCCACACCGACATCGGCCCGCTTCAGCGCCGGGGCGTCGTTGACTCCGTCCCCAGTCATCGCGACCACCTGGCCGTCGTCCTGCAAGGCTTGCACCAGCCGCAACTTGTGTTCGGGGCTCGCGCGCGCGAACACATCGACTTCCATCGCCACCCGCCGCAACGCGGCGTCATCCATCATCGCAACTTCCGCCCCGGTTACGTACGGTTTTCCGACGCCAATGGCCAGTTGGGCGCCGATGGCGCGCGCCGTCTCGCCGTGGTCGCCCGTGATCATCTTGACGCGGATGCCCGCGCGGTGGCACTCGCTCACCGCTTCGATGGCTTCCTCGCGCGGGGGATCGATGATGCCGACCAGTGCGAGCAGTATGAATCCCTGCTCGACGTCGGCAAATTCCAGGCAGTCTGTTGTCGGTGCGCCGCGCTTGCAAGCGACCGCGAGGAGCCGCAAACCCTGTGCTGCCGTGTCGGTCGCCATCCGGCGCCAATAGTCGACATCCAGCGGCCGCTTTCCGTCATGGTTCAGCTGGAATTCGCACATGTCGAGAATGCGCTCGGGCGCCCCTTTGACAAAGAGCCAGGAGTCTCCGTCCGGATCGCGGTGCCAGGTCGCCATGAAGCGATGCTGCGATTCGAACGGGATGGAATCCATTCGCGGCCAAGCGGTATCCCCGGCATGCTGCGAAAATCCCGCCTTGCGTCCGGCCACGAGCAGTGCGCCTTCGGTCGGATCGCCTTCCACCCGCCACACGTCATTGTCTTCGCGCAGACGTGCGTCGTTGCAAAGCACTCCTGCGCGGATCGCCATCGACAGCGCAGGGTAGTGGGCGACATCGACGATGCGACCGTCGATGCTGAAATTCCCCACCGGGGCGTAACCGACGCCGCCGACGTCGAACACGTGGCCCGCACACACGAAGCGTTGCACGGTCATCTCGTTGCGCGTCAGCGTGCCGGTCTTGTCGGAGCAGATCACCGTCACCGCGCCCAGCGTTTCCACGGCCGGAAGGCGGCGAATGATGGCGTTGCGCCGGGCCATGCGCTGCACCCCCAGCGCCAGGGTCACGGTCATGATCGCCGGCAAGCCCTCGGGAATTGCCGAGGCCGCGAGCGCGACGACCATCATGAACATTTCAGCAGGCGCGTGATCACGCCACAGCGTGCCGAGCACGAAGGTCGCCGCCGACACGCCGATGATGGTCAGTGCCAGCACGCGGCCGAAATGGTCGATCTGGCGCAGCAGCGGCGTCGACATCCTCTGGATGTCGGCGAGCATCTGATTGATCCGGCCCAGTTCCGTCGCGCCGCCAGTGGCCACGACGATGCCGGTCGCCTGACCGTAGACCACGAAGGTGCCCGAATAGGCCATGCCGTACCGATCGCCGAGCGGGGCGTCGGCATAAACTGCATCCGTGCCCTTCTCGATTGGCAAGGATTCGCCCGTCAGCGCGGCTTCCTCGATCCGCAATTCCCGTACGGAAATCAGCCGCAGGTCCGCCGGAATGCGGTCGCCGGAGGTCAGGATCACCCAGTCGCCGGGGACCAGGTCGGCAGCGTCGAGCTCGCGTCGATGGCCGTCACGTATCACCGTCGCATGCGGAGACAACATCGCGCGGATCGCGTCGAGCGCGGCTTCGGCCTTGCCCTCCTGGATGAAGCCGATGATCGCGTTGATCACCACCGCGGCGAGCAATACCCCGGTATCGACCCAATGACCGAGCACCGCCGTGATGACCACCGCGCCGAGCATCACGTACAGCAGGATGTTGTGGAACTGCATGACCAGCCGCAGGAGGGGGCCGCGTCGCGCCGGGGGAGTGAGCCGATTAGAGCCGTATTGCACGCGTCGACGGCGTGCTTCATCCTCCGTCAGGCCATCCGGCCCGGTTTGCAGGACCTGTTCCACGTCGTCCTTGGACAGCGCATGCCAGCTTGGGGGCCGGACATGATCCCTGTGGCGGTCGCTCATCGATGCGTAGCCTCCAAGTATTCCCCCGTACTGCCTGCTTGCCGGGGATATACGTGAAAGCGGAGAACTTTTGTAGCAATATTATACCGAAGCATGCATAGACCTCCTAACCACGCGGGATACACACCCGCCAGGATCGATGCCACCGTGTCGACGCGAACAGCATCCGAATGGAAAGGAAAACGACCATGTTGAAACTGAACCGCCTGCTTGCCGCTACCGATCTTTCCGCACCGGCGCGCCATGCCGTCGAGCGTGCAGCCCTGGTGAGCCGGGAAACGGGTGCCCCGCTGGACGTGTTGCATGTGGCCGATCTTGCCCCGCTGGACAAGCTCCGCCACCTCATGGGCAGCTCGACGGACGAGTTGAGACAGCAGGTGCTCAAGAGCGCACAGGAAAAGTTGCATGATCTTGTCGCCATTCTCAAAAACCACTACGGCGTGTCCGCGGGTGCTCATGTTGCGTTTGGCTCCTTGCTTGCAGAGCTGGACAAGGCCGTGGATGCGTCGGCAGCAGGTCTGATCGTTTGTGGTGCTCGCGGCGAGAGTTTCTTGCGGCATATCCTGCTGGGCTCGACCGCGGAACGGATGCTCAGTCGGGCGAAATGTCCGATGCTGGTGGTCAAACAGGCTGCGCATGAACCCTATCGAACGGTGCTCGTGCCGGTGGATTTCTCGCCTTCGTCGCTGCGCGCGATCACCAATGCGCGGCTTGTCGCTCCACAGGCAGAAATCGTCCTGCTGCATGCATTCGATGTGCCGTTCGAGGGGCATCTGCGATACGCCGGTGTAGAGGAAGAAGTGATCCGGGGCTATCGCACGCTTGCCCGGCAGGAAGCGGTTCAGAATCTGCATACCTTGAGCGTGCAAGCCGGATTGCCGCCCTACGAGGCACGGCTTGTCGTGCTGCAAGGCCTTCCGTCAACGCACATCATCGAGCAGGAACAGGAAGCGGACTGCGACCTGATCGTGATGGGCAAACACGGTGAAAGCATGCTCGACGAACTGTTCCTCGGCAGCGTCACCAAGCATGTCCTGGCCGAATCCCAGTGCGACGTGCTCGTGTCCGTGTGAGCAGTCCTCGCCTGCGGATCAAAGCACGTGCGGGAACGGGGCGCGCCGGGTTGGCCTGCGTCGCCACAGGCTGGCCAGGCAAGCCATCAACCGGAGGACGCGCGGCGAAGGCCCTGCACGTCCGGCGACGCTATCCTGTTTGGCGGGGAGGCGGACAGGCGCCGCCGGTACGCGATCGCACCCGGCAAGTCCGGTTGCAGCATCGTGAGCGACCTTCAATGCCGTCGATCTGCACCCGCTGGGCTCGTGTTGCCGGACTGATCGACCGCGATGACCGTCAAGCGGCGCTCGGTGCCGTCGGGAAAATCCCAGTCGATCGCCTGACCCACGCTGAGGCCAATCAGGGCTGCGCCGACCGGCGCCAGGATGGAAATCTTCCCCAGCGCAATGTCGGCCTCGTCCGGGAACACGATTTGCACCTCACGATCGAGGCCGGTCTTCTCATCGCGATAGTGAACCCGCGCGTTCATCGTGACGATGTTCGTCTGGATTGATTCCACGGGAATTACAATTGCCCGTTCGAGTTCTGCACGCAGGGGCGGTGACGGTTGAATCGCCATCAAGCGCACAAAATCGACCTCGCTAACGATGATGTTAGTCTCTTGCATCATTTCTCTCGACTCCAGGGGACGCAGCGGCGCCTTCCGCCGATGGTGACCCCATGATATGGGTCGGGCCGAGCCTTGATTAGCCCTTCGGCAGGCACAGTATTGTTTCCAGAATGGAAACTGTGAGGTGGTCGCTCGTACGACGTCAGGGACACACGTCGTGTTCGCCCAGATGCTCAAGGCGACAAGCTTTTCCGACGCGGCGAAGCGCCTGAGGCTCGAAATCGCTGGTGAGCAAATCGGTCAGTCGTGTCGAAGCCAGGCTGGGCGTGCGTCTGCCGCAACGACGCACACGTCGCCAAATGCTGACCGAGGTAGGGGAGACGTATGAGGGCTCGTCGACGAGATCGTCAGCCAGGACTAGCGACCCCAATGGTGCCGACACCACCGCGTCATGCCGCGTCGGCCGGGACGCCCTCCGGTGTCGTGCCCCTTTCGGGCGGCGGCGTTGGGACGAGAACCTGCGGATCGCGGCCCGGGTACAGCACCATCAGGCTGCCGATGCCCCCGAGCCGGTGAAAGCGCGCGCTCGGCCTCACGGCGACCAGCACGAGGCGACTGTCGTCCTCGGGGGGGCAATCCCGATTCTGCTCTCTCATCGACGTTCTCCTTCAGTCCGTAGCCGTCGTCATCGGATCAGGCCGTCATCGGCCGCTTTACCCACACCCCGGGCGGCCGGCGCAGTAGCGCCGCCGGCTTGTCCGTGGAGTCGGTCTCGCCGTTCCGGTCAGGACCCGGTCCGCGCGGGCCTTCCAGGAGTACCCCGCGCGGCTCGCCGCGACGGGCTGTCGCATCAGGCTCGACCCGAAGGTGCTCCATTGTCTCGTGTGCGGTTTCGATGGACGCCCCGCGCGCGATGTCAGCCGAATTCGTTGTCATGTCGCCCTCCTTTGCCCTCGCGTCGTCTTCGGCGGGGGGCCGCAACCCGTCATCGGGCCACTCCTATGGTAGGGGGCGGGAGCCGGCGGGATAAGCCTGCGCCGCGGAACGTCGCTGTTGTCGTCCGCTCTACAATGAGGCCCTCCAAACGCGCATCCAACGGGGCATGACGCCGCAATTGTGTCTTGCAAGGATACAAGCTGATGCCTCGCCGGTGGCTTATCGGCCCATTGCGAGTGGCATAGGATTCCCTCAGGCGTGCAATGCGCAGCCCTGCCGACGATGGGGCCGCTTCGGGCGGTCATGGGGCTGTCGTATTGCCGGAATCGATCGAGCAACAGCTTGAACGAACCCGTTTCAGTCGATAGGCGGCGATATGGAAGTGACAACCGATTTCATGAATTGGGAAATGGTCGAACGCGATCAGTTCGGGCGCGTGGTCGGCCTTGCGGCGCAAGTCGGGGGCGAGATGCGCCGCCTTCCGGTCTATCGCGTCCTTGCTGCGGTCGACGGTTCCCCCGCCTCGTTGGCGGCGCTGGGCGTCGCTGCCACCATGGCCGGCCGCTCGGCTGAATCGGCCCTCCACGTGTTGAATGTGCAGCCCATTATCGGCAACACGAGTGACGACGATACGCTGATGCACGCCGGACTTGCCGATACGGAGGCTGCGCGCCGGATTCTCGGCGAGGCAGATTGGCGCTATCACCTGCAGCTCACGGCGGGCAATCCCGCCGAGGCGATCCTCGCCTACGCCCGCCGGCAGCGCATCACGGAAATCGTCATGGGCGCGGATGGCGCCGGCAGCGTGGCGTGCGCACTGCTCGGTTCGGTCGCGCTGGACGTGCTGGAGAACACGGACATTGCGGTGACCTTGGTCAAATCGCGACACCGTGCGAGGCAATTCGGCGCGGGAATGGGTGACCTGCTGGTTGTCTGTGATGGGTCAGCTGGTTCCCTGCGGGCGCTGCATCACGCACTCGAACATACGGACAAGCTGACTGATGGGCCGCGAATTCATCTGCTCAATGTGCACAGGGCCGATGACGGACCGTTCCGCGGCCGACCGACGGCAAGGAATGCGGACGCTCGCTCCGGCGACCGTGAGCGCGCGCTTCAGGCTTGTGACGCCGCGCTGCGCACACTCGACGCAGCCCGAGCCGACTATGAGGTCCATGTCGCATCGGGAGACCCCGTGGACAGGATTCTCGAGCTTGCAACGAGCATCAACTGCGGCCGCATTGTCATGGCCTCGCACGGTCTCGGCTGGTTCGCGGGCCTCCTGGCCGGCTCGATTTCGTGGAGCGTGCTGTACCGCACGGTCATCCCGATCACGCTGGTCAAGTAGCGATGCGAGACCGCCCCGAAAACTCAGTTTGCGATGGTCTCGAACGACTGGGCAATGAATGTCGGATACCCGCAAACGGAACTCAAGCATGGATCTGACCCGAGATTTTGTTCGCGCCAAGAGCCCCTGTACCAATGGCTTCCGTTGGTTCCTGCGTCACTATGGGGACGGTGGAAACTATCAGGAACTGCTCGATGCGCTAGTTGCCGACAATCGTGCGGCTGACGCGTGCTGGCTGATGGAGCAGTTCGGTCCGACGGATGCGGTGCTGGTCGTCGACAGCATCGATGCCAACGCCCTCGTGTATCCAGGCACGATCGAGGTGCGCGGCAATATCGACGTGGGTGACGTACTGCATGTCGGG